>CANJBZ010000009.1 GCA_947473475.1 Alphaproteobacteria bacterium
AAAGTTCCACTGTGAACATCCTTCCAGCCCCTCCATGCCCTTCAAGACATAAAGACGGCCTAGCAGGACCGGTACACTTTGCCGCCGCCTTCCAGCAGCCAAATCAAAGCCGGTTCAGTGGTACACTTTGCTCCCGCGATTTATACCTGCACCCAAATGGATGACGCGCACGGGCTATGGGCTAATGGGAATTAGCGCCCTGTTCCTGATCTCAGATGCAGGAATGAAACTCATGCGGTTCCCGATCGTCTTGGAAACGATGGCGCAGCTTGGTTGGCCGGAAAGCTCTGCAGTCCCGCTCGGTATTGTCTTGCTCATTGCTACATTGCTCTACTTGGTCCCCAGGACCAGCATTCTCGGGGCCGTGCTTCTGACAGGGTATCTCGGCGGGGCTATCGCAACGCACGCACGCATTGGAAGCCCCTTGTTCACGCACACATTGTTCGGTGTGTATGTTGGCATCATCATGTGGACCGGGCTTTATCTGCGAGACCCTATCCTACGCTCTGTATTCCCGGCGAGATAACCGCTCATTCCGCCGGTGACAAATCCGGCGAGGCGTGGGGTTTTTCGTGCCCGGCCGGAGCGATTTCCCGCGGACCGGCGGCGAGTTCACGGGCAAGCTGCACCGTGTCGAGTTCGTTTTCCCATTTGGCGATCACCAGTGTCGCAACGCCGTTGCCGATGGCGTTGGTCAGGGCGCGGCATTGCGACATGAAGCGGTCGATCCCCACCAGCACCGCCAGCGAGGCGATGGGTATCGCCGGCACGATGGTCAATGTCGCGGCCAGTGTAATGAAGCCCGCGCCGGTCACGCCGCTGGCGCCCTTGGACGTCAGCATCGCGATGGCCAGGATTTCCGCCTGCTGCCAGAAGGTCAGATCGGTGTTCGTCGCCTGCGCCAGGAACATGATGGCCAGCGTCATATAGATATTCGTGCCGTCGAGATTGAAGCTGTAGCCCGTCGGAATCACGAGCCCGACCACCGAACGCGACGCGCCCAATTGCTGCATCTTGACGAGCAATTGCGGCAGCACCGGTTCGGAGCTGGACGTCCCAAGCACGATCAACAGCTCCTCGCGGATGTAGCGCAGGAACTGGAAGATCGAGAATCCGGCCAGCCGCGCGATCGTGCCCAGTACGACGATCACAAATACGAAGGCGGCGAGATAGAACGTGCCGATCAGGAACGCCAAAGGCCGCAACGAATCGATGCCGTAGCGCCCGATGGTGAAGGCCATCGCGCCGAACGATCCGGCGGGCGCGGCCCAGACAATAATCTTGATGATGGAGAACAGGACTTTGGTCGCCGCCTCCATCGCGTGGGCGCATTGCGTGCCGAACGAGCCCAACCGCGAGCAGGCAAAGCCCGTCAGGACCGCGATGAACAGCACCTGCAACAGATCCCCGGTGATGAAAGGGCTGAACAGCGTGTCGGGGATGATCTTCAGCAATTGCTCGGCGAAGGTCGTCGAGGCCTGCGCGCCCTTGGTGTATTGCGCCGCCACGGAAGGATCGAGCGTGCTGGGATCGATGTTGAAGCCCGCGCCGGGCCGGGCGACTGCCGCAACCACCAGGCCGATGAACAGGGCCAGCGTCGAGACCGCTTCGAAGTAAAGCAGCGTCTTGCCGCCGACCCGCCCGAATTTCTTCAGATCGCTCATATGCGCGATGCCGATGGCCACGGTGCAGAACACCACCGGCGCGATGACCATGCGGATGACTTTGATGAAGGCATCGCCCAGCGGCTTCAGCGCGACGCCGGTCTCCGGAAAGAACAGCCCAAACACGACGCCCAAAATCGTCGCAACCAGCACTTGGACATAAAGCAGCTTAAGGGCGCCAAGGATTTTCACGAGCGTTTCCTAAATGGTCGGAGTGGCAGAAGCCAAGCAGGTCCCCACCCGCCAGCGGCGCGGACTATAACCTGAACTGCCGCTCGATCACCAAAACTTACGATGATGTGGGCGGCTATCCGGTGAACTCAGGCCGGGGCCGCCGCCTTTAAAGCCGGTAGGTGGCATACAGCCAAAACACGGTCTTGGCCGGGAACGGGCCGCCCGGGGTGTGGACCGCAAGCGTGCCGTCCAGTGTCAGATGAGCGTCGACCTGCGCTTCCATTTGTGCATCCCACTCATGGCCATAATCGGCGGTCACGTGCTCCGCCGAAAAGGAATGGTAGGCGAATGACGGCGTGAGTCTGGCAAGGAAGGGAACAGCGTCGAAATTGTACGTCCCTTTCAGGTAAAGGTCTTTGAGGCCATCCGGCGGTTTGACGAGGAAGATTTCCGCCCAGCCCTGAAAGGCGTGAAGATTCGCCAGCGGTGTCTGAAACGCGGCGTGACCGTCCCCTTCCAAGACCTCATAACCGATCAGTCCGGTCCATCCGTGATAGGCAAGCCCCCCTTCCGCCAGATAGTTCGTAAGATCGAACGCCCTAAGGTTGCCGCCATAGGGTCTCTGGTTGGCATAGGTGGCGTTCATCCGCAGCGCGACGCCCGCGCCCAAATCCACGCGCTCCTCAGCACGCAATCCAACAGTCTGTGCCGAAGATTGCGGCGCCTGTTTCAGATCGATGAAATACGCGAAGCCTTCGACCCGCAGCGACGGCGCCAACCCCGTGAACGCAAGGTGGAACAGATGGCTGTCGCTGTCGAAATGTCCGGCGGGACTGGCGGGACCGAAAATCCGATTCACGCGGTCGACATAAGCATAGGTGAGCGTGACCGCAGGGATCAGGGTTTCCGTCATACTGACGGCATCGAATGTCTGTTCATGCTGCCGCCAATCGGCATTGCCGATATAGCGGCCATCGCCCAGGACAAACCGCTGACGCCCAAGAACGGCATGCAAATCCTGCATACCCTCCGTATCGCTGAAAATGCGCGCGGCGTAGGCTAGTTGCAGACGGTTCAGCGTGGCCATGTCGGGATCGGCGATAACCGCGTAGGCGGATAGGCCGCTGCCGATCGTGTCATCGTAATGGCTGGCGCCGAAATGCTGCACGAGATCGAATTCGGCCAGCGCCGACAGGCCCAGAAACTCCTTCGTCTGGTAGCCTAATCTCGCACGCAATGTCGCCGCCGAGGCTTCCTTGGTTTTGTTTTCCTGACCCACATTCTCAAAGCGCAGGCGGAGATCGGCGAGCGGTCTGCCAAAGGCTAGAACTTCTTCGAGCGGATTGGCGGCAAGGGCTGATTGCGCCACGGCGCAAAGCAACAGAGCGGCAACAAGCGAGCTTGCGTAGCGAGCATACGGCAGGAATGGCAAGTGTCGCGCCTGCTCAAAAATCGGGGGGCGCCGCGGTTGGCATCGGCTCGACATCCGGCTCCCGGAAATGATCGTTGTTCTCGGCACATGGGAATTCGGTCAGGCCGCCCAGCTCGGCGCGATCGTAACGCTGGATCGTATTCCAAGGCGTCGTGAAAGCGCCGGGGTCTTCGACATGCACATCGACTTGCAGCGTCTTGCCGTCGCCGGCCACGCGGAATCGCTCGACGATGTGAAGATTGGGGCTGTGCGGCGTGCGGTAGTTGTCGATCCAGGTCCGGTCGTTCATGCCGATGGTATCCACGACAAGCGTGTCGCCTTCATAGTGGCCGACGGATTCGCCGTACCAGCTGGGCTTGACCGATTTGGAATGCGAAACGTTCAGGTAGACATGCCGGACTTGATTGTCCATTTGTGCGATCAGCACGACCTGTTTCGGCGTTTGAACAATGTAAAGCGGCTGCGCCGGATAAAGCAGGAACGCGGGCACACCCATCGGCCAGCATGCTACCTGCCGCGTATAGCCGGTGCCGCCTGCCAGAATGCGCTCGTTCCGCTTCTTCAATTCCTCGCGCGCCCAGGGCTGCAGGATGGGATTGTTCAAATCGGCAATGCGCCATACCGGCGCCTCGCCGCGGCCCGGTGGCCGGAACGGATGGGCCGGATCGTTGGTGACTTCATGCGGGCCGCTGGGCGGGGATTGGAAGTTCACGCCTTGCGCCAGCCATCCAACGGTACCTGCGGAGAAATCCGGAATGGATTGCTGCGCCGCCGCGCTCAGCGCCGGGCCGACAACCCAGCAAGCCGCCACACAAGCGGCTATTCCAACACCACCGCACATCCGGCGAGCATGCGCATTCCTAAATACATTGCGACGCATTGCGAAAACCCCCGTTCGCGAATTCATCCCAAACGCAAAATTACTCTGTCCCGCGTGCACCGCTTGTGTCCAAGGACTGGACCATGACGCGCGCGATGTCTTGCAGTGTCTCCCGGCTGGCGTTCGCTTTGCCCATCAGACGCAAACCCTGCGTGCTCGCGACGAAGAACCGCGCTAGCGCTAGGACATCCGTCCCGGCTGGCAACTCGCCGCTCTTGCGCGCATGTTCCAGTCCCTCGCGAAATGCCGCCTCGATGCGGTCGAGATTGCATTTGACCGTGGCGGCGGCGGCGCGGTCCTGACGCGCAACTTCCGCGGCACAATTGCCAATAAAGCATCCCGTCCTGCCGAAACCGGCGACGATCTGCTCGATCATCTCAGCCAGGAAAGCTTGGAGCGCCTCGCGAACAGGCACGGGACGAGACAGCGCCGCACTGACCCTCGCCACCGCATTGTCGCCGTAACGGTCGAGCGTTTGGAGAAACAAGCTGCGCTTGTCACCATACGCGGCGTACAGGCTCGACCGGCTGAGGTTCGTTGCTTCGCACAGATCGTCTAAGGAAGTGGCTTCATATCCCTTCGCCCAAAACGCGCGCATCGCGCGGTCGAGAGCGTGTTCGGGATCGAATTCGCGGGGACGCGCCATCTCCGGCTCAGCTCCGGGCGGGCGAAGTCATTTCCCGCTCGCCACTTTATCGAGCGTCGCAAGGACCAGAGTCGCCGGCGGACGCTTTTGATAGGTCTCTTCATACAGCTTGGATTTGACGGTGCCTGTCTTGTCCAAAATGAAGATGACCGGGCGTGGCACGCCATAGGCGCGGCTTCCCGCCTTGTATTGCGGGTCGCGCAGTTTGTAGCGGTCGATGATCTCGGATTTGGGATCGGACAGCAGCGTGTATTTGATGCCGCGCCGCTCGATGAACGTGCTGAGAATTTGCGGGCTGTCGTAAGAAATCCCCGCCATACGATAGCCGCGCTTTTCGATGTCCGTGACCGCCGTATTCAAGTCCATCATCTGGGCCTGACAATACGGACACCAATCGGCGGACCGGAAGAAAAACAGAACGAGTCCCTTATCGCCCATCAAAGATGAAAGCGGCCGTGGCATTCCGGTTTGGTCCGGCGGCGTCCCGATTTCCGTCAGCTTGGCGCCCACCGGCGGACCAAGCTCATCGGACGTGGCCTGCGCCAGCGCAGCTCCGCCAATGCCCAGCATCAAAAGAAAGGCGCATGTTACGGAGCGAAGGAAAAATCCGGCAGCGCGCATGGATGCACCTCTTAGTCTCGCTTCGGGTAGACACCAGTTCTGTACCACGCAGTCCATAACCTCGACAATACCGGCAGAGCTGACGAAAATCGGTTGGGTGCTGTGTGGCCGCGTTCGTTTGATCCTACACGCCGGCGTTCGCACTTCGGTGAATTCAATTGCTTGGAAGGATATAAGCGGTATGGTTTCCGTTCCCGTCAGTCTTGGGCCAGACCCCAACACCAAAAAGCCAAGCTGGACGCTGCCGCAAGGCGCTTGCGACACGCATGCGCATGTCTTCGGGCCGCCGCATCTTTTTCCCTATGCCGAGAAGCGCCGCTATACGCCGCCGGCCGCGCCGGTCGAGCACTATCAGAACATGATG
This sequence comes from Alphaproteobacteria bacterium, assembly GCA_947473475.1. GTDB lineage: Bacteria > Pseudomonadota > Alphaproteobacteria > Micropepsales > Micropepsaceae > CAIYRG01. The sequence continues at coordinate 5,782 of CANJBZ010000009.1, forward strand.
AAAATCACCGGGCTGAGCCGGGTCGTGTTCGTCACGCCGACCGCGCATGGACACGACAACCGCGTCATTCTCAACGCCATCGCCACACTTGGCGATGCAGCGCGCGGTATTGCCAATATCGACTCGTCATTTGATGACGCGGCGTTACAGGCATTGGCCGAAGGCGGCATGCGCGGCGCGCGCTTTCATCTGATGAAGGACCGGCCCGGCAGCGTGGAGCATTTGCGCGAGCATCTGCCAAAGCTGCAAAAGCTGGATTGGGTTCTGGATCTGCACGTCGATCCCCCGGATTTCCTGGAGCATGAGGCCTTTATCCGCACTTTGCCGGGGGTGACGATCATAGACCACATGGCGCGCGTGCGCGGCAAGGACGGGCTCGATCAACCGGCGTTCAAACTACTGCTCGATCTGCTGAAGGACGATCGCTTCTGGGTGAAACTCTGCAGCTTCGATAAAATCAGCGGCGTGCCGCAAGCGCGCGTGCCGGGGAGCCTGCCTTACCTCGACATGGTGCCGTTCGCGCAAGCTGTGATTGGCGTTGCCCCGGATCGGGTGTTATGGGGCACCGACTGGCCGCACGGAAACACATTCACACCCGGCCGAACGCCCAATGAAGGGGATTTGCTCGATGTCCTGGCCGTCATCGCACCCGATGACGATACCAGACGCCGCATCCTCGTGGAAAATCCCGCGCGCCTGTTCGGCTTCCCCAGCGCATAACGGCCCGGCGCTAACGCGGACGATTGATCCGTGTACAGTCGTATTGGCGCGAGGGAAGGCCGGCGGAGTTTCCGATTGTGCTCGTCGCCACGTTCACCGGATTTGTGTCCAGATCGGTCCCGTTCTGGTCGATCATGGAGACGGACTGCGAAAACATCAGAGCCTCGATATCGTTCGTCGTCGCAACCGCCTCGGTAAGAAAGAGGCGATGGTCCGCCATATAGACACTCGCATTGAGCAGATGTCCGTCGGGCAAAGCGATTTGGAGCTGGCGGCCTGGAAGCTGTGCCGATTTATCGTCGTCGTAGTACACAAAGGCATCGAAGCGCACTTGGCCGCGTTTGCGGAGCGTATCGGCGGCGTTCTCGATCACCTGCTTGTCTACCGTGGGTCCACCCGCGATTTGAGCAACCGTTACGCTGAGCTGTCCTGCCGGGCGCTCGTAATAGAACTGCCGGGCCGGCGCGGTGCGCACGGCATCGCGATAGGTGACGTTGCGGGTCTTGGGATCGTGCGGGAAGGATGCCGCCATGCGGTATTGGCAATTCACATAGATCTCATCGCCGATGATCTCGCCCTGAGGCGCGGGAGCCTGCGCTTGAAGCAGTGGCAGAAGCGCACATGCGGCAAGCGCAGACAGAATGCGGCGTCCGGACATCGATTTTCCTCCCGTTCTACTTGCGCCTGAATACCATACGCGCACCGCTCGGCGAAAATGTCCGATCGGTAAGGATGCTGAATTGAGCGGCTGCGCCACCATCGGCCATGGACAGGCGATGGCTGGGTGCTAAACCTGAACCACAGCTATTTTGGTTTTCGAATGACCCCCGAAGTTCCACCTCCCAAGCAGATTCCCCTGCTCGATTTGATCGGAGTGTTTTTCCGCGTCGGTGTGACCAGCTTCGGCGGCAGCACGGCAGCCTGGCTTTATAAGGAGGTGGTCGAGCGGCGCGGCTGGCTGGATGACGAGCACTTCACGACGGCGCTGACGCTGGCGCAGGTTCTTCCCGGCGCCAATCCGGTGAACCTGTCCATCTATATCGGCTCGCAGCTTCGGGGGGGCATCGGCGGAGCCGCCGCGGCTATCGGCATGGTGGCCCCGCCTTTCGTGATTATTCTCATTCTTGGCTATCTCTACCGGCAGTTCGGGAGCTCGCCGGTAGCGCACGCGGTGCTGGCCGGTCTCGCTGCCGTGGGCGTCGGGATGACGCTGACCATCGGCGTCAAGCTCGCGCGCAAGGTCCGCAGGCCGATTCCGATAGCCATTGCTGTGACCCTGTTCGTCACCGTGGGCGTGTTGCACTGGCCGATGATTCCCATGGTGCTGGCGATGACTCCGCTGTCCATTGGTCTGGAACACCTTCAGGCGAAGAAGCGCACGCCATGAGCGATTCCCGCCTCCTATCGCTTGCCCTGGTATTTGCCCCGCTGTCGCTCATCTCGTTTGGCGGGGGGCAGGCGATCGTCGCCGAAATGCAGCACCAGGTGGTCGACGTCCACCATTGGATGAGCGGGCCTGCCTTTGCCGATCTGTTCGCAATTTCCCGGGCCGCACCGGGACCGAGCACGCTGATTGCCGCCTTGATCGGCTGGCAGGTAGCCGGGCTGGGCGGGGCCATTGCCGCAACCCTGGCGATCTATATCCCGTCTTCGCTGCTGGTGTACGCGGCCGTGCGCTGGTGGCACGCGAGCAAGGACTCGCCCTGGCGGACCGCCCTGGAACGGGGGCTTCTGCCGGTAGCCGTCGGGCTGGTCTTCGCGGGCGCGCTGGCGGTGCTTGAGGCCGCGCATGTGGGCGCGCTTCAGATCTTCACGACCGTGGTGGCGGCGGCTCTGATCCTTTACACGCGCGTCAGCGTTTACGCGATCATGGGCGTAACCGCGGCCGTTTTTGCCGGCGTCCAGCTCGCTTAATTGGGTTTTGTGGCGGTGTTGGCCTTCAGCACGTCGCGGATTTCGCGCAAAAGCTGGATTTCCGGCGGCGGCGGCGGATCGGCGGGCGTTTCGACCGCTTTCGGCGTGGTCAGGCGGTTGATCTGCCGCAGGATCAGAAACAGCACAAAGGCCACGATTACGAAGTTGATGAGCGCATTGAGGAAAAGGCCGTAGCCGACGACCACGGCGCCCGCGTCTTGGGCCGCTTTCAGAGTCGGGTAGGTGCCCTCCCCCCGTATCACGAAGAAAAAGTTCGAGAAATCGATGCCGCCAAGGAGAACACCGAGCGGCGGGTTAATGATGTCTTTGACCAGCGAATTCACGATGGAACTGAAGGCGGCGCCGACCACAACACCGACCGCGAGGTCTATGGCGTTGCCGCGCATAGCAAAAGTCTTAAATTCATCAAGCATGCTCATGCGAATCCCCTCGGCTCTTTGGCCGTATATTAAGCAATGGAGCAGCAATACCCTATACCTTAAGCCAAACGGCCCCCAATTTGTCTCTGCCCCGGCTACGCCGCCGGCCGGAACTCCATCTTGCAAATCCGTTCGTCTCGCGTATAACGCCGCGCTCAACCAGCCGCCCGGCGTACAGGGCATGCCGTGGCTGCTTTTTACGCGATGCGGGCAGGACTTTGGTCCTTTCCCGCCACAGGAGACGCAAAATGCCCAAACTGAAGACGAAATCGGGCGCCAAAAAGCGCTTCCGGTTCACTGCGAGCGGAAAAGTCCGCGCCGGCCAGGCGGGTAAGCGCCACGGCATGATCAAGCGCTCGAACGAGCAAATTCGAAGCCTTCGGGGCGGTACCGTTCTGGATCCTTCCGAAACCAAGCGCATTGCGCGCTGGATGCCGTACGGCAAGTAGGAGAGACCCATGTCGAGAGCCCCCCGCGCCGTACCCTCGCGCCTTCGCCGCAAACGCGTATTGAAGGCAGCCAAAGGATTCTACGGCCGCCGCAAGAGCAACATCACCACGGCCAATGCTGCGGTCGATAAATCCATGCAGTACGCCTATGTCGGGCGTAAGCTGAAGAAGCGGAATTTCCGCGCCCTCTGGATCCAGCGCATCAACGCTGCGGTTCGCGAGCACGGCCTGACCTACAGCCGATTTATCAGCTGCCTCGCCACCGCGGGCATCGAGATGGACCGGAAAGTTTTGGCAGACCTTGCGGTGCGTGAGCCCGAGGCCTTCAAAGCCCTGGTCGATCAGGCCACCCAGCCGCGCTGATTTCTCTGTAGACGGCGCGGGGTGACCTCCAGGCAAATTCTGGAGCCGTATCCTTCACGCCCTACTGCACGAGAGATTTGCATGACCGACATTGCTGAGCTGGAACGCGAGCTTCTTGCCGCAATCGCAAGCGCAACCGAGGAGCGCGCGCTTGACGACGTGCGCGTGGCCGCCCTCGGCAAGAAGGGCGCCGTCGCCGAGCTGCTGAAAACGCTCGGCGGCATGAGCCCGGACGAGCGCAAGATTAACGGGCCGCTGTTCAACGGACTGCGCGACCGCGTGGCCAACACGATTGCCGCGCGCAAGACGCAGCTCGAAGACAGTGCGTTGGACCTGCGCCTTCAGTCCGAGCGCATCGATGTCACGCTGCCCGCGCCCGAAATTCCGCGCGGCACCATTCATCCCGTCAGTCACGTTCGGGATGAAATTATCGCCATCCTGGCCGACCTGGATTTTAGGGTCGCCGAAGGACCCGACGTCGAAACGGAAGACTATAATTTCACCAGACTGAACATTCCGCCGGAGCATCCCGCGCGGCAAATGCACGACACGTTTTATTTGAAGCCGCAGGCCGATGGCGTGCGCCCCGTTCTGCGCACGCATACCAGCCCGGTTCAGGTGCGCACGATGCTAACGCAGAAGCCGCCGATCCGCGTCATCGCGCCGGGCCGCACCTATCGCAGCGACTCCGATGCAACCCATTCGCCGATGTTCCATCAGGTCGAAGGCCTGGTGATCGACGAAGAGACCCATCTTGGCCATCTGAAATGGGTGCTGCAGGAATTCTGCAAAGCCTTCTTCGAAGTGCCGCACGTGAAGATGCGGTTGCGCCCGTCCTATTTCCCGTTCACCGAGCCGTCGATGGAAGTGGACATTCAGTGCGACCGCTCCGGCGGCCAAATCAAATTCGGCGAGGGCAAGGATTGGCTTGAAATTGCCGGCTCGGGCATAGTGCATCCGCGCGTGCTCGAAATGTGCGGCATCGATCCCAATCGCTATCAGGGTTACGCCTTCGGCTTCGGCATCGATCGTCTGGCCATGCTGAAATATGGCATTCCCGATCTGCGGCCCTTCTTCGATTCGGATTTGCGCTGGCTGAAGCATTACGGCTTCGCATCGCTCGACATCCCCGCCTTGCAGGAGGGATTGTCGCGATGAAATTCCCGTTCTCCTGGCTGAAGAGCGCGCTCGACACCGATGCCGATGCTTCGGCAATTGCGGAGAAGCTGACCAATATCGGTTTGGAAGTGGAATCCGTCGATGAGCCCGGTGCGCGGCTGAAAGCCTTCACCGTTGCCTATGTCATCTCCGCGGAGAAGCATCCCAACGCCGATCGCTTGAGATTGTGCATCGTCGACGCGGGTGCAGGCGCGCCGGTGCAGGTGGTGTGCGGCGCACCGAATGCGCGCACCGGCATCAAAGTCGTTTTCGCCAAACCCGGAACGATTATTCCGGCGACGGCTGCGGAACTGAAAATCGGTTCCATTCGCGGTGTCGAATCGCGGGGCATGCTGTGTTCGGGCCGCGAGCTGCTGCTGAACGACGACCACGATGGAATTATTGAGCTTTCAGCGGATGCGGTTGTCGGAGAGCCCGCGGCGAAGGCGCTCGGCCTGACCGATGCGGTCATCGATGTGTCGATCACGCCCAATCGCGGCGATTGCACGAGCGTGTATGGCATGGCGCGCGACCTCGCCGCAGCCGGTATGGGGACTTTGCGGGAAGGCGATCTTTCGCCGGTCGCAGGAAAATTTCCGTCGCCGATTGCGACGGGTCTGGAATTTCCGGCCGGCGCTGAAGACGCAGCCCCGATGTTTGCCGGGCGCTACGTTCGAGGGCTGAAGAATGGCCCCTCGCCGCAATGGCTACAGGATTGGCTGAAGGCGGCGGGCTTACGACCGATTTCTGCGGTCGTGGACGTCACCAATTTTGTTTCGCATGGCTGGGGCCGTCCGCTTCACGCATTCGATGCAACGAAACTCACCGGCAATATGCGTGCGCGTCTGGCAAAAGCGGGCGAAACGATCATCGCGCTCGACGGCAAGACCTACACGCTGGATGAAGAGATCGTGGTCATCGCCGATGAAACAGCGGCACGCGCTATCGCCGGCATCATGGGCGGGGAAGAAACAGCCTGCACCGAAGCGACCACGGATGTGTTTCTGGAATCCGCGCTGTTCGATCCCATTCGAATCGCGGGCACGGGCCGCAAACTGGGCATACTGTCCGATGCGCGCTATCGCTTCGAGCGCGGCGTCGATCCGGAATTCGTTCTTCCCGGTCTGGAGCTTGCCACCAAACTGATATTGCAATTCTGCGGCGGCGAGCCATCGGATGCCGTTGTCGCGGGCGATCCTCCGCAATGGAAGCGAACCATCCCATTCTCCGCTGCCGAAGTGAAACGGCTGGCTGGGTTGGAGATTTCACCCGAGGAAATTCAGCGCATCCTCACCAGCCTGGGCTTTGGCGTTTCCGGCGCCGACACCATGACCGTCATGCCGCCGTCCTGGCGCCCCGATGTGCATGGCCCTGCGGATTTAGTGGAAGAAGTCGTTCGCATTCACGGCATCGAGAACGTGCAGCCTGTTGCCATGTTGCGCCCCTATGCGGTGGCGCAAGCGGTGCTGACACCGGCGCAGCGCCGCATGTCCACTGTGCGGCGGACGCTGGCGACGCGCGGCTTCGATGAGACGGTGCATTTCTCCTTCATTCCGCGCGCGCATGCCTCTTTGTTCGGCGGCGGCGACGAAGGACGGCAACTGGAAAACCCAATTTCCGCCGATCTCGATGCGCTTCGTCCGTCTTTGCTGCCGTCGCTTCTGGCTGCCGCGCAACGCAACCAGGCGCGCGGATTTCTCCACGCGATGCTGTTTGAAATTGCGCCGCAATTCGCGTCCGGCGTTCCGGGTGCACAGGCGAATGTCGCCGCCGGCGTTCGCATCGGCGAGCCGCCGCGTCATTGGATGAAGAACGGTAATGTACCGGGAGTCTTCACCGCGAAAGCCGACGCGCTTGCTGCGCTGGAAGGCGCGTGGGGCGGCCCGATGACCGCGCCTGTGCAAGCCGGCGCGGCTGCTTGGTATCACCCCGGCCGCTCCGGCACGATTGCGATGGGTCCAAAGCCTCTGGCCTTTTTCGGCGAGCTTCATCCCAGAATCGCTGCGGCGTTCGATCTCAAAGGCCCTGTGTCTGTCTTCGAAATCTTCCTTGACGCCATCCCGGAACCGAAGACAAAGCCGACCAAAGCGCGCGGCAAACTCGAATCGTCCGACCTGATGGCCGTCGAGCGCGACTTTGCGTTCCTGCTCGATACCTCCGTTGCCGCCGATGCGGTTGTCAAAGCTGCGCGCTCTGTCGACCGTCAATTGATCGAGACTGTCTCGGTGTTCGATCTCTATGAAGGCAAAGGCGTGCCCGAGGGTAAGAAGTCCCTCGCCATCGCTGTGCGCCTGCAGCCGAAGGACCGCACCTTGACCGAGGCGGAAATCGACGCCACGGCGCAAAAGATCGTGACTGCCGTGACGAAAGCAACGGGCGGCATATTGCGAAGTTAAGATGGCCTTGCTCTTGTCGGACCACACATGGCGCTTTGGCACGACCGGCGAAAACGATTTTCTCTCTTAAGGGCGGCGACCCTCGCGCTGCTCGTCGCGCCGCTGCTTGCTCTGATCTATTTCACCGCCACGCATAATCTGGGCGCGCGCCCGCGTACTGAGGCCATCCACGAAGCCGGCTTGTGGTCGTTCCGCTTTCTGCTGCTGGGGTTGTTCATTACGCCGATGCGGCGGATTGCGCGCTATGCGCTGCTGGTCGATGTGCGCCGCATGGTCGGCGTGGCGTCGTTTCTCTACATCCTGCTGCATCTGATCCTGTACATCGCCGATCAGATGTTCGACTGGGGCAAGGTCGTGTCGGAGATCGTGCTACGGTACTACCTCACCATCGGCATGACCGCATGGCTCGTGCTTTTGGCTCTGGCAGTCACCTCCAACGATTTCAGCACGCGGAGCCTTGGGGGCCTGCGCTGGCGCAAATGGCATTGGCTGGTCTATCCGGCGGCCATCCTGACGGGGATCCATTATTTCCTGCAGTCGAAGCTGGAAGTCTTCGAGCCAACCGTCATGGGCGGCCTGATCGCCTGGCTGCTGATTTACCGGCTTATGCACTGGGCTTGGCGGCCTCAGGGCGAGTTCCCGCTCTGGGCAATCGCCGCAAGCTGGTTCGGCGTGGGCGTGGCGGTATTCCTGCTTGAGGCAGTCTGGTTTTGGATCGCCTTCCGCGCCCCGATCCTTCGGGTGCTGGAGGCGGACTTCACCTTCCGCTCGGGTATTCGTCCGGGCTGGTATGTCTGGGGTTTTGGCGCTCTTGTCATCGTGATCGGGCTCTGGCGCGCCATAACCGCAACGCTGCGGCTGCGTCTCGCCTCCAACGAAGCATAACGCCAGGGCCGCACTGGACCCCGGACGTCTGCGCCGCTATCTCTCCTCCCGATGACCGACCTCGCCCATATCCGCAATTTCTCCATCGTCGCGCATATTGACCATGGCAAATCCACCCTTGCCGACCGGCTGATTCAATTCACCGGCGGGCTGTCTCAGCGTGAAATGAAAGACCAAGTGCTCGATTCCATGGATATCGAGCGCGAACGCGGGATCACGATCAAGGCGCAGACCGTCCGCCTGAACTACAAGGCCCATAATGGGGAAACCTATGTCCTGAACCTCATGGACACCCCTGGCCATGTGGATTTCGCCTACGAGGTCTCGCGCTGCCTGGCCGCCTGTGAGGGCGCGCTGCTGGTGGTCGATGCCAGCCAAGGCGTCGAGGCGCAGACACTGGCCAATGTCTATCAGGCGATCGACGCCGGGCTGGAGATCGTGCCCATCCTGAACAAAATCGATCTGCCGTCCGCCGAGCCCGATCGCATCAAGCAGCAAATCGAAGATGTCATCGGCCTGGACGCCTCCGACGCCGTCGCGATTTCGGCCAAAACCGGGCTGAACATCGAAGCGGTGCTGGAAGCCGTGGTGATGAGGCTGCCGCCGCCCAAGGGCGTCGAGGACGCGCCACTGAAGGCTCTGCTGATCGATTCCTGGTACGACGCCTATCTCGGCGTGGTGGTGCTGGTGCGCGTGGTCGATGGCGAGCTGAAAAAGGGCGCCAAGATTCGCATGATGGCGGCCAATGCCGTCTATCAGGTCGAGCGGGTCGGCGTCTTTAGACCCAAGCAGGAGATGGTGGAGCGGCTGGGTCCGGGCGAGGTCGGATTTTTGACCGCCGCCATCAAACTGGTCGCCGACACGCAGATTGGTGACACCATCACCGACGAACGCAAGGGCGCCACGGAGGCTTTGCCAGGGTTCAAAGCCCTGCAGCAGGTGGTGTTCTGTGGCCTGTTTCCCATCGATGCCGCCGAGTTCGAGCAGCTGCGCGAAGCGTTGGGCAGACTGCATCTGAACGACGCCAGTTTCACCTATGAAATGGAAACGTCAGCGGCCCTGGGTTTCGGATTTCGCTGCGGCTTTCTCGGGCTTCTGCACCTCGAAATCATCCGCGAGCGTCTCGACCGCGAATTCAACATCGATCTGATTACGACGGCGCCGTCGGTGATTTACCGGATCCATCTCACCGATGGATCGGTGAAGGAGCTGCACAATCCCGCGGACATGCCGGACCCCGTGCGGATCGACCACATCGAAGAGCCCTGGATCAAAGCAACGATCCTGGTGCCGGACGAGCATTTGGGTTCGGTGCTGAAGCTGTGCGAGGACCGCCGCGGACGGCAGGTCGAGCTGACCTACGCCGGCGCCCGCGCGATGGTCGTTTATCATCTGCCGCTCAACGAAGTGGTGTTCGACTTCTACGACCGGCTCAAATCGGTGAGCCGTGGATACGCCAGCTTCGACTATCACATCGAAGGCTACGAAGAGGGCGAGCTGGTCAAGATGTCCATCCTCGTCAACAACGAGCCGGTGGATGCGCTCTCCATGATCGTCCATCGCAACCGTGCGGAAATGCGCGGCCGCGGCATGTGCGAGAAGCTGAAAGATTTGATTCCGCGGCACCTGTTCCAAATACCGGTGCAAGCGGCGATCGGCGGCAAAGTCATTGCGCGCGAAACCATCAAGGCGCTGCGCAAGGATGTCACCGCGAAATGCTATGGCGGCGACATCAGCCGCAAACGCAAGCTGCTGGACAAGCAGAAAGAGGGAAAGAAGAAGATGCGCCAATTCGGCAGCGTCGACATCCCCCAGGAAGCCTTCATCGCCGCCCTGAAAATGGACGCAGATTAGCTACGCCGCTTTGCGCTTGGGCAGTTTTCGTATTTCGGGACCCTTTTCGATCTCCGCGACCCGCAGCTCATAGAGCTTCTGCAAATTCAGCCAGAACTCCGCGCTGGTTCCAAACCAATGGCCAAGGCGAAGTGCCGTATCCGCGGAAATGGATCTTTTCTCGCTCAGAATTCCCGTGATGCGGTTGGTCGGAACCTGGATTTGGCGCGCCAGCTCTGCTGCGGACAGGCCGAGTTCGCTTAGGGCTTCTGACAGATGCTCGCCGGGGTGGATTGGTTCACGCGCCATCTTGTACCTCAGTGATAGTCCACGATCTCAACTGCGCTTGGACCGGCCGAGCCCTCGGTCCAATGAAAGCAGATCCGCCATTGATCATTGATCCTGATGCTCCACTGGCCCGCCCGGTCGCCCTTAAGCTTTTCGAGCCGGTGACCCGGAAAATTGCCCACGTCTGACAGACTCGCTGCCGCGTCCAGCCGATCGAGAGCTCGTTCCGCTTGACGGCGAAAGGGCTCGAATTGTTTCACCCTTTCGCCCCGCGCGAAGCGTTCGGTGCACGCATCGCGGTAGCTTAGGATCATGGCTTATCGTCGCTCCCAGTACGCGTTACGTCAAGCGTAACTTCGGCCCCTAGTGACGGGCCGTCGGGACGCGGCTATATCACCCGAACCATGGCTGCCACTGTTGCCCTTATCGATTATGGCTCGGGGAATTTGCGTTCCGCCGAGAAGGCGTTGGCGCGTGCCGCGGCTGATAGTACGACGGGTCACGACATTGTGGTTACCGCCGATCCGTCACGCGTGGCGGAAGCTGAACGCATTGTGCTGCCGGGTGTTGGCGCTTTTGCCGATTGTATGCGCGGGGTTTCTTCCATTCCCGGCATGATCGACGCGCTGACGCAGTCCGTGCTCAAGGACGGCAAGCCGTTTCTGGGCATCTGTGTGGGGATGCAGTTGCTGGCCGATGTCGGCCGCGAGCATGGCGATCACGCAGGTCTAGGGTGGATTCCCGGCGAAGTCGTGCGACTTCAGCCGGAAGAACCGAAACTCAAAGTCCCCCATATGGGGTGGAATTCCCTGTCGCTGCTCCAGCCGCATGCTCTGTTTGAGGGTATGGAGGACGAAACGGACGTGTATTTCGTCCACTCCTATTACATCCGCCCCAAACAGGCAGAGCACATTCTGGCCTCCACGGAATATGCCGGATCCATTCCGGCGATTGTCGGCCGGGATAATATCGTCGGCACGCAATTCCACCCGGAGAAGAGCCAGGCGGCGGGTCTTGCCTTCCTCGAACGCTTTCTCAAATGGCGGCCGTAATCTCGTGATTTTGTTTCCGGCAATCGATCTGAAGGACGGACGCTGCGTGCGCTTGCGCCAAGGCGACATGGAGCAGGCGACTGTTTTCAACGAAGACGTTGCCGCCCAGGCGCGCGCTTTTGAGGCGGCGGGATTTGAATGGCTGCACGTCGTCGATTTGAACGGCGCCTTTGCGGGCCGTTCCGAGAACGCGGACGCAATTCGCGCAATTCGGAGCGCAATTTCCGTTCCCATGCAGCTGGGTGGCGGAATTCGCGATCTTGCCGGTGTCGAAGCGTGGCTTTCCGCCGGCGTCACCAGGGTCATCCTCGGCACGGCGGCGGTCCGCAACCCGGCGTTCGTGAAAGACGCAGCTCGCCGTCATCCCGACCGCGTCGCGGTCGGGATCGACGCGCGCGATGGGTATGTCGCCGTGGAAGGCTGGGCGGAAGCGTCAACGCTTTCCGCGGTCGAACTGGGTAAGCGTTTCGAGGACGCGGGCGTTGCAGCGATTATTTTCACGGATATTGCACGCGACGGCATGCTGAAGGGCGTCAACGTCGAGGCAACGGCCAATCTGGCGCGGGCGATTTCCATTCCCGTCATTGCCAGCGGCGGCGTCGGGGGTATTGAAGACATCACGGCCCTGGCCGCGTCCGATGCGCCGATTGAAGGCGTTGTGATTGGGCGGGCGCTGTATGATGGCCGGATCGATCCGCGCGAAGCGCTGCACGCCGCGCGGTAATTCAACCGATCAATCGACTTCGCCGTAGAAGTGCAAACGGCGGATGACCTCGTCCAGTTGTTCGAGCGTGCGGTAGCGAACAGTTACCCTGCCGCCCTTTCCCTCATGCTCGATCTCCACGGTCATGCCCAAGGAACTGGAAAGGCTATGTTCCAGGGCCTTGGTGTCAGCGTCTTTCGCAACGGTTTTTTTGGCAGGCACCCCGGATGGGCGCGCCTTCTTTTCGGCCTCCCGCACATTAAGCGCGCCGGCCACAATTTCTTTGGCGCGGGCTTCCGGATCGGCAACGCCGATGAGCGTGCGCGCGTGTCCGGCTGTCAGTTTGCCTGAGGAAATCATCCCCCTCACGGAATCGGGAAGCTTCATCAGCCGCAATGTGTTGGCGACATGGCTCCGGCTCTTGCCGACAACGTCGGCCACCTGTTCCTGCGTGTAACGGAACTTGGCCATAAGCTCTTGATACGCCATGCTTTCTTCGATGGCGTTCAGGTCCGCGCGTTGAACATTTTCGATGATGGCAATCTCGAGCGACTGGGCATCGCTGAGGGCGCGGACGATGACGGGCACTTCATGGAGCTTGGCAGCCTGGGCCGCGCGCCAACGCCGTTCTCCGGCGACAATTTCATAGGAATCAGGCGTGCCGGTCGGGCGGACCAGGATGGGCTGCAGCACGCCCTTTTCCGCAATCGACGCAGTCAGGTTTTTCAGCTCTTCGGGATCGAAAATACGCCGCGGCTGGAACGGGTTAGGCTTCAAAAAGGCGATCGGCAGGTTGCGGGAGCGAACGGGCCCTTCACCGGCCTCGCGGCTTTCCGCATCGCCATCGCCCAGCAAAGCCGAGAGCCCCCGGCCCAATCCACGGGGCGTTACATTACGGGTGCGAGGCTCATCGCTCATTTCAGGCCGCCAATGGCCCGGGGTGACGGGTCCGCTCGCGTTGGATCAGTTCCCCCGCCAGCTTGATGTAGGCTTGGCTTCCCGGACACCGCAGGTCGTAGACCAGAGCAGGGAGACCATGGCTGGGCGCTTCGCAAATTCGCACGTTTCGCGGGATAACCGTTTGATAAACCTTGTCTCCCAGGTGCGCCCGCACATCTGAGGCCACCTCGTCCGATAACTTGTTCCGTTTATCGAACATTGTTAGGACAACGCCCTGTATCTCCAGATCGGGGTTCAGATTGGCGCGCACCCGTTCGATGGTTTTCAGGAGCTGACTGAGACCTTCCAAGGCGAAGAACTCGCATTGCAACGGAACGACGGCTGCGTGGGCTGCCGCCATGGCGTTCACAGTGAGAAGCCCAAGCGCTGGCGGGCAATCGATCAGAACGTAGGAAAACCGGCTATCGCTATCGGCAAAGGTGTTCAGAGCATCGCGCAGGCGGAAATTCCGGCGCGTTTCACTCACGAGCTCAAGTTCCGCGCCCGACAGATCCTGCGTTGCCGGTACGACAGCCAAGCCCGGAATGCGGGTTTGCACGATGGCGGACGCCAGGGGCGCCCCGCCCATAAGGACGTCGTAGGATGTGATCTTGCGGTCGGTCCGGGGAATGCCAAGCCCGGTGGACGCATTGCCTTGCGGGTCCAGATCGATAATCAGCGTTGTTTCGCCAACGGCCGCAAGGGCTGTTCCCAGATTGATGGCCGTGGTTGTTTTCCCCACCCCACCCTTTTGATTCGCAATCACCAGCACGCGCGGCCGGCGCGCTTCTTTAGCGGGTATGCTCTCGCTTGCTGGCAACACGTTTCAATGTCCGGATTTCAAGAATTACGCCCGAGGCATCGGACTGGCTTGGGTGCCTCTCCAATTCCATCCTCCAGAATTTGCGAGCTTCCGTCAATTCAACGTCTACACTTTGCCCCTTCAGCAGCAAGGATTTCGATCGCGGCCCCCAAAACCGCTGTGCATAGTCGAGGAGACGGTGAAGCGGCGCGCAGGCGCGTGCGGTGATAATGTCAAAGGGTTCAGCCGCGCCCGCTTCAATTCGGGAATGACGAATCTCGACCGCGGTCAGTTGCAGGCGTTCTGCAACGAGCTTCAGAAAATCGGCTTTCTTCCCCGTCGATTCGTACAGGACGGTGCGAAAGGCGCGATCCCGGAGCATCACTGCCAGCACCAGGCCAGGAAAACCGGCGCCACTGCCAAGATCGACCAACGAAACGGCTGTCTCCGGGATGAATTGGTTCAGCTGGGCGGAATCGAGAAAATGCCTGCGCCAGAGGTCGGGAAGTGAAGCGTCGGATACGAGATTGTGACGTTCGTTCCACTCGGTCAGAAGGGATGCGTATAATTTGAGCTGAGACAGTGTTTCACGTGAAACACCGGTGGCCGCGGCGAAATCGTCCGCGCCAAAAGTGACCATTTCAACCGGCATGACGTTGGACGGCGCGGGATTTGATGTGCGCGAGAACCAACGTAAGGGCGGCGGGCGTTATGCCGTCGATCCGTGCAGCTTGGCCAAGCGTGCGCGGACGTATCGCGGACAGCTTCAGGCGGCATTCCGTGGAAAGCCCCGCCACTATCTCATAATCCATGGTCTCCGGTAGTTGCAGCGATTCGTCTCGGCGAAATGCGACGATGTCGGATTCCTGGCGATCAAGATAACCGGCGTAGTGCGCGTCGATTTCCAATTGCTCGGCGACATCGGCCCGAATAGCTGCCAATTGCGGCCAAATGAGAATCAGAGTGGCCACGCTTACGTCGGGAAGAGCGAGCAGATCGTTGGCCGATCGCCGAACGCCATCCTGACGCACGGCCAGACCGCGCCGGGCCGCCTCCGTCGATGTAAGACTCAGCTCCGACGCCTGAGCGCGAGCCCTCGTAAGGCGCTCCATTTTGTCCTGGAAAGCCTGAGTTCTCGCGGCTCCCACAATACCGATACCGTTCGCAAAGCCGGTGAGACGCTGGTCCGCGTTGTCCGCCCGCAGCGTCAGGCGATATTCGGCGCGCGAGGTGAACATCCGATACGGCTCGGAGACCCCTCGCGTAACGAGATCGTCGATAAGGACCCCGATATAGGCTTGCGCCCGATCAAGAATAATCGGTTCGGCCCCCCCCACCTTTCGAGCCGCATTCAGTCCTGCCATCAAACCTTGCGCGGCGGCCTCTTCATATCCGGTGGTGCCGTTGATTTGGCCGGCCAGGAAAAGCCCCGGAATGCGCTTGGTTTCGAGGGAGGGATGCAATTCGCGCGGATCGACATAGTCATATTCGATGGCATAGCCCGGCCGGAGCATGGTCACGTTCTCCAAGCCCGGGATTGTTTTCAACAATGCGAGTTGAACGTCTTCAGGCAGCGACGTGGAAATCCCGTTGGGATAGATCGTGTCGTCGTCCAGCCCCTCCGGTTCCAGGAAAATCTGGTGCCCTTCCCGGCCCGAGAAGCGGACTACTTTGTCTTCAATTGACGGGCAGTAACGTGGGCCTGTGCTTGCGATCTGCCCGGAATACATTGGCGCGCGGTACAGATTGGCGCGGATGATGGCGTGTGTCGCGGGCGTCGTAGCTGTCACATGGCACGGGCGCTGGGGCGTGGTGATGCCGCCGGTCAAGAAAGAAAAAGGCACAGGAGGATCATCGCCACCCTGAACGTCCAGCCCTTCCCAGACGATCGTACGGCCATCAAGGCGCGCGGGTGTTCCTGTCTTTAGCCGCCCGAGGTTTAGGCCCGAACTACGCAAGGTATGCGATAGGCCAAGTGAGGGCGCCTCGCCAACCCGGCCTGCGGGTATTTTCTTTTCCCCGATATGAATGAGGCCGCCAAGGAATGTTCCGGTCGTCAATACAACAGACGGCGCCAAATAGGTGCGGCCCTCTTCTGTGGACAAACCCGTTATGTAGCCGTCCCGCAAGATTAGGTCTGCAACCGCCCCTTCGTGAATGGCCAACCCGGCCGTTTCAGCCAGGGCTTGCTGCATGGCTTTTTTATAGAGCTTTCGGTCCGCCTGAGCTCTCGGGCCGCGAACGGCCGGGCCCTTACGGCGGTTAAGGAGCCGGAATTGAATTCCCGCGGCGTCTGCCACCCGGCCCATGAGGCCGTCCATCGCATCGATCTCGCGGACGAGATGCCCTTTTCCGAGCCCGCCGATTGCGGGGTTGCACGACATTTCACCGATCGTCGCGTGCTTATGGGTGAGCAGCAGTGTACGCGCGCCTGCCCGCGCGGCGGCCGATGCCGCTTCGCACCCCGCGTGTCCCCCGCCGACGACGATGACGTCAATTTCGTTCATGCGATCTTCTACTCTGGCCCGGCGGATGTTTCACGTGAAACACTCACTTGCCGATGCAAAAATCCCGAAACACCACGTCGAGCAATTCATCCAAATCCACGCGGCCGGTGATTCGCCCAATACTGCGGAGCGCGTGCCGTAAATGTTCCGCGGCGAGTTCCGGCTCCTCACTCGCCAAGCCGCCGGAAATGCTCGCTACCGCTTCCTCAAGCGCGACCCGATGACGGGCGCGGGTTAAGACGGGCGCCTCGCCGATATCCAGCCTTTCCGCGGCGACATCGGCAATTTGCCCGATCAAAGCTTCCAAGCCTTCCCCGGTTCTGGCCGAAACCCAGAGGCCGGCCTCGTGCCTCTCAGGAGCCAAATCGGCTTTGTTCCAGACGGTAATGTCGGAATCCGACCCCGAAAGATAGTTCGGCGCCGTCACGTCGAGCACCAAAATCCTCAGATCGGCTCCTTTGGCTCGCGCAAGGGCGCGTTTCACCCCTTCTTGCTCGATGCGGTCCTCAGACTCCCGCAGACCGGCCGTGTCCGCCAGAATGATGGGATAGCCCCGGAGATCGAGCCTCACCTCCAAGACATCCCGCGTGGTGCCGGGTATGTCCGACACGATGGCTACATCGCGCTGCGCCAGAGCATTTAGAAGCGAGCTTTTGCCCACATTGGGCGCACCGATGATCGCCACGTGAAAACCCTCACGAAGAATTTCCCCACGGCGGCCATCGCTCAAATGCGCCTGTATTTCCTGCCAAATTGAGAGAAGGCTCGCCCTGCTCGTCTCCGCGGCCTCCGGCGGAATATCTTCGTCCGCGAAATCAATTCCGGCCTCGATCCATGCGGCGGCGTGAATAAGACGTGCCCGCCAATTCTCGTAGATGCCAGTAAGGCGCCCCTCCATTTGCCGGAGCGCGAGCCGGTGTTGCGCCTGAGTTTCGGCATTGACCAAATCCGCAATCGCTTCAGCTTGGGTGAGATCGAGGCGGCCGTTTTCAACCGCGCGCCGGGTGAACTCGCCAGGCTCCGCTGGCCGCAGTCCGGCCATCGATGCCAAACCTTGAAGCAGCGCTGCCGTAACGGCCCGCCCCCCGTGGATCTGAAACTCCGCGACATCTTCCCCCGTAAAGCTGTGTGGGCCTGGGAAAAAGAGCAAAAGACCGGAATCGATAAGATCGCCGTTCGTTAGATCGAACAATTTTCGAAAAACAGCCTGGCGATCGGCTCCCCTTTCGCTTCGACTCAATGCTTGAATGGCGTAAGCGGCCTGCGGCCCCGATAGCCGGATGATCGCGACTCCGGCCTTACCCGGCGCTGTCGCAACCGCAAAAATCGTGTCCTGGCTGGCACTCATGTCCACAATCGACGCCTGCTGACTTGTGAGAAGCGCGATAGAAGGGCTAGGAAATGGCGATATTCACCGTCAAGCGCCTTTGCGCTTTTTCCGGGCACCTCCATGACCAATCTCCTCGCCAATGAAACCAGCCCCTATCTGCTGCAGCATAAAGACAACCCCGTGGACTGGCGTCCTTGGGGCCCGGAAGCTTTGGCCGAAGCACTGCGCGCCAACAAGCCTCTCCTGGTTTCAGTGGGATATGCGTCCTGTCACTGGTGCCATGTCATGGCCCATGAGAGCTTTGAGGATGTTGAGACCGCCCGTTTGATGAACGAACTTTACGTCTGTGTGAAGGTCGATCGCGAAGAACGCCCCGACATCGACAACTGGCTGCAAAAAGTGCCGGCCGTGATCGGCGCCCGCGGCGGCTGGCCGTTAAACGTATTTCTGACACCAAAAGGCGAGCCATTCTGGGGCGGCACCTATTTCCCCAGGGATGAAGGCTTCGGCCGGCCATCCTTCAAGACCGTGCTTCGCGACATTGCCGAGCGTTATCGCGACACGCCCGAAATGCTGCAACCCAATGTGCGTCAAGTCGCAGATTCGCTTGACCAAGCCTGGTATCAGAACCGCTCCGGCACATTCGACATGCACAAGCTGGATCGTGTCGCGATTGCAATCGCGCAGAATTGCGACATCTTTTATGGCGGCACAATCGGCGCGCCGAAATTCCCCAACGTCTCGATTCTCGAACTGCTGTGGCGTGCCTATTTGCGCACCGGCATGCAGCAGTTCCTTTCACTGACATTGGTTGCGCTCGACAATATGGGCCGCGGCGGCATCTACGATCACATCGGCGGCGGCTTTGCGCGCTATGCAACCGACGAGCAATGGCTCGTGCCGCATTTCGAAAAAATGCTCTACGACAACGCGCAGATGATCGACCTGATGACGCTGGTCTGGCAGCACGGAAAGCAGCCCGTGCTGAAGACCAAAGTCGAAGAGACGATTGCCTGGGCCATGCGGGAAATGCGCGTGGAAAACGCAGCGTTCGCATCAAGCCAGGATGCCGACACGGACGGCGATGAAGGAAAGTTCTACGTCTGGACCGAGAGCGAAATCGAAACCCTCCTCGCAGGCACGCCGGTCGACCGCTTCAAGCAAGCGTTCGGCGTGACGCGCGACGGAAACTTCCCGCATGAAGGCAAACCCACGGGACGCAATATTCTGCACCGCGTCGCGAATCTGCCGGCCTGGACCGAAGCGGAAGAGATCACGTTCAGTGCGCAAAAACAGCGTCTGCTTGAGGCCCGCGAAAAGCGCATACGGCCGGCCCGGGACGATAAGGTTCTGGTCGACTGGAACGGCCTGATGATCGCGGCCCTGACGAATGCCGCAATGGCGTTCGACCGCCGTGACTGGATAGAAGCGTCACAGCGCGCCTTCCAGTTCGTCTGTGAAAAACTGGGCGATGGGGAGCGGCTGTTCCACTCGTATCGGGACGGCAAGCGGCAGCATCCTGCTTTTGCGGACGGCTATGCCGCGATGACCCGCGCCGCGCTTGCCCTTTGGGAAGCGACCCAGGAGCGGCGTTATCTGGACCATGCCATCGCGTGGACGCGGACCATGGACCAGGAATTCTGGGACGTCGTCCAAGGCGGCTATGTTTTCTCCCGTAACACCGATGTGCCCGAACAGGTACGCACCCGCACGGCTCTCGACGCCCAAACGCCCGCCGGCAACGGCCTGATGATTGGAATCCACGGACGGCTGTTTTACGCCACGCTGGACCAGGCCTATGCCGAACGCGCCAACACATTGATCCAGGCTTTCGCCGGCGATGTGGCAACGCAGTACCTGCAAATGGCGACCTATTTGAACAATTTCGAATTCTGCACGTCCTGCCTTGAAATCATCGTCTATGGGCCGAGCTACGATCCGCGCACCCAGGACTTGGTGAAAGCCGTCACGGGACGCTCCCTGCCCAACCGGCTGCTGATGGTTGTCGCACCGGGACAAAGTTTGCCGCCCGGACACCCGGCCGAAGGCAAGCTCATGCAGGAAGGTCTGCCCACCGCTTATGTCTGCGGCGGGATGGTGTGCTCGCCGCCCATCACGAGCGCGGCGGTGCTCAGCCACGTCCTGCAATTGCCTGAAAATTCTCCCATGGCGAGGACAGCCGGAAACGCCTGAGACGTATGGTGAGGACTGAAACGAGTCGCTATGGTTAGGGAAAGCTAAGACGCACAAACCGGAGGGGAACATCCATGAGTGGAAAAGACATTACGATTGCAGGCGCTGACGGCAGTTTCGGCGGCTATCTGGCCAGCCCGGCGAGCGGCCATGGACCGGGCGTCATCGTCATTCAGGAAATCTTCGGCGTGAACGATGTGGTGCGCAAAATCTGCGACGACCATGCCGCCAAAGGACGCTTCGCACTTGCGCCGGATCTGTTCTGGCGGCTGGAGCCGGGCGTACAGCTTACCGACCAAACCCAGGAAGACTGGGGTAAGGCGTTCGGCTTGATGCAGCGCTTTGACGCCGACAAGGGCGTGCAGGACATCCAAGCCACCATCAGCCATCTGCGCAAAGTTCCGGGCGTGTCCGGTAAAGTTGGAACGGTCGGGTACTGCCTTGGCGGCCGCATGGCTTATCTGGCATCGACGCGCACGGATACCGACGCGTCGGTCGGCTATTATGGCGTTTACATCCAAGCCGGGCTCGACGAAGCCAAAAACATCAAAAAGCCGCTGATGCTGCACATTGCTGACAAGGACCAGTTCACGCCGCCGGAAGCACAAAAGCAGATCACCGACGGCCTCAAAGGCAACAGCCTGGTCACGCTGCATGTGTATCCGGAAATGGATCATGCCTTCGCCCGTATCGGCGGCCAGCATTACGACAAGGCCTGCGCCGATCTGGCGAACACGCGCACCGACACGTTCTTCCGCGAGTATCTGGGGTAAAACACGTGAAAGCCGTCCGCATCCACAAAACCGGCGGTCCGGAAGTCCTCCAGTATGAGGATGTCGATCTGGCGCCGCCGGCGGCCGATCAAGTGCGCGTCAAGCACACCGTCATCGGCGTCAATTTCATCGACACCTATCATCGGCAGGGCCTTTATCCGCTGCCGATGCCCGCAGGGATCGGCTCGGAAGCCGCCGGTGTGGTGGATGCGATCGGCGCAAACGTCAGTACGCTGAAAGTTGGCGACCGAGTCGCCTATTCCCAGGTCCGAGGGACCTATGCGGAAGCGGCCAATATTCCCGCTTGGCTTGCGGTGAAGCTGCCGGACAATATCTCCGATGAGATCGCCGCGGCGGCTCTGCTGAAAGGGCTGACGGCGCGATATCTTTTGAAGGCGACATTTCCGGTCAAGGCCGGGCAAACGATCCTGTTTCACTCCGCTGCCGGCGGCGTCGGGCTGATTGCCTGTCAGTGGGCCAAGCATCTGGGCGTCACGGTCATCGGCACAGTCGGCTCGAACGATAAGGTCGCCCTCGCCCAGGAGAATGGCTGCACGCATGTTCTGAACACCCGGAAAGACGACTGGGTGAAGCGCGTGCGCGAAATTACCAACGGCGCCGGCGTGCCGGTCGTCTATGATTCCATCGGCAAGGACACATTCATGGGTTCCATGGATTGTCTGTCGGTGCGCGGGATGCTGGTCTATTTCGGCAATTCGTCCGGCGCCGTGCCTGCCTTCGAGCCGTTGACGCTCGCGCAAAAAGGCTCGTTGTTCCTGACACGGCCAACCCTCGTTCACTATATGCGCGATGCCCAGGAACTTAAGGAGACGGCTGACGATCTCTTTGCAGCCATTGCCTCAGGGGCCGTGAAAATCGCCGTGAACCAAAGGTTCAAACTTTCCGACGCACGCGCGGCGCATGAGGCGCTTCACTCCCGGCAGACCACCGGCGCAACCGTGTTGTTGCCGTAGAGGTGCGGCGCTGATCCGGTTCCGTAAGAGGCCCCCGCAATTTTCAGGCAGCCGGCGCAATGCTTGAAAATGAACGCGTCGCGTTGGCCCTGATTGCGCTGATCACCGGCGCGATGGGATTCATCGAGAGCATGCTTGCCGTGCCTGCCGGGTCCACAGCCATGGCGGCCGACGCCTTGTCGTTCGTACAGCATTCCATAACCGCCGGATTTGCCCTGTGGGCCACTTCGGGGACGATCACCCGCGAGCGTTGGACGGTGCAGTTGCAGGGATTTGTGATGGCTCTGTTGGGCGCCCTGGTCTTTATCATCGCGGTCAGGCGCTTCTTTCTGGGAAGCATCCCCCACCCTATGGCAATGCTTGTCATCGGGGCGATGGCGCTGACGGCTCACCTTGCGGTGGGGGCCATCGTGCTTCGCCAGCGACGGCTCCTCACGGGCTTCGCGCCCCTGTGGCGGCTCTCCCGCGCCGACGCGGTGGGAAACATTGCCGTGATGGCGGCAGCCGTGGCCGTTGTCGCAACGCGGTCCAATATTCCCGATCTCGTGATTGGCGGGGTGATGGCCGTTTTCTTCTTCATCTCAGGCTGGCGAATCGCCATAACAGGCCGGCTCGATGCGGGACACACGCGCTAACCCATGCTGAAACTCAAGAATATTGAACGCCTTCTGGAGCGCGGCCTGTTCGCCAGCCGCTGGCTGATGGCGCCGTTTTATGTCGGCCTGGTTGTAGCGCTGATGGTTCTGCTAGCGGTGTTTGTCCAAGCCATTTTCGCCGAGATCCCGAAGCTCGCCGATCTCGACGAAGCCCATGTCATTCTTTGGGTTCTTACGCTGATCGACCTTTCTCTCGCGGCCAATCTCATTCTGATGGTGATCTTCGCGGGGTACGAAAACTTTGTGTCCAAGATGGATACACACGACCATCCCGACCGGCCCGCCTGGATGGGCACCATCGACTTCTCAGCGATGAAGCTGAAGCTTTTGGCCTCCATCGTCGCGATATCGGCCATTCAGCTGCTTAAGGTTTTCATGTCGATCGGCGCGTACACACGGGAACAGATGATGTTCCTGATCGTGATCCACGTGACCTTCGTCGTGTCAGGCGTGCTGCTGGCCTTGATGGATTACATCGCCGAGAAGGCGGGCGAGCACCAGCACTGAGCGCTGATGCCGTCAGACCCATTCGAGAAGCCGGGAGGCCTTGCGGCTCCCGCGCGTTCCAAAGTTACGTGTTCATGCTGTCGAAGAAGTCGTCGTTCGTCTTGGATTGACGCATCTTGTCCAGCAGGAACTCGATGGCATCGATGGTGCCCATCGGCGCCAGAATGCGGCGCAGGACATACATCTTCGCCAGCGTGCCTTTATCGACCAGCAATTCGTCCTTGCGGGTGCCGGAACGCAGAATGTCGATCGCCGGGAACACGCGCTTGTCGGCGACTTTGCGATCCAGGATGATTTCCGAGTTGCCGGTGCCTTTGAATTCTTCAAAGATGACTTCATCCATGCGCGAACCGGTATCGATCAGCGCCGTCGCGATGATGGTGAGCGAACCGCCTTCTTCGATATTGCGGGCCGCACCGAAGAAGCGCTTCGGCCGCTGCAGCGCGTTGGCGTCCACACCCCCGGTCAGAACCTTACCCGATGAGGGCACAACCGTGTTGTAGGCTCGTCCGAGGCGCGTAATGGAATCCAGCAAGATCACCACGTCCCGCTTGTGCTCGACCAGGCGCTTGGCCTTTTCGATGACCATTTCGGCAACTTGCACATGGCGCGTCGCAGGCTCGTCGAAGGTCGAGGAAATCACCTCACCCTTCACCGTGCGCTGCATATCGGTAACTTCTTCCGGGCGCTCATCGATCAAAAGCACGATCAAATAACAGTCTGGGTGATTGGCAGCGATCGACTTGGCGATGTTCTGCAGAATCACCGTCTTGCCGGTACGTGGCGGCGCCGTGATGAGGGCGCGCTGGCCCATGCCCAAGGGCGCCACGATGTCGATGATCCGTCCGGTCCTGTCTTTAACCGTCGGCTCTTCCAGTTCCATTACAAACTTCCGCGTCGGATAGAGCGGCGTCAGATTGTCGAAATGGACCTTGTGCTTGCCGGCTTCCGGGTCTTCGAAATTGATGGTCGAAACCTTCAGCAGGGCGAAATAGCGTTCCCCGTCCTTGGGGCTGCGGATCGGGCCCTCGACCGTATCGCCGGTCCGCAGGCCGAAGCGGCGGATTTGCGAAGGCGAGACATAGATGTCGTCGGGGCCTGCCAGATAGTTCGACTCGGGGCTGCGCAGGAAGCCAAAGCCGTCTGTAAGAATTTCCAGAACACCGTTTCCGGTGATTTCGACATTGCGCTCCGCCAGCTCCTTCAGGATGGCGAACATCATGTCCTGCTTGCGCATGGACGAAGCGTTTTCAATCTCCAGGCCTTCGGCGAATTCCAACAATTCGTTGGGCTTCTTTGATTTTAAGTCTTGGAGCTTCATGGCCTGGAGGCCGGATTGGACGGTCATTTCACGCGTACCTGTGGTGGGTTGGGCTTGAGGAGGAATTCGATCGGAAAGTGGTCCCGCGGCAAATATTCGGTTGACCGCTTTGCTTTGGGAGGTTGCGCGCCACGGCCACCTGATTCTGGCGGGGTTCGTCCAGGCGCTGTTTTGAAGAACGTCAGAACTCTATCGAAAATTCGTGGGTTTGAAAATACCCCTTCTTCGCGTGCGGCAAGGTGCTCAAAAAGGCTTGACCACGACCAGTATGACAATGGCGATCATCAGAATGGCAGGCGCTTCGTTCCAGGCCGCGTAAAATCGCTTGGAATGGCGTTTTCGGTCAGCGGCAAAATCCTTTCGCCAACGCGAAAAAAGCCCATGCAGGCCGGACATAGCCAAAACCAGTCCGAATTTCGCCATCAGCCAGCCCTGCATCGGCCCGCCGCTCGCCGGGGTCAAGGCCAGTGTGATGCCCAGCAGCCAGACCGTCGCCATCGCGGGATTTATGATGATCCGCAGAAGCCGGCTCTCCATGCGCTTGAAGCGTTCGGAGTCCAACGATCCGACCGTCGCCTCGCAGTGGTAAAAAAACAACCGCGGCAGATACAGCATGCCCGCCATCCAGGAAATCACCGCGATAATGTGAAACGCCTTAATCCAGGGATAGAATGGATTAAGCGCCTCAAACATTGGCAAGCGCCTTGTCGTGTCCGCAGGTGCAGTTACGCGGACAGATACGCTGGGGCGCGCAGGTAACCGGCGTTTTCGCGTTCAGCGACGTCAGCGCAAGACTTCCCAGGGCCGCAATGAAAGCTGGATGCGTACGAACCGTCGGCACCCGGATGTAATCGGGCACACCGGATTCGCCCGCCAGTTTACGGTATTCGATATCGAGTTCGACCAATGTCTCGGAATGTTCCGAGACGAACGCGACCGGGGCGATAATCACGCCTTTGCCGTCCGCCCCCGCCCGCTTGATTTCGGCATCCGTTGCCGGACCGATCCACTCCAGCGGGCCCACGCGGCTTTGATAACAAATATTGTAATCAAGACTTTGCCCTTGCAGCTTCGCCACAACCGCTTCAACCGTGCGTTCGACCTGCCATTGGTAGGGATCGCCCTTGTCGACCACCCGCTTGGGCAGGCCGTGAGCGGAGAATAACATCCGATAAGCGATGCCCGGCTTTGCCTGTTTCTGCGCTTGCGCCACCAAATCGGCAATCGCGCCAACAAAGCCACTCTCGGCCGGGTAACAGCAGACCTGATGCTGCGGAACCGTCAGGCCCTGCCGGGACGCTTCCTTGCGCCATTCCTCCTGGGATGAACGGCTCGTGGTGGTGGAATATTGGGGATAGAGCGGCAACAGGACGATTCGTTCCGGTGCAAATGCCTTAACCGCGCGCACGGCATCGGCCGTAAACGGCCGCCAGCATCGCATTGCTATGAAACACCGCGCGTCGTGACCTTCGCGCCGGAGCACCTCTTCCAAGGCACGCGCTTGGGCCTCCGTCTCCGGCAAAATCGGAGAGCTTCCGCCAAGATGCTCGTAAATCTTCTTCGCTAATGGGGTTCGCTTTGCGGCGATAAACCTGGCCAGCGGCCGGCGTATGAAACCTGGAAGCTGAATGATGGCCGGATCGCTGAACAAATTCTGCAAAAAGGGCAGAACGGCATCGAGGGAGTCCGGTCCCCCCAAATTGAACAAGACCACCGCGAGTTTCACGCGCGGCTCCTGATACGAGCGACCACTTGGCCCACATGCGCCGGCGGCGTCTCAGGAAGAATTCCGTGCCCCAGATTGAAGATGAAGGGCTTTCCGTCCGTGGCGGCAAGAATTTCGTCGACGGCTTTATCGAGTGCCGCACCGCCTGCGATCAGAGCGATCGGATCGAGATTGCCTTGCAGCACAACACGGTCTGCCAATTTAGCCGCCGCCCAACGCATCGAAGACGCTGTGTCGATGCTCACCGCATTGACCCCTACCGTCCCGGCATAGGCGATGTAACCCGTTTCGGTAGCGGCCCGTGGAAAGCCGATGATTTTCGCATCCGGCTTCGACTTGCGCACAATGTCCACAACCCGCCGGTTCGGCTCGACAACCCAGCTCTGGAAAGCAGCCTGCGCCATTCCGCCTGCCCAGGAATCGAATATCTGCACAGCATCCGCGCCCGCCTCAATTTGGCGCAGCAAATGCCAAGCCACCGCATCGACCAGCACATCAAGCAGTTTGGCGAACTCGTCGGGTTTTCGATACGCGGCAAGCTTCGCTGCGCGCTGGTCCGGGGAACCTTTTCCCTCCAGCATATAGGCTGCCAAGGTCCAAGGCGCCCCTGCAAAGCCTATCAAGGCCTTATTCGCCGGCAGAGTGGCGCGTGTAGCACGCATCGCCTCATAAACCGGTGCGAGCTTTGTTAGCCACTCGCCTTCGTCTCGGACTAGTTGGTCAGCGCCTGGAAAGCGATCCAGAATCGGCCCATGACCATCTTCGAAGCGCACTCCCTGTCCCAAGGCGAAAGGCACCACCAGGATGTCAGAGAATAAAATCGCCGCGTCCAGATCGAAACGGGTGATCGGCTGCAGCGTCACCTCAACAGCCAGTTCCGGAGACATACACATGGTCCAAAACGATCCGGCTTGTTTCCGTACGGCCTGATACTCCGGCAGATACCGTCCCGCTTGCCGCATCAGCCAGATCGGCGGAGGACGAACGACTTTCCGGTTCAACACCGCCAGCAGAGAAGTTTCGCTCAAGGAGCTTTCCTTAATAATCAGTTATAGAATCTTGTAATGATGATGGTGTTGTGGCGGTAAACTGTGGAGCATTGTGCCCCTGAGAGGGCTCACTTACGCCGTAGCATGCGGATTCCGCAAGGGTAGCCCTGTGGGGACCACTGGGGATAAGCCGGTGCGTTAACCGTTGTTGTACGCAGAGGGCTCGAGACCGGGTTATCGCTGTGGGTGAATCTTGGATGAATCATGGCTCGTGAGTATCATTTGCACCTCATCTCCGATGCGACAGGTGAAACGCTCAACACCGTCGCCAAGGCAGTCTGCGCGCAATTCGAAGGTGTCACGTCGCGAGAGCACATCTATTCCTTGGTGCGAAGCGAACGCCAGCTTCAACGTGCGATGGAACATATCGGCGCTAACCCAGGCATTGTGTTTTTCACGATGGTCAACACAGCGTTGCGAAAGTCTCTGGAGGCAGAATGTGGCAGGCTGAACGTGCCATGTGTGTCCATCCTGGACAGTGCCGTGGAATCCATGGGCAAATTTTTGGGTGTCGAGGAGACGCATCGGCCTGGTGGTCAGCATGAGGTCGATTCTCGCTACCTCGAGCGTGTAGAAGCCCTGAATTTTGCCATTCAGCATGACGACGGGCAAAATTTGAAAAACCTGTCCGGGGCGGACGTCATTCTTGTGGGCGTAAGCCGCTGTTCCAAAACACCGACATGCGTTTATCTGGCGATTCGTGGCGTGCGGGCTGCGAACATTCCGATCGTTCCCGGAGTCGAACCCGATGATGAATTGTTTGCGCTGCAAAAGCCTCTCTATGTCGGCTTATGGCTTTCACCTGACAGGCTGTTACAGATCCGGCGCAATCGTCTGGCGACCATGGGCGAGACGAAAAGTTCGGATTATGTGAGCGAAGAGGCTGTGCGCAACGAGGTAAATTTTACACGCCGCTTGTTCGACCGCTTCGATTGGCCAACGATCGATGTAACCCGGCGCTCCATTGAAGAAACCGCCGCAACGATCTTGAATTTGCTCGCCGACCGCAGACCCGCCCTATGACACCGCCGTTGATTCTGGCATCCACCAGCTCAAGCCGCCGTATGATGCTGGATGCGGCCGGCGTGACCTTCAGCGCTGTCGCTCCTAATGTCGATGAGACGATGCTGCAGCAATCATTGACGCGTGATGGAGCTGGTCCCGGCCTGGTTGCGGAAAGATTGGCCGAAGCCAAGGCGACGGCCGTCAGCGAGAATTTTCCGGGCGCTCTTGTGCTTGGCGGCGATCAAGTTCTGGTGTGCGGGAATCACATTTTCAACAAAGCGGTGGATGCTTCTGAAGCGCGTAAAACTCTGCTTGCGCTGAACGGCGCCGATCATGAATTGATCTCCGCCGCTGTGTTGGCGCGCGGGGGCAAGCCGGTTTGGCGGCATACGGATACGGCGCGGCTGCGTATGCGCAATTTCTCCGACGCTTTTCTTGACGAATATCTGGCCGCAGAGTTGCCGGATATTCTGGGATCGGTCGGCTGCTACAGAATTGAGGGCCGCGGCGCGCAGCTTTTCGCCAGCATCGAGGGCGACCAGTTTTGCATTCGTGGCCTGCCGCTTATCGCTGTGCTTGAGGCTCTGCGCCAATTTGGAGCGCTTGTTCGATGACGACCGTGCCCCGCTTGGCTGCTGTGATGGGTTGGCCGATACACCAATCTTTGTCGCCGCTGATGCACAATCATTGGCTCCGCCAGCATGCTATTTCGGGCAGCTATATCCCGTTGCCCATCGCGCCGGAAAATTTCAGCCGTTGCGTGGCGGCAATGCCGCTAATGGGTTTTGCGGGCGCAAACGTAACCGTACCGCACAAAGAATCGGCGTTTGCCTTGTCTGCGACGCTGGATGACGACGCGCGCGCAACCGGTGCCGTGAACACCATTATATTTGCCGGCGGCCTTATACACGGGCGCAACACCGATGTGACTGGGTTCGCTGCCAGTCTTGCAGAACAGCTCGGGCCAGAGGCCGCCCGTAAAGGTCCGGTGGTCGTCCTTGGCGCAGGCGGCGCCGCACGGGCGGTTGTTGTCGCCTTGGCGCGGGCGGGGGCACCGGAAATCCGCATCGTGAACCGCACCATGGCGCGCGCCGAAACGCTAGCCGTCACGTTCGGCCAATCCGCCAACATTCGGGCGCTTGCCTGGGGCGATTGGGCCGTGGCATTTTACGGCGCAAAGCTTCTGGTGAACACGACGAGCCTGGGTATGACAGGCAAAGCACCGTTGGATATGGACCTCACGGGGATGTCCACCGACGCGGCTGTTGCCGACATCGTCTACAATCCCCTAGAAACCCCTCTCCTCAAAATGGCGCGCGAACGTGGCCTGCGCACCATGGACGGATTGGGCATGCTTATGCATCAAGCCGTTCCGGCCTTCGCGGCCTGGTTCGGGGTAACCCCGGCGGTTACACCAGAGCTGCGGCGGCTCCTTGTGGACGCGCTTCCTCGTGGCTGAAGCAAGCCGTCGAAAGCCCTTCATCGTCGGCCTCACCGGCTCCATCGGAATGGGCAAAAGCGAGACGGCGAAATTGTTCGCGCGGCTCGGCATTCCGGTCCATGACGCCGACGCAGCAGTGCATGCGCTGTACGAAAAAGGTGGCGCCGCCGTTGCACCGATCGAACAGGCGTTTTCCGGAGCGGTGAAGGATGGGCGCGTAGACCGTGCCGCACTTACCGCGCTGCTCGGCGGCAATCCGCAAGCGTTCCGCCGGTTGGAAGCGATCGTCCATCCTTTGGTTCGCGAATCCGAGCGCAGCTTTCTTCAGGCTGCCTCCGAACGCGGCGATGAACTTGTTGTGCTCGACATCCCTCTTCTGCTGGAAACAGGCGGCGATGCGCGTGTCGATACGCTCGTCGTGGTGTCCTCAAAGCCCGATATTCAGCGCGCGCGGGTTCTGGCGCGTCCGGGTATGACGCCCGAGAAACTCGACGCGATTCTTGCCAGACAGCTTCCGGATGTGGACAAGCGCGCCAAAGCCGATTTCGTGATTGAGACCGAGCAAGGGTTGGCCCAAGCTTTCCAGGACGTGAAGCGAGTCGTTGCCGCCTTACGCGAGCGCGCGAAAAACAGATAGCCATGCGGGAAATCGTTCTTGATACCGAAACCACCGGACTTGATCCGGCGAGTCATCGCATCATCGAAATCTGCTGCATCGAGCTGGACAACCATCTGCCGACCGGCAAGTTCTTTCACAAGCTGGTCCATCCCGAACGCGACATTCCCGAAGAATCCACGCGCATCCACGGATTGACGCTGGATAAACTCGCCGATGCGCCGCTTTTTGACCAGATCGCAGAAGACCTTCTGGCCTTCATCGCCGATTCACCGCTGGTCATTCACAACGCCGAGTTCGACATAAAATTCCTCAACGCGGAATTTGCCCGCCTTGAGCGTCCGTCCATTCCGATGGCCCGCAGCATCGATACGGTGGCGCTGGCGAAACGCCGCTTTCCGGGCTCGCGCTATTCGCTGGACGAACTCTGCCGCCGCTTCAATATCGACCTGTCAGGGCGCGAGAAGCATGGCGCCCGCATCGACACCGAGCTTCTGGCGCAGGTCTATCTCGAACTCGTGGGCGGCCGTCAGGCGCGGCTGCACCTTGCACCCGGCGATGAGCGTACTGCCGGCATCGGTTTCACCCGTGTGGCCAAGCCCCGGCCTCAACCCCTCCCGGCGCGGCTGTTGCCGGAGGAGCGTGAGGCACACGCCCGTTTCGTCGCGGGCGACGTGGAAGGCGACGTTATCTGGCGCTGGGCTGCCGCGGAACTAGCCGGCTAGGGCATGATCCGATCAAAAGGAATCGGATCATGCTCTAGATTCCTTGGTTTGGCACGCAATCTAACGGCGAACCGGCGTCCACTTCGCCGGGTTGCGCTCTAGACCGGCTGCGGCGCATTTCCCGAGTTCTGCGCTTCCATCATCTTGCTGCGATAGAGCGCGGCAAAGTCGATCGGCTCGATCATCAGGGGGGGCAGCCCGCCATCGCTTACGATGTCGGACACGATCCGGCGCATATAGGGGAAGAGGAGCCGGGGGCACTCGATCAGCAGGAAAGGCTGTAGGGCTTCCTCAGGAACCTTATCCAGCACGAAGATGCCGCCATAAGCGATTTCGAGAAGGAACAGCGTCCGTTCCTCCTGCTGCGCCGTCACGCGCATCTTGATGACAACCTCGTAAGGTCCGCTGTCCTGCATCCGGCGGGCCTGCAGATCGACGGTAAAATCGATCTGGGGACGCTGGATGTTGACGCCCATCGATGGATTTTCGAAGGACAGATCCTTAATGTACTGGGCCGCGACCTGAATAGACGGCAATTGCTGCTGCGATGCGTCAGGGGGGGCGCCGCCATTGGGGTCGGTGATATCGGCCATGATGATCCGTTCCGGTTTTGGGTGAAGCTCGTGCGGGGGAGGGCGCTAGCACGGATCGCGCAAGCGTGACAAGCATATGCTGGGCGCCGCTCCTGTCATAAAGGCCGGTCTTTCGCCATATTCGAGGGGCGAGGTGGAAAATGCCCTTCCAAGCCTGGACCCGGACCCGTGGCGGGGCTAGGCTAAATCCTTGAGCAAAGCTTTGGGCATATGATCGTTCGATCCGGCCATCGCAAAAGCTGAGCAGGCGTAATCTCTCATGCAAAATTTTCAGTTCTTCGACGTGATCCTTTTGGCCTTGGTGACGGGCTTTATCGCCTTTCGTCTCTACACCGTTCTGGGACGGCGCACGGGGAACGAGCGTTCGCCTGAAGAACGGGTGCGCCTGCCCGATAGGGCCAGCCCCAATCCGGCTCCCAAGCCGGTGCCCGTCAAGGACAACGTCGTCAGTCTTCCCGAACGCGCGGCCCAGGCTGGCGCCGGCCTGTCCAACGCGGGCGCTCAGCCCCGGGGCCTGTTGGATATCAAGCTTGCGGACCGCAGCTTCGACAGCGACCGCTTTCTGCAGGGCGCCCGTGCCGCCTATGAGATGATCGTCACGGCGTTTGCCCGCGGTGAACGCGATACGTTGCGGCCGCTGCTGTCCGGCGATGTGTTCGAGGCCTTCGATCGTGAAATCCGTGCCCGGGAAGCGAAGAAAGAGCGCGTCGATTTTACCTTCCTGTCGCTGAAAGCCGCACGGATCACAGGTGCGGCGCTAAAGGGCCAGACCGCCGAAGTAACGGTCACCTTTCAAAGCGAAGTCATGCTGGCGGGTTACGATCCCAGCGGCGCGCTGATCGAAGGCGATGCGAAATCCCCCCATCAGGTTTCGGAAGATTGGGTCTTCGCGCGCGAAACGCGGGCGGGCGATCCGAACTGGACTCTGGTCTCGACCGCGAGCCATTCTTAAGGGCATGACGCGATTCGTGGGTGTGTGCCGGCGCGCTCCGCGGCGGCTTGGGTGGTTTGCGGGACTTTTCGGAGTTCTCGCCCTGGCCGCATGTGCGTCCGCACCTAAGCCCATACCCGCCACGGTATCCCACGCAGCACCGCCTCCCGCCGCAGCAAAACCTGCCGTACTTGAGAAGCCTGGTTTTGCGCTCGATGCGCAGCATTTCAGCGAATTGGAAGGCTGGGATGACGCCGATCCCCTGAAGGGACTGGACGCATTCCGCCGCTCGTGCGTCGCTCTCCTGAACAGGGCGGCAGACGCGCCGTTAGGAGGTGTGGGCTATGCCGGCCGCGTGACCGATTGGGTCAGTTCCTGTCATGCCGCGATGTCGGTAAATCCATCGTCGCCGGAGAACGCCCGGCGCTTTTTCGAAGATAATTTTGTTCCTTATCAAGTTGCCCAGGCGAATTCCGACGGCCTGTTCACCGGCTATTACGAGCCGGAACTTAGAGGCAGCCGGATAAAGCACGGCGCCTTTCAAACGCCGCTTTATTCCGTGCCGTTCGATCTCGTCCGCCGCGACATGGGTGTTTACCGCGATACCTATGTCGGCCGCATGCTCAACAGCATGATGGCGATGGGCATGATGATGATGCGGTTCGTGCCCTATCCGGCGCGCGCGGAAATCGAACGCGACGGGGTTCCGGCAAAGCCGTTGTTCTATGTCGACAATGCCGTCGACGCGTTCTTCCTGCAGATCCAGGGTTCGGGCCGCGTCATACTGGACGACGGCACCGTCGTTCGGGCCGCCTATGCCGGTCAGAACGGACAGCCTTACACCGCGATAGGCGCTGTTCTTATCCAGCGCGGCTGGATGACACGCCAGCAGCTTTCCGCGCAATCGATTCGCGACTGGCTTGTGGCCCATCCCGCGGAAGCATCCGAGGTGATGAACACAAACGCGTCCTTCGTATTTTTCGCGGAGAGGCCGGTG
Source organism: Alphaproteobacteria bacterium (assembly GCA_947473475.1). Lineage (GTDB taxonomy): Bacteria > Pseudomonadota > Alphaproteobacteria > Micropepsales > Micropepsaceae > CAIYRG01. The sequence continues at coordinate 39,068 of CANJBZ010000009.1, forward strand.
GGCGATCCCAGCCTCGGCGCCGTCGGGGCACAAGGCATACCTCTGACTCCGGAAGCCAGTCTTGCTGTCGATCGCTCCATTCACCCGTTCGGCGTTCCGATCTGGCTGGAATCGACGGCGCCGACGGAAGATTCGGATGTTTCGGAACGGCCTTTCGACGCCCTGCTGATAGCCCAGGATACGGGGGGCGCTATCAAGGGCGTGATCCGCGGCGACGTCTATTGGGGCTACGGCAACGCGGCAGGAATCGTTGCCGGCAAGATGAAGCATCCCGGCCGCATGAGTGTGCTGCTGCCGCGCGAATTGGCGGTGAAGCTCGGGACGCACGCGACATTTGCGCTGCCCTGATGAGCCGGAGAAGCAAAGGCGTCTCGGCGGAAGAAGAGGCTCTTTTCCGCTCCGCGTTGAAAGACGCAAAGCCCATCCGCAAACGCGAACGCCCGCCCATCGATCCGCCCAAGCGTATCGTGGTGCACGTTCCCCATCCGCACTATCCCTCGCACCCCCCCTACAATGAACAGCCCGCGCCGCCGATCGGCGGCCACGCTGAAGGACATCTGCGGCGAGGCCGCATCGAGCCCGATGCCCGGATCGATCTGCATGGGCTGACCCAGGATGGCGCCTACCGTGCGCTGCTCCGTTTTCTTGTTCAGTGTCAGGGACAAGGTATGAGGTTTGTTCTGGTCATCACCGGCAAAGGCGGAATCCTGCGCAGCGCGTTGCCGTTATGGCTCGGACAGCCCGATTTGCGGGCGCTGGTCGCGGGATTGCGCGAAGCCCATGTGCGGCATGGCGGCGGCGGCGCGTTTTATGTGCTGCTGCGCGCCCCGCGGAGACTGGGAGAACCGCTGCGGTGAAGCAGAAGACCTCGACGCTTTCGGTGGCAACGCGCGGTCAGGGTTTCATCGACATCACCAGGGATGTTGCGCGCGCGGTTTCGGAGTCTGGCATTTCAAGCGGGCTGCTGACGGTTTTCATTCAGCACACGTCGGCTTCGCTGGTCATTCAGGAAAATGCCGACACCGATGTGCTGCGCGATCTCAAGGATGCGTTCGCGGGTCTGGCGCCGCGTGACGCCGGCTACCGTCACACGACCGAAGGCACGGACGATATGCCCGCGCATATCCGCAGCGCGCTGACGCAATCGTCGTTGTCGATCCCGATTCAGAACGGCGCGCCCGCGCTTGGAACGTGGCAGGCCATCTACGTCTTCGAACATCGCGACGCACCGCACCACCGCACGGTGCTGCTGCATGTCATCGGGGAATGAAAATGTTTTCGCGCGGAGCCGTGGAGGCCGCGGAGAAGAAAAAGGGGAACCACAAAGGACACGAAGAAGACACGAAGGTCACTAAGAAATCTTGGCGCGCGTTGCGCGCCCGTTTCATAAATCGTCCCCACCTGCAGTCGAATTTCACATTACGCCGAAGACCGCAGACCTCTGAAAGAGAGTACAAACTTCGTGATCTTTGTGTCTCCTTCGTGTCCTTTGTGGTTCCCCTTCTTTTCGGGTTCCCGCAAAATTACAATCCCGCCTTCGCCGCGAGAGATTTCAGCGAATGCTCAGGACGCGCGCCGTAATGGGAGATCACCTCAGCGGCCGCTATCGAACCCAATTGTGCACAAGCTTGCAGCGAATGGTTGCGCGACATGCCGTACATGAACCCGGCGGCAAACCCATCGCCGGCACCGGTTGTATCAACCACCTTCGCAATCGGTTCCGCCGGTTGCATGTGAACCTGGCCTGAGGGATCGGCGACCACGCAGCCCTTTTCCGAGCGCGTAATGATTCCAAGCCCGCGCCAATCGCGAACAGCTTCAAGGGCCGGCACGAAACTGTCCACTTCGAACAGGGCTTTGGCCTCTTCTTCATTGGCGAAAAGAATGTCGATGTCTTCCTTCATCAGATGAAGGAACTCCTCGCGGTACCGCCCGACGCAGAAGGGATCGGACAGCGTGAAGGCCACTTTGTTGCCGGCGCCCTTGCAGGCCGCAATCGCTTTGCGGATAGCATTTTTGCACTTTTCGTCGTCCCACATGTAGCCTTCGACGTAGAGGATCGAGGCCGAGCCGATCTGCTTGGCGTTTATATCCTCAGGCGTTAGGTCGCGACTGGCGCCGAGATACGTGCTCATGCTGCGATGCCCGTCCGGGGTTACCGCAATCACGCAGCAGGCCGTGGGCGCTCCGGCAACGGACATCGGCGTGTCGTAATCCACGCCGATCCGCTGAAGGTCTTCGGCGAAGCTGAAACCCAGCCGGTCGTTTTTCACCTTGCCGACAAAACAGCCCGTCGCGCCGAACGAAGCCAATCCCGCCATGGTATTGGCTGCGGAACCGCCGGAGCTTTGACTTGCACCGTGAGCCGCTGCGATCAGCTGCTCGGCCCGAAATTCATCGATCAAGGTCATGACCGATTTGGCGATCATGTGCGTAAGCAGGAATTCGTCCGTTGCCGGAAAAATCACATCGACGATCGCGTTGCCGATGCCGATAACGTCATAATCTGCCATTGATTCCCCCGGATCGTCACACGATGTGGCGCCCGCCAAATGCGGTCTCTATAACGAAGGCCCACGGTTATGAGGCTAAGGCACGTCTTGGCAAGACAAAAAGCTTTCGTTGTTGCAGCGGTTAGCATTCTCTTGCTGTCCGGCTGCGCCGGAACCGCCTCTTTGCCGCCCCGCTTGACGCTTCCCTCCCTACCCTCCTTTGGCACGCGTCCCGTGTCGCCCGTCATGGAGCCCCCGGCCCCCATGCCGGCCATACCGACTGGCGTGGCGATGATTGCACCTGTGCCGGTGATGGCTCCGCCACCCGTCGATGGGGCGAGTTTGCAGGCGCGCTATGGCCGCCCCGATTTCGTCCGGCGCGATGCCGATACCGAACTCTGGCGGTATGACGGTTCGGATTGTGCGGTGTTCTTCTTCCTTTACCGGGACGGCGGCGCCCTCAAGATTCGCTACAGCGAATCCATGCCGCGAGGCATGACCATGCCGGCCGATCCGAAATGCGTGGAGAGCCTCAACGCGCACCCCGGCGCGATGTCCTAGCCTTTTTTGCCGGCAATTTGCCTTCTGCGTCCGGTTCGGCGCCCACCGGCGCTGTTTTCGGCTGGAAACGGCAAATGTCGGCGACGATGCATTTGGGGCAAAGCGGCTTGCGTGCCACGCACACGTAGCGCCCATGCAGGATCAGCCAGTGGTGGGCGTGCAGCTTGTAGGCATCGGGCACGATACGCTCGAGACCATCTTCCACCTCGCGCGGATTCTTGCCAGGCGCCAGATTGGTCCGATTGCTGACGCGGAAAATATGCGTGTCGACCGCCAGAGTTGGTTCTCCAAACGCCACGTTCAAAACCACGTTTGCGGTTTTGCGTCCGACGCCGGGCAATTCCTGTAAGGCGTCACGATCGCGCGGGACTTGACCGTCGTACCGATCGAGCAGCGCCTGTGACAAGGCAATTACGTTTTTCGCCTTGGTGCGAAACAAGCCGATGGTTTTGATCGCCTCGCGCAAGCGATCCTCGCCGAGCGAGATCATTTTCTCCGGTGTGTCTACGATCTCGAACAACGGGCCGGTCGCCCTATTGACGCCCTTATCCGTGGCCTGCGCCGACAAGACGACAGCGACAAGCAACGTGTACGGATTTTTATACTGCAGCTCCGAGCGGGGGGCGGGGTCACGCTCTTGAAGGCGGCGGAAGAACTCTTCGGCTTCTTGACGGGAAATACGGCGAGGCATGTCACCTCTGTGAAAAAAAGACAGGGTCAACTCTAGGCATTGACGTCGCCGATGGGAACGAAAGCTTGCACGCCCCGTTTCCACCCCGGACCCGAAACATGGGGAAAAGAAATGGCAATTATGACCTTTAAGAATTTTGCGGCATCTGCCGCTGTGACCGCGGCCCTTGCGCTAGCCGCGTGCGGAACGACCCAAGGTGACCGTGCTGTATCCGGTGGCCTGTTAGGCGCGGGTGCGGGCGCGGCGATAGGCTCGCTTTCCGGCAATGCCGGCGCGGGCGCTATCATTGGCGGGCTTGGCGGCGCAGCAGTTGGCGCTGTCACCGACCCATGCACGCTGAATCTCGGCGATCCGTTCTGGCACGATCACGGCGGGGAACGCGAGTATAACCGGCGTTGCCGTCACTAATTTGAATATCGTTGATGGGGAAAGCCCGCTTACCGGCGGGCTTCCGCATTTTTAACGGTCTGATACATTTGCGGCCATGGACCGGCGCATTGTCTTCGACGTCATTTTGCAGCCAAACCGCCCCTTGTCGCCACGCGGCTTGGCGCTGGTGATTGGTTTCGTAGGCGTCGTCAGTTTTGTTGCCGGTATTCTATTTGCCCTTAGAGGCGCGTGGCCGGTCACCCCCTTCTTTGGCGTGGACGTGTTGCTCTTGGCGTGGGCAATGCGCACGAGCGTGCGCGCCAGCCGTCGTCGCGAACATCTCACATTGAGCAGTGATCTTCTGGTGATCGAGCGCTTCAGCCCAAAAGGCGAGCTGAAGCGGGAAGAGATCAACCCCTATTGGCTGCGCGTGGAGCATGAGGACCCCGAATTGCTGGGCGCGGAGCTGGCGCTCGTCTCACGCGGGCAACGCTGGGTCGTTGGCGCGTTTCTTGGCGCCGAGGAGCGCGCGGGTCTGGCTGAGGCGCTGCGCCGGGCGCTGCGCGAAGCCCGCAACGCTCTTCCCGGAATCTGAGTTTCGCGCACCGCTTGGGCGCAAGATTCGGGTCGTAAGACCGGAGCGCGCCACGTAGATTGCCGCCATGCTGCAAACATCGCCTTCCGCCCTGACGGCAAATTATCCACGCATCGCGCAGGCAATCGCATATCTGGCCGAAAGATACGCCGAGCAGCCTTCGCTGGACGATGCCGCACGTGCAGCGGGTCTTTCGCCCCATCATTTTCAGCGCGAATTTTCGCGGCTGGCAGGGGTTAGCCCCAAAGCCTTCGTCGCGCATCTGACGCTGGAGCACGCCAAAGCAAACCTCGCCAAGGGCGAAACTGTTTTTAACGCGGCGCTTGACGCTGGGCTATCAGGCCCGTCGCGCCTGCACGATCTGTGTCTGAAAGTGGAGGCGATGACGCCGGGCTCCTACGCCAAGGGCGGCGCCGATTTGAATATTGCTTACGGCTTTTGGCCGTCGCTGTTTGGTACGACGCTTCTGATGGCAACCGAACGCAGCCTTTGCGGCTTAGCGTTCGGGGACGATGAGGACGCGATGTTTGCCGACATGGCGGCACGCTGGCCCAAAGCGGCGTTCACGCGGGATGACACGCGTATTGCGCCTTATGCAGAGCGCATATTCAACACCGGGTCGGCCGCAACAACGCCCCTGCCCGTTCAGCTCTTTGGCACACCCTGGCAAATCAAAGTGTGGCAGGCGCTGCTCGCGATTCCCGAAGGCGCCGTAGCGACCTATCGTTCTGTGGCGGAAACCGTGTGCACGGCAAAGGCTGCGCGTGCGACCGGGGCCGCCATCGGACGAAATCCCATTGCACTGCTGATTCCGTGCCATCGCGTGCTCGCCTCAAACGGCGCCCTCACCGGCTACCACTGGGGTGAGTCCCGCAAGCGCGCCATCCTCGCGCTGGAAGCCGCGCGCTTGGGGGAATAGCGTCCACGAGCGAATTACTTCCCGACGTTTGGATCCATGCCGCGGGCGCTTAGCGCGTCGATGTCGCCGCCGATTTGATCGCCGCTCTGCTGCTTGGCGAATCCGCGATTGTGCAGGCTGAGGGCGTCCTTGGGATTTTTCGCCAGCGCGACATTGAAGTCGGCGATCGCCCGCGCGTATTGCTTGGACTTCACCAACGCCAGGCCGCGATTGCCATAGGCGCTGGCAAGCTGCGGGTTCAAGCGGATCGCCGCGTCGTAATCGGCGATCGCGCGTGTGAAATCGCCCTTTTTCGCATAGACGTTGCCGCGGTTGTTGTAGGCCTCGGCACCGTTCGCATCGATCATGATCGCGCGCCCGTAATCCTGAAGCGCCTGGTCCAGATCGTTTTGGGCCATATAGATATTGCCGCGGTTGACGTAGGGCGAAGGATCGTTGGGATCGAGTTTGATCGCCTGCGCGAAATCGGCGAGCGCGCGGTCGTGCGCGCCGTTGCTTTCGTGCGCGACGGCGCGATGGCTATAGGCGCCGACGAAATTCGGATTGAGCTTGATGGCGGCATCGAAATCGGCAATCGCCCGATCCGTTTCGCCTTGATCCAAAAGCGCGAGCCCGCGATTGTCGTAGGCGGCGATGAATTTGGGATCGAGTTTCAGCGCTGCATCGAAATCGGCAATGGCGCGGTCGTCTTCGCCTTGCACGCGATAGGCTTCGCCGCGATTGGCGAAAGCGGAAACATTCTTGGGATCGATGGCAATTGCCGCGTTGTAATCGGCTAGCGCTTTTTCGGGATCGCCAGAGGACAGATGGAAATTGGCCCGCTGCAGCAGGCCGCCCGCGTCCTTTGGATTCATCGCAACCGCACGGTCATAATCGGCAAGCGCGCGCGTCGCATCGCCTTGCGTCTGATAGTAATTGCCGCGTCCGACATAGGCCGTCGGATTTCGCGCATCGAGCTGAATGGCCGATTCAAAATCGGGCAGGGCGCGGTCGAATTGCTGGCGCGCCAAATAGGCCAGTCCGCGATTGGTCAGCGCGCGGCTGCGCGTCGGCACCGGGGTCGTGCGGGATTCGATGACGGCCGTACAGCCGATGATGGCGAGCGCCGGATCGGCGCCGTTGCATTGACGGATTTGCTGATCGGTCTGCGCCCAAACACTCGCCGGAGCCGCGACAATTGCTGCTGCGAACAACCAGGATTTCAGCCGCATACGGACGCCCTCGACCAATAGCTACGACGAAAGCCCGAGCACGTCGGTCATGGCGTAAAGCCCCGGCTTTTTTCCTTGGCCCCAACGTGCGGCTTGCAGCGCGCCCCTCGCGAAGATCATGCGGTCTTCCGCGCGGTGCGTCAGCTCAATCCGCTCGAAGGGACCTGCCAGCGTCACCGAATGATCGCCGACAACCGTGCCGCCGCGCAGCGCCGCAAAGCCGATAGCGCCGTCGGGGCGCGCGCCGGTTTGTCCGTCGCGTCCGCGCACAGCGTGTTCCCGCAATGATACGTCCCGCCCCGCGGCTGCGGCTTCGCCCAGCAGCAGCGCGGTGCCGGAGGGTGCATCCACCTTCATGCGATGATGCATTTCGACGATCTCTACGTCGAAATCGGGAAGAGCCTTGGCGGCTTGGCGCACCAGCGCGGCGAGCAGATTGACGCCCAGGCTCATATTTCCCGATTTCACGATGACCGCGTGACGCGCCGATGCTTTCAGCCGGGTCAGGTCGTCCTCCGCAAATCCCGTCGTGCCGATGACGTGGACAATGCGGGCCTGCGCCGCCAGTTCGGATACCGCAACGCTTGCCGCGGGCGTCGTGAAATCCAGCACGGCATCGGACGCGGCTAGCGCGGCGAGGGCGTCATCGCTTAACCGGATGCCATTGGGCTGCAATCCCGCGAGGACCCCAGCATCTTCACCGAGCGAGGCTTGGCCGGGGCGCTCCAGCGCAAAGGCAAGTTTCATGTCTTCGGCTTCGGCCAAAGCACGAATCAACGTGCGGCCCATGCGGCCGGATGCACCGGCAACCGTAACGCGAATGGTACTCATGGATCGATCTTACGCTTAAGACGCCACAGCCCGCAAAGCCCGGTCCTGCCGCGTCAAACCTTCGAATCCACGGACGCTCCGTGCGCTCCGCCGTCACCATTCGGACGCGGGCCGGCCTTTGCAACGGTCACCATCGCCGGGCGGAGCAACCGGTCGCCGATGACGTAGCCCGACTGCACGACGCTCACCACGGTGCCCGGCTCGGCGCCTTGCGCAGGCACCTCCGCAATCGCCTGGTGCAGATGCGGGTCGAAGCGCTGACTTTGGGCCTCAATAGGCTTGACCCCATGACGTCCGAGAACGGCTTGCAACTCGCGTTCGGTGGCCTCAATGCCGTCGAGGACGGCCTTGATTGAATCGTCAGCCTGGGCGCGTGCGTCGGCAGACATCGCGGCGAGGGCCCGTGTGAGGTTATCCGCCACTGTCAGCAGATCGCGGGCAAAGCGCGTCACGCTATAGGTGCGTGAGTCGTCGCGTTCGCGTTCCAGACGCTTGCGGACGTTTTCGACCTCGGCCAGCGCCCGCAAGGCGCGGTCCTTTTGCGCGTCGGCTTCGGCCCGAAGCACGTTGATCTCACGCCGGATTTCATCCTCGCCGGCGGCGTTCCCCTGACCCGCTTCTTCGGGCAAAGGCTGGTTATCGGTATCGGCAGACATGATTCTCCTTAAACTCTGATGCTGCTGGGCCGGTCTATGCCAAAAGCCGGCCGACCACGCGCGCGGTATAATCCACCATAGGGATAATGCGGGCATAATTCAGCCGTGTCGGGCCAATTACGCCGATGACGCCTAACACTTTGCCTTTGGCATCGGCATAGGGCGCGGCGACGATCGAAGACCCCGACAATGAGAACAATTTGTTTTCCGAACCGATGAAGATGTGGACACCCTCACCCTTGCGCGCAAGCTCCAGAAGCGAAATCAGGTCGCTCTTGCGCTCGATATCGTCGAACAGCGTACGGACGCGCTCGAGATCGCCCTGGGCGCCAATATCATCCAGCAGGTTAGAGGCCCCCCGCACGATCAAGATTTTATCGCCCGCGGCATCCGCGCCTTCATGCGGCCGGGCGGACAACGTCGCCAACCCGGCCGAGACGATCTGGGCTGTAAGAGTGTCGAGCTGAGCCCGCTGCTCTTCGATTTCCTTTAGGATCTCGCCCCGCGCCGCATCCAGGGTGCGCCCCTGCAGCTTGGCCGAGAGATAATTGCCCGCTTCAATCAGCACGGAGTGCGGGAGGCCAAGGGGTGTCTCGATCAGCCGGTTCTCCACGCTCCCATCCGCGCCCACCAGGATGGCCAGGGCCCTTCCCGCCCCGACGGCGACGAACTCGACATGTTTGAGCGCCACTTCTTGCTTGGCCGCGACCAGCAGCCCGGCGCACCGCGATAGCCCGGACAGAAGACTTGCCGCCTGTGTGAGAACGTCCTCCAAGGGGCGGCCGGATGCCGCGATGCGGTCCTCGATGGCGGCCCGCTCGTCGCGCGTCAGGTCGCCGACCTGCAGCATGCCGTCGACGAATAGCCGAAGGCCTTTTTCGGTCGGGACGCGGCCTGCGCTGGTGTGCGGCGCGTAAAGCAGGCCCATGGTTTCCAAATCCGCCATGACGTTGCGGATGGATGCCGGGGACAGATTAACGGGCAAGCGTTGGGAAATGGTACGGGACCCGACAGGCTCACCCGACGAGAGATATGCCTCGACCAAGTGCCGGAAAACCTCCCGCGGACGGCTGCCAAGCTCGCTGGTGATGAGATCGCCCTGCATGCCGGTTGAGGTTTTGCCTCTCCTATCCCAAGGACCTAAGATATTGTCATGGCGGTTCGATTTTGACTGCCGCCGGCCCGCTCAGCGCCCGCAATTTGCACCGCGGCGCTCAGGCCGCTAGGTAACCGTCGACCTTTATAACTTCAAGAGATGCCCCGCTATGGCTGTTACCGATAATTCCGCACTCCGCCCCTCCGGTCGCCAGACCGATCAAATGCGTGCCGTCAGCTTCGAACCGGGAATCTTGAAGCACGCGGAAGGCTCCTGCCTGGTCAAATTCGGCAATACGCACGTGTTGTGCACGGCCAGCTTGGAAAATCAGCCGCCCCCGTTTTTGCGGGGGAGCGGGCGTGGCTGGGTCACGGCCGAATATGGGATGCTTCCGAGGGCCACCAACGAGCGCACACGGCGTGAGGCCGCCGCCGGCAAGCAAAGCGGGCGTACGCAGGAAATTCAGCGCCTTATCGGCCGTTCCCTCCGCGCCATCACCGCGTTGGAGCTTCTCGGCGAGCGCCAGATCATTATCGACTGCGACGTTATCCAGGCCGATGGCGGCACCCGGACGGCCTCTATCACCGGCGGATTTGTCGCTCTGTACCAATGCATCAGCTTCATGACCGGCACCGGACTGATCGCCCGGCACGCCATCAAAGACCATGTGGCGGCGGTATCCTGCGGCATTTACGGGACCACGCCGGTTCTCGACTTGGACTATCCAGAGGATTCGGCCGCGGCAACGGATAGCAATTTCGTGCTGACCGGGACGGGCGGGATTGTCGAAATTCAGGGTACCGCGGAAGGCGTTCCCTTCACCGAAGAGCAGTTCTCCGAACTTCTGCGCTTGGCCCGTAAGGGCACGACGGAGCTTGTGGCCTTGCAAAAGCAGGCGCTGAAACTGTGATCCGCCTGCGGCGCGGCGACCGGCTGGTGGTGGCGAGCCACAATCCCGGCAAGGTCCGGGAAATTAAAGAGCTGATCGCTCCGTTCGGCATCCAGACGCTAGGGGCGGCCGAGCTGGGATTGCCGGAGCCGGAAGAGACCGGCTCCACCTTCGCGGACAATGCGAAGCTGAAGGCTGAAGCGGCGGCGAAGGTGAGTGGACTGCCCTCGCTGTCGGATGATTCCGGCCTCTGCGTCGATGGGCTCAACGGTGACCCGGGCATTTATTCCGCGCGCTGGGCGGGACCGGACAAGGATTTCCGGCTGGCGATGCGGCGGATCGAGGAATTGCTGGCGGCAAAAGAGATAGCCGACAGGCGGGCGCATTTTGTCTGCGTCCTGGCCCTGGCCGTGCCGGGTGAAGAAACCGGGATTTACGAGGGCCGCATCTTCGGAGAGCTGACCTTTCCGCCGCGGGGCGACAAAGGTTTTGGCTACGATCCGATCTTCGTGCCGGAAGGTTATCGCAGTACCTTTGGCGAAATGGACCCGAAGGAAAAGCACGCCATGTCGCATCGTGCGCGTGCGTTTGTGAAATTCGTCCGGGAGGCTATCGCCCCGGACTTAGGGGCATGAAGCCGTTTGCCGTTTACGTTCACTGGCCGTTTTGCGCCAGGAAATGCCCCTATTGCGACTTCAACTCGCATGTTCGCGACCGCTACGACGACATGCGTTGGGCCCGTGGGATTGCCAGAGAACTAAGGGCGGTCGCGGAACTTCAGGGACCGGATCGGCCGGCGGTGCACAGCATCTTTTTCGGCGGCGGAACGCCGTCTTTGATGAGCGGCGCGGCGGCGGCGCATGTCCTCGATGCGATTGCGGAAACCTGGACTGTCTCAGACGACGCCGAAATTACGCTGGAAGCCAACCCCAACAGTGTCGAGCGGGGCCGGTTTCAAGATTATCGCGCCGCGGGCGTGAACAGAATTTCGATCGGCGTTCAGGCATTGAACGACCAGGACTTGCGGGAATTGGGCCGCTTGCATAGCGCGGAGGACGCGAAGGCCGCTATCCGCCTCGCTGCGGGAATTTTTCCGCGTGTCAGCTTCGATTTGATTTATGCGCGGCCCAGGCAAACTCTGGAACAGTGGTCGGCGGAGCTTGAGGAGGCGCTGAGCTTCGGGACCGAACACCTCTCGCTCTATCAGCTGACAATCGAGCCGGGGACGGCGTATGCCACTCTTCACCGCCAAGGCCGCTTGATCCTCCCAGAAGAGGATTTGGCAGCCGTCATGTTTGAAACAACGCAGAATGTGTGCGCCCGCGCCGGTTTGCCCCCTTACGAAATCTCCAATCATGCGCGTCCAGGCGCCGAGAGCCGGCACAATCTAACCTATTGGCACTATGACGATTATGCCGGGGTCGGCCCTGGGGCTCATGGCCGGATCACCTCCGGTGAACGGCGTTTGGCAACGCAAGCCGAACGCCTGCCGGAGAAGTGGCTTTCAGCCGTGGAAGAAACGGGAAGCAGTCTCGCTCAGACGGAAATCCGCACCGAGGAAGCAGCTGAGGAGCACTTGCTGATGGCTGTTCGGCTGACCGAATGGCTTGATCTTACTGCCTACCGTACCCGCTGGGGTTTTGAGCCCTCGCGTCAGGCGATCAGGCGGCTGGAGCAGCAGGGATTGCTGACACTGGAAAACGATCAGCTTGCCGCAACGGCCGCCGGACGATTGGTCCTTAACAGTATTATCCGGGAACTTGCGGCGCTGGAACCGGTCGCTGCGTAAGCGCTGTCTTCAGAAGCCCGGTTGGGGAAACGACCGCGGTGCAGGGTCCACGACCGTCAGACCGTTCGGGCTGACCTGCAGAATGGCGAGGCCCCGTTCGGCCGCGCCATCGGCGCTGAAGCGAAAAATCCCGTCGACGCCGACGAAACCATCCGGGTCGGTCAACGCGCCGTCGGTGAAGCGCTGATAGGGCCGCCCCCGCGACAACAGCGCGACCAGCGACAAGGCGTCATAGGACAGCGTTGTGATACGGGGCGGGGCGGCGCCATAGACGTCGCGGTAATGGGCCGAGAAATTGCGGAACGCATCGGGGTTTGGCGCGGCGAACCAGCCCCGCGCCAATGACGGTTCGCGCCCCACGGTAGCGTCGTCCCACAGGCCGGTCCCTAAGAGCTGGACCCGGCGCATCATGGCGCCGTTCGAAGCCAGCGCGGGAGCGATTGCCTGCAGCATCGTGCCGCCTTCCGGGATCAGGACCGCATCGGCCCCGGCTTGCGCCACGGCTTTCGTGGGCTCAACGACGGCCTGAGGTCTTTCATCGAAGGGCTGAACGGCAGCGATACGGGCGCCGCTGCGGGTCACCGATTGCCGGAAGGCCGCCTCGACTTTCTGGCCATAGGCGGTCTTCGGGATCAGAGCGGAAAAGCTGGCGTGCCCGGTTTTCACCGCATAGCTGACAATGCGGTTCACTTCCGTCTCGGGCTGAAAACTCAGAAGATAGGTCCCATTCCCGCCAACGGAACGGTCGCTGGAAAAAGCCACCATCGGAACTTTGCCCGCGCGCGCGATGGGGGCGACGGCGGTCACGGATTGCGCGAAAAGCGGCCCGATAATGATCTCGGCTCCGTCCTGGATCGCCTTGGCGGCGGCAGCGGCCGCTTTTTCGGGCGTGCCGCCGTCGTCACGCGGCATCAATAGGATATCGGTGTTCTTTGAATCGAACACCGCAAGCTCCGCGGCACGTTCCATGGCCTCCGCCACGGCGCGTGACTCGGCGGTCCCCCCGGAGAGTGGCAACAGTAGCGCAACCCGGGCCGGAGTGGCGCCGGACGCTGTATTGCGCAGGCGGTAGAAATTCGGCTGGTCGGTCCGCGAGGGCGCGGCAGGCGTGGGCGTGGGCGCGGCCATCGCGACGGGAGTGGGAGGCGGTGGCGGTGGCGGAGGGGGCGCGGCGACTGGCGCCATGGTCTGGCAGCTTGCCAGTGCGACGCCTATCGTAAGGCTGAACGTGATCGCGCACACTTGCCGTCGCGATTCGCGAGACCAGTTCTTTATCGGAGACTGCCGATTTGGCCCGCGGCCGGAAAAAAACGCGAAGACCTTCATCCGCGGCTGCTCCTTTGGCGATGCTGGGGGCTGGCCGTAAGGACACGCCGCCTGCGCCGCTCGATTCGAATTGCGACCCTAAGATGCCGCACGATGACGGTAAATCCCGGACCGAACCTGCGGGCCATTCCTCAGCTCCGGTGATTGCGCCGGGTCTATATATAACCGCTACGCCGATCGGCAATGCCGCGGACATAACGCTCAGGGCGCTCACCGTACTGAGGGAGTGCGATGCGATTGTGGCGGAGGATACGCGGGTGACGTCGCGTCTTTTGGCCTTGTATGGGATCAGCCGTCCGCTGCTTGTGTACAACGACCACAATGCGACGGGGATGCGACCCAAGCTGCTGGAGCGCCTCGCGGCCGGCGCCCGGCTTGCGTTGGTCAGCGACGCCGGTACCCCGCTCATTTCCGATCCAGGGCACAAATTGGTGCGCGAAGCCCGCGCTTTGGGGCTGCCGGTTTTCCCGCTGCCGGGCGCATCGGCCGTGCTCGCCGCGCTAGCCGCTGCCGGACTCGCAAGCGACCGCTTCTTTTTCGCGGGCTTTTTGCCTTCCAAGTCCGGAGAACGCCGGACCGCGCTTGCCGCGCTTAAGGCCGTTCCCGCAACGCTCATCTTTTTCGAATCCGCGCAACGCCTTGGCGATTCTCTTACCGACATGAACGCGGTGCTCGGACCGCGCGAAGCCGTGGTCGCGCGGGAGCTGACGAAATTCCACGAAGAATTCGTCCGTGCACCTCTGCCCGAGCTTGCCGCACGCTACGAAACCCCACCCAAAGGGGAGATCGTGGTGCTTGTCGCACCGGCGCCGGACGAGCTGCCCGATTCGGCGCGCATCGATTCGCTGCTGACGCAGGCCCTGCCGTTCATGCCCGTGAAGGCTGCTGCGGCGCTGGTCGCCGAAGCGACGCAAAGCTCCCGGCGAGATGTCTATGAACGGGCTCTGACCATTAAAAACGCAACGGGCGATGAAGAAGCTTGAACGCGGCAAAGCCGCGGAAGCCCGTGGGCGGCGCAGCGAAACGCTTGCGGCGTTTTCTCTTCTTTGCAAATTTTACCGCGTCATTGGACGCCGCGTAAAAACACGGGCAGGCGAGCTGGATCTCATCGCCGTCAGCCCTTCGGGCGTCCTCTGCTTCATTGAGGTCAAGGCGCGGGGATTGGAGATCGAGGCGGTGGCCGCCGTCACCTCACGCCAGCGGGCACGGATCGTCAAAGCGGCGGGACTTTACATGGCCGCACGGCCGGGTTTACGCCACAAAGCTGTGCGATTCGACGCGATACTGGTGACCCCGCGCCGTTGGCCTATCCATGTCAAAGACGCGTGGCGCCCGGATTGCTAAACGGATTGCGTTCAAGGGAGTGACGATGACCGCCCCATTTCGCCTTTTGCTCCGCATTGCCCCCATTGCGCTCATTCCGCTTTTGTCAGGTTGCGTCTGGGTCGCGGCAGGAGGGGCCGTCGCAGGCATCTCCGCCGTGCGTCAGGAACGCACCATCGGCAACGCCGTGGATGACGCACGCATCAAAACCACTTTGGAGACACGGCTCGCGCGCCAATACCCTGGGCTTTATTTGCGGACGTCGACCACTGTTATTGAGGGCCGCGTGCTTCTTGCGGGAAGAGTGGACAATCCCGAGTTACGCTTGGACGCCACGCGCGTCGCCTGGAGTGTGGAGGGCGTCCGCAAGGTCGATAACGATATCGAAGTCTCCGACATGTCGGGCTGGCTCGACGGGCCGGCGGATTTCATCATGCGCACACAACTGGCCGCAATTTTGCTGGGCGACAAGTCCATCAAGGACGTAAATTACACGACCGATGTCGTGCATGGAGTCGTCTATTTGATGGGGGTCGCACAGAACAAGGACGAAGTCGATCGCGTGGTCGCTCACGCGCAGCGCCTTAACGGCGTTAAGCGTGTGGAGAACTATGTCGTGCTAAAGACCGATCCAGCGCGGAACGGATTTCCCGAACCTCCGCCGCAATGATGAGCGCATGACGCAAGCCGCCAAAACCTTAGCTGCCGAGCCTACGCCCGCCGAATTCTTGCAGCATCTCGGCCAATCCGGCGAGGGACCGCACGATGTGGCAAATGCCGCGCTGATGCTTGCGGCGCTCGACCGGCCGGATAAAAAACTGGCGGCGTTTCGCGCCCACATGGCGGAACTGGTGGAAGCGGTTCGCGATGAGGCGCATTTCGCGCGCAACGCGGATGCGGCGGCAAAATCGCTCGCCACCGTTATCGCCGGACGGTACGGCTATGAAGGTGAGCGGGAAAATTACGACGATCCGCAAAACGCCGACATGATGGGCGTGATCGAACGACGTCGCGGCCTGCCTGTGGCGCTCGGCATTCTTTACATCCACGCCGCGCGCGGTTGCGGCATGGAAGCCTGCGGATTGTTATCGCCGGGCCATTTCATCCTTCGCATTGGCCTGCGCGGAAGCGAAGCGCTGATCGATCCTTTCAACAGCGGCGCGCTTGTGGAACGCGAGCCCATGGCTGCTCCCGGCTACGGCGGTATCCCGTTTGCCGAGCGGCCCGATTCAACCGATATGCCGGATGCGCTCTCGCCCGTGACCGACTGCGATGTGCTGCTGCGGCTTCAGAACAACACCAAGACCCGCGCGCTGAAGAAACGGGAAACGGCGCGTGCTATCGAAATCCTCAAGCGGATGACGCTTATCGCACCGAAGCGGAATATTCTCTGGCTCGAGCTGGCGCATCTGCAGGAATCCTTGGGCGCACTTTCATCCGCGCGTAATGCGTATGAGATGTGCCTGAAGCTTTCCCGCTCCGGTGAGGATATATCCAACGAAGCTGCCTTTGCGCTGCATGCGCTGAAGCGCCGCTTGAACTGAAGGCGCCGCCATGCCGCTCACCGTTGCCGTTCAGATGGACCCTATCGAGCGGATCGATATCCGCGGCGATTCCACGTTTGCGCTTTGTCTCGAAGCACAGGCGCGCGGACACAAGCTGCTGTATTACGGGCCGCGCGATCTTTCCTTGCGGGAGATGCAGGTGGTGGCGCGGGTGCGGCCGCTGGACGTTCGCAACGTCGCGGGAAACCACTTCACGCTCGGTGAATCGCGAAACTACGAACTGGCTTCGGCCGATGTCGTGCTCATGCGCCAGGACCCGCCGTTCGACATGGCGTACATCACGGCAACGCACATCCTGGAACGAATCCATCCTGCCACACTGGTGGTCAACGATCCGTTCCATGTTCGCAACGCGCCGGAGAAATTGTTCGTCACCCATTTCAAAGGCGTCATGCCGCCGACACTCATCAGTTCCGCCCCCGACGAAATCCGTGCCTTCCGCGCCGAGCACAAAGACATCATTTTAAAGCCGCTTTACGGCAATGGCGGCGCAGGCGTGTTTCGCCTGAAGCCGGAAGACGAAAACCTGAACGCGCTGCTTGAACTGTTCACGCAGTTCTATCGCGAACCGATTGTCGTGCAGCGTTACCTTCCCGACGTGCGCAAGGGGGACAAGCGCGTCATTCTGGTGGACGGCGTTGCGATCGGCGCGATCAACCGCGTGCCCGCCGAAGGCGAAGCGCGTTCCAACATGCATGTGGGCGGGCGTGCCGAACCTGTTGAGCTGTCGGCCCGAGACCGCGTCATTTGCGAGACAATCGGACCGGAACTGAAAGCCCGCGGCCTTATCTTCGCAGGCATCGACGTGATCGGCGATTACCTGACCGAAATCAACGTCACGTCGCCGACGGGCATCCAGGAATTAAAGCGGTTCGGCGGCGCCGACGGCGCGGCTCTCATCTGGGACGCCGTCGAAGCACGGCGTAAATCGCGCTAACCGCGCATTGCCCAATGGGGCGGTGTAACCTATCGTCGTGACAACGAGAAATCACGGGACGAAAGGGTTGCGCTCCACTACATGGGTTACAATTTCTGCCGCATTCACAAGAGCCTTCGTGTTACCTCTGCGATGGCCACCGGCGTCACGGATCGCGTCTGGACAATGTAAGATGTGGCGCTCTAATTGCAGCTCAGGAAGGGGCCCCGGTGAAGCCTGGACCGTACAAGAAAAAAGCGGAGTAAATCGTGTCGCGCCTTGGCGATCTGATTTTGGACGTGGTGGCCATCTTGATCGCCTTGCAACTAAGTCGTTTAAGCCTAACTGCGATCAGGACAGGCATTTTCACCTGGAGCCACCCTCTCGCGCCTCGCGTCCGGAAGCACCCCCGTGCGGATGAACCATTTGACTATTGGTTTGGCGTTATTGGGAGCGTCATATGTGCGGGCTGGTTGACTTGGTTGGCGGCCAGAGATGTGTTGCCGTGAGACGCAATTTCGAAATGCGTCACTACTGACGAAAGGACTTAACGTGACCCGAGTCATCAATGATGACGCGCTGGATGTGCTTTTCCGGAACGCGCGCACGCATCGCAAATGGCGCCCGGAGCCGGTCACCAAACAATTGCTGATGGCGATTTACGATCTCATGCGCTGGGGGCCGACCACCAACAACACGAGTCCCGCGCGCATCACCTATATCGTTTCACCCGAGGCCAAGGAGCGGCTGAAGCCGCACCTCACCAAGGGCAATGTCGAACAAACCATGCTCGCGCCGGCGACCGCGATCATTGCCCACGATTTGGCATTTTACGACATGATGCCCAAGCTCAGCCCCAATCCGGATTCGCGCGACAGTTGGAGCAAGAAGAGCGAGGCGGAGCTGTACGAAGCCGCCTTCCGCAATAGCAGTTTGCAAGGCGGCTATTTCATCATCGCCGCGCGCGCCGTCGGACTGGATTGCGGTCCGATGTCCGGGTTCAGTAATGAAGGCGTCGATCGCGAGTTCTTCGCCGGGACCAAAATTAAATCCAATTTTCTCTGCAATCTTGGTTATGGCGACGACAGCGGAATGCGTCCGCGCGCCGGACGGCTGGACTTCGACGAAGCCTGCCGCATTCTCTAGAGACAAACGCGGTGCTTCTGCTCGGCATGGATACTGCGCTCGGCGCCTGTTCGGTGGCAGTGCTGCACGATGGGCGCGTGCTCGCGCACGAGCATCAGTCGATGCAGCGCGGCCATGCGGAAGCTTTGGCGCCGATGGCCGAGCGGGTCATGCGCGAGAGTGGCACAGCGTTCCCGCAGCTCGACCGCATTGCCGTGACGACGGGCCCCGGCACATTCACCGGACAGCGTGTCGGGCTGGCGTTTGCGCGGGCTCTGGGCGTTGCGCTGAACAAGCCCGTGATTGGTGTTACCACGCTCGACGCCATGGCGGCACAAGCCGTGTTGCAGCTACAGCTTCCATATGCGGTCGTGGTGGCGGACGCAAAACGGGATGAGGTGTACTTGGCGGCGCGCTCTGCACAGGGCGAAATCCTGGTCGCGCCGGAATTGATCGCCGTCGAAGCCGTGGTTGCGCGTCTGGATCGCTTGACCCAAACTCTGGGCGTATCCTTTGCTCTCGCGGGAACAGCGGCTGAGATTGTCAGTCCTTCGCTTTTGGCGGCGGGTTATGCGCCCGTCGATAGCCTCGTGCGGCAGCCGGATGCGGTCTTTGTCGCAAAGCTTGCGGCCGATGCGCCGGTCAGCCAGACGCCCAAGCCGCTGTATTTGCGGGAGCCGGATGCCAAATTGCCGGCGCCCCGATGACGATCCGGCTGGCGCAAATGTCCGATGCCGATGCAATCGCCGGCATTCATGCGAGCTGTTTCGATCCGCCGTGGAGTTCCGAATCCTTTCTGCGGCTGCTTGAGCATCCGGGCGCTGTTGCCTTCATCGCGGCAGATGCGCCTGAGACTGATTTGCAAGCTTTCATTCTGATTCGGCTGGCGGCGGACGAGGCAGAAATCATCAGCCTGGGAACGCTCTCCTCCGCACGGCGCGTTGGATTTGCGCGCGCTTTGCTTGCGCGCGCCATGGAAGAAGCCGCACAGCGCGGCGCCACGGCGATGTTCCTGGAAGTTGCCGCCGACAATGAAGCTGCGCTGGCGCTCTATGAAAGCTGTGGCTTTGCGCTTCTGGGACGGCGCAAGGCGTACTATGAACGGCCCGGTGCATCGGCGGACGCGCTGGTTTTGCGGCGCTCCTTGCCGTGAGGCTTATGGGAATGAGCGCGGCTCTCGACTACAGTAACCTCGAAACGGGGAGATCCCGACGTGGACCGGACTGAAGAACATCTTAGCCGCATCGAAAAGGCCTGCGCCGATAAGGGCCTGCGCATGACCGAACAGCGGCGCGTGATCGCGCGCGTCATGGCCGAAGCCTACGATCATCCTGACGCCGAAGAGCTGTACCGCCGGGCCATCGCGGTCGATCCGCATATTTCGATCGCCACCGTGTATCGCACCGTGAAGCTGTTCGAAGACGCAGGGATTCTTGAGCGGCACGATTTTCGCGACGGCCGTTCGCGTTATGAAGAAATCAGCGAGCATCACGATCATCTGATCGACGTCACGACCGGACGCGTAATCGAATTTGTGAACGAAGAGATCGAAAAGATTCAACGCCGCGTCGCCGAGGAACTCGGCTTCGACCTCGTGGATCATCGCCTGGAGCTATACGGCGTGCCGAAGGGCGGCAAGAAGCCGGTCCCCTCGGCCGAATAGCTCATGGCGAGTCTGCGCGCCGGCATTCTTCTTTTCTGCTTCGTGACAATGACGCTGCTTCTTATGCCGGTGCAGCTGGTGCTGTTGCGCCTGCCCGGAACCGCCTGGAAACGGCTGGCGCACGTCTATCACCGGATGGTGTGCCGGCTGTTTGGCGTGCGGGTTAGAGTGATCGGCACGCCGGTCCAGGGCGGCGTTCTGATGACCGCCAACCATTCGGGCTGGTTCGACATCCCGGTTCTGACATCGGTGACCCCGCTCTCGTTTGTCGCCAAGGCCGAGGTCGGGCAGTGGGCTTTTTTCGGAACCCTGGCACGGTTCCAGCGCACCGTATTTACACGCCGCGCCCGCAGCAAAGCGGCGGAGGACAGCGACAATATCCGGCGGCGCTTGCTTGACGGCGATGCTCTCGTCTTGTTCCCGGAGGGAACATCCAGCGACGGGAACCGCGTCCTGTCCTTTAGAAGCGCGCTTCTGTCGGCCGCGGAACTGTCATTGGGCGAAGACTCGGAACACCGGATTCGCCACGCCCCCGTGCAACCCGTCTCGATCGCCTATGTCGCGCTGCACGGAATTCCCATGGGCCGTGAAAATCGTCCCTTTTTCGCTTGGTATGGCGATATGGAACTGGTGCCCCATCTCTGGGAGGCGCTGCAAGCCGGTCCCATCGACGTCACGGTCGAGTTCCATCCGCCTTACACCATTGATGAGGCCGGAGGGCGTAAGAGGCTTGCCATTCGCTGCGAAACGGCGGTCCGGGCAGGCTTGGTCCGCGCGCTGACGGGAACCAACGCTGCCGTACACGCTTCGGCGGATGAGGCGCGGCGTGAGGCGCTCGAGGACGAGGAGGCGTGAGGTTGTCAGACCCTGCGCCTTTCGCGCATATAGCCGCCGTAGCTGGCCGCAAGTGCGCATGAAGAAGCTCTATATCAAGACCTACGGTTGCCAGATGAACGTCTACGACTCCGCCCGCATGGCGGATTTGCTGGCGCCGCTTGGTTATCGCCCGGTGGATGAGCCGGATGGCGCCGATATGGTCATCCTCAACACCTGCCACATTCGCGAGAAGGCCACGGACAAAGTCTATTCCAAGCTTGGTAAGCTCAGGCGCATGAAAGCGGAGCGCGCCGAAGCGGGCGAAAAGATGCTGGTGGCGGTCGCGGGGTGCGTTGCGCAGGCGGAAGGCGCCGAGATCATGTCGCGCGAGCCCGCGGTCGATCTCGTCGTCGGCCCACAGTCCTATCACCGCCTGCCGGAAATGATCGCCCGCCTGGCGCGCGGCGCGGGGCATGTGCTCGAAACCGATTTTCCGGCGGAAGACAAATTCGACCATCTCCCGGAAGAGCAGGCCACGTCCGGACCGGCGGCGTTCCTGACCATTCAGGAAGGTTGCGACAAATTCTGCACCTTTTGCGTGGTGCCCTACACACGCGGCGCGGAGTATTCGCGGCCCGTGGTTCAAATCGAGGCGGAAGCGCGCAAGCTCGCCGGGCAAGGCGTGCGCGAAATCACGCTTCTAGGCCAGAACGTCAACGCCTATAGCGGCGCGGGACCGGATGGGTCCGCGTGGAACCTTGCCCAGCTCATTCGGCAACTGGCGCGCGTCCCCGGCGTTGCGCGCTTGCGCTACACGACCAGCCACCCGCGCGACATGGATGAATCCCTGATCGCGGCGCACCGCGACGTGGAAGTCTTGATGCCGTATCTGCACCTGCCGGTGCAGTCCGGATCCGACCGGATTTTGAAAGCGATGAATCGCGGCCATACGCGCGACGAATATCTTCGTTTGGTCGAGCGCGTTCGGGAGAGCCGCCCCGACATCGCGCTGTCTTCGGATTTCATTGTCGGGTTTCCGGGGGAATCCGATGACGATTTTCAGGCGACGATGGATCTGGCCCGCGAGGTCGGTTTCGCCGGGGCCTATTCCTTCAAGTACAGCGCGCGGCCTGGAACGCCGGCTGCCGCTGCGACGAAACACGTTGCCGAAAGCGTTAAGGACGAACGGTTGCAGGCCTTGCAGGCGCTGCTTATCGAACGGCAGGCGGCATTCAACAAAAGCTGTGCCGGCCGTACGTTTTCCGTGTTGTTCGAGAAGCCCGGACGCAAACCCGGTCAGGCCATTGGCCGCAGTCCTTATTTGCAGTCCGTTCACGTGGATGGCGCCGCACCGCTCATCGGCAGGGAGTGTGAGGTGAAGATCGCATCCGCTCTGCCCAACAGCCTGCAAGGCGTGTTGGTCAACGCCGCCACGGCGGCCCAAGAGGTGCTTGCCCATTGAACCGTCGCAGTGGAAATGGCGGGGCTGAAATGCCCGCACGCGGGCAGGTGACGCTGGAATTCAAACGCAACGGATTGTTGCCGGCGCTGACCGGAACGCACAGCCGCAACCTTGTACGGCTCGAACAACGGCTTGGCGTGAAGGTCGCCCAGCGGGGGAACCTGATCGCGGTGGAAGGCGTGCCCGAAGCACGGGAACACGCCGTGATGGTTCTGCGCGCGTTGTATGAGCGATTGGAAGCAGGCGAGGAGCTGAGTCTGGGGGACGTCGATGCGGAAATCGGATTTGCGTCCGCCGTGGATCACGCTCCGCCGCGTGAAGCCGGCAGCCAGTTGCGCACGACAAGCGGAAAGGTCACGCGCGCCCGCTCGGCGGCACAGGCGTCGTATATCGATCTCATGCGCATGCACGAACTGGTGTTCGGCTTGGGTCCGGCCGGAACGGGAAAGACCTATCTGGCGGCCGCATTCGGGGCTCATTTGCTGCACGAGCGCCGGGTCGAGCGGCTCATCCTCTCGCGTCCGGCGCTAGAGGCGGGGGAACGGCTGGGCTTTCTTCCCGGCGATCTGAAGGAAAAGATCGATCCCTATCTGCGGCCGCTTTATGACGCGCTGTTCGACGTTCTAGGTGACCGCTGCACCAAACTGATGGAGAGCGGCACCATCGAAGTCGCCCCACTGGCCTTTATGCGCGGACGGACCTTGAGGCGGGCATTTGTGATCCTCGATGAGGCGCAGAATTGCACGTCGGCGCAGATGAAGATGTTTCTCACTCGGCTCGGCGAAGAGTCCCGCATGGTGGTGACGGGTGATCCCTCCCAAAGCGATCTGCCCGCCGGTCCTGAGGGCCTTGAACAAGCAACCGCGTACCTTGAGGGCGTGACGGGGGTTGGTTTCGCCCGCTTCTCGGCCGCCGATGTCGTTCGCCATCCGCTCGTCGCGCGCATCGTCGCGGCCTATGACGCGCACGATCCGGGCGCCAAGCCGCGGCGGAGCAGGCGGGAGCGGGAATGATTTCTGCTCGCCGGAAGAGCCCGGCCATGCGGCTTTCCATTGCCATGGTCGTCGACGATCCTCGCTGGCGCGCCGATCCCTCGGTGGTGCGCGGCATGCGCAAAGCCATCCGGCTGGCGCTTCCCTCGACGCCGCACCCGGACCATGCGCTTGCGCCCGCAGCTGCTTCAGCCGTCACGGTTTTGCTCGCGGACGACCAGCGGCTTCGAGAACTGAACGCGTCCTTCCGGGGCAAGGACAAGGCGACAAACGTCCTGTCGTTTTCGCCCGGCCGGAACGATGCCGGCTATCTTGGCGATATCGCGCTGGCCTATGGGGTGGTGGCAAAAGAAGCCCGCAGCCAGCGCAAGGCCTTGGCGGATCATGCCGCCCATCTGGCCATCCATGGGGTCCTGCATCTTCTGGGTTACGATCACGAAGACGGGAAGGAAGCCGAGCGCATGGAGGCGCTTGAAATTGCCCTATTGCAGCGTCTGACTATTGCCGATCCCTATCGGCCTCGTCCCTATACGACCCGGCGCAAGAAAGCCTAAACTGACAACTATGCCTTCCGATTCTGACAAACCCGGGGCTCATTCGACCCCTTCCCCATCCGGCGACGCCACGGAAGCGCGATCGACACAGCAGGGGCAAGGCCGCCCCATTCTGAGCGAAATCGCCGCGCGGCTTGCGCAGGCGCTCCGAGGCTTGCGCAAAGACTCCTCCATGCGCGAGAGTCTTGAGGAGGTGATCGAGGAGAGTGAGCGGGGCACGCAGGAGCTTACCTCTCAAGAACGCCTGATGCTCGCCAATCTCCTGACCTTTGGCGATCTTGCCGTCTCCGACGTGATGGTACCGCGCGCCGATATTGTAGCCGTCGACGAAGGAACACCGTTCGCCGATGTGGTTGCTCTGTTCCGCGAGGCACAGCATTCGCGCTTACCGCTGTATCGCGAAACCTTGGACGATCCTTTGGGGATGCTGCACATCAAGGACGTATTCGCGTTGATCGAAACCGGGGAGGACGGTCAACTGCGTTGGCCGCCGATGCCCATCGCGAAATTGAAGCGCGAAGTGCTCTTTGTTCCGGCGGCGATGCCGGCCCTCGATCTGCTTCTGAAAATGCAGGCCACGCGAATCCATCTGGCGCTGGTCGTCGATGAATATGGCGGCACCGACGGACTCGTTTCGATTGAAGACCTCGTCGAGGAAATCGTCGGCGATATCGACGATGAACACGATGATGAAGAACAGCCTGAAATCATCGCGCTTCCTGACGGCAACTACACCGCGGATGCACGCGTCGAATTGGAGGACTTCAAGGAGCGGACCGGCATCGACCTGACGGCAGCAGACACCGAAGAAGACATCGATACGCTTGGCGGTGTGGTCGCGGCGGCGCTGGGCCGCGTGCCCGTGCGCGGCGAGATCGTATCGCACGGCAGGGTTGAATTCGAAGTGCTCGAAGCCGATCCGCGGCGGGCCAAACGTTTGCGCGTTCGTCTGCTCCAACCGGCGCAGACGGTTGCGGGCGATTGATTTGCCGCCGATGCCATTCGCCGGCCGGATGCATGCAGCCCTTCAGCGTGTGCGCGGCTTCCGGCGCTTAGCGCTGACGGCAGCATTTGGCGGCTTGGCGGCGCTTGCTTTCGAACCGTTCCGTCTCTTTCCGCTGCTGCTTCTGTCTTACGCGGCGATGGTGTTGCTGCTCGATGGCGCTGCGGCCGGACGGCGCCGGTTCCGTGCCGCGTTCGGCATTGGCTGGGCTTATGGGTTTGGCTTCTTTGTCATAGGCCTGCATTGGATCGGCTACGCCTTCCTGGTGGATGCGGAGGCGCATGCCTGGCAAATGCCCTTTGCCGTCATTCTGCTGCCGAGCGCCCTGGGATTGTTTTTCGGCGTCGCCGGGATGGTGTGCATGCTGCGGTGGCGGCCGGGCTTGCAGCGCGTCTTTCTGTTCGCGCTGGTGTTCGGCGCGGTCGAGTGGCTGCGCGGCCACATCCTCACGGGGTTTCCTTGGAATCTCCCGGCCTATGGCTGGGGGGCTTCGCCTGCTGTGCTCCAGACCGCTTCGGTCTTCGGGGCGTACGGTCTATCGCTTCTGACGATTTTGCTCGGTGCGTCTTTCGCCATGCTTGCGGCCGGACATGAACGCCGGCTGCGTTTGATGCCCGCAGCCATGAGCATTTTCTTTCTCGCGCTTTGGGCCAACGGAACGGTACGTCTGATGACGGCCACCTATGCCACGATTCCTGGCGTCCATTTGCGCATCGTGCAGCCTGCAACGCCGCAGAGCGAAAAATACGTCCAGCAATATATGGTTCGCAATTGGCGCCGCTTGGTGGACCTTTCCAATGCGCCGGCGGCCGTCAAACCCACGCACATCATATGGCCCGAAGCAGCGCCGCCGTTTGTCCTTGCACGCGCGCCGGAAGCTCTTGCCGAGATTGCCGCCCTCACTGGCGATTCCGCTGTGCTTCTCACGGGAGAAGTGCGTATCGACGAGGGTGGGCCGCGCACCCGCTTCTACAACTCCTTCGCGATGTTCGGCCCGCAGGGAAAATTGCTCGCCGAATCGGACAAGTTTCATCTGGTTCCCTTCGGAGAATATCTTCCGTTCGAGGACGCTCTGCGTTCGGTAGGCTTAACGGAGATCGCGGCCAACACGGGATTTTCTTCCGGCGAACGTGCACGGACTTTCTCCGTACCCGGAGCGCCGCCCGTGGGTCCGTTGATCTGCTACGAGGTGATTTTTCCGCAGGCCGTTACCGGCGATCCTCGCCCGTCTTGGCTGGTTAACATGACAGATGATTCATGGTTCGGTCCAAATGCCGGTCCGATGCAGCATCTCATGATTGCACGCGTCAGAGCGATCGAAGAGGGATTGCCCATTATACGTGCAGCAAACAGCGGCATTTCCGTAATCGTCGATGGATATGGACGCGAACGTGGGCGACTCGATCTTGGGTTGCGTGGGGTCGTCGACGGGGACCTTCCGGTTGCTTTGCCTGCAACGCCGTTTGCTCGTTTCGGTAACCTTGTAACATTCGCGCTATTTCTGCTTTGCGCGGGTGCGGCGCTTGGCCTCTAACCGCTTCAAAGTCTTGACGTCATGCGACGCGGGAGCTTTTCTGCGCGCAATGCGAATTTGCATACAGACAATGAAAGGTTTTGGGGAAGGTGCCAAAGAAACAGGCGAATCCCGTCGACGCCCATGTTGGCCATCGCGTTCGATTGCGCCGTATGCTGATCGGTATGAGTCAGGAGCGTCTCGGGGAATTGCTAGGGCTTACGTTTCAGCAAGTGCAAAAATACGAGAAGGGAATTAATCGCATCGGTGCAGGGCGGCTCTACGAAGTCGCCGGCATTCTCGGCGTGCCTGTCGCATTCTTCTACGAAGATGTGGACGCCCACACCGCGGCCCGCGCGGCAGGCGCCGAAACTCCGCCGGTCATGGATTTTCTTTCGAGCCCGGAAGGCTTGCAGCTCAGCCTGGCCTTCATGCGAATCAAAGACATGAAAGTGAAGCGGCGCATTCTGGATCTCGTCCGCTCGCTCGCCGACGATACCAGCGAAGACTGAATCGCCCTACCGCAGATGAAGCACGCGGAGCAGGTTTTGCGCACGCCGCAACGCTGCGAGCTTCATATCGGTGGTTTAAGGCTTGCGATCAGCCTTTGCGGGATGCTTTCTCATCAAGGCCGGATTGCGCCTCACGTTTCTGGAGAACGGAATAGACGTCTTCTGGCGCCAGATCGCACGCCGCCCACAGCACGCACAGGTGATAAAGGAGATCGGCCGACTCGTTGGCGAGGGCCGCCTTGTCCTGGGCAACCGCAGCCAAGCTGGTCTCCACCGCCTCTTCGCCAAGTTTCTTGGCGCATTTCAATCGGCCCTCTTTCAACAATCTGGCCGTGTAGGAGGTGCTTGCGTCCGAGCCCTTGCGGGAGGCGATACGCTGAAAGAGGCGGTCGAGCGGATGGGTTGTCATAGCTGCGAGTTTGTAACGGCTCGCCGCCGCGCGCAATGCGTTCAAGGGTTCTTCTCGGCGGTTATCCAACGATCGATCTTGGCATCCAGAATCGCAAGCGGCATGGCGCCGTCTTTCAGCACCGCTTCATGAAACCGTCTGATGTCGAATTTGCCGCCCAAGGCCGCTTTCGCCTGCTCGCGCAGGGCGCTGATGTCCCGCTGGCCGATCTTGTAGGCGAGCGCCTGTGCCGGAATGGCGACGTAGCGGTCTGCTTCTTCTGACGCTTCCACGCGGGACAGGCCCGCATGATCCACCAGAAACTGGATCGCCTGCTCCCGCGTCCAGCCGAGCCAATGAATGCCGGTATCGACAATCAGCCGGCTGGCGCGCCATGCATCGAATGAAAGAGCGCCGAACTTTTGGTAAGGGCTGGTGAAGACGCCAAGCTCCGGGCCGAGCGATTCGGCATAAAGCGCCCACCCTTCGGCAAACGCTGTCTCTTGCCCGAAGCGGCGGAACCGGGGCAGCTCGCGGTTCTCCATGGCCACGGCGATCTGCAAATGGTGCCCTGGAATGCCTTCGTGCAGCTCAAGCACTTCGCTGGTGTAGGCTGGACGCGACGCCAGCTCGGATGCGTTGAGATAGACGATGGCCGGACGGCGGCCGTTCGCCGAGCCGGGCGCATATTCCGCAGCCGGACGATCGGGCGCGACATAGGCGTCGTGAATGCGAAAAGTGAGTTTCGCCTTCGGGACGCTGACGAACAGCTTTTGAAGATTGCCGTCGACAACGGTTTTCACCCGATTGAATTCCGCGAGCATGGCCGCGGAATCCCTGAACTTGAATTGCGGATCGTCGCGCAGGAATTCCCGGAACTGGGCCAAAGTACCGCGAAATCCCGCCTCCTGTTTGACCGCCTCCATTGCGGCTTCGATGCGCTGAAGTTCGGCGCGGCCAAGCGCGTGTATCGCATCGGGCGTGAGATCCGAGGTCGTCTCGCTTTTCACCAGATAGAGATACATCTCCTTTCCGCCGGGAATGCCGGACAGACCGAAATTCGCCCGTGCACGCGGCAGGTATTCGGTCCTGAAAAATGTGAGCAAACGTTGATAAGCGGGGACAAGCTGTCCCTCAACAGCTTCACGATACGCCGCTTCGATACGCTGGCGTTCGGCGCCGCCGATTGCGGCCGGCATGTTTTTGACCGGCGCCATGAAGACATTTGCGCTTGGGTCGCCGCCGGTGAAATTCTGCACTTGGGCGATCATGCGATCAATGATGGCGCGCGGCTGCACCACGCCCTGCTTGATCCCCTCGCGCATGTTGAGAATCGCGCGGTCCAGATAATGAGTGAACTCCAGCATCCGCTTGATGCCGCGGTCGTAATCCTCAGCCTTGTTCCATGGATTGTCGGCGCGCCACTGCATTTCGCGCGGAAAGGTAATCTGCGCGCCGTCGAACTGACTGAGCGCCAGAAGCTGGAAACGCTCGGCAATGCCAGGCGCCAGTTCGCGGGCTTCGTCGTCGAGCTCCCAACGGAAGATTTCGTAGGACAACGCGTCTTGCGTTTTCAGTGAGGCGCGGTCGATGGCTGCGAGCTTCGTGCGGGTTTCTTCATTGATTCGCCGCATGCCGCTCAAATACGTCTGGGTCAGGTTGTCGTCGTAGCGGTCGAGATAACGCTCATCGCCGTGCGCAATGGCTTCGTTCGGCCGCAGCTTCAGTTCGGCTTCGCGATAAGCGCGAAGAATTCTGTTGAGTTCGGCGCCGGCGCCCGCCTGCGCGGCAGCCGCAACGGGATGAATATCCGCCCGCGGCGCATTGGCATGCGCAAGGCCGCCGGCCAAAAAAACCGCTAAGCCCAACGCAATAAGAGTTTTGGAATGCCGCATGCGTCTCGCCGTACTTAGCCAACGGCTTTCTGCGGCAAGCTTGCAGCAGAAAAATGGCGTACGCCATGCGGAGATCTAAATTCTGCGAAAGGTGGCAGCCGCGTCCCAACCGGGACGCGGCGATGCCGGAAAATTTACTGTGCGCCCAAAGCCGAAGGACGCGGGCCTTTGCCCATGATGCTGTTGCACGTCGCTTCGATCAGATCTTTGGCGCCCGCGCGATACATGGCCGCCATGAACGACACGGTGGTCGAGGCCGGACCGATGAAGCTCCACTGGCAATCGACGAAGCGCGGATTCTCCAGTGCGATCGGGAGTAAGCCCGAGATGATGATCGTGCAGCGCTCGAAGCGGCAATCCGTATAGGTGCCGCCGTCCAGGCAGATGGTTATTCCAGTGAACGTTTGACCCTTAGCAATCACGTATGCCTCCCTTGAGCGCTGCGGCGAACCGACCGCGGAAGTGACGCTTATGCCGCAAAAGGTCGCCGCAGCGCAATCTGCCTGGGGCAAAATACCTCAATGCTTACAAAGCAGCCATGGCTCTGATCGATTCGGGCGTCGCGCCGGCGTGGCGCAAGCTTGAGAGGGTTGCGGCGAAATCACGCTTCGAAAGCTTGCGGCCCGAGGCATCGCGAATCAGTCCGTGGTGCGCATAAGACGGCTCCGGCAATGTGAGCAGGCACTGCAGCAGCCGCTGAATGTGAGTTGCGGCAAAGAGGTCCTCGCCGCGCGTGACGCGCGTCACACCTTGCAGAGCATCGTCCACGACGACAGCCAGATGGTAGCTCGTGGGCAGCTCTTTGCGGGCGAGTACGATGTCGCCCAGCGTTTCAGGCTGGGCTTGCTGGCGGCCGGTTTCGCCATTGGGCCCACGGCCCGACTCCTCGAAGGTCAAAACACAGCCTATCTGTTCGATGGCCGCCGCCGTGTCGAGGCGAAGGGCATAAGGCGCTCCGGATGCCATCCGCTGCGACCTGACTTCGGGCGCGAGGTTGCGGCATATGCCCGGATAGCGCGCGCCATCGGGACCAAGCTCGGCGGCTTGCGGGGCAACCCCGGCACGGGCGATCTCGGCGGCGATTTCTTTGCGCGTGCAGAAACAGGGGTAAAGCAAATCCTTGCCGCGCAATGTCTCAAGGGCCGCCGCATAGTCGGCAAAATGCTCAGATTGCCGCCGCACCGGCATGTCCCATCGAATCCCAAGCCAGGCGAGATCCTCATAAATTGCGTCTTCAAATTCCGGACGGCAGCGGGTGAGATCGATGTCTTCAATACGCAAGAGGAAGTGCCCGCCTTGCCGCGTTGCGGCATCGAAAGCGGCCAGCGCCGCACAGGCGTGCCCGAGATGCAGAAATCCGGTTGGACTTGGAGCAAAGCGAGTGACAATCATGGTCTCACGAATCTAACCGGAAACGTCGCTATGAACACGATGGATGGGCCTCGCGTAGCGCCCAAGCGCCCGCCCGCCACCCACCTGGTTGTGCTGTGCCACGGCTATGGTTCGGACGGCAACGACCTCATCGGTCTGGTGCCGCATTGGCAGGATGCGCTGCCCACGGCCGCTTTTTCGTCGCCGAATGCGCCCGAACGCTGCACCATGTCAGGAGCGGGCTACCAATGGTTTCCGCTATCACGCCTCGATCCGCAGGAGACTCTCCGCGGGACCGAGGCTGCCGCGCCCAAGCTGAACGCGTTTTTGGATGCGGAACTGAGCCGCCTCAATCTGACGGGAGACAAGCTGGCGCTTGTTGGCTTTAGCCAGGGTACGATGATGTCGCTTTCCGTCGGCCTCCGGCGCAACCCCGCACCTGCCGCGATCGTTGGATTTTCCGGGTTGCTCGCCGGAGCCGAAACGCTGCCGCGCATGGAAAAAGCGCCGCCGGTGCTGCTGATACACGGCGATTCGGATCAGGTCATACCGCCTCAGGCGTTGTTCATGTCCGCAAACGCGCTCGGCAGCGCGGGTGTGCCGGTACAATGGCATATGAGCAAAGGCTTGGGTCACGGCATCGATCCGGTTGGGCTGGCGCTTGCGGGCCAATTCCTCAGCGCGGCCTTCTCCGGCAAGGCCGTTGCGACGGGGCCGGTCGCAACGCCATTTGCACGCTAGGGCGGTTTGCGCGATCCTTAGAGGCCATGCGCAGAAGTCTCGTTCTGATCTGCTTGTGCCTTGCAGCGTGCGCCACGCCGAGAAGCACCATGCTGGCCGAAAACACGGCCGTCATTTCCGTCATCGGCCATTCGCAGGACGACCGGGAGCGCGTCATTGAGGATGCGCTTCTCGAAGCGGGAAAGATCACCCGCGAGCACGGCTATCAGTATTTCATCATCGTGCGTGCCGCAGATGCCAGCCAAAAAGGGACGCGGTTTCTGGACGAACAGACGGTACGCCGGACGCCGGCCAGCAATCTCAGCAAGCCTGGCGCGAATTACCTCACCGTCACGCGCAACCAAAGCTTTCGGCGGCCAGGACTCGGGCTCACGATCCGGATGTTCCACGAAGGCGAAATCGATCCGCGCATCATGGGTGTGTGGAACACGGATGGCGGAATGGGACGTGCCGACAAGCCGCCAACGCCCAAGAGACGTGCCCCGCGCCGGCTAAGCGGCTGACCGCGTCGCCGTAACGTCGGTTGCGAAGTCTGCCAGCGCCTCGCGAACGCGCGGGATCAGTGCGTCCCAATCGGCGAATTTCTCGCAAGCGAACACGCGCGTGCTCCCGTACCAGGGATAATAGTCCGTCCCGAGCTGCGGCCATACGCGGCTCGCCACCAGGAACCAGGTTTCACGTCCGAGCGCGCCGGCCATGGCAGCGGCGGCTGTCGGGGCCGAGATCACCAAATCACACGCATCGGTCAAGGCGGCGGCGCCGTCCAGATCGTCTTTCAGATTTAAGTCTTCGAAATTGTGGACCGTGATGCCGAGCTTTTCCCGCACGGCGTCCAGCTCGGGGGCGACATCGCCATATTGCAGATTGACGAATGTCACGCCGGGAAGTGAGAGGATAGGCTTCCAGGAATCGAGCGGGCTGTAATATTTGCCGCGCTTGGCGCCCATCACCATCGAAC
The DNA here is from genome assembly GCA_947473475.1 of Alphaproteobacteria bacterium. Lineage (GTDB taxonomy): Bacteria > Pseudomonadota > Alphaproteobacteria > Micropepsales > Micropepsaceae > CAIYRG01. Next base: position 71,290 of record CANJBZ010000009.1, read on the forward strand.
GCCAGCAGATGCCGACATAAGGCCCAGGACCAAGCTGGGCCAAACGCTCACGGAACATTGCGCGCTTTTCCGTATCGGCGCGCAGGAACGCGTTCCGCGGAAAATCCCCAAGGGTCTTGCGGAGAAACGGAAGCGCCGAGCCCATGGGGGCGTAAAAATCCGGTTCGCCCCCCTCGCGCGCCCACTGAAAGACGCGCGCCGTTTTGGCTTCGAGTTTTCCGTCATGGTACGGACCGACGTCCGCGGCAGGAAAGGATCGCCGGAAAATCGGCACCAAACGCGGATCGACAGCAATCTGCAATTTACCCTCGGCGCCGGCGGCGGCTACGTCCAACACCGCGGCGCCAGCCTATGTGCAAAGCCAGCTTGCCGGCTATCAGACCGCGCTCGCCTGGATGCAGACGCGGAACAACTGACAATTCCCAAGCTGCCAGTTCCAGCAGCCTGATGTTACCTTTTTTCAAGCGGGAAGTGCGCGTGCGGTTTTGCCGTAGCTGGGTGCGGGCTTGCGCGTGCGCAAGATCAAGAACGAAATCGCAGGCAGCACGAATAAGGTAAGCGCGGTGGATGTGATGAGGCCGCCAATAACCACGGTCGCCAGCGGCCTTTGCACCTCGGCGCCGGTGCCGGTTGCTATCGCCATCGGTACAAAGCCAAGCGAGGCAACCAGCGCCGTCATCAACACCGGACGCACCCGTTCCAACGCGCCGCGCTTGATGGCCGTGGCGGCGTCCTCCCCCATGCCCATGCGGCGGCGGATCGACGACATCAGCACCAGACCGTTGAGCACGGCCACGCCGGACACCGCAATAAAACCAACCGCCGCCGATACGGAAAACGGGATATCGCGCAACGCGATCGCGAACACCCCGCCTGCAAGCGCAAGCGGCACCGCGGAAAACACCGTCAGCGCGAGCGGAATGCTCCCAAGCGCCATATAAAGCGCGATCAAGATGAGTATGAGGCAGGCCGGCACCACGATTTCCAAGCGACGCACGGCTTGCTGCAGATTTTGGAACTGCCCGCCCCATTCGATCCATGAACCGGGCGGCAGCTTCACATCGCTTGCGATACGCACCTGCGCTTCGTCCACGAAAGAGCCGATATCACGGCCACGGATGTTCGCTTCGACGAAGATGCGGCGCTTTCCATTGTCGCGGCTGATTTCATTCAGGCCTTCGGAGAAGCCAAACGCCGCCAATTGGCGCAACGGAACCGACTTCCGCGGCATGCCCGCTTCTCCCGGCAGCATCACCGGAAGGGCGCCCAGAGCGTCGAGATCGTTGCGCTGCAGATTGGGCGCGCGCACAACGATTTCATATCGCCGGTCGCCGTCGAACAAGAGACCCGCGGCACGTCCTCCGAGCGCGGCCGACACTGTGTCGGCGACGTCCGCCATCGAAAGCCGGTAACGGCCAATCGCATCGCGATCGAACTTGATGTCGAAGGTCGGAAACCCTTCGGTCTGCGCAACCCGAAGGTCCGCAACACCCGGTACACGGCGGAGCACGCCGGCAATCCGCTGCGCGGTCGCACCCATCAAATCCAGATCGTCGCCATAAACCGCGACCGCAACATCGCTGCGAACGCCGCCGATCAATTCGTTGAACCGCATCTGAATCGGCTGCGTAATATCGTAGAAATTGCCGACCACCGGCGCGGTCACCTGCTCGAGGCGCTTGAGAACATCATCCTTTGAGGTCACGCCTGCGGGCCATTCGCTCCTAGGTTTCAGGATGACATAATTGTCCGACGCATTGGGCGGCATGGGATCGGCTGCAAGACTGGCGGTTCCGGCTTTGGAGTAGACCAGAGCCACTTCCGGCAAGGTCATGATCGCGCGCTCCAAAGGCAGGTCCAATTTGACCGACTGCTCAATGGACGTGGAGGGAATGCGCACCGAGGATAGATTGAAATTCGTCTCGTCCAGCGTCGGCATGAACACGCGGCCGAGCGACAGGAAGGCAAAAACGGAAGCCGCGAAGATGGCGACGCCCCCCGCAATGAAGGGGATGGGGTGATCGACGACCCGGTTCAGCAGGGGCGCATAGAGCCGCTTCGTTGCGCGAATGAAACCGACCTCGGTTTCGGACACGCGGCCGCTGATAAGCAGCGCCACAAGCGCCGGAACGAAAGTCAGCGACAGCACAAAGGCAGAGCCCAGCGCCAGCATCAGGGTGATGACCATCGGCGAAAACATCTTGCCTTCGACGCCCTGGAACGTGAGGCAAGGGATGAAAACCAGAAAAATGACGATCTGTCCGTAAATGGTGGGGCGCACCATTTCCTGCGACGACAGCACGGCCTCCGAAAGCCGTTCGTCCTGCGTCAATATCCGTCCCACATGCGCCTGCCGCTCGGAAATTCGTCGCAGCGTGTTCTCCACGATGATCACGGCGCCATCGATGATGAGGCCGAAGTCGAGCGCGCCGAGGCTCATCAAATTGCCGGAAATTCCAAGCGCGTTCATGCCCGTTGCGCTCATCAGAATCGAAAGCGGGATGACCAGCGTTGCAATTGTCGCGGCGCGCACGTTGCCCAGCAGTAGGAACAGCGTGACGATCACCAGCATGGCGCCGATGGCCAGGTTTTCAACCACGGTGGTAATGGTCGCGTTCACAAGCTGCGAGCGATCCAGCGCAACATTGGCGGAAATTCCCGGCGGAAGGTTGCCCCGGATTTCGAGGAGCTTTTCGCGGACGGCGCTGGCGACCGTGCGGCTGTTTTCTCCGGCCAGCATGAGCGCGGTGCCGATCACCACTTCTTCGCCGTTCTTGCTTGCGGCGCCACGGCGCATTTCTCCGCCGATACGAACCGCGCCGATATCCTTGACCGCAATGGGCACGCCGTTGCGCGTCGCGACGACCGCCTGTTCGATCTCGCCGATGGAATGGATGCGCGCATCGGCCCGCACCAGATAAGCCTCTCCGGCGCGCTGAATGTAGTTGGCTCCAACGGAAAGATTGGCATCCTCCAACGCTTTGGCGACATCCGAATAGGAAATGCCGTAGGCGGTGAGCTTCGTGGGGTTCGGCTCAACAACATATTGCTTCTCATAGCCACCCAGCGAGTCGATATCGGCAACGCCGCTGACGGTGCGAAGCTGCGGCCGGATGATCCAATCCTGAACCGTGCGCAGATAAGCCTGCCGCGAAATTTCATCCGTCAGCCGTTCGCCTTCGAGCGTCAGATAGGAGCCATCGCTCTGCCAGCCGGCCTCGTCGTCGCGCGCGGGTGCTTGCGTTGCGCCCGGCCTCACGAACTCCACGCTGTACATGAAGATTTCGCCAAGGCCGGTCGAAACCGGGCCCAATTGCGGTTCGACGTCCGGGGGAAGATTCGGCTTTGCCTGCGCTAGCCGCTCCGAAACCTGCTGGCGCATGAAATACAGATTGCTGTCTTCGCGGAAGATGGCCGTCACCTGGCCGTAACCGTTGCGCGAGAAAGAGCGCGTGCTCTCGACACCGGAGAGGCCCGACAACGCCGTTTCAATGGGAAACGTGACACGCTTTTCGACTTCCTCGGGGCCAAGTGTGGGCGCCAGGAAATTGATCTGCACCTGCTTGTTGGTGATGTCGGGCAGCGCGTCGATGGGCAACCGCGCGACTTCGTAGAACCCGTAAGCAGCGACAATGCTGGTGACGAAGACGACAAACCAGCGTGCGTGAACGGAGAAAGAAAGAATGCGGTCGATCATTCCTCGTCCCCGCCTTTGCCAAGTTCGGCTTTCAGGAAGAAGGCATTGGCTGTTGCGATGGTTTCGCCCGGCATAACCCCGGACAGAATTGTCACGCGGCCTCCGGCGCGCGCACCGACCGAGATGGGACGTACTTTGAACCCGGTTGCCGTACGCACGAACACGACGGTGCGCCCGCCGACGTTCTGCACGGCGTCTTCCGGTACAACGACGCCGCCGGGCCCCGCATTCTTCGGCAGGATCGTCACTTGCACGGCTTCGCCTTGCGATAGCGCCTCGTGCGAACCGTCCAGAGCAATGACAGCCGTGGCCGCCCGTGTCTGCTCATTGACGTTAGGCGTGATGCTGCGGACTTTGCCGGCGAGCATGGCTCCGGAAGACGTCATCACTTGCGCCGCGTCCCCAATCGTGAGGCGCAGCGCATCGTTGGCTGTGACAGCGGCTTCCACCTGAATGAAGCGCGGGTCTGCGATGCGGAACAATTCCGTTTCCGGTTGGACAAACGTGCCGAGCGCCGCGGATATGGCGGTCACTCTGCCGGGAAGCGGGCTGATGACGGCAATCTGGCCGTTGGCGGTCACATGCGCGGCGGCAGCAGCTTCGCGGGCGCGCTGGACTTCAGCGTCCGCCACGGCCAACTCCGCCTGCGCGCGTTCCAGATCCTGGCGCGGTGTGACGCGTTGATTGAAAAGCTCCTGTTCGCGCGCGAGCTGTGACCGCGCCAATGCCGCTTTGGATTCGGCGACGCTGCGGTCGGCCACCATGGCCGTTGCATCGCGGCTTTCGACAATGGCCACGGTTTCGCCGGCGCGGACGGTGTCGCCCAACTGCTTGGCAAGACGAATGATCGTGCCCGACGTGTGCGCCGTAATAACCCCGATGCCGTTGGATGCGGCGCTGACGACGCCTGGAGCAAGAACATCGAGGCTCAGATTTCCCGATGTCACCGCTTCTGTCTTGATGCCAACCGTATCCAGATAGGAAGCATTGAGCGTCAGCTCATCGGCTTGCGCGGCTGGTTTTTCGACTTGGGCTTGCGGCTGAGCTGTATCCGGCGCGGCTTGGCGGGACGCCGCCAGCCAATAACCGAACCCGCCGGCTGCAAGCACCGCGGTGCCGAACAGTGTCATGCGCAATGCGGGGCTCATAATTTATCTCCGAAGGGGATGCGGCCGGTCAGGCGGGCAATAGAGGCTTCGGCACGAACACGGGCGCCGCGCGCATCGAGGGTCCGCAGTTGCGCATCGGTCAGAGTGCGCCGCGATGCAAGCACTTCGACCAGCGGCGTTCGTCCCGCCTCATAGCCCACGCGCGCCAAACGGTAGGCTTCACCGGCCGCCTGCTCTGCCTGATTGGAGGCCGCGACACGGCGTTCCGCCGCCGCGGCCTGTGACAAGGCGGCGCGATAGTCCGCTTCCGCGCTCAGCCGTGCACCGGCGACACGGGCTTCGGCGGCGGCAAGTTCGGCTTCCGCCGTCGCGATATTTCCGGCGTTATTGTTGTACAGCGGCAAAGGGACCGAGACTCCGGCGATAACTGCTTTCGCATTTTCCCCCGCGAAGCGCCGCAGGCCCAGCGATACCGTCACGTCCGGCGTCGCCCGGGTGCGTTCGACGGCGATCCGTTGGAAAGCGGCATTGCGCGCTGCTTCCGCCGCACGCACTGCCGGCGAAGAGATTTCCTCCGCGGAGCCTCGCAGCTCTGCCGCGCGGTCGAGCAGCGATGGCGTTATGGCGGTGTACGGCATCAGCGTTCCCACCAGCCCTGACAGCCGCGCGAGCGCCTCGGATGCATTTGCCCGCGCGCCTTCCAGCTCAGCCTCGGCGGATGTGCGCGCGGCATTGGCCTGCACGGCCCGCAAGTCCGCTTCACGGCCTGCGCTGACCAGGGCGCGCGCCGCCCGTTCATCTTCCTGCGAACGGTCCAACGCTTCCGCGGCCAATTCGGCGCGGCGTGCGGCTTCCTCAGCCGTGACATAAGCGACAGCAAGCTCATACGCGAATTCGATGCGAACCCGGTCACGCTCGGCGCGGGCGGTTTCCAGCACGGCGCCTGCCGCATTGATACGCGCCGTGCGCTGTCCGCCGATTTCGAATGGCTGGACGAACGACAATGTCGTCTGCTCCTGTGAAAGGCCGTTGTACGACGTACCGCGTCCGACGTTCTCTGCCTCTAAGCCGATGCTGGGATTGGGGCGAACCGCGGCCTGGACAGTCCCGCCTTGCGCCGCCCGGATGTTCGCTTCGCTTTCCGCAAAACGCGGCGCGGTCGATTCGGCACGCCGCACAAGCTCCGCATAGGGCGGCGCTGGTTCGGCGTGTGCCGTGGAAACCGCGGCACTCAGCGCAGCGGCACCCAACATCCACCGCAGCCGCGTGGGCATTCCCCTAGAGAAATGGCTATTCATGGGTTCCTCGAATGGAAGCGCACTTCGTTGCCGTGCCTCAGCGGTTTGCATGGCCCTTCATTAGCGCAGGTAAGCCGCGCTGCCATCCGCCGGATATTATCCTGACGGCGCAATCGGGCGGGGGCGCTACTTCGCGGCGACGGGCACCAAGCCTTTGAATGCGAATTTCTGGATGCGTTTGCCGTCCTGAACTTCTGTCACGTAGAGGTTGCCTTTGGCATCCACGTTCATGTGATGCATGACGTAGAACTCGCCGGGAGCGACACCGTTGCGGCCGAACGAGTCGAGCGGCTCCAGCGTTTTGCGGTCGAGCACCCACACGCGCGCGGCGCTGCGGCTCGCCACATACAAAAAGCGCTGCTCCGGATCGGGTGAAAACGCCGTGCTGGCGACGGTCTGCCCATTGCCGCAATGCGGAGCTTCGCAATAGCGGTCGATGAAGACCTGGGTCTGGTATTTGCCGTCCAGTGTGAAAATTTGCACGCGCTTGCCGCCGCGGTCCGAGACATAGACGAGGCCGTCGTTCGAGACGCGCACCGCGTGGACGGGCTGCACGAATTGCTCCGGTCCACGGCCGGTCAATTCTTTCGCCGGGATGCGCTGGTCTTCCGGGACTTTCTTCGCTTCGGGCACGTCGTCCAGCGGCTTGTTGCCGAACGCGCCCCACATGCGCTTGAACTTGCCTGTATCGCCGTCGAACACGATGACGCGGCGATTCCCATAGCCATCGGCGACGAACAATTCGTTTGTCTTGGCGTAATAGAAAATGTCGGCGGCTTGTTTGACGTTCTCGGTATCGTTGTTGCCTTTGCTGGCGCTCTTCTTCCCGATCTGCATCACGAATTTGCCGTCCTTCGTGAATTTCATCAGGTGATTGTCGGTGATGCCGTTGCCGCCGATCCAGATGAAGCCGCGCGGATCGGCATAGATGCCGTGCTCGGTTTCGGGCCAATCATAGCCCGCGCCGGGGCCGCCCCAGCCGCGCAGGAAATTTCCGTTCTCGTCGAATTCCAGCACCGGCGGCGCGGCCATGCCCTTGGCCTTCTGGTCGGCGCGTAGCGTGGTCGGCCGTTGCAAAATCCAGGCGTGGCCGTTCTCGTCAATGGAGACACTGGACACCTGACCGAATATCCATTTCGCGGGAAGCTTCGGCCACGACGTATCGACCTCAAACTTCGGCACCATGCGCGTTTGCACCTGCGCCGCATCGGCGTGATACGAGGTCCACATCGCGGCCGGCATCAGCAGAGCCGCAGTGGCGCCCGCAAACAACATCCGGCGCATCGAAATTTTCATGGCTTTCCTCCCAGGCAGGCGCGCGTTGTGCAAAAAAAGGGGTAACACAAAGGGCACGAAGTTCTTCACAAAGAGCACAAAGGACTTTGTGTCCTTCGTGCCTCCTTTGTGATCTTCGTGTAGCCCCTTCTTACTGTTCTACAGCGGCTTCGGACGTTCGTTCAGTTCGATCAGTGTGCCCCATGGATCGGAGACGAAGCCGAGCGCGGCGCCCGATTCCTTGTTCAGATTGTAGGGGCGTTCGATCTTCACGCCGTCCGCTTCCAGCTTCTTCATGAAGGCTTCGAGGCCCTTCACGTCAAAGCCGATGTGGTCGAGCGTGTGGCCTTTGGTGGGAACGGTCGGCATATCGCTCTTGCTGAAAGAGAGATTCACGCCCGGCAGATCGTCCGCGACATTGGTGCCGCGCATGCCCGGCTTGCCGCCGAAGTGCTTCGCGTACCACGCTTGGATTTTCGGTATCTCGGCGTCAGCGACAGCGAAGTGCACATGGTGGCTTTTGATCGGAACCGTCTGTGCTTTGTCTTCCAGAATTTCGACGCGCAAGCCGTCCGGGGTCGTGACGAAGGCTTGATCCTTGCGTCCGTTGCCGCCCGGCTCGACCGTTACGCCGGCCGCTTTCCATTTCGCCGTGGACGCTTGCACGTCGGGTACCAGGAAGCCGACATGATTGACGACGGTGCCGACGGAACCGCCGACCGCCGACGCTGTGCCCGGTCCTTGGTTCAGGAACACGATCACGCCCGGGAATTTCACGATGTCGAAATTGCCGTTCTTCTGCCACGTGCCGCCCATCGCGACGAAAATCTTCTTATTGGCCTCGACGTCCTTCGAGTTCATGTGCCAATGGCCATTGGTCACGCCCATTGCATTGGGCGGCTCCGATTGCGCGGCGGCTGCCGTCGCAGCAATGCAGAAAGCAAGTGAAAAGGCGCCGAACAGTTTGCGCATAGCCTATCGTCCTCCCGATGGATTGCGCGAAAAAGCGCAAATCGGCGCGAACGCTATCACTCCCGCACCATAGGCGGAAGACAGCCGGTCCAGTCGGGCTAGACGACCTTGTTGTAGACGATGGCGCCGCTGGAGACGGCGCGTTTGGGGATGGGCTGCGGGCTGTACGGTCGTGAACCGTGGCGTGCTTGTTCCACACCCTCCGCGACAGCCTGCACCAAGCCTTCGGACGCTTCGCGCATGGCCGACACCAGCTTCTCGTGCCGCACCAGCAATTTGTCGAGTTTGCCGCCGGTTTCCTTCAAGGCGGCGATCAGGGGCTTGGGAACGCCTTTGATACCGCCCTCGGCCTTCAGCGATTTTACTTCGCGGCCGTAGAACGCGCAGAGCTTCTCGATTTCCGGGTCGGTGGTTTTCAGTTCATGGACGGCGCCGCGTTCGAGCGCGGAGATATCGCCCGAAATCGCTTCGATCAGCCGCCTGCTGACCGTCAGTAATTGTTCAAGCCGCAGACGTTGGCGTTCCGTTTGGGGATCGGTTTGTGTCGTCGGGGCGGGGTTCATTGCGCTTTCTCCTGGGTACGGAGCAATTCACGTTTGACGGCGTCGGCGAGGCCGAAGCCTCCCTGGCCGGCAATCGTCTTGGAATAACTGTCGATCATCATGGAGCGGAAGATGCCCTCGCCCGGTCCGCCGCCGAAGGGACCATCCGTCTGGATGCCCTCGAACATGGAACCGAGCATTTCGTTGATGAACACCGCCTCGAAATCCTTGGCCACTTTCGTGGCTTGATCGGCGTTGGTGATTTTGACGTTGCCGGGTGTCTTGGCGCGCGCCAGCGCCGCCGTGACCTGCAGATCGATCGGTGCGCTCAGGCCGCTCATCCGATCACCTCGATTTCGGCCTGCAAGGCGCCGGCCGCTTTGATGGCTTGCAGGATGGAGATCATGTCGCGCGGACCGATGCCCAGCGCATTCAAACCATTGACCAGCTCCTGCAGGCTGATGCCGGAATTCAGGACGGCGAAACGCTTGCCGGTGTCTTCGTCGACCTCGATGCCGGTGCGCGGCACAACCGTTGTCTGACCCTGCTGGGCGAAGGGCTGCGGCTGGCTGACTTGCGGGGTTTCGGTGATGCGGATGGTCAGATTGCCCTGCGCGATGGCAACCGTGGAGATGCGCACATCCGAGCCCATCACGATGACGCCGGACTGCTCGTCGATCACCACCTTGGCGGGAAGATCCGGTTCGACTTTCAGTTGCTCGATATCGGTCAGCAACGACACGATGTCCGCATAGCTGGCGGGCCGGTTGAGCTGCACGGTGGCGGGATTGGTGGCGGTCGCCGCCGTCAGGCCCAGATAGCGGTTGATCGCCTGGGCCATGCGCTGCGCTGTCGTCAGGTCCGGATTGCGGAGCGACAGGCGCAGGCTTGTCGCCTTCATGAGCGAGTAGCCGACTTCCCGCTCCACAATCGCGCCGTTGGCGATGCGCCCGGAGGTAGGCACGCCGCGGCTTACACTCGCCGCAGCGCCCTGTACGGAAAATCCGCCAACGGCAATCGAGCCTTGCGCCAAAGCGAAAGTTTGGCCGTCCGCTGCCAGCAAGGTCGTAGCAAGCAAGGTGCCGCCTTGAAGGCTTTTGGCATCGCCCATGGCGGAAATGGTCACGTCCAGGTGCGAGCCCTGAACAGCGAACGGTGTAAGATCTGTCGTCACCATTACGGCGGCGACGTTCTTGGTGTTGATCGGGAAACCGCGCGTGTTGACGCCGAGCCGTTCCAGCATCGTCTGCAGGGTCTGCTGCGTGAACGGGGCGTTCTTCAGAGAATCGCCGGTGTTGTTGAGCCCAACCACCAGGCCGTAGCCAATGAGCATGTTGGACCGGACGCCTTCGATATCGGCGAGGTCCTTGATCCGCGAAAATGAGAATGCCGGCGGCGGCGCAAGCACGAGAGCGCATGCGAGGGAGACGGAGGCGAGAAGGGATGAGGTGCGGGCCATGAGCTTTCCGGAATTCTTCCGTGCAGCCCCTTGCCAGAACCGTGCCGGACGATTCTCCAGGAAAAACAGCGGATTACCGTGAGAGCGGGCGGGTGTTTCCTGCCTATGCGGCAATTCCTGCCGGACGTTTTGGGCTGTCGTGGACAGGAGGCGGATGCTTACCTATTTTCCGGAAGCGCGCGTTCCGATTCAACGCATTGAGTTGCTCCCATGAACGATCAGTCTGCCTCGTCCAAAACCTCAGGCCGGCCTCGGCCTGCCGTGCTTTGCGTGCTGGACGGGTGGGGCTGCCGGGAGCCGGAGGTGGACAACGCTATTTCCGCCTCCAAGCACCCCAACTTCATCAAGATGATGCGGGAATGCCCGTTTTCGCTGCTGGCCACGTCGGGCCGGGCAGTGGGTCTGCCTGATGGGCAGATGGGCAATTCCGAGGTCGGGCACACCAATATCGGCGCCGGGCGTCTTGTCATGCAGGACCTGGTGCGGGTCGAAGATGCCGTACGCGACGGCTCGCTGAAGGACCGCCCGGTTCTGAAAGACTTGATTGCCGCGGCGAAGACAGCGGGCGGCGCGGTGCATTTGATGGGCCTGCTGTCGCCGGGCGGGGTGCATTCGCATCAGGAACATATGTCCGCCCTGGCGAAAATTCTGAATGATGAAGGCCTGACGGTTGAGGTCCATGCGTTCCTCGACGGCCGCGATACGCCGCCGCAAAGCGCGCTTGGCTACATCGAGACGTTCGACAAGAGCATCGCGGGACTGAAAGGCGTGCGGATCGCAACCGTCAGCGGGCGCTATTACGCGATGGACCGCGACAAACGCTGGGACCGCGTTGCCAAGGCCTATGAGGCGCTGGTCGACGCCAAAGGGGCGCGGTTTGCGGACGCCAAAACCGCCATCGAAAAATCCTATGCCGACGGGACGCATGACGAATTCCTCCTTCCCTGCGCCATTGGCGATTATGCCGGCGTGAAAGACGGCGATGCGCTGCTGTTCGCCAATTTCCGGCCCGACCGGGCGCGGGAAATTTCCGCCGCGTTGCTCGATCCCGCGTTCGACGGTTTTACCCGCGCGCGCGTTCCGCATTTTTCCTGCGCCGCCGGACTGACCCAATATTCCAAGCCGCTGTCCAAGCTGATGACGGCGTTGTTTCCGCCGCAGGATGTCAGCGAAACGCTGGGCGAAATCTTCGCCGAGCGCGGGTTGAAGCAGCTTCGCATCGCGGAGACGGAAAAATACCCGCACGTGACATTTTTCATGAATGGCGGCCGCGAAACGCAATTCGAGGGCGAAGACCGCATTATGGTGCCGAGTCCCAAGGTCGCGACCTATGATTTACAGCCGGAAATGTCGGCCTATGAGGTGACCGCCAAGCTGGTCGAAGCGATCGATTCGGGAAAATACGACCTCATCATCGCCAATTACGCCAATGCCGACATGGTCGGTCATACCGGCATCATGAACGCCGCGGTGCATGCGGTGGAAGCGGTGGACGAGTGCCTGGGACGCTTGCGGCAGGCGGTGGAACGGGCGGGAGGCGTGCTGATTGTTACCGCCGATCATGGTAATGTCGAGCAGATGAAAGACCCTGTAACCGGAGCGCCGCACACGGCACACACGCTGCTCGACGTGCCGTTCATTGTCGTGAACGCGAAGCCGGCCAACGGTCCGTTGCGCTTAAGTCACGGGCGCTTGGCCGATGTGGCGCCGACGCTGCTGGAACTGGTCAGCCTGCCGCAGCCTCCGCAAATGACCGGCCACTCCTTGATTGTGTACGAGCCTGCGGCGGCCGGAACCGCGCGGTGAGCGGGAAACCCGCCCTTCGTGCCGCATTTCTTGTTGTTCCCATGTTTCTCGCTGTGTCCTCCCCGCAAGCAGCGCAGCAGCGTCCGCCTGCGAAAAGCGAGTCGCTGTCCGAACGCTACGCCAGGGCGCAGGCCGTACTACTGGAGCAGCGAACCAAAGAAGACGCGACGCGTGCCGACCGCGACCGGCTGGTGGCCGAAACCGCAGCGTTGCAACAGCGCCTGATCGCCAACGCCGCCAAAGTCCAGGAATTGGAAGCAGAATACGAAACGACGTCCGCCGAGCTTTCGCGCCTCAACGCCACGACGCAAACGCTGGAGGCGGACCTTGCCCGTGACCGCAGCCGCGTGACCCACCTTTTGGCCGTGTTGCAGCGGCTTCAGGGTGAAGAACCCCCGGCTCTGGTGGTCCGGCCGAACGACTCGCTGGCCGCCGCCCGTGGCGCCATGCAGATGGGCGCCATGCTGCCGCCGGTTTATCGGGAGGCGGCGGACCTCTCCACCAAGCTGAAGACCCTGTCCCAAACCAGGCTCGCCCTCGCAAAAAAAAACGACCAGGCAAAAGCGCAGGGGGTAAGCCTCACGGCCGCCCGCGCCTCGCTTGACGAGCTTCTGCGGCAGAAGAGCGGTGAGGAAGCCGACGTAGATGCGAAGCTTGCCGACATCCGCTCGATAACCGAGGAAGTCAGCCGGGAAGCCAGCGATTTGAAGAGCTTGATCGACCGCGTCGCCACCCTGAGGGCGGCCGGAGGCGCACCGGAAGGCATGAAACTCGTCACGCCGGAACGGACGGGGGCTGGCACTTTAGTGCGCGGATCGCTTCTGCGGCCGGTTATTGGAACCGCGGCGCCTGGCGACCCTGCGGGGCCTGGGCGGACGCCCGGCGCAAACGGACCGTTAGGGCTTTGGTTCGAAACTGCCGGGCGGGCCGAAGCTGTTGCGCCGGGGGATGGCGAGATCGTGTTTGCCGGCAATTACCAAAAGTTCGGTCAAGTCTTGATAATTGAAATGACTGGCGGTTACCATCTGACGCTGGCTGGCCTCGGACGCATCGATGTCCACATTGGTGATGCCGTTCTCGCTGGCGAACCGGTAGGAATTCTACCGGAGGGCAGGGCGGCGCGACTTTATATGGAATTGAGACGCAACGGTCAGGCTGTTGATCCGGCGCAGTGGTTGAGCGCCGAACCTAGAAAGGCAAAGGGAACATGAGAAAGTTCGCATTCGCCAGTGTCGGCGTGGCGGTTGGTTTTGTGAGTGCATTGGCTTTGTTCCCCGCCGCGCAGGGCGCGACGAATGTTATGTCCGCGTACCGAGAACTCGATCTTTTCGGCGACGCGTTCGAACGCGTGCGCGCCAATTATGTGCGCGAAGTCGACGACTCCGAACTGATCAACGCGGCGATCAACGGCATGGTCAGCTCGCTCGATCCGCATTCGAGCTACATGGACCCCAAAGAATATGCCGATATGCAGGTGCAGACGCGCGGCGAATTCGGCGGCCTCGGTCTTGAAGTCTCGCAGGAAGACGGCCTCGTCAAAGTCGTGACGCCGATCGACGATACGCCGGCTTCGCGCGCGGGCGTGAAGACGGGCGATTTCATCTCCGCCATCGACGGCACCAGCATTCAGGGCATGCCGCTGAATGAAGCGGTCGAGCGCATGCGCGGACCTGAGAATTCCAAGGTCACGCTCACCATCCTGCGTCAGGGCGAAAAGAAGCCGCTCGAATTGACGCTGACGCGCGCGGTCATTCGCGTCGAAAGCGTGAAGTACGAGAAAAAAGGCGACATCGGCTACATCCGCATCAGCTCGTTCAGCGAAAAGACCGATGCCGGCTTGCGCAAAGCCATCGCTGACCTGAAGAAGCAGCTTGGCGGTACATTGCGCGGCTATGTGCTCGATCTGCGCAACGATCCGGGCGGCCTGCTCGATCAGGCGATTGCCGTGTCCGACGATTTCCTCCCGGGCGGCGAAGTTGTCTCCACCCGCGGCCGAAAGGCGGAAGACACGCAGCGTTACAATGCGCGTGGCGGCGATCTGGCCGACAACAAGCCGATCGTGGTGCTGGTCAATGAAGGCACCGCGTCCGCCTCGGAAATCGTGGCCGGCGCGCTGCAGGATCATAAGCGCGCGACGATTGTCGGCGTGACCTCCTTCGGCAAGGGCTCGGTACAAACGATCATTCCGCTGGGCGGACAGCATGGCGGCGCGCTGCGTCTGACGACAGCGCGCTACTACACGCCGTCGGGCCGTTCGATCCAGGCCACGGGCATCACACCGGACATCGCGGTGTCGAACCTGTCCGAGAAGGAACAGACGGAAGCCGATCAGTTCTCCTCGCGTAGCGAGGCATCGCTGGCCGGTCACCTTGATGCGGAAGGCGCGCAGCGCAACACCAAGATGCCGACCATTCGTCCGGAAGACGGTAAGAAAGTTGACGACTTCCAGCTCGCTTACGCGCTGGATCGTCTGGACGGCAAAGTTGTCGCGACCGTGCCGCAAAAGGCCGCCTCGGTGACAACCCCGGCGCCCACCACCGCGCGGTAATTCGGCGGGATTGTTTGCAGAAAGGGCCGGAGGGTTTCCTTCCGGCCCTTTTTGTTTGGGCGGCGTTAACCCTGCCGTAACGCCATTCAGGCCTGATACGCCCCATGGCGGAGAACGATGCCCTCCTCCCGGATACGCATATGCCGGGCGACGCTGTTTCCGTGAGCGCGCCGCCGCGGAGGCGTGTTCCGCGTCTGATGATGCTCGCCTATGCCGGCGTCTTCGCGGTTCTGATCGCAGGCGCGGGGGCTTTGCATTTTCTCGGCGATGCCGCCGATGGCAGCCCGTCGGTGACCATCCGCATGGGGCCGTTTCCGACCGAAGCGCAAGCCGCGACCAAACGCGCGGCCAACGTCTTTCGCGACGTCCGTGAAGTGCAAGGCAACATCGTTGCCGATCCGTCGTTGATCCAGGATTCGCCGCAAGGTCCGCTGCCCAAAATCGCCGCCGACGGGCGCATGGCGTTGAAAGTCTACGGCCGCACCTACGATAGGGTGAGCAAGCGTCCGAAGATTGCCGTGGTGCTGCGCGGGCTCGGCATCGGCGCCGATGAGACCGAGCAGGCCATGTCGCAGCTTCCGCCCGACATCACCTTCGGATTTCCCCCCTTCCTCTCCAGCCTGCAAGCCGAAGTGGATAAAGCGCGCAGTGCGGGCCACGAAGTGCTGCTCGAAATTCCGATGGAGCCGTTCGATTTTCGCGATAGCGATCCGGGTCCGCACGCGCTTCTGCTGAATGCCAGCCTGGAAGAAAACGGCAAGCGGCTGGAATGGGCGCTGTCACGCGCCACCGGTTATGTCGGCGTCATGAATCTTTTGGGCGGCCGCTTCATGGGCGATGAAACCGCCATCGCACCGATGCTGGTGCGCATTGCCAAACGCGGGCTTCTCTTTTTCGACAACGGCGCCAGTTCAACGTCGGTCGCCATTACGAGTGCGCGTCAGGCCAAGGCGTTTTTGGCAACGGGCACGGTTGTGTTGGACGGCGTGCAGACGGCGGCGGCCATCGACACGAAATTGGCGGAACTGGAAAATGCGGCGCGGCAAGAGGGATTCGCGATCGGCGTTGCCAGCGCGTTTCCCATCAGCATTACGCGGCTGAACGAATGGGCCGCATCGGCGCAAGCCCGCGGCTTCGAAATCGTTCCGGTGTCCGGCCTCGCCTTCCAACCCGGCCAGCAAAACGTCAGCGCGGAATAAAAGTTTTCTCGCTCCGCGAGAAGATAAAATTATGGCTCTCCCGCCAACGCAGGCGCGCTCTTGGGCGGCTTGCGCGCGTGGGTCGCTTGCTCGAAGGCATAGGCATAACTGAGCAGTTTATCTTCCGAAAAATCCGCGCCTAACAATTCCGCGCCGACCGGCACGCCCACGGGTGCGCTTGCGGCTGGGGCTGAAAATCCGGCAGGAAATGTCACCGCCGGATAGCCGGTGCCGTTGGAGAGGACGCCGTTGCGCTCCGGCTGATCTTTCTCTGTTATCGGTACGACTAGGATCCGTTGATGCGGATACAGGATCGCATCCAGGTTCAGATCGGCCATTTTTTTAGCGACGGCCATGCGCAGCTTTTCGCGGTTCAGCATGCGCGTTTTGTACAAGTCGCTGTTCATGCCGTTGGGAATTGTGATTTCGATTTGCAGCGCCTGCTGCACGGCCGATGTGTTGGCGATCACCAAATCGGTAAAGCTCTTGATCGGGGCATTCGCCGGAAGCGTTGCGAAGTAGTGGTCCATGACCGTGTGCCCTTCCAACGTCGACGTGTCGATATTGGAAGCAAGCGCGTCATATTCCGGCAGTTCGAAACGTGTAACCGTCGCGCCCAGCGACTGCATCTTCGCAATCGCCTCGTCCATAACCCGGTTCACTTCGCGGTGACGGTCTTCCTTGCCGAGCAGGTTGCTCATCACGCCAATGCGCGCGCCTTTCAGGGCGTCGGGGCGCAGCAGATGCGTGTAGCTTTGCGGAATATGACCGCGGCCGTAGGCGGTGACCGCATCGTCCGGGTCGTAGCCCGCCATCACATCCAACAGCAGCGCCGCGTCGGTGACGGTGCGTGCAATCGGCCCTACTTCGTCCTGCGTTTCGCTTGCCGGAATCACGCCGCGCCGGCTGACCAATCCGCGCGTCGGTCGTACGCCCACCAGACTGTTGGCCGAAGACGGCGAGCGGATGGATTGTCCTGTGTCGCTGCCTGTTCCAATGGTGGCGAGATTGGCGGCGAGGGATGCGCCCGTGCCGCCGCTCGATCCACCCGGCGTGCGCGTCAGGTCATAGGGATTGAGCACCTGCCCGCCGAGGCTGGAAATCGACATCCCGCCGCGCGCGAATTCCTGCATGTTGGCTTTGGCGAGGATCAGTGCGCCCGCCTTGCGCATCTTGGCCACCGTAAAGGCGTCCTTCGACGGCTGCGACGCCTTCATGCTGATATTGCCGCCCGACGTCGGCATGTCCTGGGTGTCGAAATTGTCCTTCAGGATCATCGGAATGCAGTGCAGTAGGCCAACCCCGGCGCGGTTATCGCGATAGTGCCGGTCCATTTCGGCGGCCACATCGAGCGCCCTCGGGTTGACCGTGATGATGGCATGGAGCGCCGGGCCTTTGAGATTGTAAGCCTCAATCCGGTTGAGATAGGCGCGGGTCAACTGCACGCAGCTCAGCTCGCCGCGGGCGAAGGCCTCATGGATAGAGGCAATCGTCGCTTCCTGCAGATGGAACGCCGGCGTTTGCGCCCCGCCAGGATCGGCCAGGGCCACACTCAAAGCCGCCGCTACGGCAATGGAAAAGCGCATCCTTCTCGCCCCAAACACCCGATCTGATGCTAATCTCAAGTCTACGTGAAGTCTTGCGTGGGGTTGGGGAACGGGGATGAAGACATTCGGGGCCGCCTGGATTGCAGGTGGCGTATTTCTGTCAGTGGCGGCGGCCGTGGCCGCGCCTGCCGCGCCGCCGGAATTCGCGCCCAATCCGTCCATCGGCTGGGTTGCGTCGGGTGCGCGTTACCTAAACCCGCCCAGTGGCCCCGGCCCGGTGGGACCTGCGCGCGGACGGCGTCAGGCGGCCAACAACGACGTGCGCGAGCAGGGCGCGCAGGCGCTATTTGCCATCGGGGATTTAGAGGCGCCGATCCTGCAGCCTTGGGCACGCGACCAGATGAAGATGCGCAATGATCGCATCCTGGCGGGCGGCACGGGCTTTTCGCGTCAGGCGAGTTGCTGGCCGATCGGCACGCCCGGCTTCCTGCTTTATCCTGTGCAGCCCGTTTATTTCATTCAGTCTCCCAAGGAAGTGGTGATGGTCTGGCAGGCGGATCATATGATTCGCCGCGTCTTTATGAACGTGCCTCATTCGCCAAATCCGAAGCCGTCCTGGTTCGGCGAATCCGTTGGCCATTATGAAGGCGACACGCTCGTGGTCGACACCATCGCAATCTCGACCCGCACGTTCGTAGACAATTTCGAGACGCCCCATTCGGAGAAGCTTCACACCATCGAACGCTTTCACATGACCGATGGCGGGATGGTTATGCAGGTCGATTTGCACGTGGAAGACGAAGGGGCGTTCACGACGCCGTGGAACGCTATTCAGCGTTATAAGCGGGTTGAGCCCGGCGTTTTCGAAGCGAAGGTGGAAAACAACCTGCTTGGTTCAACCGCCGAAGCCGGGCCTATTCTGGAATCGAGCTGTGCAGAAAATCCGAACGGATTATTCGGCGCCGTCGGTGCGGCTCCTCTTCCGCAGACACAGATACCCGATTTCTGAGGAGGGGACTATGCGCATCGGTAAATCAGCATTGTTCGCGAGCGTTGCGTGCGTGGCCTGCGCTGCAGGCGCTTCTGCCGTGCAGAGCGCAAGCGCGACGCCGGAGTTCGCACCCAACCCATCCGTTGGATGGGTGGCGGCCGCACCCGAATACATGGAGCCACCCACGGGGCAGGGGCCGGTCCCGGTCGATCCTGGCCACCGGCGCGTGAGCAATGACGATTTCCGCGCCTCGGGTGCGCAGCCGTCCTTTCCCATCGCCGATCTCAGCAGCCCATTGCTTCAGCCTTGGGTGCGCGATCAGATGCGCCCGTATAACGAGGCGGTCATCGCCGGAAAATCCATGTACAGCCGTCAGGCGAGCTGTTGGCCGATCGGCACGCCGGGCTTCCTGCTGTATCCCGTGCAGCCCGTTTATTTCGTGCAGTCGCCGAAAGAGGTGCTGATGATCTGGCAGGCCGATCATCAAATACGGCATGTGTATCTCGATGTGCCGCATTCGAAGGCCGTCAAGCCGTCCTGGTACGGTGAATCGGTCGGCCATTACGAAGGCGATACGCTGGTGGTGGACACGGTCGGCGTCGATACGCGCACCTATGTCGACAATTACCGCACGCCGCACACGGAAAAGCTGCACACCGTCGAGCGCTTTCATATGACCAATGGCGGCAAGGTCCTGGAAGTGAACCTTCACGTCGAAGATCCGGGCGCTTTTACAAAGCCGTGGAACGCCATGCAGCGTTACAAGCGCGTGGAGCCGAGCGTCGCGGATGTCACGGAATCGAACAGCGCCATTTCTTCGACATCGGCCGCGGGACCGATTCTGGAATCGAGCTGCGCGGAAAATCCCAATGCGTTGTTTGGGGCCAAAGATGCCTTCCCCATTCCGCAAACCAAGGCGCCCGATTTTTAAAAAAGGGGAACCACAAAGAACACAAAGGAGACACGAAGTTCACTAAGAACTTCAGGCGCGTACCACGCGCTCATCAAGCTTCGTGTCCTTAGTGTCTCTTAGTGTCCTTTGTGGTTCCCCTTTTTACTTTCTGCCGCTTGCCTTGCGGCAGGCCCCGTGAAAGAGCACATAGGCCACATGAGCGAGACATCGCAGCAGCAGCCTCTCACGCCCGCCAAGCGGAAATTCCTTGCCGTTGTCGATGAGACGGAAGAATGCAAGGTCGCCTTGCGCTTTGCCGCGCGCCGGGCGCAACACACCAATGGCCTCGTGTCGCTGTTATATGTGATTGCGCCGGCGGACTTTCAGCAATGGGCCGGTGTCGAGCGCAAGATGCGCGAGGAAGCGCGAGAGGAAGCTGAGCGCGCGCTGCACGAAGCCGCAAGAATTGTAAACGACATCGTCGGCACCACGCCCGAATTTGTCATCCGCGAAGGACGTGCCTCCGATGAAATACGGGCGCTCATCAGGGATGACCGCGCGATTTCGATTCTGGTTCTCGCGGCGGGCCTTTCCAAGGAAGGGCCGGGCCCGCTGGTGTCGCTGATTGCCGGGCCAACGGGCAACGCGTACTCCATTCCGGTGACGGTCGTTCCCGGCAATCTCAGCGATGAACAGGTTGACGCGCTGGCGTGACATTCGCGGCGCTTCCACCCGAATTACGCGATGCGATCGAGCAGCTCGTCCATGCGGCGCCGCAGCAATCGCTTGCCGCGCGCGCGGCGCGAACGTCCGATGCGTATCGTGATGGCCGGGGCTCGGATGCCACCATCCGCGACGCCGGCGATGTCGCCGCGTATTTGGCGGCGCGCCTGCCCGCAACCTATGCGGCAATCGCCGCTTCTCTGAACGCCGTTGCCGCACGAGCGCCGGGATTCTTTCCGCAATCCTTGCTCGATTTCGGATCGGGTCCCGGCACGGCAAGCTGGGCTGCGGCGCAGGCGTATCCGTCGCTGCATACGATCACGATGTTCGATCGAAGCACGGCGTTGCTGAAGGCAGCGAAAGAGCTGGCGCAAACAGCCGGCAATCCGGCGCTGCAAAATGCGCAAATCATGAACGGAGGACTCGCCTCGCACGAAACAGCAGCGGCGCACGATCTCGTCCTTGCCGGTTATGTGTTCGCCGAGTTGCCGGAAGCCGAACTCAAACAGACCGCGAAGCGTCTGTGGACTCTTTGCAGCGGCATTCTCCTCATTGTCGAACCTGGAACGCCCGCGGGATTCGAACGCATTCGCATGATCCGCGAAACACTGCTCTCGCAAGGCGGCAGTATTGCGGCTCCCTGTCCCGGCGCCTGCGTGTGCCCTATTGCGTCACCGGATTGGTGCCACTTCACGGTGCGCTTGCCGCGCAGCCGCACGCACATGCGCGCGAAGGGCGCGGATGTTCCTTTCGAAGACGAGAAGTTTTCTTACGTCGCCTTTGCGCGCGAACATATCGCGTTGCAGCCGATCCAGGCACGCATCCTCGCGCGTCCGCATGTGATGAAGCCCGGCATACGCTTCAAGCTGTGCACAGCCGAAGGAATCGTAGACCGGACCATCACCAAGCGCGATACCGCGTACAAAACCGCGACCCGAAAAGACTGGGGCGATGACGTTTAGCTTCGCGCGTTAGAACTCGTACTTCGCTCCCAGGCGCAAGGTGCGCGGATCTTCGGCGCGGCTGAGGCGGCCTTCGATTCCGGCGAGCGGCTCACCGGGCAGGCGCGACGTATACCAGTACGCCATGTCTTCACCTTTCCCGTACAAGACATTCAGGATTTCGAACGAAATCGTCCATGGCTCCGGCTTCCATGCGAAGCGAAGATTGATCGTGGCATGTCCTTCTTGGCGTTGGCTGTTGTCTTCGACCAGGGGAAAACCGCCATGATACCGCACGCGCATACTTGCTTCATAAGCCGGGAAGATTGCGGAGATACCAAGTTCTCCCGTTGCATCGGGTGAGTTCGGAATGAATTCCGCCCCCGGACTGTTGTCGAACCGTGAATGCGTTTGCGCCCAGACGCCATCGATCGCAAGCCATTCCAATGGCCTCCAGAACGTTACCAATTCATAGCCGTGACGCTTGCTGGAGTTTTTGGGCTCGACGGTATTGGTGTCGCCCACGAAGATCAGCTCGCTGGAATTGTCGAGCCACCAATACGCGGCCGTGAATGTGAAATCGCCGTATTGGAGGCGCGTGCCTAGTTCCTTGCCTTTGCCTTCGACAAGTCCGCGCTGTCCGCCGGTGGTCACCCCACGCGCGTCGTTGGAATGAAAACCCTTCCCCCAGTTTCCGTAGACTTCCAAATACGGCGCGATGCGGTAAGCAATACCGAGTTTTGGCGAGAGAATCCCATCGTTCTTGTAGCCACCGACGGAGCCTGGATCGATGGCCTTAACATCGAAGCTGTAGGCGTCTGCACGCACACCGCCGAGCAACTGCAGGCCTTCGATGGGAATATAGGTCAGTTCCGCGTACGTAGCCGCGGAAGCCTCTTGCACGGAATGCAGGCTCGTCTGGCTGACTTTGACATTCGCGATCGCGCGGGCAACGCCAACCGAGGTAATGTCGTCATAGCGGCCCTCCACGCCCGTGCGCAGAGAGAGGTTGTCCGTGAGGTCATAATATTTTTCGGCTTTGCCGCCATAGGTCCAACGGCGGTCCTGCTGAAGAATTTCGTCGCCGTTCACCGGGTCTTCAAGGAAGTATGTCGGATTGGACGACATATGCCAGTTGTAATACTGGGCATAGACATTGCCGCGCCAATCCTGGCCGGTCAGGCGCGCGTTGGCGATCCATCGATTGGTCAGGCCGTTTTCGGTGGGATCGATGACGCAAAACTGATCCGGGCAATTGACGGTCGGCTCGCCGGGCGCCGAAAAAACGTGACCGATGGCCCGTTCCGGAATCTGTTCGGTAGAGCGCCACGCCGCGTTGTAGCCCGTGAGCGTTGCCTCCAGGCCGCCGAGCGGCGTTGACGTGCTGTATTTGGCGAAACCGGCGAAATGCCGAAGCTGTTCTCCCAGCTGCCACGGCCCATCATATGTGCGCAGCTGACCGACAAGCGTGAGATTTCCTTCTCCCACCTTGAATGTCCCGCCACTCACAAGGCGGCCCCACCCGAAGCTTCCGGTCTCTATCGTGGCGAAGGGTCGGTCGAACGAATCCACCGTCGAAATCACGGCAGCCCCGGCCAGTGAGAAGTCGCCGAGATCGGCGCGGTACGGGCCTTTGCGATAATCGATGCGGGCGACCGTTTCGGGAATCATCCCGTTGATGTCGAGGTAGCCTTGGCCGTGACCGTGCGTGCGCAAATTCCACGGAACGTCGTCGATAAAGGCCGCGAAGTCGGTGCCGTGATCCAAATTCATGCCGCGCAGGAAGTACTGGTTGGCTTTGCCCGATCCGGAATGCTGGGCGGCGATCAGGCCCGGCACGGCTTCCAGCAACTCGGCGACGCGAAGAATGGGCCGTACGGTCAAGTCGGCTCCGGAAATGGCGCCTTCGCTGGCCGCTTGCGCCACGCCGATCTGCTGTTCTGCGCGTCCGAAGACAAGAACCTGCTCGGGTACCTGATCCATCGTAATGGGTTCGGGAGCCGGGGCGGGCGCGGCCATGTTGGCAGGCTGGGCGTGCGCCACTTGCGCCGCCAACAGGCTGGCAGACGCCACTGACGCGAGCAAAATCGCCCGGCGTGTTGTCTTCATCGCGTTGATATGCATCGTCCCCCCGACGTGCGAAGTGCTTGGCTATTTGAAGGGCATACGCAGGACGAATGCCCTTCCCTCACTCTCACTTTTATTCGGGCCGACGCAAAACCGTCCCCCACCCGCTTGCGGCCCACCTTGCTTGACAAGCCCGCCCCGCCCAGTGACCCATGTCAAAAAAGGCAAAATAAGAGGGGCGGATGTTACTGGATAAACCCGTGGGGATGCCGGACGCGACGGTCGGCTGGGGCAGCGACATTGCCGCTCAGATGTTGCGGCGGTTCAACATTCCCTTCATCAGCCTTAATCCGGGT
Organism: Alphaproteobacteria bacterium; assembly: GCA_947473475.1. Taxonomy (GTDB): domain Bacteria; phylum Pseudomonadota; class Alphaproteobacteria; order Micropepsales; family Micropepsaceae; genus CAIYRG01. The sequence continues at coordinate 94,712 of CANJBZ010000009.1, forward strand.
GCGTCCTATCGCGGGTTTCACGACTCGCTCGTCAATCATCTCGGCAACGAAAATCCGGGCATTCTCCTCTGCCTGCATGAGGATCATTCCGTCGCGATTGCGCACGGCTATGCGCGGGTAACCGGCGAGCCGATGGCGTGCGTGCTGCACGCCAATGTGGGTTTGCTGCATGGCATGATGGGCTTGTTCAACGCCTGGTGCGATCGCGCGCCCATGCTGGTGCTTGGCGCGACGGGGCCGCTCGCCGCCGAAAAGCGGCGGCCGTGGATCGATTGGATTCACACCATGCGCGATCAGGCATCGCTTCTGCGCGGGTTCGTCAAATGGGACGATCAGCCCTCATCGCCGGACGCCCTCGTGGAATCGCTGACGCGGGCCAATCTGCTGACGCGCTCGCATCCCACCGCGCCGGTTTATGTTTGCCTCGATGCGGGCTTGCAGGAAGAAAAACTCGCGCGCGAGCCCGAATGGCCGGATCTTGCGCGGTATCAGCCGCCCGCGCCGCCACGGCCTTCGCAAGAGGCCATCGCCAAAGCGGTTGCATTGCTGAAGCACGCGGAGCGGCCGGTGATCCTCGCCGGCCGGGGCGCGCGCACAGACGCGGCGTGGAACGCGCGGATTGCGCTGGCGGAAACGCTGGGCGCCGTCGTCATGAGCGATCTCAAAACCGGCGCCATGTTTCCGACCGATCACCCCGCCCATGTGGTGCCGCCGTTCAACGCGCTGCCCAAACCGGCAAGGGAAATCCTGTGTGAGGCGGACCTCATTCTCGTACTCGATTGGGTCGATCTTGGCGGTGCGCTCAAACAAGCTTCATCGGCCGGACAAGTAAGCGCGAAAATCATCCATGCCTCGCTCGACCAAATGCTGCATAGCGGCGGCGGCATGGAATATCAGGCGTTGGCACCGTCCGATGTCTTCGCGGCGACGACGTCGGACGCGCTCGTCGCTGAACTCAATGCGACACTGGAACCGGCGAAAAAATTTCCCTGGAAGACGCGCAAACCCAAGGCATGGGATCAATCGGCTGACCGCGTCACGCTGGAGCTGATCGCGTCCACGCTGCGAACCACCTTCAACGATCCGGAGAATGTAACGTTCTCCCTGCTGAACCGCGGCTGGCCCGTCGACATCTGGCCGCTGAACCATCCTCTGTCCTATCTCGGCAAAGATGGCGGCGGCGGGCTTGGCTCTGGCCCCGGTCTTTCCGTCGGCGCGGCAGTTGCGCTGGAGCGGATGGGCCGTCACGCGGTGTCGGTTTTGGGCGATGGCGATTTCTGCATGGGCGCCACCGCCATCTGGACCGCCGTGCGCCACCGCATTCCGATGCTCATCCTGATCGACAACAACCGCTCCTATTTCAATGACGAGCTTCATCAGGAAAGCGTCGCGAAGGCGCGCGGGCGCGACGTCAGGAACCGCTGGATCGGGCTCAGAATGGATGATCCCATGCCGGACATTGCGACGCTCGCGCGGGGACAGGGCGCCGTCGGCATCGGGCCGGTCACGCGTGCCGCCGACGTGGCGGCCGCGCTGGAGCAGGGAGTCGCGATCCTGAAGCAAGGCGGCGTCTGCGTCATCGACTTCCACGTCGATCCCAGCGAGGAGCGCGTCTCCGGCGCCTCCGTGGGCCAGCGCAAGACTTAGCTCCTCCCCCGCAAAGCGCAGCGGCGCGGGGGAGGTGGATCGCCGCGAAGCGGCGAGACGGAGGGGGCGGCTGCGGGTGCCCTCTGCGCCAGTCCGCGATGTTCTCTTTTCGTTCCCTCTGGCGGAATGACTGCGTAGGCGCAATATCAGCGTTATGTTCATCCAGACCGAGACGACCCCCAATCCGGCCACGCTGAAGTTCCTGCCTGGCCGGGAAGTTATGCCCCAAGGCACCGCCGATTTTCCGGACGCCGAATCCGGAAAACGTTCCCCCCTGGCCACGCGCCTGTTCGGCGTTCCAGAGGTGGAGCGGGTGTTTTTCGGAGGTGACTTCATCACCGTCACTAAGCGCGATGATGTGGATTGGCGGCACCTAAAGCCGGCGATCCTCGGCGCCATCATGGAGCATTTCACGCGCAGCGTGCCGCTGTTCGACAGCGAAGCCGAAGCGGAGGCCGAACAGGTTTACGAGGGCGAACAGGCCGACATCGTGCGCGAGATCAAGGAATTGATCGAAACGCGGGTGCGCCCCGCCGTGGCGGCCGATGGCGGCGACATCATCTTTAAAGGGTTCGATGGCGGCTCCGGCACGGTTTTCCTGCATCTGCAGGGTGCCTGCTCCGGCTGTCCCTCCTCGGCCATCACGCTGAAGAACGGCATCGAAAACATGCTCCGGCATTACGTGCCGGAAGTCTCCGCCGTGGAAGCCGTTTAGTTTCAACCGTTTGCCGTGTACGCGCTATCCGAAGCAGCGCTGCCGCTGCCGAAGGGACGCGTTCGCTTGACCGGGGCGGCGCGCCCTGGGAAAGCTGACGGCGATACACAGCCCCGAGCGCATTCGTGAAATTCTTTTCGCAAGTCGGCCAGGACCGCTTTCTGCTCGAGCATTTTTTTCGCGGCAAGCGCAACGGCGTTTTTCTCGACATCGGCGCCTATGACGGCGAGACCTTAAGCAACACCCTGTTCTTCGAACGCAGCATGGGTTGGACGGGCTTGTGCGTCGAACCTTTGCCCTCGTCATTCGCCAAATGCGCTGCAACGCGCAAAGCGGTTTGCGAAAATGTCTGCATAAGCGATTTCGAAGGCGAAGCGGATTTTCTGGAGGCCGACGATCAAAACGGCCCCGTCGAAAAAATGTTCAGCGGCCTGCCCGCGCATTTCGACCCGCGCCATGTCGTCCGCATCGAGCAATTCACCAGCGCCCGCACCAAACATCGGGTGCGGGCAACGACGCTTGCCGCGCTCCTGACCAAGCATGCGATGTTCGATATCGATTTTTGCTCGCTGGATGTCGAAGGCGCGGAACTTGCCGTGCTTTCGACGTTCGATCCCGAACGGTTTCGCATCGGCGTCTTTGCGATCGAGAACAATTGGGACGACGAACGCATTCCGCGGTTCATGGCGTCCAAAGGCTATGAATTTTTCGCCAAACTGGAGCAGGATTATATTTTCCGGCGTCCCGAGGTGAAGCCGCTGCCGCGGACGAGCGTCATTTGCGCCGTCTGGCACAAGGATCCCGATCGTCACGCTTTACTGCGCGGGCACGCCGAAAATCTGGCGCGGCAGACCGTGCCGGTTCAGCCAATTTATGTTTTCGACGGCGGCGATGCGCCGCCCGATTGGCTTCCCGGGCGTAAAATCTCTGTCCAGGAAGAGCTGACGATCTATCAGGCGTGGAACGTGGCGTTGTCGCTGGTGGATACGCCGCTGGCGATGAATCTCAATCTCGACGACCGGCTGGCGCCCGATGCGGTGGGGCTGCTGGAGCATGAATTGATGCGCACGCGGGCAACAGCCGCCGGCGGCGATTGGAAGGTTTGCTATTCGCAGGCCGATACCGATGCAGTCGATCCTTGCTATGCGGCGGCCGATTTACCGTTTGTGGCGGATTGGCCGCCTGCGCCGCAAACGCGCACGCGCCTCGGCAGCGGCACGGGCGAGCGCGGCACGCTCGGACCGGCCACGATCTGGCGCATGGAAGCCCATGTCGGCCTTCCCCGCTATCCGTGGCGGTTTCGCGACGGTTCGCTGATCCATAGCAGCGCCGACCTCGCGTGGTGGCAAACCTTGCAGCGCAATCCAAGCAACAAAGTGCTGGTCCTGCCCGTCGTCATCGGCAACTACCACAGCCACCCGCAAGATCAGGCCGAATTCCGCCTCGGCGACGAACGTCCCCTGATGGTCGACCCCGGCGTATCGCTGACTTGATTTCTGCCTCCGTACGCGTGCTCTAATTGTTCTTTCCGGGGGCGGGGGCTCATGACGCTGGCGCATGTCTATACGGTCGCGTTCGAAGGCGTTGAAGCGCGCGAGGTCGATGTGCAGGTCCACATCGGCGACGGCGGGGCCGGCGTGTTTACGGTTGTCGGGCTAGGCGACAAGGCCATTGGCGAATCGCGCGAACGGGTGCGCGCAGCCCTGGCGGCGATCGGCCTGGCGCTTCCCTGGAAGCGCATCACCGTCAATCTGGCGCCGGCCGATCTGCCAAAGGAAGGCAGCCATTACGATCTGCCCATCGCGCTGGCCTTGATGGCGGCCATGGGCGTGCTGCCGGCCAGCGAAATGGCCGGTTACACCGCCATGGGCGAGCTGTCACTGGACGGGCAGATTACCGCTGTCGCGGGCGTGTTGCCGGCGGCGCTTGCCGCGTCGGAAGCCGAACGCGGCCTGATTTGCCCTGCCGCCTGCGGACCGGAGGCAGCCTGGGCCGCCGGCCTGGAAATCATCGCCGCGCCCTCTTTGATAGGGGTGGTCAATCACATCAAAGGCGCGCAGGTGTAAATGGCGGAGACAAAATGTGCCGGATGGCGGCGTGATTGTGTACCAGTCTGGTTAAGAGAAAAGGGCTTTGAAGCCCCGGGTTGGTGTTGTGTCATCGCGGGCTGTGAGGCGCGCGTAGCGGAGCGAAGCGCGGGTCACAG
>CANJBZ010000010.1 GCA_947473475.1 Alphaproteobacteria bacterium
CATTATTTTTGCATGGACCTGCCGCACTCGGACGGCTGCTTCGTCAAGGCGTATCCCGCCGAGACGGCGGAAGCCTTCTGCGACGGCCATGTTGCGGCTTTCGATTTTTTCGGCGGCGTGCCGCAATCGATTTTGTATGACAACACCCGGCTCGCGGTGGCCAAGATCGTAAAGGGCGATCGACTATTCATCACCCGCACCCTCGCTGACGACGTTGGAAAGGCGCTGAGCAGTTCCCAACTGGATCGCCGGACCGCCCTTACCCACAGCGGCTCCGGGCCCCTTTCCGTACATTGATCCCCAACTCTTCAATCCGGCGAGGAGCTTGGAGCCAGAAATCGCCCCGTTCTCCGGGGCGTAATAGTCAAACCAGGGCAGACCGCGCCTCTCGTAGTCTTTTTGAGACGGAGGTTCAGTCGGCGCCGGACCCCCAGAGATTTCAGCCCACTGCGCCGCGTCGACCAGATGAACAAAGCAGCGGCTTCCTGCCGATTGGTCCCATGCGTCGACGCCGTACGGATCTGCGTAGATTTCCTGTCGCATGCGGCCGCCGCCGCCCAAGCCCATTGACGCCATCCGCGCCGGCATGACCCTACGGAAGCTCGGTACTTCCTCCGCAAGGCTCATTGAGTACATCACGTCAGAAGTATTGAAATCATGCGGGGAGAGCTTCGCGAGTTCGCCGACCTGGCTGTTCCATCGAGCAAGAAGCCCATGCAGTTCGGCTAAGATGCGATCGGGGTCGGGCACGTCACCGGTTGGGCTGACTTTCCCCGCGTCCCGAATGGTGTGTTCGATTTCCGCCAAGGTGGCCGTAGCGGCCGCCGCCACCGAACGCGCCCCGTCTGAAAACTCCGAAAAGGGAGAGAGCAATTCACGAAGCCGCTCAATGCGTCGGCTCCGTTCACGAGCGCGGGCCTCGGCTTCACGAGCGCGGAGAATGCCCAGGTAACGCTCTGTCTTCATCGGATAGGCAATGATCTGTAGCCCTCCGAATTCGGCCTTTCCAGTCAGCTGCTCTTCCGCTGAAAAGCCCTCGCCGAGACGCTCGGCTACGAATTGACGGATGATGCCCTTCGAAATGGCGAAGCCATCGATCCAAGGCTGCGCGGGGATGACAATGTAATCCTGTTCCTCAGCACACAAATCCGTGGACCAGGCCCCTCCCGTCAACGCGTTTACCTTGCCGGCGGCGACCTTGATCGCAAACGGGTAGGCGCCGCCGGATGACCTGCGGCTGCCGCCCTTGAAGTTAATCCACATCGCCTCCGAACGGTGCATCGGCATCATTATGCCGCCGCGGCGCAGCGTTACTTCGTCGAGACCTTCAGAGAAATCTTCGACGTGGCGAAGAGGGAAGCAGCCCAATCCAGCCGGCAGAGCATGTACGTTTTCGTCGTCCGGTATTCGCAATGTCCGCTGAAATTCCAGCTGTGCATGGGCGTCGGGATGAACATTCGGACAGCGAATGTCGAGCACGTCGTCATCAAGTGTAATCATTGCTTTGATTTCCCTACCAATCGCCATCGCGGACTTCCCGCACTACCCTTAGCAACGCATCCGGCGGCGCATCGCGTAGGCCACGTATCAGCTCAGCAAACGCCACCGGGTGGCGGCGAATATCCTTAACCACCTGCTCCGCAGGCTTCTTCGCGCTTAAGTGTTTTGGTCTCATCTGCGTTCCTTCGTCACTACGACGAGACCAAAACACTCCTTAAATCACAACCTCAATTCTGGGCCACAGGCGCTGACGGCGGACACCGTGGAATGCGGGCGTGAAGGATCGGCTGGAGAGCTATCTGCATGTAGAGGTGTGTTCCGGGCGCATTGCTGTCCAGGAGGCGCAGAAGGCCATCGCGGCGGATTGGGTGGCGGCTTATCGAATGTATCTGGGAGAGCCCCCGCTGCGGCGGCATACAAAAACCGGAGCGCCGGGGTCACCGGTACGCAAAGCCACTATGTGGTAGCAAGCGTGGTATGGAATAGTACTTAAAACATGAACATATTGATTTATATGTATAATTATATGTTTAATGGTGCCCAGGGACGGAATTGAACCGCCGACACGCGGATTTTCAATCCGCTGCTCTACCAACTGAGCTACCTGGGCACCGCTTCGGACGATGCCGAAGGCGCGCGTTTGTAGAGAAGCCTCCGGCCCCTGTCCAGCCGCGCCGGCCCTAAGCTTAAGGCATCAGCCTCAATGCCGCACAGGGGGGCGGCCGCCCCGCCCTGGGGGCCACGGCTCCCCCGCCTCGTCCGGCCCGCCGCCAGCTTCGCTTTCGCTCTCATCGTCCACCTCGACGGCGGGGATCGCGTAGCTGCCCGTCAGCCAGCGGCCCAAATCGGCATCGGCACAACGCTTCGAGCAAAACGGGTGGAAGACGGCAGCGCCCGCCCCTTCCGGAAGGGGGCGCTTGCAAATCGGACATTGGGGCGCGCGGGGCATGGAAAAAGAACGCCTGCTTCAGGCTGCGGTTTCGACGGAAAAGTTCTCACGCCGCTGATCGGCATGGGCCTCGACGCGATAGCGCATCACACCCCGCCGTCCGAGCGCGGTGCGGATCTCGTCGCGATGCGCATCGATCCAGCGCACCATCACGGGCGCTGCGCGCAGCACAATTTCCTTGCCCGGCGCGGTTGCGCCCGCCCGCTCCATTTGCCGCATCATGTCGACCGCGACCGTCTCGACGGTCTTGCGCCGGCCATGGCCGTCACAGCGCCGGCAATCCTCGGTCAGGCGCTTGGCCAGGGGATCACGCACCCGCTTTCGCGTCATTTCGACCAGACCGAACTCCGACATCCCCAATATCTGGCTGGGAACGCGGCCCTTCACGCAGGCCACATTCAACGAATCGAGAACCCGCTGAATGTTTGCGGCCTCCGCTAGATGAATGAAATCGATCACGATCAACCCGCCGATTCCGCGCAGCCGCAATTGCCGGCCAATGGCTTCGGCAGCTTCCAGATTGATCTTCAGACTCGTCTCTTCAAGCCCGCCCGAGGCGATATAGCTGCCCGAATTCACATCGATGGCGGTCAGCGCCTCGGTGGCTTCGATGGTAATCCAGCCGCCGGACGGAAGGCCGACACGGGGCTGAGACAGCGTTGCGATCTCATCCTCAATGCCGAAGGCCTCGAACAGCGGCAAACGCCCGTCATAGGCCTGGATCTTGTCGCGCATGTCGGGCATGGCGATGGCGGCATAGGCGCGAGCCGCCACCGCGGCCTCCCTATCGTCGACCATCACACGGGCAACAGAACCGTCCACTTCGTCGCGCAAAGCGCGCTCGACCGGCCCCAAATCCATGTACAGCGTGGAGGGACTGGAGGCGCCCTTGCGGCGAGCGGCGATGTCGCTCCACGCGGCGCACAGCCGCATCGCGTCTTCCTTCAGTTCCGCCTCGCCCACACCGATCGCGGCCGTGCGAAGAATATAGCCGACACTGGGAATAAGATCGGCCAAACCCGGCTGGGCAAACGACGAGACGATAGCCGTCAGGCGCGCCCGCTCGGTCCCATCCTCGATGCGGCGGGAGAGCGCCACGCCCGGCGAATTGACGACCAGAATCAAAAGCCTCCCTGGGATGGTGATATTGGCCGAAAGCCGCACGCCCTTTTCGGCGATGGGGTCCTTGACCACCTGCACCAATATCTCATCGCCCTCGCGCACGAAGTCGGAAATGCGCAACTGCCGGTCTTCTTCCGTATACGGATCGTCCCGGAAAATCGCCGTGCGCGGACGGGCCTCGCGGGCTGCCAGAAAACCGGCCCGGTCGAGCCCGATATTGACGAAAGCGGCCTGCATCGCGGGCAGAACCCGCTGCACGCGACCCAAGATAATGTCGCCGACAATGCTGCGCGACGCCCCATTGGCCGCCCGCTCGCGCTTGCGTCCAGGGACCTCCTCGAAGCCGATGGTGCGTTCAAGCCAAAGCTGATCGAGAACCCCGTCCTCGATGACCGCAACCCGCACTTCGCCAGCCCCGGCGTTGATCAATACGTCTTTCGGCAAAGGAAACTCCGTTTGGAGGTCAATCTAGCAGGCCCATTTGGGAATTGCTCGGGTCCCGCGTGACTTTGTTTGAATCTACAAGCCGCTAACGGTTATTATCCGGAAAATTGCGCGCCGCTTGGCCGCGCAAGGAATGGGGAGGAACTCTATGCCGTACTTTACGCGCAAGTGCGCATTTGCCCTCGCGGCATTGGCGGGACTGACCGTCGGGTCATCCGCACACGCCGAAGGCCCAACCTTCAAAGTCGATCCGTTCTGGCCCAAGACGCTGCCCAACAATTGGATCATGGGGCAGGTCGGCGGCATCACCGTCGATGCGCAGGATCATATCTGGGTGAACCAGCGTCCCCGCTCGCTGACCAAAGATGAGGCAGGCGCCGCGCAAAATCCGCCGCAGTCGAAATGCTGCGCCCCGGCGCCTTCGATCATGGAGTTCGACGGCGCGGGAACTTTCCTCAAAGGCTGGGGCGGCCCCGGTGAAGGCTATGACTGGCCCGAGCAGGAACACGCGCTGCGGCTGGACGGCAAGGGCAACATCTTCTTCGCCGGCAACGGCGCGAAGGATCAGATGCTGCTGAAGTTCTCGACGGAGGGAAAATTCGTCAAGCAGCTCGGCAAGCTCGGCATGCCCATGGGCAGCAAGGACACCAACAGCGTCGGCCGCGTGGCGGACATATTCTTCGACGCACCGGCGAACGAACTGTATCTCGCCGACGGCTACGGCAATCACCGGATCATGGTGATCGATGCCGACAGCTTCGCCTTCAAGCGGATGTGGGGCGCGTATGGCAAGCCGCCCACTGATGAAAATCTGCCTATGTACAATCCGGCCGCGCAGCAATTCGCCAACCCGGTGCATTGCGTGAAGATCGCCAACGACGGCCTTGTCTACGTCTGCGACCGCTCGAACAATCGCATTCAGGTGTTCCAGAAGAACGGCGCCTTCGTGAAGGAATTCGTCTTCGACAAAGACAGCCGCCAGTCGGGCTCGACCTGGGACATGGTCTTCTGGCCCGACCGCAACAACACTTACATGCTGATCGCTGACGGCACGAACAATCTGGTGCGCATCGCGCGGCGCTCCGACGGGCAGGTGGTAAGCACCTTCGGCACCGGCGGGCGGCAGGCCGGCCAGTTCCACTGGGTGCACGTGATGGCTGTCGATTCGAAGGGCAATCTCTATACGGGTGAAGTCGACACCGGAAAACGCATCCAGAAATTTACGCCGAATATGGCGCCGTAATAATCCGACGAACGCTGCTGGACCGGGAGGCCACACGATGAAACTGCGCTCCACACTGATGCTGACTGTGCTTGCGTTCGCTGTCGCCGCGGCGGTTCCGGCGCGTGCCGAAGGACCGGAATACAAAGTCGATCCCTTTTGGCCCAAGCAGCTTCCGAACAATTGGATTCTGGGACAGATCGGCGGCATGACGGTCGATGCACAGGACCACATCTGGGTCTTCCAGCGGCCGCGTTCGTTGAAGGACGTCGATCTCGCCGTGAAGAAAAGCGCGAAATGCTGCCAGGCCGCGCCATCGGTCATCGAATTTGATGCCGCAGGGAATGTGGTCTCATCCTGGGGCGCGCCCGGCTATCATCCCGATTGGCCCGATGTCGAACACGGCATCATGGTCGACAAGAGCAACAATGTCTGGCTGACGGGCAGCGGCAACAAGGACGGCACGCTTCTGAAATACACGCGCGACGGAAAGTTCCTCGCCAAATTCGGCAAGCAGGGCCCGACAGCGGGAAGCCAGGACACGACTGCGCTGAGCGGCACCGCCAGCATCGCGCTCGACGAACAGACGAACGAGCTGTTTCTGTCGGATGGCTATTTCAACCACCGCCTCATCGTGCTGGACGCCAACACGATGTCCTTCAAGCGCATGTGGGGCGCGTACGGCAAACAACCCGCCGATGCGAAACTGCCCAACTACAATCCGAAGTCCGAGCAATTCGCCAATCCTGTGCATTGCGTACGTATCGCGAATGACGGGATGGTCTATGTCTGCGACCGCACCAACGACCGGGTACAAGTGTTCCGCAAGGACGGCACCTTCGTGAAGGACTTGGTGGTGCGTCCCGAAACCAAAGGCACTGGCTCGTCCTACGACATCGCCTTCTGGCCCGACCGCAACCAGACCTATCTGATTGTCGCCGATGGCGCGGATGGCGAAGCGGTGATCATCCGCCGCGACGACGGGAAGGAAGTCGGCTCATTCGGCCATTACGGCAAGCAGACGGGCCAATTCCACAACATCCACCAGATCGTCTCGGACTCGAAGGGCAACATCTACACCGGCGAAGTCGACGTAGGCATGCGGATACAGAAGTTCACGCCGAACATGGCGCCGGCGAAGTGACGGGTGAGTAGGGAGTAGAGAGTGGTGGAAGCGCCGACGCTCCTCACTGCTCACCCTAACAATGCGACCGTCTCATACAGTGGCAGGCCGACAACGTTGCTGTAAGAGCCGTTGATGAAGCGCACGAAAGCTTCCGCGCGTCCCTGTATGGCGTAGCCGCCGGCTTTTCCCTCGCCCTCGCCGCACGCGATGTAAGCGGCGATTTCCTGCGGCGTAAGTTGCTTGAAGGCGACACGGGTCATGACGACGCGCGTGCGGAGCTTCGGTGAGGCCTGCGCCCCCTTCGTCGCGCTGGCGCGCGCCACTTCCCCCGTAACAACGGGGGAAGAAAAGCGGTCCCCTTCCTCCGCAAGCGGGGGAGGAAAGGCGACAGCGACGGCGGTGATGACTTGGTGGCGGCGGCCGGACAGCAGACGAAGGCAGCGCTCCACCTCTGCGGGCGATTCCGCTTTCGGCAAAATACGCCGCCCCAGCGCCACAACGGTATCCGCGGCGAGTACAACCGCCCGACCCTCCCCTTGAGGGAGGGTAGAATTTTCGAGCGAAGCTTGAAAATTCGGGGAGGGGACGTTCGATCCCAACTCCCCTCCCCGAACCGCTTCGCGGTTCGACCCTCCCTCAAGGGGAGGGTAGATGAGCGACATAACCGCTTCCGCTTTGGCCACGGCCAAGCGCAGCGCATAGGCGCGCGGCTGTTCGCCTTTCAGCGGCGTCTCATCGACGTCGGGCGCTATAACCTGCGCAGGCACGATTCCGGCCTGCTGCAGCAGCGCCGCGCGCCGTGGGCTCGCACTGGCGAGGATCAATGGGAGGGAAGCGGCCACGGGGCGTGGCGCTCTGCTATTTGAAGCGATAGGTGATGCGGCCCTTGGTCAGATCGTATGGCGTCATTTCGACCAGAACCTTGTCGCCGACCAGCACGCGGATGCGGTTCTTGCGCATTTTTCCAGCCGTGTGGGCGATAATCTCGTGCCCGTTTTCGAGCTTCACTCGAAACGTGGCGTTGGGGAGCAATTCCGAGACGATGCCGGGAAATTCGAGCAGTTCTTCTTTGGCCATTCGGGTCCTTAAAGGGGATGACTTAGGCAGGCGGGAGGATGCACTTGCCCAACCGAAAATCAAGCGCCGGCGGGCTTATGCCTTCAGATAAAGCGCGAAGATCAAGGTAAAAAGCCGCCGCGCGGTCTCAAAATCGGTCTCGATCTTGCCTTTGAGGCGCTCGCGCAACAGTTCCGAGCCTTCGTCGTGCACGCCGCGCCGGCCCATATCGACAGCTTCGATGCGGTGCGGAATGGGCTGGCGGATGGCTGCGTAATAGCTCTGGCAAATCTGCTGATAGTCCTTCAGCACGCGGCGGAACGGGGTCATCGACAGCAAGACGCGGCCATGCTCGCTCTCGTCGGGCAAGCGCACATCGAAGACCAGCCGCGTCTCGGCATGGGCGAGAATCACATGATAGGGCCCGCCGGGTGAGCCTTTCGGCGCGAAGTAGTTCTCGGCTATCAGATCGTAGATCGCGACCTTCTGTTCCTGCTCGATCTCGGGCGAAATCCGTCCCACCCCGTCGAGCTTGATACTCGCGATCCGGAAATGTGACGTGGGTATGCGGCTGCTGATGCCTGCTACTCCGCTAGGTGCGATTTAAGCGTATGCCGATCGAACGGCCATGCGCGGCCAACCCCTCAGCTTCAGCCAGCGCCATCGCATGCGGCCCAATCTGCGAGAGGCTTTCCGCATCGCAGGACAGCACCGTCGTACGCTTGATGAAGTCCAGCACCGAGAGCCCCGACGAAAACCGCGCTGTGCGTGATGTGGGCAGCACATGATTGGGACCGGCGATGTAGTCGCCAATAGCTTCCGGCGTGTGACGCCCCAGGAACGCGGCGCCCGCATGATGCACGCGCGCCAGGAACGCTTTCGGATCGGCGGTGGCGATTTCCAGATGTTCCGGCGCAATGCGGTCCACAAGCGCAGGGGCGTCTTCGAGCTTCGCCACGACAATGATCGCGCCATGGCCGTGCCAAGACGCTGCGGCGATGTCCCGGCGCGGCAGCAGCGCCAATTGCCGCTCGACCTCGCCCGCAACCGAATCCGCCAGCGCGGCATCGTCGGTAATCAGGATCGACTGCGACGAGGCATCGTGCTCGGCCTGCGACAGCAGGTCGGCGGCGATCCAGGCCGGATCGTTGCCGCCGTCCGCGACGACAAGAATTTCAGACGGCCCGGCGATAGAATCGATACCGACGCGTCCGAACACTTCGCGCTTGGCGGCTGCGACATAGGCGTTGCCAGGTCCCACAATCTTATCGACCGGCGCAATCGTCTCAGTGCCATAGGCCAGCGCAGCGACGGCTTGTGCCCCGCCGATGCGGTAAATCTCCGACACGCCGGCCAGGCGCGCCGCCACCAGCGTCAGGGGATTGATGGCGCCGCCTGAAGCGGGCGTCACCATGACGATGCGTTCCACACCGGCAACGCGCGCGGGCACCGCATTCATCAGCACGGAACTTGGATAGCTCGCCGTACCGCCGGGAACGTACAGACCCACGCTCGACAAAGCCCGCCACCGCCAGCCGAGGTTCACGCCGATGCTGTCGGTGAACATCTCGTCTTTCGGCAATTGCCGTTCGTGATAGCCGCGAATGCGTGCGGCGGCGGTCAGAAGCGCGTTGCGGACATTGTCCGGACAATTGCGCTCCGCCGCCGCGATTTCCTCTTGCGACACGCGCAGAGTCGCGGCCGTCAGTTCGACCCGGTCAAAGCGCCGCGAAAGCTCGATCAGGGCGGCATCGCCACGCGCGCGGACATCGGCGATGATGCCCTGCACGGCACGGGTAACGTCTTCATCGGTTTCGCGCGGCCCGATCAGCGCGGCAAATTGCGCTTCGAAATCGTCGGCGCGTGCATCCAAACGGCGCGGCATAAATCACCATCCCAAGCCGCAAAGGAGGCCGCGGCAGAAATACCTCATAGCGGAAAGGACTAGCTGTGTTCCAGATCGTGCGCGGGACGCGAGACCGCCGGGCGCGGGTCCGTCATATCGCGCAACGTCGCAGCCACGCATTCGACGCTTAAGCGGATACAACCGCCGCCGGCCAGCATCAGATCGATGCTCCCCGCCCCGTCCTGATCCGGGCTGAAATCGATGGCCAGCAGCGAAACCACGGCGTTTGGATTGTCCTGCCGCACATGCGCCGACTGCACCTTCAACACGCCGTCGAAATGCAGACCGCAGAGCACGCGCACACCGGTCTGATTGCCGCCGCAATCTTCCCAACAAAAGCGGTTCATCATGGCCGCAAAGCGATGCTGCTTGGGCAGATAGACCATATCGCCCACGCGCAGCACGGCATCCTGCAGATGGGCTGACAGGATCTTCAGATCTTCTTCGTCTTCGGCAAGCAGCTTCAGTCCGCTCATTTACTTCAACCGCTCGATGTCCGCGCCGCAGGCTTTGAGTTTCGCTTCCAGCCGCTCGAAGCCGCGGTCCAAATGGTAAACGCGATTGACGATGGTTTCGCCTTCCGCCGCCAAGGCCGCGAGCACGAGGCTGACCGAAGCGCGCAAATCGGTGGCCATGACGGGGGCGCCTTTCAGCGGATTGTGGCCCGTGACGATTGCCGTATCGCCTTCGACTTTAATGTCCGCGCCCATGCGCAACAGTTCGGGCACATGCATAAAGCGGTTTTCGAAGATGGTTTCGCGTATGCGCGCGGTGCCGTCCGACACCGCCATCAGCGCCATATATTGCGCTTGCAGATCAGTGGGAAACCCTGGGAACGGCTCTGTGACCATATCGGCCGCGTGCACGCCGCCGCCATTGCGCGCCACTGAAAAGCCGAATGGGGTAGCCTGTACCTCCGCGCCCGCGCGCTGCAAAAGCGGAATCAGCGCGCCGATGAGTTCGGGCGTGGTTCCGGTCAGCTCAATCTCCCCGCCGGTGATGGCTGCCGCTATGGCGTATGTCCCGGTTTCGATCCGGTCCGGCAGCACCGCATGCGTGGCGGGGCCAAGTTCCGGCACGCCGGTAATTTCAATGGCCGAGGTGCCGAGCCCGGAAATCTTGGCGCCCATGGAAATCAGGCAGTGGCCGAGATCGGCGATCTCCGGCTCGCGGGCCGCGTTTCTAAGCACCGTCGTTCCCTTGGCGAGGCTCGCCGCCATCAGGAGATTCTCAGTCCCGCCGACCGACACCACGGGAAACTCGAAATCCGCGCCCTTAAGGCCCGCCGGAGCCCGCGCCATCACATAGCCGCCTGTCAGCTCGATTTCAGCGCCCATGGCGGCCAAGCCCTTCAGATGCAGGTCTACCGGGCGCGCGCCGATGGCGCAGCCGCCGGGCAGCGACACCATCGCCTCGCGGTTGCGCGCCACCAAGGGACCCAACACCAGAAAGCTCGCCCGCATTTTACGCACGGCGTCATAGGTGGCGAGACTCTGGGTGCGCTTGGGCGCGTGCAATTGGACCTTGCCGCCGACATGGTCGGCCCCGCTCATCTGCCAGGCAACGCCCACACCCAATTGGCGCAGGACATCGGCCATATAGACGACGTCGGCCAGATTGGGGACGTTGGTGAGGTTCAGCGGGGCATCGGTCAGAAGACACGCGGCCATCAGCGGCAAGGCCGCGTTCTTGGCTCCGCTGATCGGGATTTCACCCTTCAAGCGTCTGCCGCCTACGATGCGAATACGATCCATGGGGTCCTATGTGGCTTTTATGGCGGGGCTATTCCAGGCCCATTTGCGCGGGCCATTCCTGCCGCCAGCACTAACGCGCGTTTGAGGCGGATTTCTGCTTCGGGTGAGACTTTTTTTCGAGTCCTGCCGGGGGCGCTGTCCCCAAATTTCCGTCAAGCTGGCCGTTTTCCGCGCCTTGCGCCTTCTGCTGGGCCTGGAGCTTGCGGCGCCTGAGATTCTCCTTGAGCGCCGCCGCCAACCGGGCTTGGCGGCGGTCTTGTTCATTTGCCGCCATGAGTTTCCGTCTTAAGCCTTTCGCGAGGGCTGACCATGGGTTATAGCAGCGCCCCTGTGGCCGGAACGGCCATCTGGATGCCGCAGTAGCGTAGTGGTAGCGCAACCCCTTGGTAAGGGGTAGGTCGTGAGTTCGATTCTCACCTGCGGCACCAGTTTTTAAACGGAATCTCCCATGCGATGGCGCACTTTCCGCAAGGGACTTCTGAAGGTTCATCTCTGGCTGGCCATTATTCTATCGCTGCCGATGGTCATCATCGGCATTTCCGGCAGCGCGCTGCTGCTTCAGCGCGAAATCCTGGCACATTCGCAGCCGAGCGCCACGGGGACCGGCGAGCGTAAACCCCTTCCGGAGGTGATCGCCGCCGCGCAGAAATCCGCTCCGCAGGGCGCGACGGCAAAACGAATCGATCTGCCGCGTAATTCAGGCTCGCCGGTCACCGTGCGCTTTACGCCGCGTGACGAGAATCGGCCCGAACGCGATTATTTCGTCGATCCGGTTTCCTTGCAGGTTCTGGGCAGCGAAGACGTTGTCGAGCGCGGACCGTTTCTCGCCTTTTTCATCACCATCCACGCCTTCCTCGCCATGCCGCCGCCCATCGGATTGCCCTTCGTAGGCTGGAACGGCGTGGCGCTGACCTTCATGGCCATAAGCGGCTTGATCCTGTGGTGGCCGCGGCGCGGACAGTGGCGCAATGCGTTCTTTATCCGCAAAGGCGCGCGCGGCGCCGCATTCCATTTCGACCTGCACCGCACCGCGGGCATTTGGGGCCTCTTGGTCCTGCTCGCGGTCAGCGTCAGCGGAATTTATCTCACCTTTCCGCAGAAGATCGGGCCGTTCATCAAGAACACCTTTCCGGCGGCCGATGTCACCACCGAGCCCCTGCCCGGCTACAAGCGATTTGCGGCCAATCCGACGCCCGATCAGGCCATCGTTTCCGCGCAGTCAGCCGTGCGCAATGCCGTGCCGATGAGCATTGAACTGCCGGGGGACAATCCCAGCTACACGATCGAACTTGAGCCGCAAGGCCTCGCCCCCTACGACCCGCGCGTGATCGTGGTGATGGACTCTAAGACCGGCTCGATCGATTACATCGATGACCCGCGCAATTACGCCGCCGTCGACCAAGTGCTGAACTGGCAGCATCTGCTGCATTTCGGCGTCGGGCTAGGCTGGGTATGGGCCGGGCAGGTGTTTCTCTCCGGCCTCATGCCGCTACTCCTGGCAATCACCGGCCTGACCGTCTGGTGGAAACGCCGCCGCTCCGCGCCCTCCGCTGGCGAATAGACCTGTGGCGGCTTCTTTTCCGCTTGGGGCGCGTTCTTCATCTGCGCGCAGGCTTTAGGGCCGCGTATCCAGCGCCGCCAGCACCGTGGATTCCGTCAGAAGCTGCGGCAAGACGGCAGGCTTGTCCGCGCCGGGTGCGTAATAGAGATACAGCGGTACGCCGGAACGCCCCTGGCCCGCCAGCAGCGCGGTGATTTCCGAATCCTGATTGGTCCAATCGGCTTTCAGCGCCGCTACTTTGCGCGCGGAGAACGCATCGGCGACGCGCCCGCTGGACAGCGCCACTTTCTCATTGACCAGACAGGTAATGCACCACGCCGCAGTTGCGTTGACGAACACCGGGCGGCCCTCTTCTCTCAGGCTCGCCAGTTTCGCCGCGCTGAAGGGTTCATAGGATACCGCGCCATCCGAAGCTGCGGCTGCCGAGGCGGATGGCCTTGCACCCGCACCCGCCAAGGGCAGAAGCACGATGGCCCCCAAGACGGCGACGGCCGCCGTCGCAAACCCAAGCGTGCGGGAGCGGCCCTCCGCCGATTGGCTGCGCCCGTAAATCCACAAACCGAAGGACAGAACCAAAGCAGCGGCGAGCGCCGCAAGAACGCCGTCCGAACCTGCCTGCAGGCTTAAGACCCACACCAGCCAGATGGCAGCGCCATACATCGGAAAGGCCAGCACTTGACGCAGGGTCGTCATCCAAGCGCCAGGCCTTGGCAAGATGCGCAACGCACGCGGCCACAGCCCCAGCAGCATGAACGGCGAAGCGAAACCCAGTCCCAAGGCAGCGAACACCGCCAGCGAAATCGCAGGGCTTACGGTGAGCGCATAGCCCATTGCCGCGCCCATGAACGGCGCGGTGCACGGCGTCGCGACCGCGACTGCCAGAACGCCCGTGAAGAAGCTTCCGGCGGCACCTTCTTTGCCCGCCAAAGCGCCGCCCAGATTGGCGACCCGGCCACCCCCGCCGACCTCATAAAGCCCGGACAGATTGAGCCCGATGCCGAACATCAGCAGGGCCAGCGCCGCCACGAACAGCGGCTGCTGCAACTGGAAACCCCAGCCAAGGCTGGAGCCGCCCGCGCGCAACGCGATCAGCGCCCCGGCCAGCGAGAGGAAACTCAGCACCACGCCCGCGCCATAGGCGAGCGCGGAGACTTGCGCCTTGTGCGGCGCCTCGCGTTTGGCCGCCAGGGCCAGCGCCTTCATGGACAGCACCGGGAACACGCACGGCATCAAATTCAGGATCAGACCGCCGAGGAAGGCAAACAGCAGCGCCTGCCACAGGCCGACATTACCCTCGCCGCCTTGGGACAGGGTGACCGAACCCGGCGGCACAGCGCCCGGCTCCGCCTCGATATTCAGCGCATCAATGCGGCCGTCCGCGCCCGTCAGCACCAACAGGCCCTGCAACGTGCCGGCGCCCTTACGCTTTTCCGCGGTGGCGAGCTTGTAACCTGTGGTGGATTGGATGACGAAGCCCTTGTCGGCGGTTCCCGTCGCCTGCGGCGCGGCCGCCTCTACAAATCCGTCCCTGTACGGATAGAATGCTACCTCGCGCGGCTTGGCACTGGCGATTTCCGGGCTTTCGATCAGCACGGCAAAGCGCTTGTCGCCGGCGTCGTAGACGGCCTTCCACGGGGAGGCGTGCGGCAGCTTCGCGCGCGCTTCCGTGAAAAACGCGGCGTTCTTGCCATCCGGCGGCGGGGCGGCTTCGGCAACCGTCAGCGGCAGCGTAAGATGGGTTTCTTCCGGCACGCACACGTCCGAACAAACCAGCCACATGACATCGGCGGAAATGTTCGCCGTCTCGCCTGGCTTAGCGTCCGCGGGCGCTTTCAGATCGCTCAGCAGCGCGACTTGGTTCTCAAAGCCGAAATTCATCAGCGGCCCGACCGGCAGCCGCTTGGGATAGGGCCATTGGATCGGTTCCGCGCTCCAGCCTTCGGGCAGGCGCCAGGTGATGGAGGTCGGCGCCCCGGAATCGCCCGGATTCACCCAATAGGTATGCCAGTCTTTGCGGATAATTTCGTTCAAAGCGACCGTGACGGTGCCGCCGGGCGCAACGCCTGGGCGCTCCGCCACAAGGCTCGCCTGGACCTTGGCTTCCGCGTCCGGAAGCGCGCCCGATTGGGCAAAAGCATAGGCCGGGGCAAGCAGCCCCAGGGCGACCGTCAATGTGCGCGCGAATACCTGGATCATACCCCACGTATACTCCGACCCACGTTGCCGAAAAAGCATGCACCCACGCACTCTCACCGTCGTGACGGCTTTCCTCCCCTGAAAACACCTTCGTGTTTACGGGGGAGAGCCTGCCCCGGACTTGATCCGGGGTGTCCGGCAAAACCGGACGGAGGGGGTGCAAGCGCTTCACTCCCCCCTATGCCTGGGCGAAAAACGCAGTAAAACCACCCCCATGCGCATCACAGCAGGCCGCTTCAAAGGGCGAAACCTCACTCCGCCCAAGAACATGAGCGTCCGGCCGACCTCCGATAAGGTCCGCCAGGCCATCTTCAACATCCTGGAACATAGGGATTTCGGCTTCCCGTTCGGGCTGGAAGGGGCGCGGGTGATCGACCTTTACGCCGGAACCGGGGCGCTGGG
The DNA here is from genome assembly GCA_947473475.1 of Alphaproteobacteria bacterium. Lineage (GTDB taxonomy): Bacteria > Pseudomonadota > Alphaproteobacteria > Micropepsales > Micropepsaceae > CAIYRG01. The sequence goes on from CANJBZ010000010.1 coordinate 15,239, forward strand.
CATCGAGGCCATTTCCCGTGGGGCCCGCTATTGCCTGTTCGTCGACGACGCCGCGGAATCGCGGGCGCTGATCCGGCAGAACGTCGAGACCATGGGCCTGACGGGAGTCAGCAAAATCTGGCGGCGCGACGCGGCGAGCCTGGGCCCGCTCGACACGCTGTCGCCCTTCGATCTGGCTTTTCTCGATCCGCCCTATCGCAAAAACCTGATCGCCCCCACGCTTGCCGGTTTGCGCGACGGCAGCTGGCTGGTGTCGCCGGCTGTGGTCGTGGCCGAAATGGCGGAAGACGAAACTTGTCCGTCCACGGCTGGATTGGAAATTGTCGATGATCGCGTCTATGGCGATACGCGCGTGGTGATCCTGAAGACCGCTGCCTGATCGGTGGGACGGCTTTATCAGCGCCGTCCAAACAGCCGTTCGATATCGGCAAGCTTCAGCTCGACATAAGTCGGCCGCCCGTGATTGCACTGACCGGAATGGGGCGTGGCTTCCATTTCGCGCAGCAGCGCGTTCATTTCTTCCGCCGAAAGCCGCCGGCCCGAGCGCACGCTGGTGTGACAGGCGAGCGTCGCAAAGAAATGGTCCAGCCGGTCCTTCAAAGAGGACAGCGTCTCGGTTTCTGCCAGATCGTCGGCCAGATCGCGCAACTGGCCCTTTACATCGAGCTTGTCGAGCAGGGCTGGGACTTCGCGCACCAGGATCGCGCCGGGCCCGAAGCCTTCGACCACCAGCCCCAGCGAGGCGAGTTCATCGGCGCGCGTCAGCACGCGAACCGCCTCGGCCTCCTCCAGCTCGACGATTTCGGGAATGAGGAGAGGCTGCCGCGCCACGCCGCCATTTTCCATGGCCCGTTTCATGCGTTCGTACACGAGCCGCTCATGGGCGGCGTGCTGGTCGACTATGACGATGCCATCTGCCGTCTGCGCGATGACATAGGTCTCGTGTACTTGCGCGCGCGCCATGCCGAGCGGCGGCAGGTCCGGCGCGGCAGCAACAGCGGCGGTAGAACCACCGGGATCGTTCGTTGACGGCGCCGGGGCGGGCTGTGAGACGGTATAAGCGGGCAGCGGCGCATAATAGGCGCGGGCCTCGGCAAAGCCCGAGAGCTTCTGCTGCATCGGCGGGACATACGCCCCGCGCCCAATCTCTGGCGTACGAAACGCGGCCAAAGCCTCCTCGGCCACCGTGGTCGAGGCGCGGTGGCTCGCCTCGTGCAGCGCGGCTTTAAGCGCCCCCACAATAAGCCCGCGCACCAATCCGGAATCGCGAAAGCGCACTTCGGCCTTGGCCGGATGCACGTTCACATCGACGAAGGCCGGATCGCAGGCGATGAACAGGGCCACCGCGGGATGGCGGTCGCGGGCGAGAAAATCCGTGTACGCCCCTTTTACCGCGCCCAGCAGCAGGCGGTCCTTCACGGGACGGCCGTTGACGAACAGGAACTGGCTCTGCGCGTTGGCGCGGTTGTAGGTGGGCACGGCGGCAAAGCCAGTCAGCCCCACGCTTTCCCGCAATGCATCGACCTTGGCGGCGTTGTCGGCGAAATCGCGGCCCATGATCTTGCCCAGCCGCGCCAGCGCGCCGTCGAACAATTGGCTCTCCGGCTGGAGCGCCAACACCTGCCGCCCTTCGTCCGTCAACGTGAAACCCACATCGGGCCGCGCCATGGCAAGGCGCTTGACCACATCGATGATGGCCAGCGATTCAGCGCGCGGTGATTTCAGGAACTTCAGCCGCGCCGGTGTGGCGTAGAAAAGATCGCGTACCTCCACCCGCGTGCCGGACTGGCCGCTGGAGAGATACCCCGCCGGCGAAGGGCCGCGCGTGATGCCGGCATCCACATCGATGGTGTGCGCCTCGGAGGATGCTGTGCGGCTGGTGATCGACAGCCGCGCCACCGCGCCAATGGACGGCAAGGCCTCGCCGCGAAACCCGAGGGTCGCGATGTTGGTGAGATCGTCCTCGCCGTCCGCCGCAACCGGCAATTTCGAGGTGGCATGCCGCGTCACAGCCAGCGACAGCGCACCCACATCCATGCCCTCGCCGTCATCTTCGATGAGGATGAGCGTTGAGCCGCCGCCGGAAACCGTTACCGCAACGTGCTTGGCGCCCGCGTCGAGGGCGTTTTCGACCAGTTCCTTCACGCAGGCGGCCGGGCGCTCCACCACTTCGCCCGCGGCGATACGGTTGATCGTCCCTTCGTCCAGACGGCGGATAACCGCCCGCGTGTTCAGCGCCACGCCCATTCCGGTCCTGCTCCCGATTCTGCTTCAGCCTACCGCGTTTCCAGCATACAGAGAACAAAATAAGAACAAGGCCTGCGATGGCCAAAAAAACAAGAAAGCGCACAGCTTTATTGATGGGGGTTTGGGGAGCCGCAGACAGGAAAAAGGGGAACCACAAAGTTCACAAAGAGACACAAAGGACACCAAGAAGGAGCGGCGCGCAAAGCGCGCCAAACAGACCAGTGTCGCGGCCCTCTCATCTTCTCCTCCGCGGCTCCGCGAGAATTAACATAAACCGCGCCGACGCTCAGAACCCGAAAGCACCGAACAAACTTCGTGTCCTTCGTGTCTTCATTGTGCCCTTTGTGGTTTCCCTTTTTGCTTCTTCGCCGATTCAAAAGAAAACGCCGCCGCGATGGTCTCGCGGCGGCGTCATTTGCAAGCAGCTTACGCCAGATTATTTCGCGATCGGCGTCAGGCCACCCTTGTAGTTGAAGCGCTGCACGCGCTGGCCCTGCACTTCGGCGGTGTAGATGTTGCCGTCCTTGTCGATGGCGATGTTGTGCAGGTTCTCGAACTCGCCCGGACCACGGCCGACGCGCCCAAAATCGCCCACGACCACACCGTCGCTCTTGCGCAGGATGTGAATCTGCCCGTTCGGATCGTCCGAGGTAAACCAATAGCTCTGGTCCTTATCGGGCCAGAACACGGTGGAACCCGTTACGCCCGGCGCCGTGGAATCGCGCAGCACGGGATATTCGCGGATGAACTTGCCGTCCTTCTCGAACACCTGGATGCGGTTGTTGCCGCGGTCGGAGACGACGACCTTGCCGTCATTGGTCATGCGGATGCCGTGCACGGGGTTGTTGAACTGCTGCGGCAGCACTTTCGCATCATAGGTTATCTTCTCGTCCGTCGGCGGCTTGCCGTAGGCGCCCCACGTCCGCTTGAACTTGCCGGTGTCGGCATCGAACACCACGACGCGGTGATTGAAATAGCCGTCCGAGACGTAAAGCTCGTTGGTGGCCGGATCGACGATCATGTCGGCGGCGCGACCGACGCGCGTTTCGTCCTTGCTGTTGGTCTGCGGCGCGGACTTGCCGATCATCATCAGGAATTTGCCGTCATGGGTGAACTTGACGATCATCCCATCGTTCTCGCCATTCCCGCCGAACCAGACATTGTTCTTGTAGTCGACGAAAATGCCGTGCTCGTTCTGCGGCCAGTCGAAGCCTTTGGCCGTTTCCGGTCCGCCCCAAGCCTGAAGCACATTGCCTTGGCGGTCGAACTGAATGACCGACGGCGCCGTGAAGCAGCAGATCGACTTGTCGCCGCGCTGGGCGCGCTTGTCGCGATCGTTCACCGTGCGCGGACGCTGCGTGATCCAGATGGTGTCGTCTTTCGGATCTACGAAGATGCCGCCAATCTGGCCCAGAATCCAATTCTTGGGCATCGGCTTCGGCCAACTCGCGTCAATCTCGAACTTCGGCGATTCCGCCGCTGCTACGGGGCCTATCACCGCGAAAGCGGCCAAGCCGGCGAAAGCAAGCGCCAATCCAAAACGTGCCACGAAAATCCCTCCCATTGTTCACGCAGCCAGATTCAAGCACCCGCCGCATCTGGCGCGGAACGTACCTTTATTGAGAACTGGCCGCAATTACCGCGCGGCCGGAGCGTTCGACTTTTGCGCGGGAGCGGGCGCCGGGTTCCCGGCAATCGCGACCACCAGCCTTGCGGGATCGTAATATTTCTTTGCCATGGCGTTGACCTGGGCCAGCGTCACCGCCTGGATCATGCCGTTGCGCTTGACCACATAGTCGGCCGGCAGCCCGGACCGCTGATAGGCATTGAGCGTGCGCGCGATCTTGGCGTTGGAGTCCAAGCCCAGCGGGAAGGAACCCGTCAGATAGGTCTTGGCGTCGTCCAATTCCCTTTGCGTCGCGCCGTCCTTTGCAAAGCGCGCCATTTCGGACTTGGTGACGTCGAGCGCGGTCAGGATCTTGGTCTTATCGCTTTGCACGCTGCCGACAATGATGGAGGACGCGCGGAAATCGTTGATATCGGTCGATATGCCGTAAGTCAGCCCGCGCTTGTCGCGCACCTGATCCATGAGCCGCGCCGAGAAGCCGCCGCCGCCCAGAATGTAATTGCCGACAAAGGCCGGGATGAAATCGGCATCGGCCCGCATCGGGCCCACAAAGCCGAAGATCGCCACCGGCGCGGCTTCGTTGCGTACGACTGTGCGGGTGCCGGCATTACCGAAGGTGGTGGGCTTTGCGGCAACGGGAACCGCCTTGGCGGGAAGCGGTGTGAACAACTGCTGCAGATATTTCTTCAGCTGAACTTCGCTGATGTCCCCGGAAACGGCGATCTTGATGCCGCCGCGCACGAAATGATCGGCAGCGAAGGCTTTGATGTCTTCAGGCTTGATGGCGGCGATACCCGCCGGCGTTCCGTTCGCCGGACGGCCATAGGGGTGCGCGCCGAAATAGGCGGCATACCAGGCATTCACTGCGGCGCGGCTGGGGTCTTCGTCTTCCTGTTTCAGCCCGGCAAGGATCATCGCGCGGATGCGCTCTACCGCTTCGGGATCGAAACGCGGATGGGCAAACGCCAGCGCGGCCAGACGGAACGCTTCGTCCGCGTTCTCTTTCAGTGTTGTCAGCGTCACCACGATGAAGTCGCGGTCGGCTTGCGCGGAGAACCGGATGCCGCGCGATTCCAGCGCCTGCTTAAAGGCATCCGAGGCCAGATCGCCCGCGCCCTCGTCGATCAAGGACGCGGTCATGTTGGCAAGGCCCGGCTTGGCGGACGGATCGTAGGACGAGCCCGCCGGGAACGAGATATTCACCGCGATCATCGGCAGCGCGTGCTCTTCGGAGAGCCACGTCTCCACGCCCGTCGGCCCCTGCACGGTCTTCACCGTCATGGCGTTCGCAGCGAGGGGCAACAGGAACGCAAGCAGCAGACTAGCTACGAATGTCATCCCGGGCGAGCGCTTCGCGCGAGACCCGGGACCTACCCAGCCGCGGCTCCGTGGGTCCCGGCTCACGCTCCGCTTCGCTTCGCTGGCCGGGATGACAGTTTCTAAAGTCATTGTCCCGCCTTCGGCGACATCCGCCCGGTCACCGCCTCTTCTTTGATGAGATAGGTCTGCGCCACTTTGCGCACATCGTTGGCCTGTACCGCACGGATGCGGTCCGGCCATTGCTCCACATCCTCGATGGTCAGCCCGATGGACAGCGCCGTGCCGTAATCCTGCGCCAGCAGATATTGGTTGTCGTGCTGATAGGTGGCATTGGCGATGAGCTGCGTTTTGGCGCGCGCGAATTCACCTTCCTCTGGGTTGGCCCGGAACATGGTGGCGATGACCTGATCCATGGCCGTCTCCAGCGTGTCGAAGCCGACACCGTCGCGCGGAACGGCGTAAACATAGAACGTGCCCGGCCCGCGATTATTCCCGTCGTAAGAAGCGCCCGCTTCCACGGCGAGCTTCTTGTCGACGACGAGCGTCTTGTACAACCGGCTGGTCGCGCCATTGCCGAGAATGGCTGCCATGACCTCCATGGCTTCCGCCGTTCCCTTGGGCCCGTTGACGTAGCCGGGCACCCGGTACATGCGCAGGAGCTGCGGCAGTTTCGTACCGGGCAGCGCGAAATTGATACGGGTTTCGGCGAGCCGTGGCGGCGCGGCTTCTTTTGACCGGGGCGCCAGTTCGCGCGACGGCACGGCGCCGTATTTTTCTTCCGCGAGTTTGCGCACGTCTTCGGGCGTCACGTCGCCCGTCACCATGACGATGGCGTTATTGGGCGCGTAGTGATGCTGATAGAAGTCGAGCGCCTGCGCCCGGCCGATGCTCCCCACCTCCTTTTCCCAACCGATCACGGGACGCCCGTACGGGTGGGTCAGGTGCAGCGCGGCGGACATCTGTTCCTGCGCCAGAGACTGCGGCTCGGAATCGACGCGCAGATGGCGCTCCTCCAGCACCACATCGCGTTCGGTCACGACATTGGCTTCGGACAGATCCAGGTTCGTCATGCGGTCCGCTTCCAATCCCATCACGATGGGAAGGCGGTCCTTGGCGATGCGCTGAAAGTAGACGGTGAAATCATGCGACGTCTGGGCGTTATCCTGACCGCCGTTACGCGCGACGATCTTGGACAATTCGCCGTTGGGCACCGCTTTGGTGCCTTTGAACATCAGATGCTCGAACAGATGGGCAATGCCCGACAGACCCGGCGGATCGTCGGTGCCGCCGACATGGTACCAGACCATGTGCGTGACGACCGGCGCGCGGTGATCGGGAATCACCACCACCTTCAGCCCGTTCTTCAGCGTGAACTCGGTCGCCTTGCTGCCGCCCGTTTCCGCGGCCACCGCGCTCTCGCCAGGGGACAGCGTCTTCTGAAAGATGACCGCGCCCGCGAGCAATGCTCCGAGAAGTGCCGCCCCTGCCACTGCGCGCTTCATGACACGCATCGCGGGCTCTCTCTTTACGGCCGCGCGGGCGGCGGAGCGCCCGTGCCTTCAAGAAGGGGGGCGTTCTGCGCCGGCCGGGGTGCAGCGGCGGGTGCAGCGCCTGCGGGTTGCGCGGGCGCTTGCCCTGCCCCGTAGAGCACCTGCTGGGCAAAGGCCGGGCCCTGATCTTCCTGGCCCAAGTCGCCGCTGAGGCTGCGGCGGATATTCGGATCGATATTCAGCGCATTGGTCTTGGTCAGCAGCAGCTTCTCGCCGTCGCTGTAGCTGGCGCCGAGCGCGGCGGCTGCCGCGGTGGTATTCAGCGGGAACAGCGCAGCGCGGCCGGCCTCTTCGGCGTCGGGGTCGTTGCGCGAGGCCAAACCCGGCTGCGGCGGGCGCAGATTGTAATCGGGCGGCAGAATCAGGGGCGCCTTGGTCAGCACGGTGAATTCGTCGGGCGGAAGCTTCGCCACGCCCGTCGCCTGGCGCACGCTCTCGCAGCCCATAAGCGCAAGCCCGAGCCCGAAGACCGCCGCGTAAGCGCAAGCGCGCTTGAAAGGATGCCCTGCCACCATTCGAATGTTCCGGATTACCGGCTCCCTACACGCTCCTTCTCCGGGCGAACGAACGCATCCAGGAGAAGTACAACGACGCCAACGGTAATCGCGGCGTCCGCCACATTAAACACATACCAGTCATGGCCAAAGCCGTAAAAGTGGAAAAAGTCCGCCACCGCCCCATAGAGCGCACGGTCGATCACATTGCCGAGCGCCCCGCCGATGATAAGGCCGAGGCCATAGCCCAGCGCCGGCCGATCAGCCTTCACGAGCCACCACGATAGCCCAATCACCGCCGCGACCGACAGCCCAATCAGAAGCAGGGTTCCGGCCAAGCTTCCGGCCTGAAACAGGCCGTAAGACACGCCCCTGTTCCACACCATGACCACGTTAAAGAACGGCAGCAGATCGATCCGCGCCGCCGGCCCGAGCGCCCGGAAGTCGAGGCCGTAAAGCACCAAGTTCTTGGACGCCTGATCGGCAATCAGCGATAGCGCCGCCACCACCCACCCAATCCGCTGCGGGGTCATGAGCGTCTCTCAATCACCTCCCCCTTGCGGGGAGGTCGAAATTGGGAGCGCAGCGAGCAATTTCGACCTCCCCGCAAGGGGGTGGTGATTAGAATGTGCGCCTCCACCCGCCTCATCCCACCGCGTCCGTGCAGCGGTTGCAAAGGTCGGGATGTTCGGCGTGCGAGCCGACTTCGGGCAGGACCATCCAGCAGCGGCCGCATTTGTGCCCGTCCGCATGCGCGAACACGACGGCCACCCGCGGTACATCGTTCAGCCGGAACGCGCCGTCGGGCGCGGGACCGTGCACGATTTTTGCCCCCGAAGTGATCGCGATTTCCGCCAGCCCCACCTCGTCGAAAAGGCGCACATCGCTTTCGTCTTCCACATACAAAGTGGGCGCGGCTTCCAGGCTGGCGCCGATCACCTTGTCGCGGCGGGCGATTTCCAGCGCCCCCGTCACCACACGCCGCAGCGCGCGGACCCGATCCCATTTGGCGACCAGCGCAGTGTTCGCCCAGCCATCCCCGACCGGCGCGAAGACTTGCAAGTGTACGCTCTCGTCCATGCCGAAGCGCGTCGTCCAGGCTTCTTCCATCGTGAAGCATAAGACCGGCGCCAGCCATATCACCAGCCGTGTGAACAGCGCGTCGATAACGGTCAGCGCGGCGCGGCGGCGCTGGCTGTATTTCGAATCGCAATAAAGGACGTCTTTACGGATATCGAAATAGAACGCCGACAAATCCGTGGTGGCGAAGTTGAACAGCGTGGTGAAGACCTTGGTGAAGTCATAATCCGAATAGCCTGCGCGCACATCGGCATCCAGCTCGGCGAGTTTTGCCAGAATGAACCGCTCCAGCTCGGGCATGTCGGCGGGCGCGATGCGTTCCAGCTCGTCGAACCCTTCCAGATTGGCGAGCATGAAACGGATCGTGTTGCGCAAGCGCCGGTAGGAATCGACCGACGCTTTGATGATCTCATTGCCGATTCGCAGGTCTTCCGTGAAATCGGACGAGGCTACCCAGAGGCGCAAAATTTCCGCGCCGTTCTGCTTCATGATGGTCTGAGGCGCGACAACATTGCCGAGCGACTTCGACATTTTTCGGCCCTGCTCGTCGAGCACGAAACCGTGCGTCAGCACCGCATCGTAGGGCGCACGCCCGCGCGTGCCGCAGGATTCAAGCAGCGATGACTGGAACCAGCCCCGGTGCTGATCCGATCCTTCGAGATAAAGATCGGCGTAGTCCTTGTGCGGCCAGGATTCGTCCGCCGGCTTCTCCACCACGAAAGAATGCGTCGAGCCGGAATCGAACCAGACATCCAGAATATCCGTGACCTGCTCATAATCGGCCTCGTGGTGCTCGCCCAGAAAGCGTGACGGCGGCGAGGAATACCAGGCGTCCGAGCCTTCCTTTTCGAAGGCTTCGGCAATGCGCGCGTGTACCGCTTCATCGCGCAATAGCTCGCCCGTTCCCTTATGCACGAACACCGCTATCGGCACGCCCCAGGCGCGCTGACGCGACAGCACCCAATCGGGGCGGTCGCGCACCATGGCGCCGATGCGGTTCTCGCCCGCTTTGGGATACCAGCGCGTCGCCGCAACCGCGCCGAGCGCGATCTCGCGCAAACTCGCTTGATTGGAGCCCGTGAACGGCTTGTCGATCGCCACGAACCATTGCGGCGTGGCGCGGAAAATGACCGGCGCTTTGGACCGCCAGGAATGCGGGTATTGGTGCCGCAGGTTGCCTTTGCCGAGCAGATTGCCCGCCAGGATCAGCTCCTTGATGACCGCGCCATTGGCATCGGCATCCTTGCCTTCGGGGGTGAGGATCTTCTTGCCGGCAAACAGCGGCACTTTATCCGTGTACGAACCATCCGGCGCGATCATGCCGAACGGATCGGGGCTGTTCGTGAACGCTTCACGTTGCGCGAAATAAAGCGCGTGATCGTCCTCACCATGTCCGGGTGCGGTGTGCACGAAGCCTGTGCCCGTATCCGAGGTGACATGCGATCCCGGCAATAGCGGGACCTCGAAGTCGAAGCCCTGGCCGCGCAGCGGATGCGCGCAGATCATGCCCTTAGGATCGGCATCCCCGATCCGCGTCAGTGTGGCTTTGACAAAGCGGCCCGTGGATTCCGCCAGCGCATCGCCGACCAGAACCTTCTCGCCCAGCTTGGCAAGGCTGCCCTCGCCCGCTTCGGTCACTTCATAGACGCCGTAAGCAAGACCGTCCGAATAGGCGATGGCGCGGTTGCCCGGAATTGTCCAAGGCGTCGTCGTCCAGATGACGACCGAGCAATCGCCGAGATTCTGCCGGCTCTTGAGCACCGGAAACTTCACGTAAATCTGCGGCGAGCTTTTCTCGTGATATTCGACTTCGGCTTCGGCGAGCGCGGTCTTTTCCACCGGCGACCACATGACGGGCCGTGAGCCGAGATAGAGCAGCCCGTTCATCACGAATTTATGCAGTTCGCGCGCGATCTGCGCTTCGGCGGGGAAGGCCATCGTCGTGTAGGGCCGCATCCATTCGCCCATGCCGCCCAGCCGCTTGAATTGCTCGCGCTGAATGCCGATCCATTTGGCGGCAAAGGCGCGGCATTCCGCGCGCAATTCGTTGATGGGCACCTCGTCCTTGGATTTGCCCTTGGCGCGGTATTCCTCTTCGATCTTCCATTCGATCGGCAGGCCGTGACAATCCCAGCCCGGCACGTAAGGCGCGTCGAACCCCAGCATCTGCCGCGAGCGAATCACAAAGTCCTTCAGGATTTTGTTGAGCGCCGTGCCGATATGGATGTCGCCATTGGCGTAGGGCGGGCCGTCATGCAGCACGAACAGCGGCAGGCCCTTCGATTGCGCGCGCAGGCGCTCATAGAGCTTGGCCTCTTCCCAGCGGGCGAGCCATTTGGGCTCGGCATCCGGCAGGCCGGCTTTCATGGGAAAATCGGTGGTGGGCAAAAACAGAGTGGCGCGGTAATCGCGCTTGGCGGCTTCGGGCGTATCGGAATTGGACATAGCAGTCTCGATTCAGAGCGATGAAAGCAAAGGGCAGCAACGTCCCGGAAGGGCCAGCCTTCCGGGCGTCAAATTCGTATCGTGATCCTCTGAGGAACCGCCCTCATCGCCTTGAATCGCCTATTCGTGTGGAGAACGCGCCGTTCTACAGCTTCGGTCTTGGGCGGTCCAGCGCGCCCTAATTGAGAGACCGGTTCTGAGGGACCGAGACCGTCTTGGAACCCTCCAGCCAGGACGCGATGGGCGGGAAGTCCCATCCGGCGCGTTCGGCAATCTGCAGGAAGGTTTCGATGACCATATGCATGCGGTCGCCGGAGATTTCGATGACCAGCACCTGCTCCCGGTTGTCGAACAGCAAGGAAACCCCACCATCCTTCTTCGGCCCCAGCTTGACCTCCTGCACCAGGCGCAATGGCGCGGCCAGTTGCTTGGGCTGTTCGGGATTGCGGTTTTCTTCGCGCATGTGCCCCTCGGCCATGGCGGTGGCGACGGCATGGCTATGCTCGAAATCCAAGACGGTGTCCCGGATGGGACCTGGTTGCGGCGCGCGGTCGGCCACCATTTTGGCCATGGCGGACACCAGATTGCGTGTCAGCCGCCGCGTAAGCAGCATGGCAAGCTCATGTTCCGCGGAAATATCGACGGCAATGAGGAGGCGGTCTTCCTCGATCAAATGCCGCAAATGGTAGCTATGGGCGGTAACCTGCAGCGTCACGGAACGATCTCTTTCGCAGTGGCGGCCAGAATCCGGCGCGCGTTCTCGCTATCCTGGCCGATTTGCGCCGTGAGCGCATCCAGGCCGGAGAACGTCATTTCGCCGCGCAAATAGGCGATGAGCTGTACACTGAGGATTTCGCCGTACAGGTCGCCGGAAAAATCGAACAGATGCACCTCCATCAAGGGTGTTGTCAGACGGAACATGGGACGAATGCCGAAATTGGCGACCCCATCGTACACCCTATCCGATGAACCCGCCCGCGCGCGCACCGCGTAAATGCCAAACGCGGGCTGCAACACATGGTCGAGCGTCAAATTGGCGGTGGGATAGCCAATCGTGCGGCCGCGCTTGTCGCCGTGCGACACGGCCCCCTCGACGGTCCACCAATGGCCCAGCAGGCGCGCGGCCTCGTCCGGCCGGCCCGCTTTCAATGCCGTCCGCACCTTGGATGAGGAAATCTTCTCGCCGTTCTCAGAGACGGCCGGGAACACCGTCACGCCGAACCCTTCCATGTCCCCCATATAGCCGAGCACGCTGACATCGCCGCCCCGGCCTTTGCCGAAACGGAAATCCTCGCCGACCACGACATGCGACACGCCAAGCGCGCTGACCAGCACGTCCATGACGAAGTCCTGCGCCATCTTGCCGGCCATCTCCGCGTTGAAATCCAGCACGATCAAAAAATCGATTCCGCATTTTGCGAGCAAATGCTGCTTGCTGCCAAAATTGGTCAGCCGGAAGGGTTCATCCTTGGCGCGGAAGAACTCGCGTGGATAGGGTTCGAAGATCAGCGCCGCCAGTGGGCGGCCCGTTTCGTGGGCCACGCGCGCGGCTTCGGCGATCAGCGCCTGATGGCCACGATGCACGCCGTCGAAATTGCCCAGCGCCACGACAGCGCCTTGGGCCTCAGGCGGCGGATTTCGGTAATCGCTGACAACCCGCATGGGCAGTTCGTTCGGCCTTCGTCAGCCCGCACTGCGCGCAGGCACTTTGACGATCGCCTCGCCTTCGATCACGACCGTATCGCCCACCTTGCACACGCAATCGAAGGTGACGCGGCCTTTGGGCGCCAAAATCTCGCGAATGGTGCAGATGGCGACCACCGTGTCGCCGATTCTCACCGGCGCTTTGAAGCGGATCGTGGCGCTCAAGAAGATGGAACCGGCGCCGGGAAGCTGCGTTCCAAGGACCGTGGACAAAAAGCTTGCCGAGAGCATGCCGTGCGCGATGCGCCCGCGGAAGATCGTGGACTTGGCGTAGTCTTCGTCGAAATGGAGCGGGTTGAGATCGCCCGACACCGCCCCGAATTGCTGGATGTCGCTTTCGGTGACGGTGCGCGTATAGCTCGCGGACTGTCCGAGGGAGAGGTCTTCGAGATAATGGCCGACAACGGCAGCGGTCATGGAGAAATCCTTCCGGCAATCACGTCTCATATCGGGCGGGTGCCCCAGGGGCAAGCCTACCAGACCAGCGCAGGCATCGCAGCGCGCGCCGTGACGCCGCTTTTCTGAAAAAGCTCCGCGAGCGCTTCGGGATGCTGGCGCAGCTGCTCGCCATGGATGCCGCCGCCTATAAAGAGGGCATCCAGCCCCATACGCTGGGCGCCCAGAATGTCTGTCTCCATCCCATCGCCGATCATCAGCGTGCGTGCGGCGGGCGCGGTGGATCGAATCTCCGCCAGGGCGCGCTCGAAAACCGCAGGGTAAGGCTTGCCGTAATAGACGACGTCGCCGCCGAGACTCTCATAAAGCCGGGCAATCGCACCGGCGCAGTAGATCAACTGGTTGCCGCGCTGCACCACCATGTCGGGGTTGGCGCACAGAAACGGCAGGCCGCGGGCGTGGAAATTTTCCAGCATACCGCGATAATCTTCCGGCTTTTCCGTCTCGTCGTCATAGAAGCCGGTGCAGAGAACGACCTCCGCAGAATCGGGTGGCACAAGCTTCAGATTCAGCCCGTGATAGAGCGGATTGTCCCGTGGCGGACCCAGATAAAACAGCGGCAGCGTGGCGCGGCCTTCGGTACGGCGCTGGAGATCGGCGCGCGCCGCCACGCCCGACGTGACAATCCCGTCATAGAAATCTTTGGGCAGGCCGACCTTGTCGAACAGCCACTCGACCCCGTCGGCCAGCCGTGGCGCGTTGGTTAAAAGGATGACAGGCCCGCGTTCGGCCCGGAAGCGGCGCAGGGCATCCGCGGCCGAAAGAAACGCCTGCTTGCCATTGTGCAGGACACCCCAGACGTCACAGATGACCGCGTCGTAATGCGCGGCGATGTCCGAAAGGCCTGGGATCAGCGGCGGGGGGGCGGTGTCGTTCATGCACCCGGGATGCAGGAAGACGTTTGTCCCGTCAACCGTCCCGGCCTAACGAAGGCCGGCTCCACGCTCTGCAGCTTCTCTGGCACTGGCGGCCTGTTTGATTTGCCAAAGCTGGGCGGTACAGTCCGCCCAAGAGCCCGTTGGGGCCTTAACCGGGAGGGACCATGAACACGATCAAACGCATGATGATGCTGACGGCGGCTTCGGCTGCCGCCGCGCTGCTGCTGCAAGGTGACTTTTCAGACCGCGCATTCGCACAAGGCCAAGGGGCGGCGAACGAGCCCTATAGCAAGACGTGCCGGGTGACGCGGCCGCGCGACAATTCGATTCAGAATGAAGAACCGACCAAGGTATTCGACAATCTGTATCTCGTCGGTCCCTGCTACGTCTCGGTGTGGCTGCTGACAACGCCGCAAGGCCACATTCTGTTCGACACGACGCAGGAGCCGTTCGTCGATCATGTGATCGACAACATCAAGAAGGTCGGCATTAATCTGCGTGACATCAAATACATCGTCCTGAGCCACGGCCATCTCGACCATGTCGGCGGCGCGGCGAAAATTCAGGAGCTGTCCGGCGCGCGCGTCATGGCGATGGCGCAGGATTGGGACATGATGGCCGCCATCGACGGCAAGCCGGGTAATCGCGAGAACGGCGGCACCAATCGCATGCCGAAGAAGGACATGGTGATAAAGGAAGGCGATCATCTCGACCTCGGCGATCAGCATCTTACCTTCCACTGGACGCCGGGCCATACACCGGGCGTAACGACGACCGAAGGCATCAAGGTCTATGACAACGGCACCCCGCACACGGCCCTTCTAATGGGCGGCGGCGGGTATCGCGGCGGCTTGAAAGAGGCCGAACAATCCTTGGAAACGGCCAAGCGCGTCGCCGCGATAAAAGGCGTGGAAGTGAACCTGCAAATCCACAGCTGGGCCGAGCCGAACGGCTATCCCGGCGGCGGCGTTCTGGAACGCGCGAGACTGCTGAAGAACCGCAAGCCAGGCGAGCCGAATCTCTTCATCGATCCGAAAACCTGGAACGAACGCGCCCAAGCCGCCGTCACCGGCGCTGAACGCGCGATTGAGCGGGAAAAGGCAAAGGCCGCGGGCGGTAAGGGCTAGGTCGTCACACGATCTTCAATGCGAAAGCCGGAAATCACATGCGGTTTCCGGCTTCTTTTTTGCGTTGCCGGCCGCCTCTTGCACGGCCACTTCAACGGTGCCGGTTTTGGATGTCAGTCTTCGCCACTGAGCCAATCGATGGGATCGGGGATTGGCGCCGTAGCGAGAATATCCGCGCCCTCTTTGCGAGGGCTCGTGATCGTGATGGACACCTGTTCTCCGGTTGACACCATGAGCATCAGGGGTTTCCCGGCCTGATAGCTGTCCCACGGGCCGTATCCAGCCCAACGCAGTGTGCCTTCTCCGCGCTTAATGCCGCCATCCCTAAAGACCTCAATCGTGTAGCGAACCGGGCCCAGGTCTTGGTTTCCGTCCCAAAATTTTCCCAATCCTGAGAGTGTGCCTATCGATGTCATCTGCTGTATTCGTCCTCCCCGTGACAGCACATCGTAACGCCCTGGCGGGAAATCCATCAAGGTCAGATCGCACTCTCTAAGGCGCGACTTTTGGGGTACGGTGTCGCGGCTTTCACGCAAGACTTCGGCGAATTCGAAAAGGTGCCCCCCGATGCAGAAGGTTTGGAACGTCATCGTTACCGCCGCGACGGTGGTAGCGGCAGGAGCGGCGATGCATTGCGCAAACGCTGCTGAAGCAACGCCATCTGAAGTTGGCGTTGTCACCGTGTTCGATCACACCAAATTGGACGCGCTGTTTGGTACCGCCCTTGCCAAAGGCGGGAGCGCGCCGCTGTGGGACCGTACATCGCCGTCTGGAACGACGAGCGATGTCAGCGTGCACAGCCGGGAGTCTACGAAGTCGGCGTGTCCGGCGCAGGGATGCAGCCACAAGAATTATACGGCGGTGGTGGTCGTGACGAGCGGCTCAGCAACGCTCGTTGTCGGCGGAACGGCCAAAGCCCCCGTGGCCACCGACAAATTCGGCGGCATGAAAGTGCAAGGCGGCAGCGAGCGGCGCATCGGTCAGGGCGATGTCTTCATCATGCCGCCCGACACCATCCACTGGTACCACGACGTCACGCCGCCCTTCCGCTACATCGAAGTGCCGGTGCCATAGGGCGCTTCACGCTTTCCGTCACAGTGGAATGATCGACCGGCCATCTGGGGCATGTCAGTTCACTTCCAATTTCATTGAGGAAAGGCAAGGAGACTCATGAAAATTACGGAATTGGCGCGTGTTCTGGCACTTGTATCGGCTGCTTTGGCCGCTTTAGGCGCCAACACGAACGTAGTCGCTCAAACTGTAAAGGTAACTCCTTTAGGTTCGCACACAGGTGAGCTGTGCCAGGGCGATCGCGCATTGCTCTTTGAAGATCCAACGGGCGTCAGAATTCTCTATGACGTTGGCACCGGGGTCGCCGGCGGTAGTGACCCACGGCTTGGTGAGGTACACGTCGTGCTCCTTAGTCATGCCCATGGCGATCACATAGGTGATCAGAAGGCCGCGGGGATCAACGCCGGTACCTGCGACCGTCCAGAAACGGTATCAGCCGCGCCTAATTCCAGTACTGTAGAAATTGCGGCGGCAAAAAACGCCGCGATCATCGTGAGCAACACCCTCGTCGCGTTCCTGGGACCGAAAGTCCAGTCAATCCGGGGTGTTCCAACCCCTAACTGCCCTACAGAAGGTCTATCGAGAGAAACGACAGTTCCTCAGCCATCACCCTGCTTCGCGAACCTTCAGTTGGGAGGCAAAAGGAGCGTTAAACGCGCTGGGCAGACTACAGGCGTGCAGATCGCACTGGTGCGGGCCGATCACAGCAACTCGGCAGATCCAATTCTGGTCGTCGGTTCGGAAACGGCCGACCTGTCTGCGAACGGTCTGACTGCCTACGTTGGTATGGCAAATGGCTACGTGCTGATCTTCACAAATGGCCTACGCGTGTATTTGTCCGGCGACACGGCAATTTATGGAGACATGAAAAGCATTATCAAGGACTTCTATCGGGTCAATCTGGCCGTGATGAACATGGGGGCATTTGCGATGCAGGGCGAGGAAGCGGCTTTTGCGATCGACGAATTGATCCAGCCTGCTGCCGTAATCCCCTCGCACGTCAACGAGGCGGCGACCAAGGGTGGCGTTGTTCTGGCAGGATCCAAGACAAAGCAGTTCATGGACCTTGTTAAAAAGAGTCGCGTTCTTGTTCCCCGCAGTGGCCAAACAATGGAATTTAATGGTTACGCCAGGTGCGTCACCGGTTGCTAATTTTCAGCCGCCGCCGCGCCCCCTTCGTCGCGCTGGCGCGCGCCACTTCCCCCGTAACAACGGGGGAAGAAAGGTCGGTCCCCGCGCGCGACATGCACGCGGGGAGTATCACCTTAGTTCTTCACCATGAAGCGTTGGACGCGTTTGCCGGTGTCGACTTCGCCTGTGTAGACGTTGCCCTGACGATCGGTGGCCACCATGTGAATCCAATGGAAGCCGCCGCCGGAATGGCCGGCGAAGCCAAAATGGCTCAGCGTCTTGCCGCTTTGGCGGTCCACGATCCAAACCACATTGTTCATGATGTCGGACACGTAGATGAATTTCTGATCCGGTGAGAGCGCCATGCCGCCCGTCGATCCGCGGTCCAGCGTTTCCGGCGCCACCGTGAACTCTTTCACGAACTTACCGGCCTTGGTGTAGACCTGAATGCGGTCGGCCTGACGGTCGGCGGCGTACACGAACCCGTCCTTCGACACGGTCAGCGTGAGATGGCCGAGGAATTCCTTCGCCGGCGGGGCTTTGGGATCGTATTTCGCCTTCTCGTCGAATTGAATGTCCTTGAGCGGTTTCCCGTAAGCGCCCCACCCGCGTTTGAACTTCATGGTGTCCATGTCGAACACCAGCACACGCCCTTTCAGATAGGAATCGCTGACGAACAGCTCGCGCGCGTCTTCGTCGAACTCGCCGCCTTCGATGCGGCCCACGATCATCGGCGTTTCCGCAGGGTATGCGCCCGGCTTCGGCTGGCCTGCATCGGGCGTGCGCTCCAGGGCACCGAGGAGTTTTCCCTCCTTGGTGTATTTGCGCATCGTGTCGGAGCCGATCCAGATATTGCCGCCCTTGTCGGCGAGGATCAGATGCCCATCCACTTTATCGGCCTGATTCCAATGGCGCAGCAGATTGCCCTGCATGTCGAAGGCGAGAATGCCTTCCGGCTTCAGACAGCACATCGCCGTCGGCGGATTCAGCGAGGCGTAATTTTCCGTCACCTCCGGCCGCTTGAAGATCGGATCGTTGTCGTAATCGCCGGGGCGATTCAGCACCCAGATGACGTCGTCCTTATCGACCGCCAGACCGGTGATCCCTTGAAACGTCCATTTGTTGGGGAGCGGCAGCTTCGGCCAAGCGCCGTCATAGGTGAACGTCGGTACCTTGTCCCCCTCCGCCGAGTTTGCCACGTGGCCGAAAGCAACCAGCGCCCCCACGGCTGCGGTCAACGCCAGCGGTTTTGCCCAAAACTTCAAATATGCGCGCATGTAAAATCCCTCCCCTCGCCCAGCTGAGGGCGTTTGACACAGTTTGCAATTCGGCGCTCCGAACGGCAATACGCCCCGTTCACGTATTTGGGGCCATCCGCTCGGAAGGTACAGAACCGGTTGGTTTTGGCACGCGAGTGTAAGCCAGCTCTGCGCTTGACTTCAAAACACCCCGGCCTGAACTTGGACCAAACGGGAGGAGCGGCGCGAAGGCGCCGGAGGGATCATGACCAATCGCCGGAACTTTTTGATGGGGGCCGCAGCCGCGGCGGGTGCAGGTGTTTTCGCTAGGGATTTCGGTATTCCGCGGGCGCTGGCGCAAGGCGCGCAAGGTGGAGGCCGCAAGCAGATCACAGTGGCCGGCAAGCGCGTAAAGGTCATCGACATTCACGGTCATTTGGTGATTCCGCAGTCCGAGGCGCTGCTCGCTGGTTCGAACGTGAAAGGCGATTATCCGCGCAATCAGATCATGGGGCCCGATCGCCTCGCCCGCATGGATGCGCGCGGCATCGACATGCAGGTCATCAGCATCAACCAATATTGGTGGTACGCGGCGGACCGGGATTTGGCGGCGAAGATTGTGCGGACGCATGACGAAGGCGTGTCCGCCTGGGTCAAGGCCAATTCCGAGCGCTTTGTCGGCCTGACCTCGCCCGCGCTGCAGCACCCCGATCTGGCCGCCGAACAGTTGGATTATGCGGTGAAGACGCTGGGCCTGAAGGGCGCCTCCATCGGCGGCAATGTGATGGGCGAATTCCCGTCGAGCCCGAAATTCGACCCGTTCTGGAAGAAGGCCGAAGAGCTGCAAGTGCCGATCTTCATGCACCCGTCCAATGCGGATTTCCTGGTGCAGGACAAGATTTTCGAAGGGCGCGGCGATCTCGGCAACATCGTCGGCAATCCGTTCGAGACGGCGCTGTTCCTGACCAAGCTGATTTTCGACGGCGTGTTCGATCGCTTCCCGCGGCTGAAGGTCGTCGGTGCGCACGGCGCGGGCTATTTGCCGTCCTATTTCGGACGCACGGATGTCACCTGCGATGTTCGGCCGAACGCCAAATGCGCCAACACGAAAAAGCCCATGAACTATCTGCGGACCAACATCGTCGCCGATTCCATGGTGTTCTCGGACGAAGGCTTGCGGCATCTGGTGGCCGAATGCGGCGCCAGCAACGTCGTTTACGGTTCGGACATGCCCTTCAACTGGCCGGATACGATTCCGATCGTCGTCGATGCCAAATGGATGAGCAACGAAGACAAGGAAGCCATCCTCGGCGGCAATTTGGTCCGCATATTGAAGATTTAGGCCATCATACCCTCCCTCAAGGGGTGGGTGGGGTTTTGTTTAACTCGCCAACCTGCGTGACGCTGCCGGCAACACCGCGACGTTCGACGGTGGCGTGGCGCGCGCATCGGCCATTTCGTTGACTTCGCGAACTGGTTTGGGGGCACCGAACAAATAGCCCTGTCCGAAATCGATATTGAATTCCAGAAGCTGCACGACGGTCTTTTCGCTTTCCACACGCTCCACGATCAAATTGAGACCGCTGCGGAACAGCAGGTCCTTAATGTCCTCCGCGGCAACCACAGCGTTGGCCTGCTTCATGCCGGACAGCAACGTCTCCGCGCGCACCTTGAAGAACTGGAATCCGAGCCGGCGCAGACGCACGAAATCGACATCGAGCTTGGTTACCTGGTCAACCGACAGCCGGAAGCCGAGATTGGCCAGATAGCGGAGGTTGGATTCTTCGGTCTCACCCGCGCTCAGCACCGATTCTTGCGCAAATTCGAAAATGATGTGCCCCGCCAGATCGCGGTGATGATGCATGAAGTCCAGGAACTGCGGGAAGAATTCCGGATCGGAGAGCGTCGGCGCGGAAATGTTGCAGAAGACGGCAAGTTCCTTCTGCTTCTGCGTCAGGCGGCGAACGATCTGCACGCAGCGGAGCAGCAGCAGATTATCGACCACCGACATGAGCCCCGCGGGCGCGGCAACCTTGATGAACTGCTCGGGCATGATGACGGTGCCGTCGTCCGAGCGCAGGCGAGAGAGAGCCTCATAAAACCGCACCTTACGCTGCGGCAATCCCACGATCGGCTGCAAATAAAGATCGACGCGGTTTTCTTCCAGCGAGCGGCGGATGATGTCCAGCATTGGCGGATCGGCATTCGGCGGTGTGTGCCCAACCGGTTTGCGCAAAATGGGCATAGACTGCTGTTTTGCTCGCGCCGCGGTGGTGGTAGCAAACTCGCGGATCAGGGTCTCGATGCCACGCAGATCGCCGGTGATTTTCTTCTCGCGCATATCGCTTTTCTTGGCGATGGCGAGTGTGGCTTCGGCCATGTGGCGCTTGGTTTCGTTCAGCGCCGCTGTCACGGCATCGTTGGCAGCGCGCAAATCCTCAAGGCCATATTCAAATTCCCGCAGCTTGCGGGACCGGGCACGCGAGCGGCGAACCGCCACGGCCAGCAGAAGGAAAGCCGCAACGCCTAGCGCGAGCATGCCCAAATCGGGCGCAAAAAGCTGATGCACCAGCCAGCCGAAGACGGTGTTCACCCACACCGATATTTGGTCCGCGGAAATACCCGTCACGAAACGCGCGCCTGGAAAAGTGTCTCAGGGCCGATCCTAGGCGTGAGCGGATTTCACAAAGGTTAACCCGAACGGAAGATTAATGGATTGCGCCGTAACGCGAGGTCCCGGTTAACGAATTGTTAGTCGTCGCGCACGCGCGTCCGGTTTTGTTTCAGTTTGCCGCGGGCGACCTTCGACTCCAGGCGCCGCCGCTTGCTGGCCTTTGTCGGCTTGGTCGGCCTGCGCGGCTTAGGCGGTGTTGCCGCCCGGGTAATCAGTTCGCTAAGCTTGGCGCGGGCATCGGCGCGATTGCGTTCCTGGGTGCGATGCGCCCGCGAGACGATGATGAGAACACCGTCTTTGGTCAGACGCTGACCGGACAGCACAATCAGGCGGGCGCGAACATCGTCCCGCAGCGAGGGCGAATGCGCGACATCGAAGCGAAGCTGCACCGCGCTGGAGACTTTGTTGACGTTCTGGCCGCCCGGTCCCGAAGCCAGCACGAAGCTTTCCGAGAGTTCGTCCTCGTCGATGGAGATGCTGTCGGTGATGGGGATGCGGGGCATGGCGTTTCATAGCGCAAATGCGGTGAGCGCGCGCCCCCTCCGTCGCTTCGCGACACCTCCCCAGTAAACACGAGGGATGAAAGCTAATACGAAAGCCCCAGGACTTCCTCGGCGCGCCTGAAGGGCAGCTTTTGGGCGTCGGCGACGGCCTTATAGGTCAGCGTGCCCTTGTAGACGTTAAGGCCGGCGCGCAGATGCGGGTTTTGCGCCATCGCCCCTTCCGGGCCGTTTTCGGCCAGCGCAACGACGAAGGGCAGCGTCGCGTTGTTGAGGGCAAACGTCGACGTGCGCGCCACCGCGCCCGGCATGTTGGCGACGCAATAATGGACGACATCGTGGAGTTTGTAGGTCGGATTGGCGTGCGTCGTCGGATGCGAGGTTTCCGAACAGCCGCCCTGATCGATGGCGACATCGACCAACACCGAGCCCTTCTTCATCTGCCGCACCATGTTTTCGGTGATGAGCCTTGGGGCTGCGGCGCCGGGCACAAGAACCGCTCCAACCACGAGGTCGGCGGCCAGCACATGCTCTTCAATCGTGTCGATGGTCGAGTAGATCGTGTTCAGCATGGCGCCGAATTGCAGATCGAGTTCGTAAAGGCGCGGCAGCGACACGTCGAGCACCGTGACATACGCCTCCAGCCCCATCGCCATGCGCGCGGCGTTGGTGCCAACGACACCACCACCCAGCACAACCACGCGCGCGGCGGGAACGCCGGGCACGCCGCCCAGCAATTGGCCCCGCCCGCCTGCTTCCATTTCCAAACAATGCGCGCCGGCTTGGATGGACATGCGGCCCGCAACTTCGCTCATCGGCGCCAAAAGCGGCAGACCGCCACGCGCGTCCGTCACCGTTTCGTAGGCGATGCCGATAACGCCGGCATTCAGCAGGCCCTTGGTCTGTTCGGGATCGGGCGCCAGATGCAGATAGGTGAATAGCGTTTGCCCGGGCTTCAGCCGCTTGATCTCCTGCGGCTGCGGCTCCTTCACCTTCACGATCATATCGGCTTCGGCAAAAATCTCCTCCGCTGTGGGCAGGATCGTGGCGCCCGCACGCGCATAGATTTCATCGGACAGGTCGATGGCGTCGCCCGCTTTGGTTTCGATGAAGACACGGTGTCCACGCGTGGTGAGTTCGCGCACTACGGCTGGAATCATGCCTACGCGAAACTCGTTGTTCTTGATCTCCTTGGGGACGCCGATCTTCACGGATTAATCCAGCCGGTTCAGCACGGCGCGAACGCCCTCCACGATGCGGCCGATGTCGCCTTCGCTCGCGATCAAAGCCGGGATCAGGACGATGGTATCGCCGGAGATGCGCACGACAAGATTTTCATCGAAGAACGCCGTTTCCAGTGCCTGATAGCCACGCTTACCGATGGCGCCCTCAATCGGCTCCATTTCAATCGCAGCCGCCAGGCCGACGCTGCGGATGTCCACCACATGCGGCGCGCCTTTCAGCGTGAACACCGCATCGCGGAATTTCGGCTCCAGCTTCAACCCGCGCTCGAACAATCCTTCGTCGCGATAGAAATCGAGGGTCGCGATGCCCGCCGCCGCCGCGAGCGGATGGCCGGTGTAGGTGTAGCCGTGGAAAATATCGATGGCGTAATCAGCATCCGGCGTGAAGGCTTCGTAGATTTCCTTTTTCACCAGCACGCCGCCCATCGGCACCGCGCCATTGGTGACGCCTTTGGCGAAGGTAATCATGTCCGGCGTCACGCCATAGCGTTCCGCGGCAAAGGCGTAGCCGAGGCGTCCAAAGCCTGTGATCACTTCGTCAAAAATCAGAAGAATACCGTGACGGTCGCAAATTTCTCGCAGACGCCGCAGGTACCCCTTAGGCGACATAAACACCCCGCCCGAACCGGTCATGGGCTCAACGATGACGGCGGCAATCGTGTCGCCTCCAACCTCGGCGCAGATTTTTTCCAGCGCGTCGGCGTAATCGGTTCCGCCATCAAGCTCGCCATTGGTGTAGCGGTCGCGGGTGAAATCATAGGGCAGCGGCAGGCGATGTTCCGTACCCGGAAGAAGGGGACCGAAACCTTTGGCGTTGTTGGGCAGGCCGCCCAGCGACAGACCGCCGAAATTGACGCCATGATAGGACCGCACCCGGGAGACAAAACGGAACCGCTCGGGCTTGCCCTTAGCCGCGAAGTAGCCGCGGGCTATTTTCATTGCGGTATCGGCGGCTTCAGACCCCGAATTGCAGAAGAAGACGTTCTCCAAACCCGGAGGCGCCAGCGCCGCCAGCCGCGCCGCCAGCGTGATCACCTTGGGATGGGCGAAATGGAACGACGGCGCGTAATCGAGCTCGGCCGCCTGGGCCTGAATGGCTGAAACGATGGACTTTTGCGCGTGCCCGGCATTGACGCACCACAGCCCCGAAATCCCGTCAAGAATCTTGCGCCCGCTCTTGTCCCAGTAATGCATGCCCTCACCGCGCACCAGCAGCCGCGGACGGGCCTTAAACGCGCGATTCGGCGTGAACGGCAGCCAATAGGATTGCAGATCGTTCGGATTGGAGGCGGGGTCATCAAGCACGGGCGTCTCCGGTGCAATAGCGTTATCAGGGGGTGTCGGTAACGCCATTACGTCCCTCAACGAGCGAACGCAAGGAAACCAGCGCGGGCGCAGAGGACTCCTTTTGCGGGTGGCGTACACCGTGCATGAAGAAACGGCGCGGAAACCCGTGATCCCGCGCCGTCTTAGTTTGTTTCAGCCGCGTTAGCGGTGCCCGCGACGTCCCCGGTCCCAATCGCGCCGGTGATCCCCATCGCGCCCGCGATCCCAATAGCGTCCGCGGTAAGCGTAGCGGGGTTCGTAATAATACGGCCGGGCGTAGTAACCGTAAGCCGGCGCGGGCCGGTAACAGTAGTACGGCCGGTAGACATAGGGGCCGTAGCACGGGTCGCTGTAATAGGACCCACCGTAATATGGCCCTGGACCGAACGAGAAACCGAAAGATGGCTGGGCATTTGCCGGCGTCGCCGCCATTCCAAGTGAAGCCAAAGCCAGTACGCAAAGAGCCGCTTTTGCGATCGTTTTCATAGCTGCCTCCTTGCTCCGGCCCCTCCTGGCCGTTTTGTCCCGCCGCTCATTGCGGCGCCTTAACAAAACGTTCCAGAAGGGAGCACGTTCCGTAATGATAACAATGGGTTACTTCAGTTTCCACGGTGACGTCCGTTGTCGCCGCCGCCCCGCTCTCCGCCACCGCGATTGCCACCGCCTTGGTCTCCGCCCCGGGGGGCACCCTGCGGTCCTACGCCCTGCGGCGCGCCGCCTTGCGGGCCACCGGCTTGGAACGCCTGTCCGCCGCGTCCACGGAAACCTTCGCCGGCAGGCGCGGCGCTACGCTCGAAGCCTCCGCGATTGCCTCCACGGTTGAACGAGCGGCCGCCGTCCGGCGCATTGCTCCTTGCGGGCGGCGCCACGTTGGGCTGAGCCACATCCGGCCCGGCGCGGCGATTGTTGACGTCGCCGCCCACACGCCCACGGGTTTCATCGCCGCGCTGGATACCACCACGGTCGCCGCCATTGTTCTGCGGCGGTGTGAAGTTCTGGCCGTTGTTGCGGTTGCCGAAATCGCGCCCGCGGTCGCCGCCGCCGCGATTGCCGTCATTGCCGTTGTAATTGCGGCCGGCAAAGGCATTGCCGCCGTTGAAGCTGCGACCCTGGAAGCGGTCACCAGCGCGGCCGTCGAAGCCACCACGGTTGCCGTCGCGCCCGTACCCATATCCGCGTCCGTCACGGCGATCATTGCCGCCGGCAAAGCCGCGTCCATCCCATTGGCGGCCATTCCAGACGCCACGGGAATTGGGCCGGTGATGGAGTTCGCCGCGCCAATAGCGATTGCGGCCCCAATCGATGTAGCCCGGCCGCGAGCCGCGCCATTCATCGCGGCGCCAGCCGCCGTTCAGCCAGAACCAATTCGCGCCGCCATAGGCGCGGTAATAGATCGGACCGCCGTACCAGAGGCCGCCGTAGTAAACCGGCTCGCTCCAGGTCTGGTAGTTGCAGTAATCCTGCGGATAACCCCACGGCGCATCGTAGTAGTCGTAGGACGTGCAGGCATAGGGATCGACGTACGTAGAACCGTACGCGTCGTAGTAAGGATCGTACGAACCGGCATAGGGGGCCGAGTCGTAATAACCGCCATAGGCGCCGCCGCTGCTGTCGTACCCGAAATAGACGCTCTGCGCGTTTACCGGCGCGCTGAACGCCATGACCGACCCGGCGACGGCAACGGCTCTGAATGCCGTTTTGGTTAGAGACTTCATGACGTCCTTCTTTCTTACCCACCCAGTAGGCCGGGGAGAATGACCGCGGCGCCCTGAACCCAGGATGAACGCGAAGTTAGGGAGTGTGTCAGCCGAGCCAGGCAGTTTAAGCTGCGCGTCAAGCAGATATGGGTGGGAGACATGGCACAGAGAACAGAGCCGCCTTTTCGTGCCGATCACGTCGGCAGCCTCCTGCGGACAATTGCTGTCAAAGAGGCGCGTGCCAAGCGCGAAGCAGGCACGATCGGAAAAGCCGAGCTTCAGCAGATCGAGGACCGGGAAATCGCCAACATCATCGCAAAGCAGGAGGCGGTGGGATTGAAAGGCGTAACGGATGGAGAATTCCGCCGGTCCTGGTGGCACTTCGATTTCTTCGGGATGCTGGAGGGCGTCGAAATTCGCGACGCCGGCCACGGCATTCAGTTCCAAGGTGTGCAAACCAAGGCACAAGCCCCGCACGTCACCGGTCGTCTGGGGTTTCCCGCTGCCCATCCGATGCTCGATCACTTCCGGTTTCTGAAAGCGCACGCGCGCGCGACGGCGAAGATGACAATCCCCAGCCCCAACGTGCTGCATTTTCGCGTCGGCTCCGTGAACGAAAGAATCTATCCAACGCGCGAGACGCTGTTCGACGGGCTAACGCAAACATACCGGCAGGCGGTAAAGGCTTTTTACGATTCCGGCTGCCGCTACCTGCAATTCGACGATACGGCATGGGCCTATCTGTGTTCGAAGGACGAGGTGGAAAAAGCGAAGGCACGCGGGACCGACGTGGAAGGCTTGCGTCTCGCCTATGCGGACATGATCAATGCCGTACTGGAGACAAAACCGGCCGGCATGAAAATCACCACACATATCTGCCGTGGCAATTTCCGTTCGACCTGGATCACATCGGGTGGTTACGAGCCGGTAGCCGACGTGCTGTTCAACCGCTGCAACTACGACGGCTATTTCCTGGAATACGACACCGATCGCGCGGGCGGCTTCGAGCCATTGCGTTTCGTCCCCAAGGGAAACAAACAGATCGTCCTGGGATTGGTGACGACGAAGATAGGGACACTGGAGAAAAAGGACGACATCAAGCGCCGCATCGAAGAAGCAATGAAATTCGTGCCGCTGGAGCAGTTATGCTTGTCGCCGCAATGCGGATTCGCTTCCACCGAGGAAGGCAATGTTCTGGCGGAAGACGAGCAATGGGCGAAGCTGGCCATGATCGTGGAATTGGCGCGTGAAGTATGGGGATCAGCTTAATGTCGGGCGCGCTGCTGCTACACTCGACGTAACGAGGGGGAAGGTGTTTTCCGTGAAAATGCGAACTGCTTTGATCGTGCTGCTCACCGCTGCCGCCGCAGGTAGCGCGTCTCACGCCGCCCCCGCGCAAGACGTGTCCGGCATCTGGTGGGCCAACAGCTACAGCATGCAAATCCGTCCGGCGGACGGTAGCGCCCTGCCCTTCACGCCCGCGGGTGCTGAGGCCTATCGCAAGAACGTCGCGGGATTGAAAGACGGCAGCGTTGTCGATGCGGCGCGCAAAGTGTGTGTGCCGGATGGCGTGCCGCGCATTCTGGCGACGCCCTATCCGTTCCAGATTTTCCAATCGCCGGGATTCACAACCATTGTGTACGAGCAGAACCATGTCTTTCGCACCGTACCGATGGACCGGCCTGTGCCGACGGATGAAGAACTCGTCGCCTATCCTTTTTACTCCGGCAATTCGTTCGGGCATTGGGAAGGCGACACGCTTGTGGTGATGACCAAGGGCTTCAACGAGAAAACCTTCATCGACGCCAGCGGCATTCCGCACAGCGATCAGCTTCACGTCACCGAGCGCATTCGCAAGATCAACGCCAAGACGCTGGAAGACACTGCCACCATCGAAGACCCCGCGATGTTTACCAAGCCGTGGACGGCGCGGTTCACCTATGAGCTGCATCCCGAAGTGCGCATAGAGACGGCCTATATCTGCGGCGAAAAGCACCGCGACATTTCGCGGGTTAAAGGAGTTGTGCCATGAAACGCAGCATCGTTTTCACGAGCGCAATCCTTACCAGTCTCATGCTCGCCATGCCGCAATCGGCGATGTCGCAAAATGCGGCGCCCGATCTGAACGGCTTCTGGACGCACGGATTCAGTCTCGGATTTGCGCCGCCGCCCGAGGGCGGTCCCGGTCCGGTGCAGGATTTCAAGACCATGGCGCAGATGCGCGCGATGGGACAGTTCGTGTTCCACGAGGGCAATTACAACAACCCCATCCTGCAGCCTTGGGCGGCTGATGTGGTGAAGAAGGCAGGCCAAGCGTCGAAAGAAGGCCATCGCGTGCCGACGAAACAGGAAACGTGCTTTCCGTCCGGCGTGCCGAATTACTGGACGCACCCGCTGATGATGCAGGTGGTGCAGACCAAGGACTACGTCGTTTTCCTGCACGCGCGCGATCATCAGATCCGCATCATCCATCTGAACAAGCCGCACGCCGCCAATCCGGCGCCGAGCTGGTACGGCGATTCCGTCGGACATTTCGAGGGCGACACGCTGGTCATCGACACCATCGGACTGAACGACAAGACGCCAGTCGACGTGTTCAACACGCCGCACACGGCAAAAGAGCATGTCGTCGAGCGCATTCGCGTCGTGCCGGGCCAGAATGGGCAGAAAAGTCTTGAAGTGCGGTTCACCGTCGATGATCCGGGCGCGTTCACCATGCCGTGGACGGGTGTCGAGATTTATCGCGGCGCTGGCGGTGCCAACGGCGCCGTCGATCCAGTCGGCGGCGGCGACGTGCTGCAGGAAGAAGTCTGCGCCGAAAACAACCGCGCCATCGGCATCGAAGACATCCCGGTTCCCACGGAGACGGTAAGCAAGTTTAGGTAAGCACGAACAAATTCTTCAGTCGCGCTTCACCTGCGAGCTGATGCAAGGCACGCGCGCCGTCATCGTGTTCACGCTGTAAGGCACTTAATACGGCACAGCGAGCGCCGCGCAGAGGAAGCGCATCAGCGGCGTCAGCGTGCGGAAGGCTTGCGTTACCTCTTCCACGAAAGCATCGGACATCGCCGCTTTCGCCGATGAATCGGCGCCGGCTACGAAGCTCTTGCGGCGAATGTCGGCGATAAAAGGATGCGTAGCGTCGAAGCCCCTTGGCGGGCGCGTGAGTTGATTACCTTCGATGCCGCCGAACGCCGCAACGAATGGCTTGCTGGCGACCACCTTATTCCATTCCGCCGGACGCTCGGCGATGCGCTGGCGGATTTTCAGCAGCGCGTCTGGATCGGGCATCCAGAGTCCGCCGCCGAAGAACACCTCGTCCGGCGCGATGTGAACATAGAAGCCGGGTGCATGGACATCCCGCCCCAGGCGATGACGGAACTGGCACGCCGCGTGCTCTTTGTATGGGCGCTTATCCTTTGAGAACCGCACGTCGCGATGGATGCGAAACATGGAACCGCCGTTCGGGCGCGGATCGGCGACGAATTGCTTGGAGATTTTGGCCAGACGCGGCGCCATGGCGGCGATGAAATCCGACATCGGCCCCTGCACGTCTTCGCGGAACCGCGGCTTGTTCTCCTCAAACCAGGCGCGGCCGTTGTTGGCTTTCAGTTCGCGGAAGAACACAAAAAAGTCTCTCCTAAAGCCAGCAAATTCCGTCATTGCCCCTCCGGCCATCCCGTTACCGCGCTTCTTTGCATAGTCCCTTCTTTCCGGCGCAAGAGGAATATTTCGGGACCGCTTTTGCCTCGAACTGCACTTCGGGGCCACTCGGATTTGGCTCCGAACGGAAGGATTGGAGCCAGAATTTTCACGCTTTCCTTGCTTTTCCCAGGGTCCAGCCCTTGACCGTCAGGACCCTCACGCCTATGTACCCGACACACGGTTAGCACTCTCACTACGGGAGTGCTGCCAAGTCCTTTTGCCTGATGGGGCAGATATCTTAAACCGCTGAATTTGTTAACTTTTAAACGAGGAGACCTATATGAAATTTCGTCCTCTTGGCGACCGCGTGGTCGTCCGCCGCGTGAAGGAAGAGCAGAAGACCGCTGGCGGCATCATCATTCCGGAAACCGCCCAGGAGAAGCCGCAGGAAGGCGAGATTATCGCCGTCGGCCCCGGCGCGCTGGATGATTCCGGCAAGCGCGTGCCGCCTGAAGTAAAGGCTGGCGATTTCGTGCTGTTCGGCAAGTGGTCCGGCACCGAAGTGAAGATCGATGGCGAAGAACTCCTGATCATGAAGGAGTCCGACATCATGGGCGTCGTCGAAGGCCGCACCGTCGCCAAGGGCGGCAAGAAGGCCGCTTAAGGAACAGGTGAGTAGTGAACAGTGAGTAGTGAATAGGGAATCCGTCCCGACGCGCTGCTCCAATCACTACTCACTATTCACCACTCACTACTCCCTACTCACTGATTTCAGGAGAAAATACCAATGGCAGCGAAAGACGTAAAATTCGGCGCCGATGCCCGTGAGCGCATGCTGCGCGGCGTGGACATTCTTGCCGACGCCGTAAAAGTGACGCTGGGTCCCAAGGGCCGTAACGTCGTCATCGACAAGAGCTTCGGCGCACCGCGCACGACCAAGGACGGCGTGACGGTTGCGAAGGAAATCGAGCTTGCCGATAAGTTCGAGAACATGGGCGCGCAGATGGTGCGCGAAGTCGCCCAGAAGACCAACGACAAGGCCGGTGACGGCACCACCACGGCGACCGTGCTGGCCCAGGCGATCGTGCGCGAAGGCTCCAAGTCGGTTGCCGCCGGCATGAACCCGATGGACCTGAAGCGCGGCATTCAGAAGGCGGTCGAAGTTGTCGTCGCCGATCTGAAGAAGCGTTCCAAGAAGGTGAAGTCGAACGACGAAATCGGCCAGGTCGGCACGATCTCCGCGAACGGCGACGTCGCCGTCGGCAAGATGATCGCCGAAGCCATGGCGAAAGTCGGCAATGAAGGCGTGATCACGGTCGAAGAAGCCAAGTCGCTCGAGACCGAACTCGAAGTCGTCGAAGGCATGCAGTTCGACCGCGGCTACATTTCGCCCTACTTCATCACCAACGCCGACAAGATGGTCTGCGAACTGGAAGAGCCGTACATCCTGATCCACGAGAAGAAGCTCTCCTCGCTGCAGCCGATGCTGCCTATCCTGGAAGCCGTGGTGCAGGCCGGACGTCCGCTCATCATCATCGCGGAAGAAGTCGAAGGCGAAGCGCTGGCGACCCTCGTCGTCAACAAGCTGCGCGGCGGCCTCAAGGTCGCGGCCGTGAAGGCTCCGGGCTTCGGCGATCGCCGCAAAGCCATGCTGGAAGACATCGCCATCGTCACCGGCGGCCAGGTCATCAGCGAAGATCTGGGCATCAAGCTTGAGAACGTGAAGATCAACATGCTGGGCACCGCCAAGAAGGTGCGCATCACGAAGGACGACAGCACCATCATCGACGGCGCCGGCAAGAAGTCCGACATCCAGGCCCGCGTCGGCCAGATCAAGCAACAGATCGAGGAAACCACCTCCGACTACGATCGCGAGAAGCTGCAAGAGCGTCTGGCGAAACTGGCCGGCGGCGTGGCGGTGATCCGCGTCGGTGGCGCCACCGAAATCGAAGTGAAAGAGAAGAAGGACCGCGTCGATGACGCGCTCAACGCCACCAAGGCGGCGGTCGAGGAAGGCATTCTTCCCGGCGGCGGCTCGGCGCTCCTCTATGCGACGAAGGCGCTTAACGGCATGACCGGCCTCAATGATGACGAGACCGCGGGCATCGCGATCGTTCGCAAGGCGATCCAGGCCCCGATCCGTCAGATCGTCGAGAACGCGGGCGTGGAAGCCTCCATCGTCGTCGGCAAGATGCTGGAGCAGAAGTCCACGACGTTCGGCTATGACGCGCAGAACGAGAAGTATGTCGATCTCGTCGAAGCCGGCATTGTCGACCCGACCAAGGTCGTACGCACCGCGCTGCAGGATGCATCGTCGGTTGCGGCGCTGCTGATCACCACCGAAGCGATGGTTGCCGATCGTCCGTCAAAGGCGTCGGCTGGCGGCGGCGGCGGCCACGGACATGGCGGCGGCGGCATGGGCGACATGGATTTCTAATCCGCTGCGGGGCACAGCGCCCCGCGCGGATTACCCGCCGAAGCTCCGCAGGAGCGAAGGCGGGTTGATCCAAATGTTGTAAAAAGGGCCGGAGGAGCAATCCTCCGGCCCTTTTTGTTTCACGCATGCCGTCTTTTCGACGCCACTCCAAGCCCTTAGAGTGACGGCGGTCTTGGGTGGGCGGCGATTCTGAACAGAGTGAGAATTTTGGGCCGTGGGCTGCGAACGCTCGCAATCCGCGTAGCTGGCGGCTTGGCGGTATTGCTCGTGCTGAGTTGGATTGTCGCCGGCTCAGAATCCTTTCAGGCCTGCCTGGATGGCGATGGCCGCGGAGTCGACGAAACCTCTTACGTAAAAGTGGCGTTGGCCGATGCCGCCGCGCCCGGCGCCCTGCAATGCACCGGCGACTTTCTCGATCAAAACGAGCCGTTGATTCTTGCGCTGACCGCGCTCTCGCTGATGTTCTTCGGCTTTGCGGTTTGGGGCATCGGCACCCGCGTGCAGCGGGCGTTTCTGGCGCAAGTGCCGGCGCGGGCCGAGGCCGCACGTACCCGCTTTCGCGCGCAGACCGGGCTGGAGACGGTTCATCTCGACTCCCGGAACGGGCTGCGCCTCACCGTCAAGAACTTCGGTCCAACGGCGGCTCATAAAGTGAGGTTTGCGGCGTTGTGTTCGACGCAGCCGCCGAGCCAGAAGATGATCGCGGACGCTCCGTCCGAAGCAGTCCTGCTCACCCTCTTCTCCGGTCAAACCGTGACGATTGCGGTGTCAGGGGCTGACGCGATGGCGGCGCTCGAACGTGCGAAGACCGAAGGAACTCCTCTCTATGTCAGCGGCTGCATCCGCCATGTGGACGTTTATGGCCGCCACTGGCGCACGCACTTCTGCCGGATTTCTGCCCGCCCGGCAGAGGATCTCACGTTCGAACCGTTCGGTCCCTTCAACGATGAAATCCGCGAGGTCTGAGCTTTGGCGCGGCATCTCGCACCGGCCTTCGTGCTGACGCAAATTGCGGCTAGTTTGTTTCGCTCGCCACAGCTTGCGTGATATGCGCCGCTCTCGCTTTGCCGCGTTCGCCTTTGCCGTCACGGCCGCCTTATCGGCCGCGCCCGTGCTTGCGCCGCGCGCACAGACGTATCGCGTCGTGGACCTGGAGGCACTCGAACGCGCCGCCGAAGTCTCAATAGCGGACCGCATCGATACCGAGCGTGCGCGTCTGGCGCCCGGGGCGCCGCGTCTCACTGGCGATGCCGCGCTTAAGGCCATCGCCCATCAGCGTTCCTATGACATGACGCATGGCGCAGCCTTCGCGCATGAGGACAGCGAGGGTCGTTTCGCCATCGCCGATAAGGTCCGCGCGCGCTTCGGTCCGTATGGCACGATGGGTGAAAACATCATGATGGAGCGCGATCCCGCCCGCGCCTTCGATGCCGAAGCGTTTGCGCGGCGCGCCGTGCAGGGCTGGATGAACAGCGAAGGTCATCGCGAGAACATACTCTCCACCGCCTATGACCACAGCGGCGTCGGTGTCGCGATCAGAGGCGATTATGTCTACGCGACGCAGGTTTTCTGGGGGCCGCCCCGGCGGGCAAACACCAAAGCCAACCGGCATCCGTAGGATATCGTCCGTATACGGTTATTTTACGCACTTGCGGCGCCGCGCGGCGCCGGCGGCAACCAGCGCGCCAGCCAAAAGCGCCATGCTGGACGGCTCAGGAATGGCAGCGTGCGAAGGTCCGTCCGTAACCACGGAGCTACCGCCCGAATCGTTATGCGGTCCGCCATCGTTCGGTCCCTGCCCGCCGGGCGAACCGCCTCTTGGATCGACCTCAAAATCACCGGGAACAATGTCATTGTTTAAAGGCAGATCGCTGAACACGGTGTGCTGCGCGGACGGATCGTTGCTTCCTGAACCGCCGGTATCATTGTTTTCGCCGCTTTCGTGTTGATCGCCCGGACTGCCGGATGTGCCGTTTTCGCCGCCATCGTTGTGGGGCGTGCCGCCCGCATGCGAATCCGGTGAACCCGCACCTTCGCCGTGTTCGCTGTTTCCGCCATTGGGCGAGAGCGAATGCCATTTGCCGCCCTGATCGACCCAGCCCTCCCCGAAATTGGGAACGGCATAGGCCGCCGGCACTGCCAGAGACCACGAAGCCAAAAGAGCAAGACCAACCAGAACGAAACGCACCTGCACCAATCCAATTTGATTGCGAGGTCACGCTACGCGAACTGTTGCGCCGCTCTAAATCGATTCAAATTTTAAGTTTAATTGTGGGCGATGTGGCTCAAAACGAACCACCGGTTTCGATCCATTCCGCCGCCCGACCGGCATAGTAACCATGATCGTGCCCAGGATGACGAAGCGCCAGAACCCGAACCGCCGCATCGAAGGCGTGTTCATCGCCGCAGCCGGAGGCGCGCAATTCCGTGTACGTTCTCAGCAGGATACCCCGGCACTCCGTGCACGGCTCCTCATCGCAAAAACCAGCCAAGAACGCCTCCCCCACTTTTCTATTGAGCCGTACTTTTCCACTTTCGGTATCGTGGATGCTTTGATCGAAATCAAACTACCGGCACCGCCGGTTATTTCGGCTTCGGTCATCACCTCCCCACGAGGGGGAGGTGATTGGTGGAGTATGCGCGGCGCGTGTAAAGGGCGGCTAAACGAGGCCGGCAGTGACGTCATTGAACAACTCGTCGACGGAGAACTTCCTCGGGATCATGCCGGTACGGAAGGCATAGTCGATCACCACCTCGATATTGTGGCGGTTGGCTTCCAGCCCGAACGGGGTAAAGGCCGCGTTCGCCGGGGTTTCGTTCGCAACCCGTTTGGACTCGGCCATCATGCGCCACACTTCCCGCACGGCCTGCGGGTCCGAGCGCGTGAGGTCTTCCTTGACGGCGACCATGTGGTTGATCTGGATCGCGCCGCCATGCTTGGCCTGCCAGGCTTTCGCCGCGCCTTCCGGATCGGGAATGACCGTCTTGATGCGCGGATCGTCGATGGGGTCGGTCTGGATCGCATCGACTTCGCCGCGAAACAGCATCTCCTTCAAATCCTGCTGCGGGATCATGGTGACGTTCGGCGGATCGCGCCATTCGGGCACGTTCGGCTTTTGCCAGGCAAACCATTTGATCTTGCTGACATCGACGCC
Source organism: Alphaproteobacteria bacterium (assembly GCA_947473475.1). GTDB lineage: Bacteria > Pseudomonadota > Alphaproteobacteria > Micropepsales > Micropepsaceae > CAIYRG01. The sequence continues at coordinate 50,285 of CANJBZ010000010.1, forward strand.
GTAATCGTCCGCCAGGATGCCGCGCAACCAGGACGGCGTCGTCGCCGTATACAGACGAACGCCGACGCGGGCGCCTTCCAAATCCTTCGGCTTCATCACGCCGCGTTTGGCATCGTACATCAGGAACGGGTGCTGAAAGCGGCTGAGATTGACGGCCGGCAAAAGCACCAGCTTGCGGCCATAGGTCTTGGCTTGCAGGAAGGTCACCAGCGACAGTTCGGTGACGTCGAATTCCATCGCCACCGAGCGGGCAAAGGCTGAAGCAGGTGTCGGCACTTTGGCGAAGTCGAGCGCGACCGATGGTGACTTCACCGCGCCGCTGTAAAGTGCATGCGTGTGCGGATAATCCCCAATCATACTCCAGAATTTCTTGCCGCCCGCGGCCGCTGCGTTCGCACCGCCAACGCGGTTCAGGGACAGCGCCGCGCCGGTTGCCGCGAGCCCTTTCAAAATGTGGCGTCTGGTTGTCATGGCGTTGATTGTCATGGTGTTGTGCCCCTCATGCCGCGAATTGTCCAAGGCAGCGCGCGCAGGAATTGGATCGCCTGCGCCGCGCCGTCGGTGACGGTTTCCGGATAGGTCACCCGGTATTTGACCATCCATTTTCCGCCCACCATGGAAAACAGATGAAGTTGTGAGCGCACCTTCTGCACGGCGCCGAAGAAATCTTCGTTGTAGCGGAAGCTTGCGAGCGTGCCCGGCTGGCTGAAGCCGCGCTCGTCATGCGAGGTGATACCTTCGTCCAGAATTTCAGCGTTGCGATGCACTTCAAGAACGCCCATTTCCTCGTCGGCGAAGAGCTGCTCGGTCAACATGAAAAGCGCGCCGGCCACATCGTCTTTCGGCAGCGATTGCACCAGCGCCGACCCGATATCCAACGGCACGGGATAGACGTAAATCGTGATCGCGACGCTCTCTTTACCGTTCTTGTCCTGAATGTAGGTGGCGCTTTCGTCCGTACGTTCGGAATTGTAGCTGATGACGTCGGCGCGTTTGAAATCGCCCACGCTTTCCGGAAACACCATGCCCGACGCGTCCTGGGTGTACGGTCCCATGACGTCCACGTCCTTGGGGTCCGGATAATAGGCTGCCTGCGCCGCCGGCATGCCGCCCGCCAACAACAGCCCGCACAGCCCCAAAGCCGCACCGCGAAAATGCACCTGAACTGCCCCTATAACCGTGGTCCGCCCGCATCTTAGCAAATGCTTAGCTCTGGACCAATTCGGAGCTGCAGCGCGGTTTCGAACGTTGCCCCTGCGGTGGGTCCGCGTTGCGGCGCCATCTCCAGCCACTTTTCCCGCCAAGCGCATGCACAAATGCGTTGGCGGGGCCGATAAAACCCACCCCAGCCGCGACAAATACGGCTTGGCCGTGCTAGAAGCGGCCCTTCGAGGGGCTTCGGCCCCCCGCACGTACTTTGCCGCCGGAAGGGATGGGTCCATGGCTGAAAAATTCACTCTGCGGGTTAACGGTTCCGATCACACGATCGAGGCCGATCCCGACATGCCGCTGCTGTACGCGTTGCGCGACGATCTTGGGATGTCCAATCCTCATTTCGGCTGCGGCTTGTCGCAATGCGGCGCCTGCACCGTGCATGTCGATGGCGTGGCGACTCGCTCCTGCGTCACGCCGGTCTCGCGCGTCGCGGGCCATGACGTGGTGACGCTCCAGGGTCTGGGCACACCTGAAAAACCCCATCCGCTGCAAACTGCCTATGTCGAAGAGCAAGTCGTGCAATGCGGCTATTGCCTGAACGGCTGGGTCATGACCGCGGCCGCCTTCCTGAACAAAACCAAGAAGCCGACAGACGGACAAATTCGCGAGGCGCTGACGGGGCTGAAATGCCGCTGCGGCACCCACACGGCGATCATGCGCGCGGTTAAGCGCGCCGCCGACAAGATGGCTTGAGGGAGGGCTAAGATGAACACGATCACCGATCTTTCCCGGCGCGGCGTGCTGCAGAACACGGGCGCGCTTTTCGTGGCTTTCTCTATGGCCGATGCAGGCGCCGCAATGGCAGCCGCCGCGACCGCCGACGGCAGGCCGCCACTGCTGCCGACCGAGCTTGATTCGTGGATTTCGATTTCCCGCGAAGGCATGGTCACCGTCTATTTCGGCAAGATCGACGGCGGCCAGGGCACCGATCTGGCCATGGTGCAGATCGTCGCCGAAGAAATGGATATGCCGGTGAAGAATGTCGGCATCGTCCAAGGCGATACCGCCCGTACCGTGAACCAGGGCGGCGCTTCGGGCAGCACCGGCGTGCGCTTTGCGGGTGCGGCTCTCCGGCAAGCGGGCGCCGAAGCCCGCCGCGTGCTGGTGAATCGCGCCGCCGAAAAGCTCGGCGTGCCGGCCGAGCGTTTGACGGTCACCGACGGCGTCGTATCCATGATGGGCGATCCGTCGAAGAAGATCAGCTACGCTGAAATCATGAATGGCGGCTTTTTCCATTCGGAGATCGGCTGGAACAAGCAATACGGCAACCCGCTGGCGCTGACGTCGCCCGCTAAGCCCAAATCCCCGAAGGACTACAAGGTCGTCGGCACCTCGCCGCCGCGCCTGGACGTCCATGGCAAGGTGTTCGGCACCACCCCGTGGGTGCAGGACATCCGCGTCGAAGGCATGCTGCACGGCCGCATGATTCGTCCCTCGATTGCGGGAGCATCGGTCGTCGCGGTCGATGAATCCTCGATCGCTAATATTCCGGGCGCCAAAGTTGTCCGCAAAGGCGATTTCCTAGGCGTCGTCGCGCCCAAGGAATGGGACGCCATCAAGGCGTCGCAGTCGCTGAAAGTGACGTGGTCGCAAGTGGCCGATCCTTTCCCGGATCAGGCCCAGCTTTACGAGCACATTCGCAAGGCCCCGATCAGCAAATCCGACGAACAGAAGAAGGGCGACATCGACGCGGGCTTCGCCAAAGCCGCCAAGATCGTCGAGGCCGAATATGAATGGCCGTTCCAATCCCATGCCAGCATGGGTCCGGGCTGCGCCGTCGCCGATGTGAAAGCGGACGGCACGACGACGATCTGGACGGGCACGCAGAAGCCCCACTTCGCGGCGCAGGGCGTTGCCGGCTGCCTCGGCGTCCCCGTCGAAAAAGTACACGCGATCTGGGTCACGGGCCCTGGCTCTTACGGCCGCAACGATGCGGGCGATGTCACCATGGACGCCGCCGTCATGTCGCAACTCACCGGCAAGCCGGTGCGCGTGCAGTACATGCGCTACGAAGGCCATGGCTGGGATCCGAAAGCCCCGGCCTCTGTGCACCGCGCGCGTGCTGCGCTCGATGCGAACGGCAATGTGCTGGCTATCGATTTTGTGTCGAAGGGCTTCTCGCGTATCGAGACCAATTCGACGGAAGCCGAGCCGGGCGACACGCTGGCCGGGATGCTTCTCGGGCACAAATCTGCGCGGACGCAGGCGTTCAACCTGCCGGAAAACGCCTACACCTTCGAAAACAAGCGGCTTGCGTGGGAAACCGTGGCCGCCCTGCTTCCCGGCCCCTCGCCGCTGCGCACCTCGCACATGCGCGATCCGCTGGGACCGCAAATCGCCTTCGCCAATGAATCCTTCATTGACGAAGTGGCGTTCGCGGCGAACGCCGACCCGGTGGAATTCCGCCTGAAGTATCTGAGCCAAGAGCGAGACCGCGCCGTCGTTCAGGCTGCGGCGGAAAAAGCCGGATGGAAGCCGGGCAAAGCGGGCGCCCGCCGCACGCAGCGGGGCGACATCGTCACCGGGCGCGGCGTTGCCTATTCGCAGCGCACCGGCACAATGGTCGCCATCGTCGCGGATGTCGAAGTGAACACGAAGACGGGCGCGCTGCGCGTGCCGCGTGTCACCGTTGCGCATGATTGCGGCTGCATCGTCAATCCCGATGCGCTTCGCCGCGTGATCGAAGGCAACGTCGTGCAAGGCCTGTCGCGTTCGATCCACGAAGAAGTGCAGTTCGACCGCAAGAACGTGCGCAGCGTCGATTGGCTGACCTATCCGATCGTGGACATCACGGAAGCACCGCCGCAGATCGACATCGTGCTGCTGAACCATCCCGACGCGATGTCGACGGGTGCTGGTGAAGCCACCATGCGTCCGCTGGCGGCAGCCATCAACAACGCGATCTTCGAAGCAACCGGTTCGCGCATTCGCCGCGCGCCGCTGACGCCGCAACGGATTCGCACCTCGACTGTGTAAGCGATCCATCGCGGGAATAAAAATGCGGCGCAGCCCGAAAGGACTGCGCCGCATTTCTTTGAAGCGACCGGTTTAGTGCGAGACGCGGTTCGCCGGAACAATCATCGGCTGATAGGAAAAGACTTCCCGGCTTGTGGGATCCACATAGACCTTGACCCAGTTCACGTCGTTGGTGCCGGTCTGTGCGTTGTCGCCGAATGTCTCCACACGCGTGAAGTTCTCCACGCGCTTGCCTGCCGAATCCAGCAACGGCTTATCGACGCGGAAGTAATGAGAATCGCCATGCACGTAGGCGACAGGCTTGCTGAACGCGACGACTTCGTTGCGTAGTGCGACGAGATAGTCCTTGTAACCGTCCGGGGCCGCGTCGGTTTCGACAAGCGTTTGGGCGTTGCGCAGCGGCGCACGAGTCGAGTCGCTTAAATCAAATCCCACATCCGCCTGAGCAATAACCATGACGGCAACCGACTTCCGATCTTTCGCGTAGGCAAAGCTATCCTGCAGCCACTTGATATTGGCCGCATTGCGCGCCGCATATTCCGCCGGATCGGGATTTGTGTCGCACAGATTGTTGCAAGAACCCTGAACGTTCATGGTGATGTACGTGACGCTGCCGACGGTCCAACGGCGGTTCTCGACGCAGCCCACGAAGGCTCCGGCCTGATTGAGGCACAGCTTTGAATCCTGCTTTTGTTGCAAAATCGGGTGCTGGCCGAGCGAATAATTGTTGGAAAAGAACACCTGACGCTCATGGTCCAGGCGTTCGCGCGAATTGAAGCCGCCATTGTTGGGGCGGTCGCAGTCCACCCAATCGTTGTCGCCGGGCGTGAACATCGCCGCGGATTCCAGCGAACTGAACCATCCGAGTGCCCGTGTGTAGAGCGCATCGTCTCAGGCGCTGTTCGAGCCCTGCTTCAAGTCGCCATCGTTGATGGAAAACGTGACTTTCGCCGCATTGATATCGGCGAACAGTGCGGGAAGAGCGGCCTCTTGCGCTGCGGAATAGGGCAGGTCGCCCCAGAGCGCGACGGTCGTTCTCGCAACAGAGGCGGCGTCGGCAACAGCGGAAAACACGAATGGCGCGACCAATGCGGTAGCGAGCAGGCTTGATCTCGTGAAAAGTTTCATCGTCGAATCCTTGGCAAATTGGATTGTTTCGGAAAACCGGGTGGGTGCGCGCGCGAGCACAAACGCGAATCTCGCGCGGCGTGGCGCGATCTAAGTCCGTCCGGTTAACGGAGAGATGGCGCGTTAACGATGTTTCGATGAAGTTATTCTGATGATCCAATGACAGACAAAATTACAAACCGGACAGGTTTGGGTCACAGGAACCAGCGCACCTCGTACATCAGCGCTGCGAGGAGGGCGACCGCAGGTACCAGCCACGCCAATTCCGGCGACAGCCGCACGACGAAGCCGCGAGGAACGACAATGGCAGCAGTGACGCCCGCAAGCACAGCGGTAGCGAGCCAGCCATACCAAAGGATCGGCGGACCAGCCGTCGCAGGAGCGGCCACGTCGATCGTGCCGCTCGTCAGGTAATAGCGAAACAGCGACCAATCGAAATAATAGGCGAGCGTGTACGCCAAGCACGCGGTCAGCGAAAACATCATCAGACGGGAATGCGTTTTCATAGTGCCAGCCCTCTGATGGACACCAGCAACTGCCCGACGATGAAATTCCACCAGACCGTAAGCGCGACGATCCAGGTCAGCCACAGACGCGCGCCGTCATAGCTGCGTTCCAACGGCTGTTTCCAGCAGGCCCAATAGGCGGGGAGCAGCAACACGCCGAGGGCGGAAAAATGCTCCTTCAGCTCGAACGCGCCATTGGCGGCGCGAAGGTCAAGGTCTTGCAATAGAGGCCGTACGACAAGCCGGAAGCGTGGATAGAGCACCGCGCCCATAATCATCACAGCCACAAACAACACGACGACAGGCGTGCCATAGGCCGACGCATCCGTCGTGCGAAAACGGCTGAAGAAGGACCGCGCGCGCCGTTCGTTGCGCGGCACGCTTGCGGCCAACGCCTGATGCGTCACCGCACCGAGCAGCGCCACGGCAAACAGTCCGTGCAGGATCAGAAGCGCCGTCATCATGGGCGTATGGGTCCTCCCCTGCGCAGCGGGGGAGGGGGACCGCCGAAGGCGGTGGAGGGGGCGGCGGCGCAACGCAATGCGGGATTAAAGCACAAGCTGGAAACAGGTTTGAGCGCGGAGCAGCCCACTCCACCGCGCAAGCGCGGTCTCCCTCCCCCGCTCCGCGTTGCTACGCGGGGGAGGATTGCGGTTACCGTTCGACCCAATCGAGCGTCGTCCAGAATTCGTGGTTGCCCGTGTAGGAGATCATGCCGATGCCGATGAAGGCGGCGCACATGACGGCCAGTAACGCCGAACGCGCCACCCGTTGCCGGGCGGCGGCCACGGGAGCGGGTGTCAGCTGGCCCTGCGCGCCGTTCAACAGCGTCCAATTCCGCTCCATCTCACCCAGCGCCGCGGCGTTTGCCGCATCCGCCCGCCATGTATCGAGAGCGACGCGCTCTTCCACGGCCATGACGCCGCGGCGGCATTTCGCGAACCACAGAGCCGCGGCGTGTTCACGGTGCGCCATCTCCTGTTTGCTCATGGTTGGTTCTCCGAATTGCGGCAGGCGCGCACGACACGCAGCATCGCCTCGGCGATGTGCTTCTCAACCGTTCCGTTGCTGACGTTCATCCGCCGTGCAATCGCCGCATAGCTAAGCCCTTCAAACCGATGCAGCGTGAATGCCTGCCGGCAGCGAGGAGGAAGATCGTCTATGGCGGCAAGCGCGCGCTCCAACTCCTGCTTTCCGGCGAGCACCCGTTCCGGATCAGGGGAAGAAGCTAAGGCCGGCGCCGCGCCAAGCTCGTGCATTACAGCCGCATCGCGCCGTTCCTGACGGCGACGGTCGAGAAAAAGATTTCGGGCGATCCGCATCAGATAGCGGAGCGGATCGCGCACCGCACCGGGCTTTCTGATCTCAAGCGCCCTGATGCATGCGTCTTGGGCAACATCTTCCAACTCGGCTGCGCGCCGACCCTGGACTCGCTGCTTGAGAACAAGCGTGCGACAGGCTTGCACCAGTCCGCCCTTCTCGTCTTTCGCCGTTTGCCGGTTGCCCATGGGCCCTCCCCGTGACGGAATTTTAGCCCATCAAGCGGGTAGAGACAGAGAAGAAAATTTTTTACCGGCCATATGGGGGTAACAGGGCGCCCCAAACGTCTGTTTGTTAGACGCACATTCTCCATTGGGTCATGCCGGTATTCGATCAAGACCAACATCGCGGCCGCCGCGCCGGACGCTTTCTCGCGGGGACCGCCCTTGGGCTGGTATTAACCACACCGGCGGCGGCCGGTGAAAACCCGGCGGCGCGCAACGAGCAGCCGGAGCAGGTCATCATCCAGGGCATGCGGCCGGACGATTACCGGGTCGAGGTGCCGAATTTCGGCAAATTGACCGAGCCGCTGATCAATACGCCCCAATCCATCGAGATCATCTCCGACCAGATTCTACAGGACCGCGGCGTCACCAACCTCAACGATGCGCTGCGGAACGTGCCGGGCATCAGTCTGGGCGCCGGCGAGTTCTCGTGGCAGGGCAACAATCCCAGCATCCGCGGTTTCGTCGCCCGCACCGACATGTTCCTGGATGGCATCCGCGATTTCGGCAGCTACTACCGCGATGCCTTCAACCTGCAGCAGATCGAAGTCTTAGAAGGCCCCTCCTCGATTTTGTTCGGGCGAGGCTCGACCGGCGGCGTCATCAATCAGGTGACCAAGATCCCGTCTCTTGACGGGTTCGTTAGGGGCACACTGGTCGGGGGCACCGATTTCACACGCCGCGCCACCGTCGATATTGACGCGCCCATCCCCGAACTTGGGCCCAACGCCGCCTTCCGCCTCACCGGCATGGTGCACGCCCAGAGTGTGGCGGAGCGTAATGTCGCCAAGCAAACCCGCTTCGGCGTAGCGCCAAGTCTCGCGCTCGGCATCGGCACGCCGACGCGTTTCACGCTGTCCTATTTCGACCAGAATGCGAACGACGTGCCGGACTACGGCGTGCCCTGGTTCGGGTCCGCCCCGGCGCCGGTGCCGCGGCAGAATTTCTACGGCTTCACATCCGACTTCCTGAAAACCGGAACGGATATGGCGACGTTCAAAGCCGAGCACGACTATTCCACGCGTCTCACCGTGCGCAACCAGGTGCGCTATGCCCATTACACGCGCGACTTCCGCATCACCGAACCGATCATCACAGCGCCCTTGAGCACACCGCTGTCATCGGTGGCCGTGAGCCGGAATATCTGGGGCGGAAGCAGCGTCGAAAGCATGATCTGGGATCAGGCCGACGCGACCGCCCGCTTTACCACTGGACGTATCGAGCACAGCCTCGTCGCGGGCATCGAAGGCGGGCAGGAAGAATCCCAGCCGGAATTCGACAACAGCACGGGCGTACCAACGGTGCCGTTGCTGGCGCCCGATCCGCATCGCCCCTTCAGCGCGGCAGTCACCTTCCCGCGTTTCAAAGCCGATACCAAGGGCACGAGTTTCGCCGCCTTTGTGATCGACACCGCCAAGCTGGGCGAACAGTGGGAAGTGAATCTGGGACTGCGGTGGGATTATTTTGCCGCGGACTACAAAGCAGCGCGCTATTCGACGACAACGCCGGGCCTAGTCACCGGCAACGATGCGCTGCTGCGGATCGACCGCATGACGAGCTATCGCGCGGCGCTCGTGTATAAGCCCGAAAGCAACGGCTCGATTTATCTGGATTACGGGACATCGTTCAATCCCTCGGCGGAATCGCTGTCGTTCATCGTGAACGCGCGGGCGTTTGGCACTGGCAATGCGTTTCTTGCGCCGGAAAAGAACCAGACGGTCGAACTCGGAACCAAATGGGACGTTCTCAACAATCAGCTTTCGCTGACGGGCGCGGTGTTTCGGCTGGAGAAGCTCAACGCGCGTGTACCTGACCCGAGTAATCCCGGCTTCAACATGCTGGAAGGCACGCAGCGGGTTGACGGCTTAAGCCTGAATGCCACCGGGCGCCTGACAGAGAAATGGCAGCTCACAGCGGGCTACACGCTTCTGGACAGCCATGTCATCAAGTCCGCGGCGGGCGCGGCCCCGGAAGGCTCTCCGCTTGCCAATACGCCCAAGAACGCTTTCACCTTCTTCACCGAATACCGTCTGCTGCCTGCGTTTGAAATCGGCGCCGGAGGCCAGTTCGTATCATCGCGTCTGGCCCAGAACGTTCCGCCCATCAAGAAAGTGCCGGGCTATTGGACGTTCGACCTGATGGCGAAATATGATCTATCCGAAAAGATGAGCCTGCAGCTCAACGTGAACAACATCTTCGACAAATATTATTACGACCAGCTCCATCCGTTTCACGTGGTGCCCGGTCAAGGCCGCTTGGCGCTGCTGACATTGAACTTCCGGCTTTGATGCCATGCTGCTCCGCATTCCCTCCGTTCTGACGCCCGCGCAAGTTTCGCAATGCCTGACGCAACTGAAAGCCGCCGACTGGAGCGATGGCAAAGACACCGCCGGTTATCTTTCGCGGCGCGTGAAGGACAATGAACAACTGCCCGAGAGCCATCCCGTCGCACGGCAACTCGGCGGCATGATCTTGGATGTGATCGATCAGAACCAGTTGTTCATTTCCGCTGCGCTGCCGCTGAAAGTCGTGCCACCGCTGTTCAATCGCTACGCCGGCGGACAATCCTATGGCGGGCATGTAGACGGTGCGATCCGCCCGGTGCCTGGCACACCGCATCGCGTACGCACCGATTTGTCGGCGACGCTCTTTCTGTCCGCGCCGGACGATTACGAGGGCGGTGAGCTCGCCATCGAACAAGGCTCCCTGACGGAGCGCATTAAGCTGCCGGCCGGCGACATGATCCTGTACCCCGGCACTACCATTCACCGCGTCGAACCGGTGACGCGTGGCGCCCGCATCTGTGCCTTCTTCTGGGTCCAAAGCATGGTGCGGGAAGACGCCAAGCGCGAGCAATTGTTCGAACTGGATACGGCGCTTCAGGCGCTGGGCCGGGATAACGCCGATCATCCCTCGCTGGTGAAGATCGCCGGGGTCTATCACAATCTGCTGCGGCTCTGGGCCGATACGTAAGGCGCGCTACTTCTTCAGCGCAGCACGCAGCCGCTGCATCAGCGGGTTGACCTCGTCGAACACGTAATCGACGGGTTCGGCGGCGATGGCGCGTTTCACGCCATTGATGCGCAGCACGCCCAACACGTCCGACAGCCGCTCGCGCCGGCACAAAATGACATGGTTGCCGCTGTTGCGCGCAGGTTCCGATAATACGGTGCAGCCGACCTTGGCCAGCGCCGCCAAAACCTTCTCCCGCGCGCTGCCGATCTGGGCGCGCAGCAGATAGGAATTGCGCGCCAGCTCGCGTGCGGCGATGCGCGCGGTCAATCTCTCGGCGGCAGCAAGCGCTTCCTTGCTCCATTTCGCGCGCAACGATCCGGCAAGCTGCGCCTGGCTTTTCAGAATAACGCCGTCGTCCAAAATCTTTAGATCGTTCGCGGCCAGCGTCGCGCCCGTCGTCGTGATGTCGACAATCGCTTCGGCGAGACCGGCCGCCGGCGCGCCTTCGGTGGCGCCCAGGCTTTCGACGATGCGGTAGTCGGCGATGCCGTGCGCGGCGAAGAAGTTGCGCGTCAGCGTCAAATATTTCGTCGCCACGCGCAGACGCCGGTGATGGCGCGCGTGGAACGCCGTACAGACATCGTCGAGATCGGCCATGCTGGACACATCGACCCAGGCGCGCGGAACGGCAACCACCACATCGGCATAGCCGACGCCCATTGCCTGCAACAATTCAATCCGTTCTTCGGATTGCGGGACGTTTTCGCGGATCAGATCTTCGCCCGTGACCCCGAAATGGATTTCGCCCGTGCCGAGCGCGTTGGCGATTTCCGACGACGACATGAGCTTCACATCGACAGCAGGCTCGCCCTTGATGGTCGCACGGTAATCGCGCGCGCCTGTCACCTGTTTCAGCACAATCCCGGCATCGCCGAGATATTGCGTAACCTGCTCCTGCATCCGGCCTTTGGACGGAATGGCGAAAATGAGCGCGGGAGCCGCCATGTTACCGTTTCCCCTTGGCACGGCTTGCTGCCAGTACGCGTTCGCAGCGGATGGCGCAGCCGACGGCGGGAACATCCTTTTCGGCGCCGAGCGTGCGCAGAAGCGTGTCGTAGCGGCCGCCGCCTGCGACCTGCACACGGCCTTCGGCGTCGCGCGACCACAGCTCGAAAACAAAGCCCGTGTAATATTCCATGTTACGGCCGAAATGCGCGGCGAAGCTGACACGCTTTTCCGGCAAGCCGAGTTTGGCGAGTGCCGCGATGCGCGCTTCCATTAGGGCCAGCGGCTCATCCAACGCGATGCGATTCTTCTTCAGTAGCGCGCTGATCTCCGCCACGCTCTTGCGGGCCGAGCCCGACACGGCCAGCACGCGCTCGATCAACGCGACGGCGGATTTGTCGAGACGCAAGGCAGCCGCTTCGGCAGCCTGTTCCATTAGACGGTCGACAATCTCCTCGCGCGTGCGCCCGCCGAGCGGCGCGCCGCCAAGATAATCCATCAATCCCGCCAGTGCATTCCGTGCTTCGGCGGGATTGGCGGTTCCGAGATGCGCGAGATAGCGCTCGCCCGGCACCGCCGGGCCATTGGACAAACGCTCCAGCAATTCGCGGAAATAATCGGGACGCCAGAAATGCCGCTTCAAGCGGCCTCGCCATTGCGCCGGGATATCGAGCGCATCGACTAGCCCCGCGAACAGCCCCAGATCGCCGATTTGAATCGAGAAATCGTCCAGCCCGGCGGCGCGTACGCCTTCGACCGCAAGCGTCAACACTTCGATGTCCGCAGCTTCGCGGTTTTCAACACCTAAGCATTCGACGCCGGTTTGCAGAAACTGGCTGGGCCGCTCCGGTTCGTTCGGCTGAAAGCGGAAGGCGGGCCCGTGATAGGCGAGCCGTGCGGGAAACTTAGCGTCGCCATCGAGATGCATACGGCAAACTGGAATCGTTAGTTCGGGACGCAGGCACAATTCCGCGCCCGACGGATCGGTGAGCACAAAGGTGCGGCGGCGCATCTCCTCGCCGGAACGGTCGAGGAAGACATCGGCAGGTTGCAAAATTGGCGGCTCGACGCGTGCGTATTTTTGTTGAGCAAAGACGCCGAGAATGGCCGACGCCTGTTTATCGAGTTGCGTCAGCAATGCCGCGTCGTAGTGCGGGAAGGCGGACATGATTTTCAGCCTCCTCGCGTCAGCACAGCGCGGATGGCGGACACCAGTTCGTCGCGCTTCACGGTCTGCTGCGCCGGGCGGTCTTTCACCCAATCGGCGCGGCTCTCGGTGGATTTGGCAAGCTCCGCGCCGAGGATCAGATCTTTAATCTGCACCTCGCCGCGCGCGCGCTCGTCGCTGCCTTCGATGACGGCAATCGCCGCGCCACGGCGGTCGGCATATTTCAGCTGCGCCTTCATGCCGGAGTCGCCGACATAGGCTTCGGCGCGCAACCCTGCGGCGCGCAATTCCTGGGCGATGCGGAAGCTTTCGGCAATGGCGCCCTTGTCCAGCACAAGCACCACAATCAGCGGCTCGGTCGCCCACACTTCGGTGCCGCTGCGCGCCCGCAATGCCGCAAGCAAGCGGCTCACGCCGATGGAAATGCCCGTCGCAGGGACCGATTGTCCGGTAAAGCGCGCGATCAGATCGTCATAGCGCCCGCCGCCCCCGACGGAACCGAACACGACGGCTTCGCCCTGTTCATTCGTCACGGGAAAGGTGAGCTGCGCTTCAAACACTGCGCCGGTGTAATATTCCAGCCCGCGCACAATGCCGGGGTCATACATAATTCGGTCGGCTTCATATCCGCCCGCCTTGACGATCTGAAGAATGCTATCGACCTCTATTCGCCCTTGGAAGCCTATCTCCGTGTTAGAAGAAGCGAGGTTGCTTGCCATCGTTGCCGAAAAATTTGGAGACGATGAAACGATGCTGGGTTGAATAAGCCCGATTATGAGATTGATCTGATCAGGCGATAATTCCGCGCCCTTGGTAAAATCTCCTGACTCATCTTTGCGCCCAAAACCTAAGAGCGCTCGTAGGCCGGCTACGCCGAGTCGATCAAGCTTATCAATAGCGCGCAAGACAACATTGCGCCGGGCGCGATCAGCAACCGGAATGCCTATCTGTTCGAGCAGGCCATCAAGGATTTTGCGGTTATTGAGTTTGATCACATATTCGCCGCGCTTCAGCCCCAATGCCTCCAACGAGTCCGCGCACATCATCAGCAACTCGGCATCCGCCGCAGGCGAAGCCGTACCGACGGTGTCAGCATCGAATTGCGTGAATTCGCGGAAGCGGCCCGGCCCCGGCTTCTCGTTGCGCCACACCGTGCCCACCTGATAGCGGCGGAAGGGCTTGGGCAGGCCCTGGAAGTTTTCGGCGACGTAACGGGCAAGCGGCGCGGTCAGATCGTAGCGCAGCGACACCCACTGCCCGTCATCGTCCTTGAACGAGAACACGCCTTCATTGGGGCGGTCCAGATCGGGCAGGAATTTTCCCAGGGCGTCCGAATATTCGAGCGAGGACGTTTCCAGCGCCTGAAAGCCATAGGCGCTGTAGACCTTCCGGATGGTGTCCAGCATGCGCCGCTCGGCGGCAAGCTCCGCCTCATCGCGGTCTTTGAAACCGCGCGGAAGCCGCGCCTTGGGGCGGAAGGGCGTCTGCTCACTCATGAAACGGAAAGCCTAAGGGTCAAGCGGCCATCCCATAGCCGCAAGAACGGCCTGCCGCAAGCAAAGGAACTACCGCGCAAGGCGGCATTTCCGGGCCGATTCTGTCGCAAAATATCAAATGGTACAGCTGGTTGGGGTTGAACCAACGACCTCCGGATCCACAATCCGGCGCTCTAGCCAACTGAGCTACAGCTGCACCTGGCCGCCCCGGGGGGCGGGAAAGCGGGAAACTAGGAGCCCGATCCGGCAAATGCAAGCTGTCGCAGGGCCTCAATCGCTCTTGCGGCGCGCGCCGGTTCCGGGGATCAATGGTGCGATGCACAAGACGGGGGCTGCCATGCGTGGATCGGGGCTGGGTTCGGTGTTGTTTGCGGCGGCCGCCGCGTTGGTCTTTGCCACGGCCTGTTCGCCGTCCGGGCAGAACGCCTCGGCGCCGCCGTCCGCGCCTCCGATTCTTTTCCAATGGGAGGATTATGTCGATCCGCCGTTCCTCGCGGACTACCAGAAGACCCACAACGAAAAGCCTCAGACCGCCATTTATGCCGACGAGGACGAGGGCTTCGCCAAGATGCGCGCCGGCTACAAGCCCGACGTCATGGGCCCCTGCTATTACGAATTCCCGCGCTGGCAGGAAGCGGGATTGTTGCAGCCGATCGACACCTCCAAGCTGAAGAACTGGAGCAAGCTGCCCGAAGGATTACGCAACCTTCCCGGCACATCAGCCGGCGATCGCAAGGTGTGGTTCGTCCCCCATTATTGGGGCAATACCTCGATCACCTACCGCACGGATCTGGCGCCCGAATATGTCGGGCATGAATCCTGGGACATTCTGTTCGACCCAAAATACAAGGGCCGCGTCGCAGTGCTGGAAGGCGTCGACGACACCATTCCGTTCATCGCCCACATGATCGGCGTCGATCCCTACAATATGAGCGATGCCGATTGGCAGCGCGTACAGGCAAAACTGAAACAGCTTGTCGGGCAGGTGCGCTTCGTGTCGAGCGACGACACGTCGTTGGCGCAGGGATTGGCGTCGGGCGAGTTGGTCGCGGCGATGAGCTGGCGCGTGATTTACGCGACGCTGAAGTCCGAGGGAAAGCCGGTCGCCTATATGAACCCGCCGGGCGGCATGTTCACCTATGTCTGCGGTCTCGTCATGCATAAAGAGGCCAAGGACTATGACAAGGCTTTAGCGCTGATCGACAGTTCATTGTCGGACGAGGCAGCGCATTACACGATCGATCACATCGGCGACGGCCCGGCGAATGTGCAGGCGCTGGAAAAAGAACCCGATGCGGAATTTGAGAAAATCGGCATCCCGCGCGATGTCGAGAACTTCCTGAAGACGGGAACGTTTCAGCAGCGGCTGAAAGACAAGGAAAAGATCGTCAACGCATGGACGGAGATTCGCGCGGGGTTGTAGGCGTACTCAAGCAGAAATTCTGGCTCGAAATTGCCTCCCCCTTGTGGGGAGGCCGAAATTGATCGCGCATTCCGCGAGCAATTTTGGGTGGGGGGAGCTTGTCCGCAACTATCCCCCCACCCGAAATGCCTCGCGGCTGACGCCGCTTCAGCACTTCGACCTCCCCACAAGGGGGAGGTGATTCGATGTGCGATAGCCCTCGCCCGCACGTGGGGGGAGGAAATCAGAGGAATGGCAGCGGGACGATGCGGGCTTGGATTTCGTGGGGGCCGGAGGAATCGGTGTAGCGCGCGGTCAGCCGTGTGCCGGGGGTGGCGTGTCTTGCTTGAATTTGTGCCAGGACAATCGCGCTTTGCAGTGCCGGCGAATAGAGCGAACGCAGACTGCGTCCTACTTCCATGCCGTTTAGGAACAAGCGAGCGAAGGACAACGGCTTGTCCGTTTCGCAAACCACTCCCGTGAGCACGGGTTCTTCCACCATGGGCGGCATATCGGAATGATGCAGTCCGAGTGCGGCGGCTGAAGGCGTTTGCGCGAAGGGCTCGCGCGCCGGAGCAAAGTCGGCATGCATCAGCGGAATCCCCGCTTCCATCTGGAGCAACTGCCATGCGTTCTCGCCGGCCAAACGTGCCGCGACCAGCCGTGCGGCGCGCGCAAGCCGGTCGAACACGATCCATGCGTCCTCGGGGGCGCAGGAAATTTCATAACCGCCGCTGACCAAACTGCGCGACAGCGTTACCGCAAGCCCACGCCAATTCGTCCGCGTAAATTCTCCCGCGTCCAGCGCCGCTTCCAGCCGGGCCCCGGCCAGCAAGGGCAGTGCATACGGCCCGCCGACGAACAGCAATCCGCGATCCTGCGTAACATCGGTAATGGCGGCGCCAAAGTGCGGCGCGGCGGCGGAGAACCAGCCGAGGTCGACATCGGCGGCTCGCAGCAGAAACTCCTCCTCGCCCACGCGAGAAAGAACGCCGAACCCGCGAACGCCGCCGCCGTCGGCGCACCAATGCACGCGCTCCTGCCGGCCCACAGGCATCGCGGCAACAACAGGCCCGCACGCTGCAGCAAGAAGATTTTTCGCGCCTTCACCGTAAAGGCGCAAATCCTGCTCGGCCGAAATGTCGATCACCACGGCGGAAACGCGCGCCGCAAGCGCCTCCTGCTCCGGATCGCCGTAATGGGCCGGCACGCTGAACCGCGACCGCTCGACCCACGCATTGGCGCTATTCTGCGCCGCCGTGCGGGCATGAAAGGGCGTTGGCAGCAGCGCATCGCTCATGCCGAAGCACCCTGGCGCGAACCCATGAACACCAAACCGGCGGCGACCCGCCCGGCCCGGCCCGATATCGCGTCCACAGGCTCGGCAGCGCGGCCACACAGATAGAGTCCGGTAATGGGCGTGCGTATGCGCGCTTCATAACTGGCGGAAAGCCGTGCGCCGGGAGAGGCAAATAGCGATACGGCCTGACGGCAACCTGCACCGTTCTCTGGCGTGATGACAGCGCAAGCGATGACACGGTCGCGCAAGCCGGGCGCAAAATCTTCGAGCGTTTCCAGCACGCGACGGCGCAGCATCTTCTCGACGCGAGCCCAACCGGCGTTTGGCTGCGCGGGCAGGTACGGGACAAGAGCGGACAACACATGCTGGCCCGACGGAGCCAGCGCGGAATCGGCGATAGTTGGGACTGTCGCTTCCAGCGCGATATGGCCCGGAAAGCCGCCGGTTAACGCAACACCCTTGGCTTCATCGGCGATTTCGCCACGTTCCATTGCAACAAAGCGCGCGCCGAGTTCATGGGGCGCAAGGCCGGCAAATGGCGGCGGCGCGGAAAGCGCAACGAGCACTTGCGCACAGGTAAGCCGTTTGGGTGGGGGGATGCGCATCCGCAACCCGAAGCTCCCACTGCTCGCAGGCACCAACCCCAGCAGCGTGTCTCGCGCATCGAGACTCGATAACACGCAGTCGGCGGAAATCATCTCGCCATCCGTCAGGATCACGCCAGCCGTCCGCCGCTTCTCGACGACAATCGAACCGACGCTTTTTCCGGCATGCAGCTCGGCCCCGGCTTCCCGCGCGGCCGCGACCAGGGCGGCGGTCAATGCACTCGGCCCGCCGCGAATTTGGCACGCTCCAGGCAGGCTGCTGCCATCCTGTGCGTAACGCCAAATCAGTGGCAGCGCGGAGCCCGGTTCGTGCGGCGACAACCCGCTTGGAAACACGTCGAAGGCGAGCGCGGCTTTCAACGCGCCATCGTCGAACCAGCGGTCCAGGAAAGCGGTTGCGCTTATTCGCGAAAGTTCTTCGATCCGCTCGGCATCGGAATCTTCCGCGCGCAGCCGCCGGATGACGACGGCCATTGCTTCCGCTGTATTGGGCGCGGCCGGATCGGCGAGCGTGCCGTCCCATAGCGGCCGCAGCAAACGCGCAAGGCGCGTCGCTTCATCGTGGAACGCGCCATAGGCGAGTCCGTCACTACCCCAGGACGCCGCCAACGCGGCGCGCGCGCGCAAACTGCCATCGGGAAACGCGACATGTTTCCCGGCAGGACCAAGCCCGATGAGCTTCATATCGGTTTGTGCGAAGTCCAGTCCGTGCGCGGCAAGACGAAGCTCCCGCACGGCCCGCCCGTCGAGTGCAAACGCCGTGTGTACGTGCAACGGCCCCCGAAAGGACGGTGCGAAGGCGTGCGTCCGCGCCGCGCCGCCAAACTGCTCACCCGCCTCGAATAGCACGACGCGCGCTTTGGCGCGGGCGAGATAGGCCGCCGCCACGAGGCCGCCAATGCTCGCCCCGATGATGACGGCGTTGTACTTTTTGGTGTCGCCGCGCCACCTCACCGCAGAACACCCGTCTGGAAATCGGCCAGCATCGCGAGCGCCGCGCGCTCGCCGGAAACGCCAAGCAGGAATGGCGATGGCGCGGACGATGGCCCACCCAGATACAGTCCCTGAATGGGCGTGCGTCCGTCCTGCCATTCCGCCGTTCCAAAGGGACGGAATTCCAGCGCCTGATCGGGCGCCAACTCTCCCCCGTCGAGATCTCCGGCGGTGACGCCCAGGGCCGCCTCGAAATCCGGGCCGGTCAGCACATGGGTCGCGAGCACGCGGGCTGAAACACCCGGCATCGCCCGCTCGGCTGCCGACAGCGCCAATTGCACAAGCCTGTCGCGTTTCTCCGCCGTCCAAGCGCCGTCGGACAACCGGGCTGGAATGGCGCTGAGCGTTGCTGTCATCACCGCTTTGCCGATGGGCGCCAAACGCGGATCGGCAAAGGACGGGACGCGCAACGTCACGAGAGGGGATACAGGAATTGCGCCGCGGCGCCACGCTTCGTAAGTGCGCGAAATATCTTCAAGCGATGACGCAACGTGAATCGGCCCATGCGCGGCGTCGCGGGACTCGCGGGCAAATGGCAAATCGGGCAAAGCGTCCAAGGCGAACAACACCCGCGCGCGCTGCCCCGCCATGCGGAAGCGACCCAGACGTTTGGGCAATGTATCGGGAAGCTCGGCCCAGTCGACCAGCCGCAACATCGTCTGTTTGAGATCGAGCGCGGAGAGAACTGCGTCGGTTCCGATTTCTTCCTTACCGCCCAGTACAACGCCCGCGGCGCGTCCTTGCGAAACCGGAATGCCGGTGACCGGCGCGTTGCAGCGAATGGTGACACCGCTCGCGGTGGCGAGTTCGGTGAGCGCCCGGCCGCAGCGCCCAAGGCCCGCCGGCGATTGTCCCGAGCCGCCCACGCCGGGCGCAACGGCGTGCAGCGCGCTGCCGGCCAGAAACGGCGACACCGCACGGCCGCAAACCGCGTCGGCTGCCAAATGCAGCCGTAGCAGCGGGCTGGCCATCCGCGCACTGAGCAGCGTTTCGAGCGAATCGCCAAGCCAAGCGCCGGATGGCCAAGCCGGTCCGTCTTTCGTGCCGTTAGGCCGAAACCAGCCGCGCCGCATCTTGGAGACAACCGTTGCGCGTTCTTCGAGCGCCACGCGCGCGCTCTGCATCTGGCGCCTGAACGCCAACAACTCGGGCGCCGATTCGGCTGGTACAGACCGCGCCAAGCGATCCTCGCCCGCGAACAAGACGCTCGTCCCGTCGTCCGAGACCAAGACGGAAGCGGGCGACGGCACAAGAACGGCGCCCCGCTGCGCCAGCCCGAGGCTGCGGTACAGGCGGTGTGGGAATGGCGCCAATTCATCGGCGTATGGTGAAGTGCGGAAACCGGGATGAAATTCCAGCGTCGTCGCGCGCCCGCCCGGCTCCTCGCTCTTTTCGAGCACGATAACGCGCACCCCCGCGCGCGCGAGCACAATATACGCGACCAGCCCCTCGGGGCCGGCCCCGATCACGGCCGCCTCGTATCGATCCATTTCCCCCTGCCCCCGCGCGCCCGCGAAGCCCGTCAGCGCGACGGTTCCGCGATTGCGAGGGATATCAACCGAACATGAAGGTTAGCCGTGAAATGCAAAAACGGGAACGATGCTTTCGCATCGCTCCCGTTTTTTAACTTTCACCCGCCCAGAAAACCGGGGCGGCATTCGGCAGGACTTAGAGTACGCCGCGCTTGTGCTCACCGAGCACAACGCGCTTTGGTGCAAAAGCCTGCTTCAACACCGTTAACGCCTTACGAGGTTCGGCGTTGCCACACATGAAAATGTCGAACGCGGCATAACCACGTTCGGGCCATGTATGAACGCTGATGTGGCTTTCGGCCAATACAGCAACGCCACTTACGCCCCCGCTGGGCGTAAAGGTATGCAGGTGGATATGAAGGAGGGTTGCTCCCGCTGCTTCCACTGCATCGATCATTGCCTGCTCAATACGATCCTTGTCGTCGAGGCCTTCGGCCTCCCAAAGATCGATGATCAGGTGACTGCCTGCAAAGACCAACCCATTTTTGCAAATGAAGTGATCTTTGCTATCCGCATCCCCTTCGGGAATAGGAACCGGGACGGTCCTCACCGGAGCGCGAGCCTTGAGGGCCGTTGCTCCATTGATCGCCGCCACACCGAGTTCGAGTCGAGCCATCCTGGCACCTACCCTTCCAAAGGTGTTGACACCAAAGCGCGCCATTACTGCCGCGCCACCCAAGAAGAAAGCGGCGGGCGGAAGGTCATTCCGCAACACGCCGCCTCTGCCCCAGTCCAACCGAGGCAGGTGAAATATAGGGCGCTTGTCCCCCAGCACAAGAATTTTCTGCCCCCTGCGGCGAAGATTCTTGGCGCGTTTGTGACAGGGGGCGCACCGGCGATCCTCGCACGGACAAGCAGCATGGCTTGCGCGTTTTCGGCAGCGCCAAACGGCCGCCAAAAGGTGGACAGCGCGACGGCTGCGCCCTATAGGCGAAGCGGCGAGTTAAACCAGCGGTGGCGATGTGGCTTCAGTAAAAAACAAGATGTTCCGTGAACGGCTGCACAAGGGCTACGCCCAGAGCATGGAAGTCACAAACGTGCTCGCCGACGAAAAAAGCCAGTATCAGCAGATTAAGATTTTCGACACCGTCGCCAATGGGCGCGTGATGGTGCTCGACGACATCGTGCAGATAACAACCCGCGACGAATCGGCCTACGCGGAAATGCTTACGCACCTGCCGCTTCTCGAGCACGGCAAGGCAACGCGCGTCATGATCGTCGGCGGCGGCGACCTGTCGATTGCCGACGAGGCGCTGAAGCACAAGGGCGTCAAAGAGGTTGTGCTCGTCGACATCGACGGGCGGGTTATCGAGCTGTGCCGCAAGCATTTCGGCGACATGAATGCACGCGCTTTCAAGGACAAGAGGCTCAAACTCGAAGTCGCCGATGCGTTCGAATATCTGGGACGCCCGGAAGCAAAAGGGCGTTTCGATTTGATCGTCGCCGACCGGCCCGATCCGGTGGGGCCCGGCAAGGCATTGTTTGGAGACCATTTTTACGATCGCGTTCGCGGCGCGCTGAAGCCAACGGGCTTTGCCACCTTCCAAACCGGCGTGCCGTTTTATCAGCCATGGGAAATCACCGAGGCGCTTACTGAGCTGGCGCACTTCTTCCCGCAGTCCGGCCTCTATTTGACGGTGGTGCCGACTTACATCGGCGGCTTCATGGCGCTCTCCTGGGCGGGCATGAGCAAACCTTTGGGCACGCCGGCAGGAATTCGCCGGGCCGCAAAAGCCTACGCAAGCGCCAAGTTGAAAACGGACTATTACAATCCGGAAATTCACGCCGCGGCGTTTGCCTTTCCAGAGTGGATCAAACGGCTCCAGCCCAAGAAGCGCCGTCGCTGAAGCTTACTTGGATACCGCAGTCCACAGATGCCGCGCCGCTTCCGCGGGCGGCGTCTGATTGCTCTCCCGGCTGACGGTCAGATTGGCCTCGCGCATCCGCTCGACGGGAATTCTGCCGACCAAGGGCTGAAGCGCCCGCGTGAGGGCCGCGTCAGCGCCCCGGCTGGGCGCAAGCAATAGGATCGCGTCGTAGGGCGGTATCGCCGTCAGCGGGTCCGTCAGCGTCACCAGATCGAACTCGGAAATCCGCCCGTCGCTGGAGAAGGCAGTGATGACATCCACCTCCCCGTCGGCAACCGCCTTGTACATGAACAGCGGCTGCATCTGGCGCTCCTGACGAAAGCTGAGGCCATAGGCCTCGCGCAGTTTTCGCCATTCGGGCCGCGCGAAAATCTCATAATCGCCGCCAACGGCCATTTTCGGCGCCAGCGTGGCAAGATCGGCGATCGTGTGGACGCCGAGCGCGGCAGCGCGGTCGCGGCGCATCGCCAACACATAGGCGTTTTCGAAGCCAAGCGGCCCAAGCAGCCGGACGCCGTGGTTCGCCTGCAACCATGTCCCGATCTCGCGCAGCATGGCCTCGCGCGGGAGCATATCGGTACGGTGCATGGTGTTCGTCCAGATAGTGCCGGAGTAATCGACATAGGCGTCCACATCGCCCGCGGCGAGCGCGTTGAATATGACAGCCGAGCCAAGATCGTCGCGCGTTGTGGCGGCAAGCCCTGCCTCGTTCAAACGCTGCTGCATCAGAGCGGCAAGGATGTACTGCTCCGGAAAGCCCTTCGCGCCGATGACGTAGCCTGTATCGGCGCGATACAGAGACGTTAATCCTCCCGCCACGAGAAGGAGCGCAACACCGGCGGCGGCCACGAACACGCGCGCCCGGTCCCGCCGCCCCAGCAGGCGCTCCACCAGTCCCAATGCCTGATCGGTCAGCAGAGCCAGCACGGCAGCCGCGCCGCAGCCGAACAGCACGAAGACCCAGTTTTGGGTTTGCAGCCCGGCAAAGATGTAGTTTCCAAGGCTCGTCTGCCCGACCGGCGTCGATAGCGTGGCGGTGCCGATGACGAGAACGGCTGCCGTGCGGATGCCTGCCATGATCACCGGCAAGGCAAGCGGCAATTCCACCTGGAAAAGCGATTGTGTCCGCGTCATCCCCACGCCCATGGCCGCCTCCTTGACGGCAGCATCTACGCCAAGCAGGCCGGTCAGCGTGTTCCGCAAGATCGGCAGCATGCTGTAGAGCGTCAGCGCGAGCAGCGAGGGCAGAAAGCCCAGAGCCGAGAACTGCGCGCCGGTAAGCGTCTTGGTCATCAGGGAAAGCCCGAGCAGCAGCGGATAAAACAGGGCGAGCAAAGCCAGGCTCGGAATGGTTTGAATCACGCTCGCCACCGCCAGCATCCCCCAACGCAGGCGCGGCGCGTTGATGCTGGCAAGCGCCAAAGGCAGGCTGAGCGCCAGGCCCAGCGCCAGCGCGCTGAAACTCAGCATCACATGGGCGCCCAGATATTCGGGCAGATGGGCAAGGGCGTCGGCGATGCGCGGATCGAGGGCGGTCATCGGACCGCCGCGCCGGCAGACAGCCTATTCACACGTTCCGACTGCCGCCGGGGCATATCCATGAGGGCGCGAGCGGCCTCCGTCTTCGCACCCGTGAGCAATGCGTGCGTCGCGCCGGTCTCGACAATCTCGCCGGCTTCCATGACGGCGATCCGATCAGCCAGCAGAACGGCTTCCAGCACATCATGGGTCACCAGAACGGTAGTCAGCCCGAGTGCATCATGGAGGTTACGATAATCCCGCGCCAAGGCGTCGCGGGTGAGCGGATCGACGGCGCCGAACGGCTCATCCATCAGCATAATGGAGGGCTTCGCCGCCAGCGCGCGCGCCACCCCGACGCGCTGAGCCTGCCCGCCCGATAGTGTCGCGGGCAGACGCGCGGCAAGCTCCCGTGGCAGCCGCACCAGATCCAGCATCTCCGAGACGCGGGCCACAATATCGGGTTTCGGCCAGCCGAGGAGTCGTAGCGTGACGGCGATATTTTCGGCGACGGTCAGATGGGGAAACAATCCAATTCCCTGGAACACGTAACCGATCCGCCGCCGCAACCGCACCGGATCGGTGGCGGCAATGTCCGCACCGTCCACGCGCACGGTGCCGCGCGTCGGCTCGACCAGGCGATTGATCAGCTTCAGCAGCGTCGTCTTGCCTGCCCCGGAGGTGCCGATCAGGGCCAGGAATTCGCCTTTCCCGACGGCGAGGCTGACGCCGCGGACGGCGCCTCTGCCGTCCTGGTACATTTTCCAAGCGTCCGTTATTTCGATCAATCGCGCTTTCGCCTTGTGGCTTTGTCTTACCTTACCTCCACCGGCTTGGACGCGGTATATGGAATAGCGTGCGGAATCGGAGGGGGCGAAACTGACCAGGGAAACACGAGCGGGATATTTGCTCCTGTCGCCCACAACGGCGCTGCTGCTTTTTGCGTTGGCGGCGCCTATTGCGCTGCTCGTACTTTACAGCTTTTGGACACAGAGCGGGTTTAACGTCGATACCCAACCGACGCTGGTCCAATACGCCACCGTCTTCACGCGCGAAGGCTATCGCACACTGTTCCTGCGCTCGGTGGCGATTTCCTCTGTCGTCACCTTGGTCACCGTCGCCCTCGCCTACCCGATCGCCTATTTCGTGGCGTTTCGCGTGCAGCGGGCGAAATTCACCTGGCTTCTGCTGCTGACCATTCCGTTCTGGACCAGTTATCTGCTGCGCGTCTTCGCCTGGAAGGTCATCCTGGGCTTTAATGGCGTCATCAATTCGGGACTCATCAGTCTTGGGCTGATTTCCCGGCCACTGGAATTTCT
Organism: Alphaproteobacteria bacterium; assembly: GCA_947473475.1. Classification (GTDB taxonomy): domain Bacteria; phylum Pseudomonadota; class Alphaproteobacteria; order Micropepsales; family Micropepsaceae; genus CAIYRG01. The sequence continues at coordinate 74,815 of CANJBZ010000010.1, forward strand.
TCTCTACAATCCCACGGCCGTCGTGGTGACCATGGCGCACACTTACGCGGCATTTGCGATTTTGCCGATCTACGTCTCGCTGGAAAAGATCGACCGCTCGCTGTTGGAGGCCGCGGCCGATCTTGGCGATGGGCCGTTTCGCCGGTTTATGCGCGTGACCTTGCCGCTGTCGCTGCCGGGGATCATCGGCGCTGCCGTCCTGATCTTTGTGCCGACCACCGGCGATTACGTAACGCCCTCGCTCGTCGGCGGCTCAGATGGCGTGATGATCGCCAATTTGATCCAGGTGCAATTCGGACGGGTCAACAATTGGCCGTTAGGCGCGGCGCTCGCCATCAGCAGTATGGCGGCCGTCGGGATCATCGCCGTATCGGTGACGCAGGCGGCGCGGCTTGCGGTGGCGCGCATCCGATGAACGGCGCACGGCATAGACAGTGGGGCGGCGGGCTCGCGATTTACGCGTTTGCGTATCTCGCTTTCCTTTACATTCCGGTGCTGCTGCTGCCCCTGTTCTCGTTCAACGATTCCCTGTTCATCGCCTTTCCTCTGCGCGGGTTCACGACGAAATGGTACGCGGCGATGGCGGCCGATACCCAAATGCGTGCCGCCCTTTGGAACACGCTGAAGGTCGGCGCCACCGCATCGCTGGTATCGACCATCCTGGGCTTGTTGGCCGCCAAGGCGCTGACGCAAAGTGCGCCCCTGCCCAGCCGCGGCTTTGTGCTGGGATTTGCGAACCTTTCGTTGTTCATTCCCGAAATCGTCATCGGCATTGCACTGCTGATCCTGATGACGAGCGTGGGCCTGCCGCTTTCGCTAACGAGCGTCGTGATCGGTCATGTGCTCATCTGCCTGCCGTTTGCATTACTGGTGCTGATGTCGCGGCTTGAAGGATTTGACTCCAGCCTGGAAGAAGCCTCGCGCGACCTCGGCGAAAATGCCTGGATGACGTTCTGGCGCGTCACGTTTCCGCTTGTGCTTCCGGGGATTATCGCCAGCCTTCTGCTGACATTCATCGTGTCGTTCGACGACTTCATGCTCGCGTTTTTTCTGTGCGGCACGGATACGACGTTGCCCGTCTACATATTCGGCGAACTGCGCTTCCCCTATAAGCTGCCGAACGTTCTGGCGCTGGGCGCGGCCATTTTGATTGCCTCCGCCGCCCTGATCGCGCTTGCGGAATGGGCACGCCGATTGGGCGCGGAGGGAGCGGCGCGCGACCGCGTCATCGGAGCATGACGATGGAAGGAAGCGATTTCATCCGCATTGACAAGGTGACAAAGCAGTTCGGCGCGGCAACCGCCGTCGATGGCGTTTCGCTCCACATCGCAAAGGGCGAGTTCTTTTCGCTGCTCGGCCCGTCAGGCTGCGGAAAGACCACGCTGTTGCGGATGATTGGCGGCTTTGCGTTTCCGGATGAAGGCCGGATCGTGCTCGACGGCGCCGATGTCACCGACCTGCCGCCGAACCGCAGACCCACCAACATGGTGTTTCAGTCGTATGCGATCTTTCCGCATCTGAACGTACGCGACAACATCGCCTATGGTTTGCGCGTCGAGCGTATGAGCGCCGGCGAACGCAATGCGCGCGTGGATGAGGCGCTCGCGATGATCCGGCTTTCCGGCTATGGCGAGCGCAAGGCGCAGCAACTTTCAGGAGGGGAGCGCCAACGCGTGGCTCTGGCGCGCGCGCTGGTGAAACGGCCCAAAGTGCTGCTGCTTGACGAGCCGTTGGGCGCGCTCGACAAACGCCTGCGCGAGACGATGCAAATCGAGCTACGCCAAATTCAACGCGATGTCGGCATCACCTTCATCTTCGTCACACACGATCAGGAAGAGGCGCTGTCCATGTCCGACCGCGTCGCCGTCATGGAAAAGGGGCGCGTGCTGCAAGTCGCCGATCCCAAGACGCTCTATGAAAGGCCGGTTTCGCGCGCGGTAGCGGACTTTATCGGCACTATGAATTTCTTCGAAGGCCGCCTTGTCGACCTTTCAAACGGCAAAGCCACTGTAGAAACGGCCGCGCTCGGGCGTGTGGAAGCCTCAATGCCTTCTGGCGGTACGTTTGCGCCCGGCGCGCGCGTCCTGATAGCAATAAGGCCGGAAAAACTCGTTCTCTCGCATGAGCAGCCCGAAGCGCCCTTCGTGCCCGGAAAGATTGTCGCCGCTTCTTATCTGGGCGATCGCAGTCAAATCCAAGTCAGCATTTCCGGCGCAGACACGCCGGTGGCGGTGGTAACGCAAACGAGCACCGCGTTTCGAGACGGCGAGTTCGTTTACATCAGTTGGCGCTCCGGGGGACCGCTTCTCATAGCGGAATAGATGGCAACGCTTCAGCCGATCAGGCGGGTGAAGATTTCCCGCACCTGCTGTTGTGTGTCTGTCAGAAGCGTTTCGAGTCCAGAAAACGTCGGCGCGTCGCCGCTGCGTGCCAGGAGAGCCTTCAAGCCGCGCGTAGCCTGTTCGGGCTTCAGCGTCCCCTCCAGCGCGATGCGTAGCACCTGCGTTAGCCCGTGCTCCAGCCGCGCCGCTGTGATCAGCACCTCAGCATCCGCAACACCAAGCAGTTCGGCCCGCGCGAGTTTTTCCAGTGCGGCAATCGTGTTCTGATCGAGAACACCGGGATGGACGGCCGCGTGGCAAAGCTGAAGCACCTGGGCGATGAATTCGATGTCAACCAAACCACCGGGTGCGAATTTGATGTCCCAAATGTCGCGTCCCGGAAATTGGGAGGCCAGCTTCTCGCGCATGGTGCGCGCATCCGACATGATCGTAGCCGGATCGACTGGCCGTGTAAGAGCCGCGCAAATCGCGTGCTCGACCTTCTGCCGCAACGCATCGGGGCCAGACAGCACGCGCGCCCGCGTCAGGGCCATGCGCTCCCATGTCCATGATTTGGAGGCGTGATACTCCAGAAACGTATCGAGCCGCACCGCGACCGGCCCCTGATTCCCCGACGGGCGAAGCCGCATGTCCACATCGTACAAACGGCCTTCAGCCGTCATGGATGTGAGCGCCGCAATGAATCGCTGCGCCGCGCGCGCAAAATAACTCGACGCGACGAGCGGCCTCTTGCCGTCTGATGCCGGTGCCTCCGCGTCGTGGGAATAGATGAAAACAAGATCGAGATCGGACGTGGCCGTCATCTCGCGTCCGCCCAGTTTGCCTTGCGCGATGACGGCAAACGCCCCGCCCGCCACATGGCCATGCGCGGCGATCATTTCGCGCATCACCGCCTCGTGCAGACCCGCGATCACGGTTTCAGCCACTGCCGTATAGGCAGGTCCGGCTTCTTCCGCGGCGCTGACGCCCTGAATGATTTGCACGCCGATGCGGAACGTTTCTTCCTTGGTGAAGCGTCGCGCGGCATCCAGTTCAGCTTCGTGGCTGGACACAAGCGAGATTTCCCCGGCGAAGCGTTGCTGCAATTCCTCGCGTGAAGGCGTCTGCGCCAGAAAGCCCGGATCGATCAGCGCATCCAGCACACTAGCGTGGCGTCCCAGGTAATCGGCGAGCTTGGGCGCCGATCCCGCAATTTCCGCCACCAGATCGAGCAGCTTGGGGTTGGCAAGCAGCATTGAAAACACCTGCACGCCCGCAGGCAGCCCCGACAAGAAGCGGTCGAAATGCGTGAACGCGGCATCGGGATCGGCCGTCTTCGCCAGTGCCTCCAGCAGAAGCGGCATCAGCTTGGTCAACAGCTCGCGAGCGCGCGCGCTTCGCGTGGCGCGAATACGCCCGTGATGCCAGCCACGAATGACCGCGGACATGTCGGCGGTGCGCTCGAAGCCCATGCGCGCCAGCGTCGTCCCTGTCTCGGGGTCTTCTTCCACGCCGGTGAAAACCAGACTTCCCGATTCGCTCGCCAGCGGCGCTTCGCTTTCGAACAGCCTCGCGTAGTGGCCTTGCACCGTGGTCAGTTGCGCACGCAGCGTCTGCTCAAACAAAGCCGTGTCGTCGAAGCCCGCAAACCGCGCCACATGGTCCAGGCCGTCGGGACTTCGTGGCAAAGTGTGCGTCTGCTGATCCTCGATCATCTGCAGGCGATGTTCGATCATGCGCAGGAAGCGATAGGCATCGGCCATGTCGCGCTCTGCGTCCGCCGAAATATGTCCACGGGCACGCAGCGCCGCGAGCGCGCCCAGCGTCGTTTGATCGCGCAAACCGCGGTCGCGGCCGCCGAGAATGAGTTGCTGCGTTTGCGCGAAAAACTCGATCTCACGAATGCCGCCGCGACCCAATTTGATGTTGTGGCCCGCGACCGCAATGCGGCCGTGGCCGGCATGGCTGTGGATTTGCCGTTTGATCGAATGGATGTCCTGAATGGCGGCATAGTCGAGATATTTGCGCCAGATAAAGGGCTCCATGTTCTTCAGGAATTGCGCGCCGGCGGTGCGATCGCCGGCGCATTGACGCGCTTTGATCCAGGCGGCGCGTTCCCAATTCTGTCCCATGCTCTCGTAATACATCTCGGCGGCCGCCGTGGAGATGGCGATCTGCGTGGCGCCCGCATCAGGCCGCAGCCGCAAGTCCACGCGAAACACGTACCCATCGGCGGTATGCTCCGCGAGTAGCTTCAACAAATTCTTGACGAGATCGACGGCGGCAAGCCGCTTTTCGCCGCGCTGCTGAAACGGGAAACGGTCTTCTTCATAGAAAACGACGAGGTCGATATCGCTGGAATAATTCAGTTCGAACGCGCCCATCTTGCCCATGGCGAGAAAGACAAGGCCGGTCTGCTGTTCCCATTCGTCCGGCGTCTTCTTCTCGGCAGGCATTGCTTGGGCCGCCCGCAACAGCAGAAAGCGCAGCGCGCCTGTCACGCAGGAATCGGCAAAGCGCGTGAGAGCTTCCGTCACGGCCATCACGTCGAAATGACCGGAGATATCCGCCAGCGCGATGGTGAGCGCGGCGCGGCGCTTGGCCACGCGCAACGCGCGCATAACGCTCGCTTCGTCTTCGGCATCCACGACGGAGAGCGCCTGCGCGTTGAGGTCCGCCAAAATGTCGTGCGGATCGCACGCCATCACCTCCGGCAGGAACGCGCTTTCCTTCAGCAGAAGGCGCGCCAGAAACGGACTGTTGCCGGCCGTGGCTTCCAGCAGCGGGCGAATGGCCCCGTCCCGCGCGAAACGTGCAAGTTCCTCCAGCGTGCGCGATGCCCGGCCAGAATCGAATACCGGCGGCAAATTCGAGTGTGCGAAAAATACTGACGCCATAGGTGCGGGTTACACCTTCAATCGGTCAGCTTCAATGCACGGGCTCGCTGACAACTTCCCGCGCAGGCGCGGCTTTTCCCGGACGCGTGCCTTCCGGCACGCGTTTGAAGCTGAGCGTCGCGCGTAAACCCGGCTGATTGTCGTCGAAGCTGAGTTCGGCATCGTGCATCCGCGCGACGGCGGCGACGAGGCTGAGCCCCAGCCCGGTTCCCGGCGAATTGCGGCTCGACTCCAACCGTACGAACCGTTCGGTCACGCGCGCGCGATCCTGTGCGGGAATGCCAGGGCCGTTGTCGGCAACAACCAGCGCCGGTCCGGACGGGTTGTTTTCCAGCGAAACGACAACCGTCCCGCCGGGTGGCGTGTACTTGATCGCGTTATCGACCAGATTGGCGAGCGCCTGCGAAACGAGATTGAGATTACCGCGGATGAACCCAGCGTCCGCCGCCTTCTTCACCACAAAGCGGAGCTGCTTTTCTTCCGCCAACGGTCCGTATAATTCGCCGACGCCTTCGATGACGTCGCCAAGGCTCAAATTGTGCATCGTCTCGCGCACGCTGCCCGCTTCGGCCTCCGCGATCAGCAGCAGCGCGTTGAAGGTTCCGATCAGACGGTCCGTTTCCTGTACCGCCGCATCGAAATCGCGCGCCGTTTCCGAATCCGCGGGCTGACGCATGGCGGCGAGTTCCAGCCTATTCCGCAACCGGTTGAGCGGCGAGCGCAAATCATGCGCCACATTGTCGGAAACCTCCCGCATGCCATGCAGCAGCCGCTCGATACGGTCGAGCATGCGGTTGAGGTGCAGTGAAAGATCGTCGAACTCATCGCCTGCGCGCGTCACCGGCACGCGCAAGGACAGGTCGCCGCCCATGATTTGCCGGCTGGTGCGGTTGATCAGTTCAAGCCGCTTGAGGAAGTTGTGGCTGACCAGCAAACCGCCGACCAGACCAAGCACGATCATCAGCCCCGCGCCCCACAGCAGCGCCGTCTTGAAAACGTTTTCGAGCACACGCCGCTCTTCGACGTCGCGCGCGACCAACAGATAAAATCCTTGGGTGAGGGTAATGATACGCCCTCTGGCGCTGCGCAATTGCGCCGCGTTTCCGATGCGGCGCTCATAGCGGAACTCGACGAACCCGCCGTTGGTGGTGCTGACTTGTGGCCAACCGTCGAGATTTCCCGCCAGCACCCGGCGGTTGCTGTTGGCGAGGAGATAAATTCCCTGCTCGCGCCGGGCCGAGCGGCCAATGATCGCGTCGGTTACGCCCGGCAGACCGAGCGTCGAATATTGTTCTTCAAGGCCGGTGATTTCGGCCTCGATGGTCTCGTCCGTCTCACGGTCGAGCACCAGCGAGGTGTTCCAGTAGACAAAGCCAACCAGCGCAAGTGTCGAAACCGCAAAGATCGCAAGATAGATGCCGACGATGCGGAACGCTTGTGTGCGAAGGAGTTTAGGCGTGCGCACGGATCATATATCCCGCGCCACGAACGGTGTGGAGCAGCGGCGCTTCGAATCCTTTGTCGATCTTGGCGCGCAAACGGGAGATATGAACATCGATGACATTGGTCTGGGGGTCGAAGTGATATTCCCAGACATTCTCCAACAGCATGGTGCGCGTGACAATCTGTCCAGCGTGCCGCATCAAATATTCCAGCAGACGGAACTCGCGGGGCTGAAGTTCGATCGCCGAACCGTTGCGCTTGGCGGTGCGGGACAAGAGGTCAAGCTCAAGATCGCCGACCGAAACCCGGGTTTTCACCGATCCGGGATCGCGGCGCCGCACCAAGGCATCCAAGCGAGCCAGCAGCTCGGCAAAGGCGTAGGGTTTGGTCAGATAATCATCGCCCCCGGCGCGCAGGCCCTTGATGCGGTCATCCACATCGGACAGCGCGCTCAGGAACAGCACCGGCGTGTTGTTGCGCTCCTCGCGCATCTTGCCGACCAGCCGCAAACCATCCAGCTTGGGCAGCATCCGGTCGACGATCGCGACGTCGTAGGGCCGCGACAGCGCCAGGGTTAAGCCCGTCTCGCCTTCGCCGGCTTCGTCGACCACATGGCCGGCCTCTTTGAGACCTTTAACCAGATACCTCTGTGCTTCGAGATCATCCTCTACCACCAGAACGCGCATGTGCATCTCCTCGCCGGGCGGGATGCCCGATCGAAAACCGATTGATTGAACCGCGACCTGCGGCGGCACGGGGAGGGCGAAACGCCGCCGCGGGCCGCGGAAGAGCCGCCGCCGGGAGTTACCCGGCAGCGGCTTAAACTTCAGCTTTTGGTGACTTTAAGGGCCACGTAGTGCTGGCCCTGATCGCCGGAGACGAGAAGCAGCACGCTTTCGCGTCCTGCCTTCCTGGCGTCGGCGACACCCTGCTCAACATCGCCAGGGTTACGCACATTGCGGTTGCCGACCTGGACGATGACATCGCCCGGACGGAATCCCTTGTCAGCGGCTTCGCTGTTGGGATCGACGGACGAAACGACAACGCCGCCCGTAACCTTTTCATCGACATTGAACTGCTCGCGGGTCTCGGCTGTGAGCTGCATCAGCTCCATTCCGAGCGCGGCTTGAGCCACTTGGCGGGCAGCACCGCGATCCGCGCCGCCTTTGGGCTGCGGCTTGTCGGCGCTTGCCACCTGATCCGGGCGCGGAGCGATGACGGCGACGACATTGCGCTTTTGGCCTTCCCGAAGAACGGAGAAGTCCGCCTTTTCGCCGGCGCGTAACCCTGCGACTTTCCGCGTCAGATCGCGGTTGTCGTCCACTTCCGAACCGTTCATGCCAAGGATCACGTCGCCCTGCTTGAAGCCGGCTTTGGCGGCTGGGCTGTCTTCCACAACGCTGGCGACGATCGCGCCTTTGGCGTTGCCGACGCCCAGGCTGGAGGCCATGTCCGGCGTGAGGTTCTGGATCTGGACGCCCAGCCAGCCGCGGCTGACATTGCCGTGGTCCTTAAGCTGATCGACGATGCCTCTGACGGTCGAAGCCGGAATGGCAAAGCCGATGCCGACCGAGCCGCCAGACGGCGAGAAGATGGCCGTGTTCATGCCGATCACGCGGCCCGTCAGGTCGAAGGTTGGCCCGCCGGAATTGCCCTGGTTGATGGGCGCGTCGATCTGGATGTAATCCGTGTACGGACCGCTTCCGATGTCGCGGCCGATCGAGGAGACGATACCGGCCGTCACCGTTCCGCCCAGGCCGAAGGGATTGCCGACCGCCACGACCCAATCGCCGACGCGCAGACGCCGGTCGTCACCGAGCGCGACGATGGGCATGTCCTTCACGCCGTCCACTTTGATGAGCGCGACGTCGGTTTCCTTGTCGGCGCCGATCAGATGCGCCTCATACTCGCGGCCGCTGGGCAGCTTGATGGAGATCTTCTTGGCGTCTTCGATAACGTGGTTGTTGGTGACGATGTAACCGGTCGGGTCGATGATGAAGCCCGAGCCCATCGCCTGCGAACGCTGCGGCGCCTGTTGCCGGTTGCCGCCACCGCGGCCCCCACGGCCACCGCCGCCCTGACCTTGTCCCTGCCCATCGCCGCCGAACTGCCGGAAGAAATCCCGGAAGGGCGCCGGAACGTCGTCAAGGCCGCCGGCGGCTTGTGCGCCGGCTGTCTCGCGGTCCACGACGACCGTCACCACGGCAGGGCTCACATGCTCCACCAGATCGGCGAAGCTGAAGGGCGAGCCCTGATCGACCAGACGGGGCGGGTTGGCCTGCTGGCGTCCCGTCACAGCCGCCACGTTGCGCAGCCCGTCGGCCGGCAACTCGGTGTACGAGAATGTCTGTCTCGGAATGAAGCCCTCGCTGACGCGGTCTTTGCCGAGCAAAAATCCGCCCGCGCCAAACGACATCGCCGCAATGGCGGCGACGGCCACGCCCATGCGAAGCGCGCGCCGGGAGGTATGAGAGGGATTGGAATTCGGTGTTTCGTTTGTCATCGCAGCGTTCCCATGAGGGTGTGGTTGGGAGCATTCCCCAGCTTGATGGCTAAGATAATGCCGAATTATTGCTCTACAATTGCGTAAAGATTAATCTTTAGACAGAAAGCACTAAATCGATGCGTCAAGGTCGCCTGCTGGATCCGTCGCGAGGCGGCGGCGTGCCCGCAAGACAGTCACGCCAATCACCCCCGCTCCGGCCAGCACCAGAATAGCAGGCCCGAACCAGAGAAACGCTGTGTCCTGCTGCACCGGCGGGTTCATCAGAACGAAGACGCCGTAGCGAGCGACGAGGAAGTCCTTGATGTCGTCGTCCGACATCCCCTGCTGGATTTGTACCCGTATGAGGCGGCGTAAATCGGTGGCGAGGTCTGCATTGGATTCGTCGATGGATTGGCCTTGGCAGACCAGGCAGCGAAGTTCTTTCTGAAGCGACTTGGCTCTGGCCTCCAGAACCGGGTCCGTCAGCGGCGCCACATAGGTGCCGCGCTCCTCAGCGGCGCGAGCGGGCGCAGAGAGCCCTGCGCCCAGAAACACGCTTGCGGCCAAGACGAATGCCAGTGCCCTCACGGCTTGGTCACTCCGCAGGCTCCGAAACAGCCGCCGATGTGCGGGCCACGCGCACTCTGTTGGCGATACGCCCGCCGAGCGCCACGAAACCGCCGCACGCCATAACGAGTGCGCCCAGCCAGATAAACGGCGCCAGCGGATTGACGTAAGCGCGCACCACCCAGCCGCCGCCGTCGCGCTGATCGGCCAGCACCACGTACAAATCCGAGATGACCGTGGTGCGGATGGAAGACTGTGTCGTCACCTGCTGCTCGACCGGATAGTTGCGCTTTTCAGGATGCACGACAGTGATCGTCTTGCCGCCCGACATGACGGTGATAGAGGCCTGGTCCGCGAAGTAATTCGGCCCCTCGATACGCTGGGTCGAATCCAGGCGCAGCGAGTAACCGGCAATGTTCATGGACTGGCCCGGCGCCAGGACCGCGATGGCCTCGCTTTTCCACACGGCCGTACCGGCAACGCCAAGCGCGACAACGCCGAGGCCCGCATGCGCCAGCGCAACGCTCCACGCACCCGGCGGCAAGAATGAAAGTTTGCGCCAGCTGCCGGCCCGGCGCGCCAGATCGGTAACGGAACCCGCGATCAGCCAAACGCCCAGCATCACCGCCAGCAGACCAAGCACGGACAGCGGCTGTACAATTGCCAGCGCCGCGAGCAGGGCCACGACCGCCGCGGCGAAAGCGTATCGCAAAGCGTACAGACCCGCGCGCAAGTCCGACCGCCGCCAAAGGGAAATGGGACCCAGCGGCATGACCATCGCCAGCAATGCCAGCATCGGCACCACGGTTGCCGCGTAGTATGGCGGGCCGACGGAAATCTTGATGCCCTCGGTAGCGTCCAGTACCAGCGGATAAAGTGTGCCGGTCAGGATCGTGGCGGCTGCAACCGTCAGCAGCAGGTTGTTGATGAGAATGCCGGTCTCGCGGCTCGCAAGATCGAAGGGCGCACCGGGCGTCAGCTTCGGCGCGCGCCAGGCAAACAACACCAGCGGCGCGGTGATTGCCACGAACAGAATCATCAGGATGAACAGCCCGCGCTTCGGATCGTTGGCGAAAGAGTGCACCGAGTTGAGCACGCCCGACCGCACCAGAAACGTGCCGATCAGGCTGAACGAAAACGCCGTAATCGCCAGAAGCAGCGTCCAGCTCTTGAACGCGCCGGTCCGCTCGGTCGCCATCATGGAATGGATCAATGCGGTCGCGATCAGCCACGGCATCAGAGAGGCGTTCTCCACCGGATCCCAGAACCAGAAACCGCCCCAGCCCAGCGTGTAGTAGGCCCACCACGAGCCCGCCGCGATGCCGAGTGTCAGCGCCGTCCACGCCGCTGTTGCGAAGGGCCGCGCGCGCCGCACCCAGGCGGCATCGTTGCGCTTATCGAGCAAGGCCGCGGCGGCAAAAGAAAACGCCGCCGACAATCCCACATAGCCCAAATAAAGCAGCGGCGGATGGAAGGCCAAACCCGGATCTTGCAGCAGCGGATTCAACCCGTTGCCTTCGAACGGCGGCGGATAAAGCCGCGCGAACGGGTTGGAGGTCAGCAGAACGAAAACGAGAAACGCGATCGCGACCAGCGCCTGCACACCGAGCGCGCGCGAGCCAAGCTCCGCGTTCGCCTGATGGTCCGTCGGCTGAGTCATCGCAATGGCGGCGGAATAGATGGAAAGGATCAGCAGCCACAGCAGCATCGAGCCTTCGTGGTTTCCCCACACGCCCGAGATTTTATAGATGAGGGGCTTGGCGGTATGCGAATTCTCCGCCACCGCCCAGACTGAAAAGTCCGATATGACGTAGGCGTACATCAGCGTCGCAAACGCGAGCCCGATAAAGACGAAGCTGCCAAGGGCCGCGCCGCGTCCCATCGCCATGATACGCGCACTGCCGCGTGACGCGCCGTTGAAGCCGGCGAACGCCTGAACGAAGGAAAGAGCAAGCGCCAGACAGAGCGCGAGCTGACCGAGTTCGCCGGTCATGAATTACCGCCCTGGCCGGTTTGGCCTTCTTCCCAATGACCGGACCGCTTCAGGGCATCGACCACTTCGGGCGGCATATATTTCTCATCATGCTTGGCGAGAACCTCGCGGGCCTGAAAGACGCCGTCCATGCCGCGCGTGCCCATGGCGACCACACCCTGCCCTTCGCGGAACAGGTCCGGCAGCACGCCGGAATAAGCGACCGGCACGGTGTTCTTGCCGTCGGTCACGACGAAGTGGACTTCCAGACCCTTGTCCTTCTTGAAGCTTCCCTTTTCGACCAATCCGCCGACGCGGAAGATGCGGCCTTGCGGCACCTTCTCCGGATGATCGGCGATGTCGCTCGGGCTGTAGAAGAAAAGGACGTTGTCCTGCAGGGCGTAAACGGCAAGCGCCGCGGCGCCTCCGCCCGCAAGAAGCAGTGTAATCGCAAAGGCCAGGCGTCGTTGTTTTTTGGGGGTCATGTTCCGGCTCAAGGCGCAGCAGTGAATGCCAAGACGGCAGCAAATTACATTGTAGCGATAATCCCCGTCCAGCGGCGATGCTGGTATCACATTTCGGACAGGGGCAGCATTTCACGTTTGTTTGGGAAGGTTAGCACATCTAACGCGCCCCGGCTTGCCTTGCCCGAAAGCGCCCTTAAGGTCTATCAGTTGAGTCTGCGGCTCTCGCGGGCGGTCCAAGCCAATGGTCCTTCGCGGCCTCGTTGTGTTCGTTATGCTCGCCGTCCTCGCGTTCTTCAGCTTTTTCTGGGCGCATGAGGAGCGGCTTACCTGGTTCGACACGCGCCCTGTCCTGGCCGCGGCGGCGAAGTATGACGCAACCGTAATCCGGGACAGGTTCGGAGTTCCCCACATCACGGGCCGGCGGGACGCCGATGCCGCCTTCGGCCTGGGCTTTGCCCATGCGGAAGACGATTTTGCCACGATCCAGCGCGCTTTTCTCGCGGCGCGCGGACGGCTCGCCACGCTGGACGGGTCCGGCGCCACGGAAAATGACTATTTCGTCCAGGTCCTGGGCATCTGGGACGCCATAGCCACCCGCTACGCAAGCGACCTCTCCGCGGAAACGCGCGCGCTGCTCGACGGCTATTCGGCGGGGGGCAATCTTTATGCCGCGCAGCACCGGGGCCAGGTGCTGCCGGGTTTCGAGCCGGTACGTGGGCAGGATGTAGCCGCCTTGTTCATGCTGCGGCTGCCGATGCTCTATGGGCTCGACGGACAATTGCGTGCCCTGATTGCAGGCGGCACGACGAAAATCGCGCCCGACCCCACGAAGACGCGAGGCTTGGCGTTCGCGGTCGCACCGGTTCGCTCGGCCGATGGAGCCACGCGCCTGCTGATCAACCCGCAAGGACCGTTCCAGGGCGGGCTCTCCTGGTACGAGGCACACATCACATCGGGCGAGGGCTGGAATGTGGCGGGCGGTTTGATTCCGGGCTCGCCGGTGGTGCTGGCGGGGGCCGGCCCGGTTCAGGGCTGGGGCATCGCGCCGAATCATCCCGACCTCATCGATGTGTATGCGTTGGAGGGCAATCCCAACGACCGATACTTCTATCGCTTCGATGGCGAGTGGCGCAGGTTGCAAAATCGCGAAGCGCGCGTGGTTACGCGGGTTTGGGGGCCCATTCGCATCACCTTCCGGCGCGAAATTCTGCGCTCGATCCACGGCCCGGTCATCCGCAACGCGCGCGGCCTTTTTGCCGTCCATTATGCCGGGCAAGACAATGTGCGTGCCGTCGAGAGCTTTTTTCACCTCAACAAAGCGCAGAGCTTCGAGGCGTTCACCGCCGCGCTAGCCGAAGGCAGTATCCCAAGCCTCGCCTTCGTGTATGCGGACAGGACGGGGCGGATTGCCGCCTTGTACAACGCAGCCTTTCCCGCGCGCAGCGAAGCCTATGACTGGACGCGCACGGTTCCGGGCAACGTATCGGCCGATTTGTGGACGTCCTATCTTTCCGCGTCTTCGACTCCGCGTGCGGTTGGTCCCGCCAACGGGTTTGTCCTGGCGGCCGGTGGATCGCCGTTCCGGATGACGGCGGACCCGTTCAATCCGAAGGCCGAAAACTTCCCGGCGAGCCAGGGACTGGAAGCGGCGCAGAACAACCGCACGCGCCGGGCGCTGGCGCTTCTGTCCGCAGATCGCGCGATCACCGCGGACAAATTCCGCAGCTACAAATTCGACCTCTGCTACACGCCCGATTCCGATTTCGCGGTCGCCGTCAAAGGCATCGCCCAGCAAAATTTCGCCGGCGACCCGCTGCTCGAAGAGGCTGGGGAAATTCTTCGGCGTTATGATCTTTGTACGAACAAAACCAGCCGGGGAGCGGCGCTGGCCGTTATGACCGCGATGCCGCTGCTGCAGGCATCGGCTGCCGGACTGCCCCGGCCCGATGCCGTCGCGACGCTTCGGGCAACCGCGGGCCGGCTGCTCTCGGACTATGGGCGGCTCGATCCGGCATGGGGCGAGGTCAACCGCTTACGGCGCGGCAGCCTGGACCTTCCGCTCAACGGCGGTCCCGACACCTTGCGGCAGACCGGCATACGCACGCGACTCGACGACACCGGAAAGTCGGTGGCGGAAGCCGGTGACTCTCTGGTTATGATTTCCACCTGGCCTCGCAACGGCGCCTGGCAGATCGAAAGCATCGTTCCTTACGGAAGCTCGCACGATGCTGGAACCCGCCATTCCGCCGATCAGGCGCAACTTTACGCGGACGACAGACTGAAGACGGTGCCGGTGACGGCAGCCGCTGTGATGGCCGAAGCGACGCAGATCGAGCGGCCCGGAAAACCGGCGCCGAGACAGCCAGGCATCGCGCGTCCCGCGCCTGTCGCAGCACCCGCGGCTGTCAGCATCGGCGTGACTCGCCCAGCGGCGGCCACCGAACGCGCGAACTCATCTGTGCGTAGAGAGGGTCAGTGACCCGAGCTGTGGAAGATCGTCTCAGCTAGACCGGTGTCGTAACCCAGCCCAGCCGCCGTGAGGGTGATCGCATTGGGCCATGCGCTTCGGGCAAGGCCCTTACGGGCCAACGCATTCCAGACCGCTTCGTTGAAGAGGCCGGTCGCGTCCGATCCGCTGACCACCGCATCGCCAAGATGGAAATGATCGGCATGCGCGCGTGGAAACGCACTGACCGTCACTTCGCCCTCGCCGGGTCCAAGTTCGGCTGCATCGGGAAGAACCGCAAGAGCCTGCACCAAAGTGAGCGTGCGCAATTGCAGCGGATTGAGTTTCAAAGGATTGTTTTTCGGCGCCATGATCGCCTTTTGCCATGAACGCTCGGGCACGTCGAGCCTTCAGGCGGACGCGGCGGCGGACGTTGACACTTTGGAGCGGCGACGGAGGAATTCCGTCTCTTCCTCGCCCAGGATGAGCCCGCACAGGGACAGGATAATGTCCCAATATTCTTCGATATGAGGCCGCGCTTCGGAAGGCCCGGCCCGCAGCTCCTTCAGCACGTCTTCGGCATAGGTCCGCAAGACGCCGGTTATTTCGTCGGTGGTTTCCGTGAGCTTGGCATGGAAGGCCGCAGCCACCGAGAAGGGCCGGCTATGCACCATGAGATTCGCGTAACGCATGGCCTTGGCCACGCGGTCGGGATCGGGCTTTCGCGACAGATCGAGCGGCTTGAGGCTTTTACCGAACCCGCCCGTTTTCGCCGCCGGCAACGCAGCCAGGATTTCCTTCGGCCCGCGCTCCAGCAGACTGTCCAGCGTTTCGGACACGATGGTACGGCACTTGCCGAGCCGCTGACCCCATTTTCCATCGCGGCGGATGCCGAGTTCCCTAACGATGCCGCTCGACAGTTCGGAGAAGGTTGCGACCTGGGTGACGAGAACCTGAGGATCGAAGTCGAACGGCCGGACCGCCTGAATCTTTTTCGCATATTCATCCAGATCGCTGAACAGCAACTCGCCGACGACGCCGACGTCGGTGTTGCTGATGAGCGTATCGGTCATTTGGCGCGACAGCGCGCCGGCAAGATGCAAAGCCTCCCAAGGCCGCTGCAACCGGCCCATGACGACCAACGGGATGTAGGGGGCCACATCGGGCATGGACACAGTGAGGCGATCGAATATCTCGCGCAGGAAACAGATGTCGTCTTCGGTCAGCGTGGGAATCGGCTTCGGAAGGTGGTCTTGCAGCACCACGATTTCACGGCCGGCGCTCATAAGCAGCGCCATCTCCGCCGCGTCTTCCGCCGCTGCGAGACCGCCCAGCATCTTGGCCGCATGGGTGCGTTGCTTTTCGGTTGCCAGCTCGGCTTTCAGCGTCAGCGAACACTCGGTCCAAAGCTCGACGCAGCGTTCGTCTTTTTCGCCGTCTTGACCGTGAAGAATGGCTTTGCGCAGAGCCTCCGTGATCTCCTTGTGACGGGCGGTCATCAGTTCTGAACTGAGCCACGTCCAAACCGGCTCTATTGTGCTGCGGGCAATGCGGCCCTTTTGCTTGGTCGCGCGGTCGGATGACACCAGGACATCTTCGAAGGGACGGCAGAAGAAACGTTGCGGCGTTTCGGTGCGTTTGCTTTCCGGCACTTGCCGCAATTGAGGCCTTAGCGCGCGCAGAATCTCCTCATGCGGCAGGTTGCTGCCGCCGATCAACCGATCGACCTCCACGGCTTTGGCTAAGCGGGCCGCGATGTGATCGGGCAACCTGCCGAGAAAGCCGCTGAGCAGAAGCTGTTTGTCCGCGGGAATCATGCCCAACACTGTGCAAGCCGTGCGTTGCGCAAGGCTCTCCTTGAATCCGGTTCCGACCTTAAAGTCGCAAGGTTAACGCCGTGTTCTTTCTCTGTCACAAATCGCGATGCAATGACGCATCCTGCGCGCGACGCCGCCGATTGCTAACGGCTTTTTAACGGGCTCGGCCAACAGGATCGGACGGCGTCCTACTGCGAGCGGGGCAATTCGAGCCGCGCGGCGAGACCGCCCATCGTGGACTCACCAAGGGTGATATCGCCGCCATACAGTTTGGCGATGTCACGCACGATGGCCAGACCAAGGCCGGTCCCCGGAACCGACTCGTCGAACCGCTCGCCGCGTTGCATGGCGCGGGAACGTTCCTCGGCCGTCAGTCCTGGGCCGTCATCTTCCACGCTCAGCGAGAAGCGGCCTCCGTCAAGCGGCTTGGCCTCCACGGCGATCCGGTGCGGCGCCCATTTACAGGCATTGTCGATCAGATTGCCGGCCATTTCCTCCAGGTCCTCACGCTCGCCCCGGAACGCCAGTCCCGGCACCACGTCCACCTCGATGGTCAAGTCCTTCTCCGCATGCATCCGCTTCAGGACACGCGCCAAATCGTTGAGGACGGGCGCAAGCTCCGTGCGTGACCCCAACACGTCCAGGGCGCCGGCGGCACGGGCGCGCGCCAGATAATGATCGACCTGCCGGCGCATCGAAACCACTTGGCGGGAAACGGTTTCGGCAAGCGGCCCGGGTGTGCTCGCCGCTTCGTTGGCAAGCACCGTCAAGGGCGTTTTCAAGAAATGGGCGAGATTCGCCACATGCGAGCGGGCGCGTCCCACGACTTCCGCACTGTGCGCGATCAAGCTGTTCAATTCGCTGGCAAGCGGTGCAATTTCGGACGGGAATTGGCCTTCCAGCTTCCGTGCCCGCCCCTCGCGAATCCGCACCAACGCTTCGCTGACCCGGCGTAACGGCCTGAGGCCCACCCGCACTTGGATCGCAATCGCCGCAAGCAGACCAAGGCTGAAAGCGGCGAACGCCCAGAACAGCGTTTGATTGAAGCGGCCGACATCTGCGTCCGTTTCGCTGAGATCGCTCGCCACAATGAAGCGAAAGGTCTGTGTGTCTTCCCGCCCTTCGGCCGTCCGCGGTAATGCGATCAGCCGCTCAACCACACGCAGCCGCTGCCCATCGGGGCCTTTGGCATACCCCCAAACGGAGTTGTTGGCGCCATTGGCGAGGGTTTCCGGCGCGAGGGTTTGATCCCAGAGCGAGCGCGAGGTCTGCGGCTGGCTCTCGGGAAGCTGCGCCCCATCGGGCTCGATCTGCCAATACCAGCCGGAAAACACCCGTTCGAAACGCGGATCGGCAAAGCGATCTTGCAGCGTCACATGCTCGGGCGCGTCCACTTCGGCCGCCGCAATCAAGCCGTCCAAATCGAAAACGAGCCGGTCGTCGAGGCTGTTCTGGACCGCCCCACGAAAAATGCCGGACAGCACAAATCCGCCGATCACCAGGCACAGCACGCTCCAAATGGCCGCACCGGCTATCAGCCGATAGGTCAGAGAATGCGTACTAGGAAGTAAGCGAATCAGTTTGTGTCCCCGACCGCGCTCGGCTCATCCAAGCGATAGCCGAGGCCGCGTACGGTGTGAATGATATCGACGCCGAGCTTCTTGCGTAAGCGGCCGATGAAAACCTCGATCGTGTTCGAGTCGCGGTCGAAATCCTGATCGTAGAGATGTTCGACCAGGTCGGTGCGCGACAGCACCTGCCCCTTGTGATGCGCCAGATAAGACAGCAGCCGGTATTCCAGCGATGTCAGTTTTATCGGGTTGCCGTCCACGGTGACTCGGGAACTGCGCGTATCGATGCGCAAGGGGCCGACCTCAATGTCGGCTGACGCGATACCCGCCGCGCGGCGCAAAAGGGCGCGCAAGCGGGCGAGTAACTCCTCGGTGTAGAAGGGCTTAGCGACGTAATCGTCCGCGCCGGCATCGAACCCGGCCACCTTGTCGCTCCAGCGGTCCCGCGCCGTCAGAATAAGCACCGGCATTTTGCGGCCCGCCTTGCGCCAGCGCTCAAGAACCGTGACGCCGTCCATTTTCGGCAGGCCCAAATCCAGAATCACGGCGTCGTAAGGTTCTGTATCGCCAAGGAAATGTCCTTCCTCGCCATCGCTGGCGACGTCCACGACATAGCCGGCTTCCGACAACGACTTTTTCAAAAGACGCTGCAAGTCCTGATCGTCTTCGACTACGAGAATACGCATCTGTTATCGGCCATCTCGAAAGCGCCGGCCACTGCCTTGAGGTCCAGCGTCTGGTGATCCACGGTCATATCCGCGGTTGGGAAACCCGCCCGGCGTTCCAGGCGCGCGCCGGTCATAACCGGGCGGCAGGCCACGTTGCATACCGCCGGGCACGCCGCCTTGGTAACCGTTGGGGGGGCCAACCGGCGGTCCGTCCGGATAAAAATTCCCGCGCCGCTCGCCAAAGGGACCGTACCGTCCGCTCGGGGGTGGTCCGCGATCATCGCCTTCGACACCCAGCACACGCCCAGTGCGTGCGTCGGTATCCAGCCAAAGAACCCGGCCATCGGGGGTCAGCCATTTCAGCCGGTAGTGCGGCTCACCCGTCGGACCCATGTTCGGTCCCTGCACGTCGGCGAGGTTACCCGGACGTTCGCGCCTGATTTCATTGAGAATTTCGCCCAGCGAACGCATGTCGCCGGTTTGCACGCCCTCACGCGCACGATTGGGCTGCGCGTCAGCGGGGGGTGACCACGCGGCGCCCAGGACGAGGGCAAACAGAATGGGTGCAAGATAGCGCATGCGGCACAATAGTTAGGCCAATCCGGCTGAACTCAACATGAACGGCCCAGCCAGACTGCATTCAGACTGTTTCAGCAAATATACGCGCGAAAGTAAGGGCAGCCCATCCAGGGTCAAGTCCTTAACGGAACTTAAGACCGTCTTCGCGCAAACGCCCCTCCTAGCGAAAACGGACTTAAGGTGTAGAGCCCCGCGGGTTCGACGAAGGAACCCGCGGGGTTTGTTTTATATCATCCTTGGACAGATTATCACCCCTGCGCCCCGCGGTCGGTGCAGGGACGCCTGGCACTCCCACCTGACGGCCCTTGCGCCAGCCTATCCGCCGTGCACCATCGCCTCTCGCATGGATGAGGCGTTGCCTGCATGGGCGTTCTGGGACGGTTGAGCGTTGTTTTGGCTTTTTTTCTCGTGGCCTGCAGCCCGGCGGAAACGCCCAAAATTCCTGCTCAAGGAAAACCGCAAACCAAGATCAGCTTTGTCACGGACTGGAAAGCGCAGGCCGAGCACGGCGGCTTTTATCAAGCCTTGGCGGAAGGGCTGTACGCCAAGCACGGTCTTGACGTGACGATCATGCAGGGCGGCGCGGCGGTGAATGTGCCGCAGCTTCTGGCCGGTGGCGCCGCCACGTTCGGAATGGGCTCCAACAATTTCATTCCACTGAACCTGGTGCGCGAGGGCGCGAAGTTTAAAGCGGTCATGGCGGTGTTTCAAAAAGACCCACAGGTGCTCATCACCCATCCGCGCGACGACATCAAATCGATCGCGGACATGAAGGGCAAACCCATCATGATCGGCGATGCGGCGACCGTGACGTTCTGGCCGTGGCTGAAAGCCAAATTCGGTTTCAGCGATACGCAAATCCGCAAATACACGTTCAATCTGGCGCCGTTCCTGGTGGACAAGAATGCGATCCAGGAAGGCTATCTTTCATCCGAACCTTATGCGGTGGAGAAGGAAGGCAAGATCAAGCCGCAAATCTTCCCGTTGGCCGACGCCGGTTATCCCGGCTACTCCAACATGGTTCTGGTGTCCGACAAATGGATTGCGGAAAATCCAGAGGCTGTGCAGGCGTTCGTGGAAGCCAGCATCGAGGGCTGGATGCATTATTTGTACGGCGATCCGGCCGCGGGAAATGCGCTGATCAAGCGCGACAATCCGGAAATGAGCGACGAGCTGATCGCGCAGGCCATCGATAAGATGAAAAGTTTCGGCATCGCGTTATCGGGCGATGCCGAGCGTCTGGGCCTCGGCGCGATGACCGATGCGCGCTGGCAGGAATTCTTCGATGTGATGGCAAAGGAAGGCATCTACCCCGCCGACCTCGACTACCGTAGCGCCTACACGCTGCAATTCGTAAATAAGGGCTACGCGCTCAACGCCCAACACGCCGCCAAATGAGCCATGCGCAAATTTTCCTCCCCCGTTGTTACGGGGGAGGTGGATCGCCGCACTTGCGGCGAGACGGAGGGGGCGCTTGCGGGCGCAACAAAGCAGAAGCGGATGGGCCCACGCCCCCTCCGCCGCCTGCGGCGGCACCTCCCCCGCGCGCGGGGGAGGAAAAATGACGACGATTGCCGAACTTGCTGCGGTGGAGCGCACGTTTGCCAACGGCGTGAAGGCGCTGGGGCCGCTCGATCTAAAAATTCAGAACGGCGAGTTTCTCTCGTTGCTGGGTCCGTCCGGCTGCGGCAAATCCACGGCGCTGCGCATCATTGCCGGTCTGCTTACGCCGACAGCCGGGACGCTGCGTTGGTTGGGAGACAAGCCGCGCGTTGGTTTCGTGTTTCAGGACGCGACGCTGATGCCGTGGGCGATTGTGCGCGACAATGTTCGCCTACCGCTCGATCTGATGGGCGTTCCCCGCGCGGAAGCTGAACGTCGCGCCGAAGAAGCCTTAGCGCGCGTCAGTCTGACGGATTTTTCCGAAACCTATCCGCGCGCGCTGTCGGGCGGGATGCGGATGCGTGTGTCGATTGCGCGGGCGCTTGCGGCGCGTCCGCAAGTTCTGCTGATGGACGAGCCCTTTGCCGCGCTCGATGAAATCAGCCGCGATGCGCTCAACGAGGATTTACTGCAGCTTTGGCGCGAAGACGGGTTGACCATCGTCTTCGTCACCCACAGCGTCTATGAGAGCACGTTCCTATCCACGCGGATCGTCACCATGACACCGCGCCCCGGCCGCATCGCCAGCGAAATCGCACTGCACTCGCCACCGGACCGCCGCGCCGACTGGCGCATGACGGCGGAGTTCGCCGACTCAGCGCGGCAGGTTTCGCAGGCATTGCGCACGGCGACGTCCCACCCTGCCCTTGAGGGAGGGTAGAAACAAAACGGGCGGGGAATGGATTCCCCGCCCGTTTCAGGCCTCGACGCAATTTCAGTTCGCCGCGGCTTTCACGTTGGCCGCGTTCTTCTTCAGCCACGGGCCGAGCAGATCGGTGAGCTGCTTCTCGGTCGTGCCGACGGAATAGATTTGCGACATGTGATTGTGCGTCTTCATCACATGGAAGAAATGATCCTTGCCCGACTCGGTCAACACTTTGTGGATCATCTCGCCTTGCGCGATTTGCGGCGTTTCCGGGTCCCATTCGGCGCGGGTGAAGAACAGCGGGATCGCGGTTTTCTTCAAGCCGTCGACGGACGACCAATATTTGATCTTCTCAGCGTCGTTACCGAAGATGCCGCCGGGGCGCGCTTCGTAACCGCCTGAGGTCATCACCGCGCCGATGAGCCCGCCGCCGGTTTTATAATGGTAATCGGGGTGCGAAACGTAGAGCCCGACAAGGCTGGCGCCGGCTGAATGGCCCCACAGGAACATCTTGTTCGGATCGCCGCCATATTTGGAGATGTTCTTCGCGACCCAGGCCAGGGCATCGCGCGCATCGGTAATTTGGTCGGGCAGGACGTTCTTCGGCGCCAGACGGTAATTCACGTCGACGGCGACCATGCCCTGCTCGCTCGCCCACTTCATCAGATTGTCGTTGCTGAACTGACCGGGCGTGTGCTTGTCGCCGCCGGTAAATCCGCCGCCATGCACGAACACCATCACAGGCCGGTTGCCGGCCGTCTTGCCGTCCCAAATCACATCCACTTTCTGCAGCGGATCGGAGCCATAGGCGATGTCGCGATCAGCTTTCAGTCCCGCCGTGGCAACCGGGTCTTTCGGTTGAATGGGATCGAAAATCTTCCGGGTCGCATTGGCATCGTTGACATGCCCCATGGCGGCAACAGGCTTGGCGACATCCGGCGGCAAATCGGCCCGCGCGGCCATAGGCAGTGCGAAAGCCAGAACGGCGAGCGGCGCAATGATACGCTTCATGAATGTCCTCCTGTCGATGAATGCCCGGTACGTGCGGCGAGTATAGCGCGCCGGACCGGAAACTCGCTACTCGGTGTAGTTAGCTCGTGATGTGTCCGGTTTTTGTAGCTCGTGAGTTGTCCGGTTTTAGCGTGCCCTGAACAGAGGGGTACGCGATGAACCGGGCAGCATTTCACGAGGGAGTGCGCCGGATGCGCTTTTCGAGCATTTTAGACCGTCAC
>CANJBZ010000011.1 GCA_947473475.1 Alphaproteobacteria bacterium
ATAAAGTTCCACTGTGAACATCCTTCCAGCCCCTCCATGCCCTTCAAGACATAAAGACGGCCTAGCAGGACCGGTACACTTTGCCGCCGCCTTCCAGCAGCCAAATCAAAGCCGGTTCAGTGGTACACTTTGCTCCCGCGATTTATAGGTACGAGAAGAGACCGCTATAGGTCAGCGACACATCCACACTGTCGGCGCTGAATTCCGGCATCTCCCAACCGGCGCGGACATGGGCCACAAATCGCCCGCGCGTCAGCTCGTCGAATGTGAAGCTGGAATGGATGCCGTATTTCAGAAGATAGGCTTGGACCACGAAGGCTGCGATCGGCCTGCGCTCGATGAACGCCGCCGCGCCAAGCACGCAGACTAAGACAACAAACAACAATGCCGCCTTCCACCAGCGAAAGCGCCGGCGGGGCGGAGGGGCTGCAAATTGGTCTGGATCGGCGCCCGCTTGGTTCATCACCCCAACATAACGCAAGACCGTGGCAAAAATGGTCCCGCGCGGACGAGGCAAACCTCGGGCGCCGATATCAGTCTTCGAGCGGGACTTACCGGCCGTACATGGCGGTAATGACCGCTTTGCCAACCGTATGGGCGCCGACGTTGAAACCGACCAGAGCGCCCGACGCATCGTCCGGCACCGGCATTTTGTCGATGTCCAGCGCGGTCAGCGTGAAGATATAGCGGTGCGGCTTGCCCGGAGGCGGGCAGGGGCCGCCATAGCCGGCCGTCCCGAAGTCCGTGCGGGTCTGGCGGGCGCCGCCGGCAATTTGTACGGTGCCGCTCTTACCGGCGCCCTTGGGCAGCTCACGCGCCGTGGCCGGAATATCGACGACGACCCAGTGCCACCAGCCGCTGCCGGTCGGCGCGTCGGGATCGTATACCTGAAGGGCGAGGCTCTTGGTGCCGGCGGGAGGAGCTGTCCACTTCAGAGCCGGTGAGACATTGCCGCCGGTGCAGCCAAATCCGTTCAGAATTTGCTCCACCGCCATGTTTTTGCCTTCGGCGACTTCGGCGCTCGTCAATGTAAAACGGCCCGCGTCAGCGGCAAACGCCAAAGCGGGGACAGCCGTCACAAAAGCCACAGCACCAAGGAAAGCAGTTCGGGTCATGATAGAATCTCCAATGTTTTGCGAATTCTAATTCTCAGCGGAGGATCGGACAATGGAAACCCTCAAGGGGATTCGCGCCTGCGTTTTTGATGCCTACGGAACGCTGTTCGATTACGCCTCAGCGGCGGCCGCGCTTCGGGACGATCTGGGCGAGCAGTTCGCATCTCTGACATCGCTCTGGCGCGACAAGCAATTGCAGTACACGTGGCTGCGCACCTGCCAGGGTTTACACGCCGATTTTTGGCAGGTCACAGGCGATGCGCTGGACTTCACGCTGGAAAGTCTCGGGCGCGCCGATCCGGTTTTGCGCGAACGCCTGATGAATTTGTATCTGCGCCTGGAAACGTTTCCCGAAGTCGTGGGCGTTCTGGAAGCGTTGCAGCCGCGCTATCGGTTGGCGATTTTGTCGAACGGCACGCCGCAGATGCTGGACGCCATTGTCACGCATGCCGGCATTGGCCGATTCTTCGAAGCCGTTCTTTCCGTGGAAGACGCGCACGCCTTCAAACCGGCTGCGGGCGTCTATGCTCTTGCGGAGCAGCGTCTCGGCATCTCGCGCGAGCAGATCTTATTTTGCTCATCGAATGCGTGGGATGCTTACGCGGCGTCCGCCTTCGGCTTTCGCGTGGTCTGGTGCAATCGCTATGGCCAGAAGCCCGAACGGCTTCCCGGCGCACCCGATTGCGTCGTGCAGTCGCTAGCGGATTTACCGCCGCTGCTCGCATAGATGCCTAAAAAGCAAATGGCGCGCGTGAAGCTCACGCGCGCCATCCGGTATGCGAAACGCTATTGCGCCGCTTACTTGCCGGTGTAGTTCACCGCAAGGTCGCCCTGCGCAACGACGTGGTTCTTCATCGCCGCGATGACGGCGTCGCGAGTGGCGTTCGCCGGCTCAAGGTCCAGCTTCGCGTTCAGCGCAAAGACCTGGAAGTGATAGGCGTGCGACTGACCGGCCGGCGGCTTCGGGCCGATATAGCCGGCGGCGCCACGGACGTTCTTGCCCTGCATGGCGCCGTTCTCGAGCGTTGCATCGCCCGGGACGTTCTGCGGCAGGCTATAGGTCGTGGACGGAATATTATAGATGATCCAATGAACGATCGGATCCTTGCGGTTCACGCCTGCATCTTCCGCGAGAACGGCATAAGCCTGCGTGCCGGCCGGGCCCTTCGACCATGAAATCGGCGGAGACATGTTGTCGCCGTTCTGCGTGAACTTGTCGTCGAGATCGGTGCGCGACGTGAACGCGCTGGACGTCACGAGCAAACGCAAGGAACCGCCACGAGCGGGCGCCAGCTTGCTGGCAAGCACCGGAGGACCGTCGCCACCAGCGGGGGCTTGGGCGTAGGCGGACGCCGCGACAAAGGCAACGACAGCCAAACCACTTGCTGCCTTGGTAACGAACTTCATCATGGGAAAGAGTCTCTGCATGGGGGTTGCGGTCGCGGTGTATAGCATGAGGGCGTAAAGCAACTGCCACCACAGATTGGCGATGACATTCAAAGTTTCGTGTGGCTTTACGTCGCGGTTAGGTCCGTCCGTAAACGAATTGATAACAAGAATCCCGATTGTGTGTCACAGCGCGCGCCCTGTGACAGTTTTGGCAAACTTTGCCGCATTATGGCCTCATTTCACTCGAGGAATTGATCACCGCGTGCAGGCTGCGTGCGTATTCGAAGGCGCCATGAATCTCCATCGACGGCGCTACGCGCGCGAATTCCTTGATGGCGAGAACAGCCGGCAGCGGTGCTTTTAAAATTTGAGCGATCAGTCGCTGCGTTGCCGTCTCTAAATTTTGTGTAACCTCGCTCACCAATCCAAAACGTTCGGCGCGATCGGCGCTCAACTCCGCCGTCGAATAGGCGATGTACATGAGTTGCTTCGCCGTAACTTTTCCAAGCAGTGCGGACATGGCGATGGTGGGCATGATGTTTTCGCCAAATTCCGGCATTTGAAAAATCGAATTCGCCGCGGCGATTGTGATGTCCGCACAGGTTGCAATCGCGCAGCCGAAGCCGAGCGCACGGCCGTGTACCGCGGCGATGATCGGAATGGGCGACTCGCGAAACGCCGCGTAACAGTTGAAGACGACCTCGCGGCCCCGCCGCATCTGCAACGCTTCGAGCTTGGGAGCCGACGTGCCGCGCGGCGAAATGCGTCCGACGCAAAAGTCGTCACCGGCGCCCTTCAGCAGCACAACCCGCGCACGCGCTGCAGCGCCCTGCAGCAGGGAGCCGAGTTGACCAATCGCCGCGTCGCTCAGGCCATTGCCGTGCTCGGGACGATTGAGCGTGATGGTGAGAAGATTGCCGTCGCAGTGATCGAGAATGTCTTCGCTCACGATTGAAACCCTTCCATGGAGATTGAAGCGTCAAGTTCTGCCATCGAATGCGCCTGTTGCAATGACAGGGTTGCAGTCACGATGCGTGTACGTGCGGACTCGCCGAGAATGGGAGCGGTCACGCGATGGAATTTTTCTATCACGGCCGCTTCATCCAAACCGCCTTGGGAGAAGCCCGGCGGGTAGGCGATCTCGGCGATGCGCTCCTGACCATCCCGCATCACGGCGCGCACGACGCAGGGAAAGCCACCGGGCGCGCGCGCGTTGAGTGTAGCGTCGCGGCGCATGACCATTTTTTCCATCAGTCCGACGATGCGCGGATCGCGCCAGCGTTCGTTTTCGAACTGAGCAAGGCCGAACGAACCGTCGATCAGAGACGCAGCAACGATGAAGGAAAAGCTATGATCGGCGGCTTCGCGCGATTGTGGGCGCTGGCGAACTTTGTCGCCTTGATGCCGTTTGACGACGGTATAATCGGCCATGATGACGTCCACTGACGCAAGCGCGTCCGTCTGCCCGTCGATCATCTTGTGCAATTGCAGAGCAGCGGCGGCCGCTCCTTGGCCCGTGTTGATGCAGGGATAGGCTTTGACATGCGCGCCCATGATGGCGCCCGCTGCCGGCATCGGCGCGGTAAGACGGCCTGATTCATCATACGCAAATATTTCGCGAAGGCCCCGCGCGTGATCCAGAATGGGGAGCGGACCCTCAAGGCCGCTCTGCGCGAACAGCACGGCTTGCACGGCGGACTGCGCGACGAGTGCATTGGCGATGGATTTCGCCGATGAAATGTGGCCCGTACGGACGATAGCCGGTGTCGCCGCGCGTGCCGCGCCCAGCGCGATTGCATGGGCCAACGTCTCTTCCTTCAATCCCATCAACCGGCCCGCCATCGCTGGCGCAACCAAACCCGAAACCGTTACTGCGTCCCACGCATTGTCCCGGTCGGTCAGGTGCTGGAGGCGGGCGTAAAGTTCGTAGCCGATAACGATGGATGCCAGCACATCGGCTCCGGTGCATTTCCGTGCGCTGCCGGCGGCCAACGCGACGGGAATGTTGTCGCTGGGATGACCGGCTGTCTCCGGTTCGCCATCGGACTCACCCACGAGATAGTCGTTCCAATCGAGAGCCCGCACGGCAACGCCGTTGGCAAGCACGGCGTTGAGCAGCGAGGTTTTTTCCGCGCGCCCGATGAGCGCGCATTGCGGAAGGGCGGCTTCGCGCAGCGCAATCCCCGTTACAGCCCGCGCCGTGGCATCCTGTGCGCCGGCGATGCCGCAAGCAACTGTGTCGAGCAGAAGCAACTGCGCTTGGCGCATAGCTTCGGGCGCGATGGCGTCGCCCGGCGTCAACGCAATTCTTGCAAGAGCGCGAACGGTCTCTGTACCGGATGCATGCATTTCGGAAGAGACCATCGGGCCCGCGCTTTTCGTTGGAAATGCAGAAGAGACGTTAAGACCGCTCTTTGCCACTTCCATGGCCTGCGGTAAACGTGTCCGTCATGCACAGCGAAAGGCCTTTTCGTGATCCTTCTAACCAATGAGGACGTCGAACCGCTTCTGTCGATGCCCGAATGCATTGAGGCCATCGAAGCGGCGTTCCGGGATTTGGGAAACGAGGACGCCGCCGATATCCCACGGCAGGATGCCATCGTGCCGATTGCGCGCGAGGGCGCGGTCTACGATCTGAAGACCATGTCGGGAAGCTGGCCCCGGGCCGGCATTGGCGCCATCCGGTACAATTCGGACATCGTGACGGGACCTATCGTCAACGGTAAACCGCGGCGCGTGAAGCTGCATCTTTCCGAACCGGGCGGCCGCTACAACGGTCAGGTCCTGCTGTTCTCGACGGACACCGGCCAGCTCTTGGCGATGCTCAACGACGGCATCATGCAACGGACGCGTGTCGGTGCGTCCAGCGGGGTGGCAGCGAAGTATCTGGCGCGCAGCGACGCCAAGACGCTTGGTTTGCTTGGCACGGGCTTACAAGCGGGCGGTCAGCTCGAAGCGATTGCAGCGGTGCGTTCACTGGAACGCGTGACGGTTTTCAGCCCCACCATCGAAAACCTTCAGCGGTTCGTGGATCACTATCGCAAGAAGCTCGGTCTCGATATTCGCGCCGCGGCTTCCGCGGAGGAGGCTGTCGACGGCGTCGATATTCTCGTCACGGCGACCAATTCCGTCAGCCCGACCGTCAATCCCGCGTGGCTCAAACCAGGCATGCATTTGTCGAGCATCAACCGGACAGAGCTTGCACCGGCGGTCTTCTCGAAAATCGGTAGACTGATTGTAAACGCACGTGACGGTGGCACGAGCTACACGGCGAGGAATTGCACGCCTATCGGCGGTTTCAATCAGAACGACCGGAATAGTCATTCGGGCATAGCGGCCGTCGATGCGATCCCTGAATTGAAGGACTTGGTTTCAGGCAAAGCGTCCGGCCGTGAGGCGGCGCAGGAGATCACCTGCTTCCACAACTACCAGGGTCTCGGTCTGCAATTCGCCGCCGTCGGCAGCATCGTTTACCGTGAAGCCGTAAAGCGCAAAATCGGGCTCGTGCTGGACGACCGCTACTTCACCCAAGACGTCCATCCCTGATTGATCCTCCCTGCGAAGCGCCGCCTTTTATTCCCCCGTGGTTACGGGGGAAGCATGCCCCGCACTTGATGCGGGGTGGCGCGCGAAGCACGACGAAGGGGGCGAGGGCCGCACTACCGCCGCTTCGGCTCCCGGTGCATCCAAGGCAGCATCAGCCCTACGGGTACGACCCAGGCCGTGCCTGTGATCGCGTAATACAGAAACGTCAGCACCGATCCGGCATCGGGAAGCAGCGCCACACCCACGCGCATGGCCAGCAAAGCGTAAACCGGCAGCCAGACCAGCAAAAACAAAACACCGATCAGCTTCTTCGTCCGAGGTTTGAGTGCGAGCATGGATGCACCATGGCGTAGGGCCGCATAGACGGCAACGGGCCGCTGGGCTAGGGGTGAGCGAAATCAGCGGATCGTCCGGTGCAAGCATGTCCGTAACCGCCATTTCCACCCTTTCGGCTCAGCCAGTTCGCATCGATCGCGGCGTTGGGGCCTGGCTGTTCGCCATCGCGGCCATGATCGGCATGATGGTCCTTGTCGGCGGCCTGACGCGGCTAACTGGTTCGGGTCTTTCCATCACCGAATGGCAGCCGGTTACCGGAACCCTTCCCCCGTTGAGCGACGCCGCTTGGCTGGCAGAGTTCGCGAAATACCAGGGTACGCCGCAATATGAGCTGCTGAACCGCGGCATGGGTCTGGACGGTTTCAAATCAATCTATTGGTGGGAATGGACGCATCGCCTGCTGGGCCGCCTGCTGGGATTTGTTTTTCTGCTGCCGTTTCTCATCTTCCTGAAACAGCGTCGGATCGATCGGGGCATTGCGCTGCGGCTTGGCATGATTTTCCTTCTGGGCGCGGCGCAAGGCGCGCTCGGCTGGTGGATGGTCCAGTCGGGTCTTACAGGCGCGCGCGTTGCGGTGAGCCAATACAGGCTGGCGGCGCATCTTGGCCTGGCAATGATCCTGTTCGGTTATGTGTTCTGGACGGCGCTGGAAATCGGCGGCGCGCGGCGCACGCGCAGTACCGAAGCGGCGGGGTTCAGGCCGTTTGCCGTCGCCTTGGTCGGGCTCGTTTTCGTTCAGATCATTCTTGGCGCGCTGATGGCGGGCCTTGACGCCGGGCTGGCGTTCTCAACGTGGCCCACATACGCGGGTAGTTGGGTTCCTAACGGGATGTTCGATCTGTCGCCGTGGTGGATCAATCATTTCGAGAACATCGTGCTGGTCCACTTCCAGCATCGCACCGCCGGGTATGTCGTGGCAGCGATGGTGCTGTGGCTTTACCTGACGCTGCGCCCAAGCGCCGATCGGCCGCTGAAACTTGCGGGCATCCACGCGGTGGTTCTCACCACCGCACAGGTGGCTCTCGGCGTCGTCACCGTTGTCAGCATGGTAGCGTTGCCGCTGGCTGCGCTGCACCAGCTTTGCGCTCTGGCCTTGTTCGGCTCGGCGTTGTGGTGGGCATTTACGCTGAATGCAAACGCCGCGCGCTCGTTCTGAGACACGCGGCGCCGCAATCGATCACGCTGAATTATTCCGCCGGCATGGCTCGGTGCGAACTTCCAATGAACGGGAATTTCGGCGAAGGCGCCAGCGCGTAAGCGCCATCGCCAATTCCGGCCTGCGCGAGAAGTGCGACCGTCCACAGAATCGGCATCTCCGCACCCGAAGCGGTGAAGAAGAAGCCTGTGCGCTGTAACCAGAACTGCGCCGCACCGATCATCAGCGGCATCGCGTACAGCGCAACCCAGCGCGTGTAGATGCCTGGAATAAGGCAAAGCGCGCCCGCGAATTCGCCGGACAGAACGTAGAGGATGACCCATGACGGATAACCGGCATTCGCAAGGCCGTTCCACCAGCCGTCAAACCCATCCGGGCGGACATAGAATTTCCAATAGAGATGCAGAATCGCGAGGACGCCCAGCGTCACCCGCAGAAGAAGCGCTGCGTAGGGCGCCGTGCGTTGGTCGATTGCCATGGTTTTCCTCCCACCCAGGTCTAAGCAAGGATCGCAG
This sequence comes from Alphaproteobacteria bacterium, assembly GCA_947473475.1. Lineage (GTDB taxonomy): Bacteria > Pseudomonadota > Alphaproteobacteria > Micropepsales > Micropepsaceae > CAIYRG01. The sequence goes on from CANJBZ010000011.1 coordinate 8,058, forward strand.
CCTGCCTAAGGCCCGTCAATCGGCCATGGCCTGATCCAGATCGGCGATCAGGTCGGCGACGTCCTCGATGCCGATGGAGAGGCGCACGACTTCAGCTCCGGCGCCCGCTTTGACGCGGTCTTCGTCGGAAAGCTGCCGGTGCGTCGTGGAGGCCGGATGAATGACGAGGCTGCGCGTATCGCCGATATTGGCGAGGTGGCTGAAGATGCGGACGCTATTGACCATTTTCATGCCCGCCTCGTAGCCGCCCTTCAAACCAAAGGTGAAGACCGCGCCCGCTCCCTTGGGGCAATACTTCTTATGCGCCGCGTGCAGAGGGTGATCTTCGAGGCCCGAATAGTTCACCCAGGCCACGCGCGGGTCGGCTTTCAGCCAGCGCGCCACGGCAAGCGCGTTGTCGCAGTGACGGCGCATGCGCAAGGGCAGGGTCTCGATTCCGGTGAGCACCAGAAACGCGTTCTGCGGCGCGAGGCAGGGCCCGAGATCGCGAAGCGCCAGCGTGCGTGCCGCAACGCAAAACGCGAAATCGCCGAACGTCTCGTAGAAGCGGATGCCATGATAGGAGACGTTCTCCTCGATCATGGTTGTGTACTTGCCGCTCTTGCTCCAATCGAAGGTGCCGCCTTCCACGATCACGCCCGCCAGCGAATTGCCGTGGCCGCCGAGGAATTTCGTCGCCGAATGCACGATGATATTGGCGCCCCATTCAAAGGGCCGGATAAGGTACGGCGTTGCCAGTGTGTTATCGACGATCAGCGGAACGCCGGCATCCTCGGCAACGCGCGCAATACCTTCAAGGTCGCTGATGACGCCGCCCGGATTAGCGATGCTTTCGCAGAAGATGGCGCGCGTTTTGTCGGTGACTTGACGCTTGAAGCTGTCGGGATCGGTCGCATCGGCCCAGCGCGCGTGCCAATCGTATTTCTTAAACGATTGGTTGAACTGGTTCACCGAGCCGCCATAAAGCTGACGCGCCGCAATGAATTCCGCGCCCGGCTCCATGATGGTGTGAAACACCAGATGCTGCGCGGCGTGTCCCGATGACGCCGCCAATCCGGCCGTGCCGCCTTCGAGCGCCGCCACGCGCTCTTCGAGCACGGCGACAGTCGGATTCATCAGGCGCGAATAAATGTTGCCGAAGACCTGAAGATTGAACAGCGCGGCCGCTTGATCGGCATCTTCAAACACAAACGCGGATGTCTGATAAATCGGCGTGGTACGCGCGCCTGTTGCCGGATCGGGCTGCGCGCCGGCGTGGACAGCCAAAGTGTGGAAACCATAATCGGCCATCAGGCCCCTCCAGAATTGGCTGTGTTCAGCCCCGAGCCAACGAGCCGCCCTTGTTGAAAGCGGCGTGCTTGCGATTGTCGATCACGCGGCGATTGACGCCATACCAGCCGATTTCGCCCGACAACCTGCCATACTCGATCTTCGGGCAGCGGTTCATGATGACGGTCAACCCCGCCGCGTCGGCGCGCTTGGCGGCGTCTTCGTTGATGACGCTAAGCTGCATCCAAAGCACTTTCACGCCCAGGCGATCCTTGTTGGCGATGACCTCATCGGTGATTGCGCCGGCGGCTTCGGAATTGCGGAAGATGTCCACCATATCGACCGGCGCCTGTAAATCGCTGACGCGCGCGTAAGCCCTTTGCCCCAGGATTTCGCCGCCGGCCTGTCCGGGATTGACGGGAATGATCTTGAAGCCCTTATCGAGCAGATACTTCATCGCGAAATAAGACGGGCGGGATTCGTTCGGCGAGGCGCCGACCATCGCGATGGTTTTCACGCCGCGCAGAACGCGGGCGATAAGTGCGTCGGGATAATTGGGATAGGGCATCAGTTTTCAGGCCATTTGGGTACACGCTTGTCCAGAAACGCGCCCACGCCTTCGATGGCTTCGGCATGCATCATGTTCTGCACCATCACTTCGCTGACGTAATCATACGCGTTGGACAGCGACAGTTCGAGCTGATGCTGAAATGCCTGCTTGCCCCATTTCAGGCTGCGAGTCGGCTTGGAAGCAATGAAGCGGGCCAGAGCCTGCGTTTCGGCTTCAAGATCGGCGGGCGCCACCACGCGGTTGATCAGACCAAGGCGCTTGGCTTCCTCGGCGGACACCGCCTCGCCCGTAAGCAGCATTTCCATCGCCACCTTTCGCGGCACTGCCCGCGACAGCGCCACCATGGGCGTAGAGCAAAACAGGCCGATGTTGACACCCGGCGTCGCGAATTTCGCCTCGCTGGACGCGACCGCTAGATCGCATGAGGCGACAAGCTGGCATCCCGCGGCGGTCGCCACCGCGTGTACCTGCGCGATCACCGGCTTGGGGTGGTTCACGATCGTCTGCATCAGGCGGCTGCATTGCGCGAAGACCTGCCGGTAATAGGCAAGACCCCGGTCGGGATCGGCGCGATGAGACGCCATCTCTTTTAGATCGTGCCCTGAGCTGAAGGCCGGACCTTTCGCGGCAAGGACAATCACTTTGACGGCCGCATCGTCGACCGCTTCATCCAAGGTGAGTTGCAGCGCGCGCATCAGCGTTTCGGACAGGGCGTTGCGTGCTTCGGGCCGGTTGAGCGTAATCGTCAGCACGCCATTGGCGCGGGCCGGAAGCAGGGGCGGGAGGGAGCTTGTCGAGGTCATGGCGTCCTTACATATCGCCGTTTCCGTCGTTGTCGCAAGCAACTGGGATGTTATGTGGTATTTAGATACCACATAACAAATTTGCCCTGTTTCCCAGCTTTTCGGTGCATTTTGCTTGACGTGTCGCGCACGGGCCGGTACATGCGCACCTTCCGCTCAATGAGCATCCCGCTCGAAACCGGGAGTTACGCATGCACACTTATTCGGCCAAAGCGTCCGAAATCCAGAAGAAGTGGATACTGATCGACGCCGAAGGTCTCGTTGTCGGCCGTCTCGCGGCAATCGTCGCGACTCGCCTTCGGGGCAAACATAAGCCCATGTACACGCCGCATATGGACTGCGGCGATAACATCATTATCATCAACGCCGACAAGATCCTGCTGACTGGGTCCAAGCTGACCGACAAGGTCTATTATTGGCACACCGGCTATATCGGCGGCATCAAGGAACGCACCCCCGGTGAGTTCCTTGGTGGCAAGTCGCCGGAACGCGTGGTGGAAAAGGCCGTGAAGCGCATGCTGCCGCGCGGTCCGCTGGGCAAACGGCAATTCTCCAATTTGCGCGTCTATGCCGGGCCCGAGCATCCGCATGAGGCACAGCAGCCCGAAAAGCTGGATATCGTCGCCATGAACCCGAAGAACAACAATTACCGCACAGCGAAGGCAGGCTGAACATGGCCGAGGGAGTTCGCGATTTTTCTGATTTGAAGACCACGCTCATCAAGGCAAAGGTGCCGGAGGCGCCGCAAGCGGTCGCCGAAGGCCGCCCCAAGCTCGACCGTCAAGGCCGTGCTTACGCCACCGGTAAGCGTAAGAACGCGGTCGCGCGCGTCTGGTTGAAGCCTGGCCCTGGCCGGATCATCATCAACGGCAAAGAAGAGACAACCTATTTTGCCCGCCCGGTGCTGCGCATGATTTTGCGCCAGCCCTTGGTCGCCGCCGCGCGTGACGGTCAGTTCGACGTCATCTGCACGGTGGTGGGTGGCGGCTTGTCGGGACAGGCCGGCGCTGTGCGTCACGGTATCTCCAAGGCCCTGATTGCCTATGAACCGAACCTGCGTCCGGTGCTGAAGCAGGGTGGCTTCCTCACGCGTGACCCGCGTGTTGTCGAACGCAAGAAGTACGGCCGTCCAAAAGCCCGCCGCAGCTTCCAGTTCTCGAAGCGCTAAACCAGCATCCGCAGCATTCTTCAAAACAGCAGCATGGGGCAACCCGTGCTGCTGTTTTGCTGTTCGCCAGCCGCTGCTGTTGCTTATGCCTGGAAAGTCGTTGGGTGCTGCGATCGCGCGCAGGTATGCCGCCGGCCAGAATTTTCCGGAAAACCGCCCGTTCAGTGAGCCGTTTCGTCGGCGCGTCGCCCTTGGGTGCAGAAGTCGTCCAAGGCTCGCTTTACCCGAATCCACAAAACCGAGCGCGCTCCCTCGCCGGCACATAGAGCTTGGTCGATTAAATCGCCGGCAATGCCGCGTGCCTCGCGCCGCCCATAGGTGCGAATGAGCAAATCGGCAGTTCTCCAAGTGCTGACATGCCGCATCTGAAATGCGCTCCTTCGATTGGGAGGGGCCTACCAAGGGGATGCCTCGTAACGCATCGTGGAAAAAATACTGTTAGGCGAGGTACTACACTGCGTGGGCGTTTTGCCGCTTGGCGAGGGCGTCCACGGGTATGACAGCCAAACTGACACCCAGCCGGCAAGCCGCTATAAAGCGCAGCAACAGGAGAGGGTGCATCATGGCTCTGTCGCGGCGGCAATCCCTAAAGGCTTTGGCAGCAGCCAGTTTGCTCCCGGCGGCATCCGTTAAGGCAGCGGAAAAGACCCGCCCCATCCGGCTGGTCGTTTTCGACGTCGGCGGAACGCTGATTGAAGACCACGGCGAAGTTCCCAATGCCATGCATGACGCATTCGTCCATCAGGGGCTCGAGGTCACGTTCGACGAAATCGGTACATGGCGCGGCGCTTCCAAGCGCGGGATGGTCCGCCATTTCGTGGAACTGCGGGCCAAGCCCGGCACGGATCGTGAGAAACTCGCCGGCGCGATCTACGCCGATTTCAGCGATGCGGTGGACAAGGCCTATCGCGGGGTGAAAGCCATTCCCGGCGCGGTGGACGCGGTGAAGTCCTTGCAGGCACGCGGTCTCCTGGTTGCCACCTCGACCGGCTTTGATCGTCAGCAATGCGATATGATTTTCGGACGGTTGAATTGGCGCGGCCTCTTCACCGCCAGCATTACCAGCGACGAGGTTGTGGACGGCCGGCCTTCGCCGTTCATGCTGTTTCACGCTATGGAAGCCGCGCATGTCGATGGTGTGGATGAAGTGGTCGCCGTGGGCGATACGCCTCTCGACCTTCAGGCCGCCACCAATGCGGGCCTACGCGGGGTGATCGGCGTAACGACGGGCGCGGCCACGGAAGAGCGCCTGCGCAAGGAGCGGCATACGCATATTCTGCCCAGCGTCGCGGCTGTCCCGGCGCTGCTTAAGGCGGAATTCTAGCGTCCGGCCCAGAACAGCCTTGAATTTCCGAACCGGTTGTTCCACGTCGCTGTCTGTTCCTATTGGCGGAACGATCCTTTTGCGTGAGTAAGCACGGTCATGACGGTCAAGGTTTTCATCGATGGCGCGGCTGGCACCACCGGCCTGGAAATTCGCGAGCGGCTGCAAGGGCGCCGCGAAGTCGAACTCGTCGTGCTGGATGAGCAGCGCCGCAAGGACCCCAGCGCTCGTCGCGATGCGTTGAACGGCGCCGATGTGGTGATCCTTTGCCTGCCGGACGATGCGGCGCGCGAAGCCGTCAGTCTCATCAGCAATCCCGCCGTTCGCGTGATCGATCCGAGCACCGCCCATCGCGTGAGCGATGGCTGGGTGTTCGGCTTTCCCGAACTGCAAAAGGATCGCCGCGATGCGTTGCGCCGTGCGACGCGGGTCAGCAATCCGGGCTGCTATCCCACAGGCTTTCTGGCTCTTGTGAGGCCGCTGGTGCGTGCGGGCATGCTGCCGCCTGACAGCCCCATCACCTGCAACGCGGTGTCCGGTTATTCCGGCGGTGGGCGCGCCATGATTACCGAATTCGAAGACAAGGCCGCAGCCAGTTTCACGCAGGAAGTCGTCCGCACCTATGCTTTGACCCTGGAGCACAAGCATGTCGATGAAATGCGTGTGCATGCCGGGCTGACAGGGCGGCCATTGTTTGCGCCCACGGTCGGTCGGTTCTATCGCGGGATGACGGTCGAAGTGCCGCTGCAATTGTGGGCGCTGCCGGGGAATGTTTCGGTCGCCGATGTGCATGCGGCGATTGCCGATTCCTACCGCGGTGAACCGCTCATCGAAGTCGCGAGCTTGCAGGAAAGCGCCGGCAAGAAAACGCTGGATGCCGAAGAGCTGAAGGATACCAACCGGCTGAAGCTTTACGTGTTCGGCAATGACGCCAGACGTCAGGCGCGGCTGATTGCGGTGCTGGACAATCTCGGCAAGGGTGCATCGGGGGCGTGCGTGCAAAATCTGAACGTCATGATGGGCTGGTCTGAAACGGCGGGGCTTGTGTAATGGCAGGCCCGATCGATCTTCGCTCCGATACGGTCACGCGGCCTTCCGCCCCCATGCGCCGCGCCATGGCGGAAGCGCCTGTTGGCGATGATCAGTATGGAGACGATCCCACCGTCAACCTGCTGCAGGAACGGATTGCCTCGTTGCTCGGCAAGGAAATGGCGCTGTTCGTGCCGAGCGGCACCATGGCGAACCAGATCGCGCTGAAGGTGTTGGCGCACCCCGGCGACGATGTCGTGCTGGGCCATGAAACCCACATGGTGTGGCATGAATCCGGCGCGGGCGCGGCCTTTGGCGGTGTGCAATTCACGCCGATTGGACATGAAGGGCTATTTACGGCGGCCGATTTCCGCACCCATCTAAAACCGGCGGGACACATGATGTTTCCCGCAACGACCATGGTTGCCATCGAGAACACGCACAATCGCTGCGGCGGCCTTCTCTTTCCGCAAGACGACGCCATAGCGATTTGCGAAGTGGCTCGCGCCCTGAACATACGCACCTATTTGGACGGCGCCCGTCTGTTCAACGCTGCCATTGCTCAGAACAAGACGGTCGCTGAGTTGGCGGCCCCGTTCGATGCGGTGTCGGTTGCCCTATCCAAAGGGCTCGGCTGTCCCGTGGGAAGCGTTATCGCGGGCTCCAAAGCCGATATGACTCGCGCGCTTCGTTTCCGGCGCATGTTTGGTGGTGCGTTGCGGCAGGCGGGAATTCTTGCCGCTGCGGGTCTTTATGCGCTCGACAACAATATCCCCCGTCTTGTGGAGGATCATGCCAACGCGCGCATTCTTGCGGCGATTCTGACCAATCTGCGTGGCGTGCGGTTGGACGTGGCAACGGTCCAAAGCAACATCGTCATCTTCCACATGGAAGAGGGCGCGCCCGATGCCGCCACGATTGCGGCGCGCGCGAAAGAAGCGGGCGTGCTTGTGTCCGTCTTCGGTGTACGCAAGGTGCGCGCCGTCACGCATCTGGACGTGACACGCGATGACTGTGTACGCGCCGCCGAAATTCTCGCGCGGGTCATCGAAGCCGCTTAAGGCGCACATCAGTAAATCCATTCACCGTGGCCGGGCTTGACCCGGCCATCCAGCAGGCGAGCGTCTGCGCGCCTATGACTCCATTGGCGCGGCAGGCGCCGCGCCGCTGGGTGGCTCGGAGGCCGCCCATGGTGAGTTGGTAGGAATGAGCGTGCTTTACGCGCCCTTCTTCTTGCCCTTATTCAGGCTGCCCGCTTTCACCAGCACATAGGTTCCCGGCGCATCGCCGATGGGCTTCAATTCGCCATCGCCCGGTTTGGGCGCGGGGATCTTTTCGCCGGCGCGCGTCGACAGCCACGTGTCCCAGGTGGGCCACCAAGAGCCGGGATGCTCGATGGAGCCTGCCTGCCATTCATCGAAAGACGCCGGCAACGCATCGTTGGTCCAATGCTGGTATTTGTTCGCCGCCGGCGGATTGATGACGCCCGCAATATGTCCCGACCCTGACAGCATGTAAGTGACAGGACCGCCAAAAAGCTTTGCGCCCTTGTAGACGGACACGGCGGGGGCGATGTGATCCTCTCTCGCGGCCTGAAAGAACACCGGCGTTTTGATCGTCGACAGATTTAGCCGCTCGCCTGCCAAAACCATTTCGGCGCGCGCCAGCGCATTGTCGCGATAGCACTGCCTGAGATAGGCGAGGTGCAGCTTCAACGGCATGCGCGTGGTGTCCGAATTCCAATACAGCAGATCGAACGGCACGGGCTCTTTGCCGAGCAGATAATTGTTCACCACGAACGACCAGATCAGATCGTTGGCCCGCAGCATGTTGAAGGTCATCGCCATCTTGGAGCCTTCAAGCACACCGCCTGCGGCGCGCATCTGCTTCTCCATGGCTTCAAGCTGCTCGTTGTCGACAAACACCTTCAAGTCGCCGGCTTCTGTGAAATCGGTCTGGGCGGCCAGGAACGTCACGGATTTGATCCGGTCCTGATATTTTCCGCTGGCAGCGATGTAGGCCAACGTCGCCGACAGCAGTGTCCCGGCGATGCAATAGCCGATGGCGTTTACTTGCTTCTGTCCCGTGGCCTTTTCTACCGCGTCCAGCGCCGCGAACACGCCGTCGCGCATATAATCTTCGAAATCCCTCTCCGCGAGCGCGGTGTTGGGATTTACCCAGGAAACGACGAAGACCGTATAACCGCGCTCTACCGCCCATTTGACGAAGGAATTCTTGGGCTGAAGGTCCAGGATGTAAAACTTGTTGATCCAGGGCGGAAAAATCAGCAATGGCGTTTCGTAAGCCGTCTCGGTCGTCGGCGTGTATTGCAACAGCTCGAACAGCTCGTTGCGGAACATGACCTTGCCCGGCGTCGTGGCGATGTCGCGGCCGACGAGGAAATTGTCCGTGGTCTGACGGATGGAAAGCTCGCCTTGGCCGCGTTCCAGATCCGACAAAAGATTGTCGAGGCCGCGGACCAGATTGTCGCCGTTGCTGCGCAGCGTCTCGCGCAGCACTTCGGGATTGGTCAGCACGAAATTGGAAGGCGCAATCGCGTCGGCAAATTGCTTAGCATAGAACAGAGCGCGAGCCTGCTCGCGCTCATCCATGCCTTCGATGCCGCCCACCGTCTTCTGCACCCAATTGGTCGTCAGCAGATAGGACTGCTTGATGAAATCGAAGACCTGGTTTTCCTGCCAGTCCTTGTCGCGGAAACGCCGGTCGCCCGCTGCCGGCGCCACGAACGGCTCAACCGAACGGCCCATGGCGCGCTCGGTCGTCCGCTGCAGCAGATTGAGATAGTCGCGCCAGAGCGCGATTTGCGCGGTGAAGAGTTGGCCTGGATTGGCCGCCATATGCTTCAGCAAACTGTAGAACGCGCCCGACATGTTCAGCGGGTCGATCGGGTCCTGGCCGGCGCGCTCCGCCTGGCGGCGCATAAAGTCGGACAGCAAATGCTGGCTCTTCATCGCCACGCGCGCCATGTTCTGGCCGAACGCATTGGGATCGGTCACGCGGTAGGCAGCGTCCGTGGCCGTGGCCTTCTCCGGTTGCGGTGGTGGTGGAGGAGGAGGAGGAGGAGGAGGGGGCGGCGGAGCGGCCTCAGCTTTCACATCAGGCGTTTCAACCTTTTCAGCCTGCTTCGCCTTGCTGGTCTTGCTGGCGGCACGTTTGGCTTTAAGGGGAGATGATTTTGCCATTGCGATGTCCGAATCCCGGTCTAGGAGCAAATTGCTGCACTTGCGAAATATGGGCTGGAGTGCGCCCGAACAAAAGGGCAAATCTCTCTTTCAAGACCCTTAACCGTGTTGGAAGGACAAGCGCACGCCGGTATATGCTGCTCTGACCGGGGCAATGAGGCTGATTCGGAAGGCTTTTGCGGTGAATAGGGTGCGGAACAGCAGCGAGACAGGCTTCGGGGCGCGATTTTTTGCCCCGCTGATCCTGCTTGCGCTTGCCGCCTGTTCGAGTCTGCCGGCCATCGGCGGCTCGCCGCTGCCGCCAGACCCCGACTCCGCGGGGCCGGTCTACCGCGATCTGGCCGACATACCCGATCCACCGGCGATAACGGCGCATTCGGCCAACGAAACGACCATCGGAACCCTGACTGACGATCGAGCTAAAACGGCGCAGGCCGCCCAGGACCTGCGCCGTCAAACCTTTATGCAGCCCGATTCGAACACGCAGCCAGGATTTTAGGTCATGAAAACCGAATTTCACCGTATCAGCCGCCTGCCGCCTTACGTCTTCGAGCAGGTCAACAAGCTCAAAGCCGAAGCCCGCGCCCGCGGTGAGGACATCATCGATTTCGGCATGGGCAATCCCGATATGCCGACCCCCCAGCATATCGTCGAAAAGCTGATCGAGACTGCCCGCGATCCGCGATCCAACCGCTACTCGGCCTCACGCGGCATCAAGGGCTTACGCCGCGCCATGGCCGGCTATTACCAGCGCCGCTTCGGGGTCGAGCTGGACCCGGACAGCGAAGTCATAGCCACCTTGGGCTCGAAGGAGGGCTTCGCCAATCTGGCGCAGGCCATCACCGCGCCCGGCGATGTGGTGCTGGTGCCCAATCCCGCCTATCCGATCCATGCCTTTGGCTTCATTCTGGCCGGTGCTGCGATACGGCACGTGCCCGCCCCGACGCCCGAGGAGTTCCTGAGCCGGGCCGCGGCTGCCGTGCATTTGTCGCAGCCATCGCCGTTGGCCCTGGTGGTGAATTATCCGTCCAACCCGACGGCTCAGATGGTCGAACTCGACTTCTATAAAGAGGTCGTGGCGCTGGCCAAAAAGCACAGCATGTGGGTGCTGTCGGACTGCGCCTATGCCGACACCTATTTTGACGATGCGATCAAGCCGCCGTCTATTCTTCAGGTGGAAGGGGCCAAGGATATCGCCATCGAATTCCAGTCGCTGTCCAAGACCTATGCCATGCCCGGCTGGCGCATGGGCTTTGCAGCCGGAAACAAGACGCTGATTGCGGCGTTGGGGCGGATCAAATCCTATTTGGATTATGGCGCCTACACGCCGATTCAGGTGGCGGCGACGGCTGCGCTCAACGGTCCGCAGGATTGCGCCGACGAAATCCGCGCCATCTATCGCTCGCGCCGTGATGTTCTGGTCGAAAGCATGGCGCGCGCTGGTTGGGACATACCAAGCCCGGCTGCGACCATGTTTGCCTGGGCGCCGATTCCCGAACAGTTCCGTCAGGCCGGGTCGATGGAATTCGCCAAACAGATGCTCATCGAAGCCAAGGTCGCGGTGTCGCCGGGAATCGGCTTTGGCGAATATGGCGAAGGCTATGTCCGTATCGCTCTGGTCGAAAACGAGCAGCGCATCCGGCAGGCTGCCCGCAATGTGCGCCGTTTCCTGGGCGATGTGGGACGCAACTCCAAAGGGATGGAAGCGGCGAAATGACGGGTGAGCTGCGAGTGGGCCTTGCGGGTCTTGGAACCGTCGGAGCGGGCGTGGCGAAGGTGCTGTTTGGCAACGCCCAAAACCTCGAATGGCGCGCCGGGCGCGGCATTGCCCTGACGGCGGTGTCTGCGCGCGAACGGAAAAAGGACCGGGGCGTCGATCTCTCAGCGATTCCGTTCGAGAACAATCCACTCGCGATTGCCGAACGGCCCGATGTGGACGTGGTCGTCGAATTGATCGGCGGCGAGGAAGGCGTGGCCCGTGCCCTCGTGGAAAGCGCGTTGCGAGCCAAGAAGCACGTTGTCACCGCCAACAAAGCTCTTCTGGCGCGTCATGGCGCTGTCTTGGCGGGGCTGGCCGAGCGCAACGGCGTGTCTCTAAAATTCGAGGCCGCCATCTGCGGTGGCATTCCCATCGTCAAAGCGCTGCGCGAGGGCTTGATCGCCTACGAGATTTCGGCGATCCGCGGCATTTTGAATGGCACCTGCAACTTCATCCTGACCCAAATGGAGGCAACGGGGCGGCCCTTCGCCGAGGTACTGGCTGAAGCGCAACGGCTTGGCTATGCGGAAGCGGACCCCACCCTGGACATTGGCGGCGGCGACACCGCGCACAAGTTGACGCTGCTCGCCAGCCTTGCCTTCGGGACAGTGCCCGATTTGGACGGGGTGGCGATGACGGGTATCGACAAGGTCAGCCCGGCCGACATCGCCTTCGCCGGTGAGTTTGGTTACCGCATCAAACTGCTGGGCGTCGCGCGGCGGACTGCGAACGGCATCGAGCAAGTGGTTCACCCCGCCATGGTGCCGGCGCGCACGCCGCTGGCGGACGTGGAATCCAGTTTCAACGCGGTTTCGGCCGATGCCGGGGAAGCCGGCAGGTTTTTCTTCCAGGGGTGTGGGGCCGGACAGGGGCCGACCGCTTCCGCCGTCCTCTCGGATATCGCGGATGTGGCGCGGGGCGCCTTCGGCCCGGCATTCGGCCGCCCGGCAGAAGAATTGGAGCGTGGTAAACGCGAGCCCGCCGAGGCGCGGAAGAGCGCCTATTACATGCGCTTCCAGGTGCTCGATGTGCCTGGCGTTATGGCGGAAATTTCCCGGCATTTGGCCAACGAAATGGTTTCCATCGAGAGCATGATCCAGCGCGGCCGGGCGCCGGGCGAGCCGGTCGCGATCGTCATGATCACCCATGAAGCGCAGCATGTTGCTGTCGTTCGCGCCTTGCAGGCCATTGCGGCGTCGGACAAAGTTTGCGAAACGCCGTGCATGATTCCCATGGAAGCCGCGTAATGCTGGCGTCGCGGATAAAGCGATAAGCTCGGCGGCAATTAGGAGCGAGTCGTATGTCCCGTCCTTTAGATCGTATTCTGGCGCTGGAAGCAGTGCGCGTCACGGAAGCTGCCGCCATACGGGCTTTCAAGCTGGCCGGACGCGGTGACGAACATGCCGCCGACCAAGCCGCCGTCGAAGGTATGCGCTGGGCGTTCAACCTGCTGCCCATCGATGGAACCGTGGTAATCGGCGAAGGCGAGCGCGACGAAGCGCCGATGCTGTTCATCGGTGAGAAAGTCGGCGCGGGCGGTCTGAAGGTGGACATCGCCCTCGACCCGCTGGAGGGCACCACGCTCTGCGCCAAGGCGCTGCCCAACGCGATTGCCGTTATGGCCATGGCCGAAGCCGGAACGCTGCTGAACGCGCCGGATGTGTACATGGATAAGATCGCCATCGGTCCGGGTTTTCCCGAAGGCCTCATCGATCTGGATGCCGAGCCGGCGGACAACATCATAGCCCTGGCCAAGGCCAAGGGTATTAAGCCCGAGCTTATCCACGCGCTCATTTTGGATCGGCCCCGGCATGAGAAGATCATCGCCAGCGTCCGCAAGGTCGGCGCGTCCGTACACTTGATCCCCGACGGCGACGTTGCCGGCGTCATCGCCACCACGGAGCCGGAAACCACCGGAATCGACATTTACATCGGCCAGGGCGGTGCGCCGGAAGGCGTGCTGGCGGCAGCGGCCCTTCGCTGCGTCGGCGGCCAGCTTCAGACGCGCCTGGTGTTCCGCAATGACAACGAACGCGGCCGCGCCGAGCGTTTGGGCATCCGTGATCTGAACCGTAAGTATCTCCTGACCGACCTCGCCTCGGGCGACGTGGTCTTCTCGGCGACGGGCGTGACCAACGGTTCGATGCTGGAAGGCGTGCGCATTTTCCCGACCTATGTCACCACGCATTCGGTTGTGATGCGCTCGGCGACCAAGACGGTGCGCTGGATCAAGATGCGCCACCCCATAGAAAATCTTGGTTGAAGCACGCGCACAGGTTTTTGCTCCGGCCTTGGCGCCGGACCTGGTGAATGAAGCTGCCGCGCCCCTTGCGCTGGGCGTGGCGTCATCGTTTTCCGGTCGTCCCTGGCGTTTTCGTCCCTTTGACGAAGAGATTGCGCGCGGGTTGGAGCTTTCCGGACTAAGCGCAGGTCTGGCGCAGCTTCTGGCATCGCGTGGCGTGACCTCCGAAACGGTCGCCGCCTTTCTTGACCCACGGCTGAAGACACAGCTGCCCGATCCGCATCTGTTGGCGCATATGGAACGGGCAAGCGCGCGTTTCGCCGACGCCATCGCGAGCGGCGAGACCATCGCGGTGCTCGGCGATTACGATGTGGATGGCGCCTGCGCGGCGGCCGTGCTGCTGCGCTATTTGCGCGGGCTCGGGCGCGCACCATTGCTGTACGTGCCGGACCGCATGCGCGAGGGGTATGGGCCGTCTGCCGCGGCGGCACGGTCGCTGCGAGCGCAAGGGGCAACGCTGCTCGTCACGGTGGATTGTGGCGCAGCGTCCCATGACGCGATGGCGGCGGCGAGCGCCTGCGGCCTCGATGCGATCGTACTCGATCATCACGCGGTCGAAACCAATCCGCCGGCATACGCGCACGTGAATCCCAACGGGCCGGACGATGTATCCGGTGTCGGCTACGTCTGTGCGGCGGGTTTGGCGTTTCTGTTTCTCATCGCCGTGCAGCGTCATTTACGCAACCGTGGCTGGTTCGCCGCGCAAGGCATCGCCGAATCCGATCTGCTGAATTTGCTCGATATTGTGGCCCTTGCGACCATCGCCGATGTGGTGCCGCTGGTGGGCGTTAACCGCGCCCTGGTGCGGCAGGGTCTGAAGATGTTGCAGCGGCTGGAGCGTCCCGGCCTCGCCGCGCTGGCACGGCTGGCCTCGGCACAGCCGCCTTTTACGGCCTACCATCTGGGCTTTTTGTTCGGGCCGCGCATCAATGCCGGGGGGCGTGTCGGGCGCTGCGATCTGGGTGCGCGCTTGCTTGCCAGCGACGATCCGGCGGAAGCCGACGTGCTGGCGCTGGAACTCGACAACCACAATCGCGAACGCCAAGCCCTGGAGGCGATGATCCTTGAATCGGCGCATGCCATGGCCCTGTCGCAAGCCGACAACCCCTTCGTGCTGGTGCATGGCGACGGCTGGCACGCGGGTGTGGTGGGTATCGTGGCGGGCCGCTTGAAGGACCGCCACGCCAAGCCGGCCCTGGTCGCTGGATTTGAGGACAACGCGCCGGATGGGATTGCGCGCGGTTCGGGGCGTTCGGTGCCGGGTGTCGATCTGGGCGCCATCATTCGCAGGGCGCACTCCGAAGGGCTGTTGGAAACCGGCGGTGGCCACGCCATGGCGGCCGGTTTTTCTGTCCGTCGCAGCCGGATGGCGGCGTTCAGGGAATACTTGGCAGGCTCAATGGAGCCTCAGAGCGGGGCGATTGCCTTGGCCAGAGAACTGATGGCTGACGGGCTTGTGTCGGCGGCCGGCGCTACGTTCAAATTGATGGAAGAATTGGACCGGGCAGGGCCGTACGGCTCCGGTCACCCCGAGCCGGTCTTTGTGATTCCGGACGTCCTGCTGGTCTATGCGGGCGTCGTGGGCGCCAACCATTTGCGTCTGAGGGTGGTCGGCCGAGACGGGCAGGGGATTGGGGCTATCGCGTTCCGGGCGGCCAATACCCCGCTTGGACAGCGCCTGTTGAAAGCCCGAGGTTCCCGGGTACATCTGGCCGGCAGGCTGAAGCAGGACGAATACGAGGGAAACAGCAAAATCGAGCTGCACCTCGAAGACGCCGCCCCCGCCGAGATGTGATCCTCCCCTGCGGAGCAAAGCGCAGCGGGGGAGGGGGACCACGAAGTGGTGGAGGGGGCGACCACCGCTCTGCCTTCCGCATGGGCCGGTGCCGCGCGATAACGCCGCTTGCCTTCGCGAGGTCCCGCCTTTAAGACGCGGTCCTCCGACGTTGGACCAGCGCCCTTCGTCTATCGGTTAGGACTCAAGATTTTCAATCTTGCAAGAGGGGTTCGACTCCCCTAGGGCGCGCCACTGCCAATTCTCACGCAGCTTGGATCGAACCGATAAATTCGCTGAATTCGGCGCCGACGACAGAGGCGTCCTTGGCGAGATTGTCGGCTGCGGTGAGGACGCTGGCGGCGGCATCGTTCGCCGCTGCTGCCGCCGGTTCCAGTCCCGCGATATTGCCTGTCACAGCCTGCGTTCCCGCCGCGGCGTCGCGCTGAAGCGGTCCAGTTACTGGGACCGCTGCGGACGTTTCAAGTCGTACTCAATCTGATCGGCGAGAATGCGCCATTGCTCGGCGATGGCCATGTAGGCATCGCGTAAGCTTGCGTCTTCTCAGGGCTCAGCGAGGTGCATCGCGTCCAACGCGCCCTGACGGTATAAATCCATTTGTTTGGGTGTACAGAAGGCGGATTGCGTTCTCATGGTCCACCACAACACCAGAGCTGTCAGTGGAGCCTAACACACGTTGCGCCCGGTCAGGCAAGCTTAGCCCTATAGTGGACGGCGCCTGCTAATGCCGTGTGGCGACGGGCAGGCTGAGCTTGACCGCGATCTGGCTGGCTCTGACGCGCATGTCCCGCGCTTTCTTGCGCAAGGAGTGGGAAAGTTTCAGGTCGACGGAATTGGCAACCCGCACCTCGTTGGCCAGGGCATCGCGTTCATAGAAGGAGGCAACCTGACGTCTCGTACGTTTGATGCCATCTATCTTATGCGCGTTCATGAGGGGGGACGCCACGCGTATGTGAGGAGGACACTACGGAACCAGTCGTATCTCCGCGCGGTCGTTTGCTCCGGGAACGCCGGCCGCCGCACCGGCCAGGGGCGCGCGCGAAAACAGCATAGGACTGATTCTCGATGCGGAGAGAATGTTCTGAATTGAGGTGAAGCGGCCCTCCCGTAGTGCAGCGCCTCCAGGTGCATCGGCCGGGACCGACACTTCGATTTTCGCCGTCTTGCTCATCGAAGCGATGGAGGCCACCTGCCGGACGATTTGTTCGGCCTCGGGCGCCAGACGGACCGTACCTGGAACAAAAAAGACAACAAAATAGCTCTGTCTGGGCGGCGCCGGCATGCTCATACAGCCCGCGAGCACGCCCAAAATCATCACCAAAACAATACCCTGCCGCACGCTTTTCCTCCTGGCCGGAACCGCCGGCATCATCACAACGCAAGCACCCGCCGTCCAGATGCGCCATGCCGCTTCGCGTTGCCCGGCTCACAGTCACCTTGTAGGTTCGTTGCAGCAGCCACAACCCAAATGACACGTGCATCGCGTTCGCGCTTTCCTGATTGTTGCAATTCTCTTGAGTGTCTCGTCTGGCGGCAGGCATGCGCTGGCGCAAACCGAGCTTGCGCCGGAACTGCGCGATCGCCCCCCGGTCGCCGCTCCGACTTCCAAAATCGACGTGGGTTCCATACCCCTGGTGCTCTCGGAAAGTCAGGAGGCGGATAATTTCGCCTCCGGCCTGATTCGCGGGCTGATGACGGCAACCCATGTCAAAGGCGTGGTCGTGGTCGCCGTTAAAGACGACCACGTCATGATGCAGCAGGCGTTCGGGACAATGACTCCTGACACGTCGATCGCTCTCGGCCGCCTGTCCGGCGTGTTTGAAACCGTCGGCGCGATGCAGCAGATCGAACACGGGAAATTAGCGCCCGGCGCCGACATCGCCCAGGCGCTGGGCGAGACCGGCAACCGGGGCATGACCCTGGCCCAGGTTCTGTCGTTTAGGGCCGGCGATCCGTCGCTTGTTCGCCGCGCTTTGGAGAAAGCGGCCGGGGCTCCCTCGGACGATTACGTCGCCAAGGAGGTACTCCTGCCGCTGGGGATGCGGTCGTCGCGCAGCCAAAATGGCGTCATTCAAACTACGCCATTGGATATGTCCCATCTGGCGATTGCGCTGGTGCATGATGGCGCTTTCGAAAACGGCCGGATTTTGCAACCGGCCAGCATCGAGCGCATGCAGGCGAGCGTTCCGGCGGCTCATCCCGCGCTGCCCGGCGATGGATTTGGTTTCACCGGAATGCGCCGGCATGGCTGGCGCGGTTTGCAGCACGACGGCGATGCGGCGGGCGTCGAGACCAGACTGGTTATCGTTCCCGAGGCGAAGCTGGCCTATTTCATCGCAGTTACTGGTAGGCCGAACGCCGCGTTCTGGCACACGTTCGACGATGGATTGTTCGACAAACTTCTGCCGCCGAGAAAACCGGACCAAACAGCTTTCGGCGATGCGGCTGCGCCGGGTCCGGCTGAAGCGGGGCGCGTTGCGGGATTCTATGAACCTGCGCGCGACAGTGTGGGCGGCGTCGCGCCTCTCAAGCGTGCGGGGATGCTGCGGGTGCGCGCAATGGCTGAGGGAACGCTTGTTCTCACCGGCGATGAAGACGCGACGCTTTCACCTAAACCAGGCGGCTACTGGGAAAGCGCGGATGCCAACATCGTGGCGGTCGCACGCGATGGCCAATTGATGCTGAGCACCGGGGCTTATGGTCCGCTTGCCATTTATAAGCGGTCGGGATTTTATGCGCTTCTTGCCCTGCTGGCTGCGATCGGCACGGGTGTTATCCTTTGGCGCGAGCAGCGAGGCGCGGCGCCAAACTCTGCGGTACTGGGCGCCGCTGGCGTCTGTATCGGCTTTCTGCTGCTGTCGGTTTTCGTCTGGCTTTTTTCCCCTATCGTCTGAGCATGACCGATTCATCCGGCCCTTTACACTTGGCGTCGCTGCTTGCGGAGGCGCGCAACGCGGTGGTTTTCACCGGGGCAGGGATTTCGACTGAGTCCGGCATACCCGATTTCCGTAGTCCAGGCGGGGTGTGGGACACGTTGAAGCCAATCGAATTCGACGACTTTTTACGTTCCGCTGGGATGCGGCGCGAAGCATGGCGCCGCCGCTTTGCCATGGAGGATATGTTCGCCGGCGCAGAGCCTAATGCGGGCCATAAGGCGGTCGCCGAACTCGTGCAGTGGGGCAAGGCGCAATGCGTGCTGACGCAAAATATCGACAATCTGCACCAGGACTCGGGCGTAGCCTCCGAGAAGGTTATCGAGCTTCGCGGCAATACCACCTATGCCACCTGCCTCGACTGCGAGAAGCGATACGAGCTGCCGCTCCTGCGCGACTTCTTTGAGATGGACGGCGATGTGCCGGATTGCCCGTGCGGCGGCCATATCAAAACCGCGACCATTTCCTTCGGCCAGCCCATGCCCGTCGAAGCCATGCAGCGCGCTACCGATGCTGCCCGGAATTGCGATCTTTTCCTGGTCCTCGGCTCCTCGCTGGTCGTCTATCCCGCGGCTGGGCTTCCTCTTTTGGCCAAGCAGAACGGCGAAAAACTGGTAATTCTTAACCGTTCCCCAACCGGCCAGGACGATTATGCCGACCTGGTCCTTCACGAAGGCATCGGAGCTACGCTTTCGCGTACTCTTGCCGAACTTTGATGCCGTTCTTACCTCCGCTACACTGGTTTATTCCACCTGCCTCCTAGGACACCGAAAAATGACAAAGATTTGGCCTGCGCACATGGACGATCCGGACGAAGAGAAAGAAAGAAGAGACAACGAGGGCATGAAGCCTGAGCAGCCGATGGCGCCCGTGCAGATGGCGCTGTTCAAAGCGCGCACGGTGCTGATCTTCGGCGAGATCGACATGAAAGTTGCGGAACGGGTCTGCGGGCAATTGCTGGCCTACGCAGCCGATGGCTCGGCCGACATTCGCATCATCATCAATTCCCCCGGCGGCCACGTCGAATCGGGCGACACCATCCACGACATGATTCGCTTCTGCGGACCGCGCGTGAAGATCATCGGCACGGGCTGGGTGGCCAGCGCCGGGGCGCATATTTTCCTGGGCGCCGAAAAAGAGAATCGCTTCTGCCTGCCCAACACACGCTTTCTTTTGCACCAGCCCTTGGGTGGCGTGACGGGACAAGCCTCCGACATCACCATCGAAGCCGAAGAAATCATCAAGATGCGCGAGCGCATCAACCGCATTATCGCGCGCGAAACCGGCCAGACCTACGACAAGGTCGTTGAAGACACGGACCGCAACTTCTGGATCGGTGCTCAGGACGCGGTGGCCTACGGTCTTATCTCCCGCGTCGTGGCGCGCGCCGACGAGGTCTAAGTTCCCGGTGCTTAGCACCGTGTAATCGCGATATTTTTTAAGCTTTGTCATAGAGCCGTCACTGGCCCTCACTAGGTTGCGCCAACAGCAATTTTGGTGGGGAGCCAGGCTGACGGCTGCTCCGGAGCGCGCTTTGCGCGCGGCCGGGCCCGTTGGCGTGCGTGTCTCCGCAAACATCTAACGACGGAGACTGCACCCATGGCGCTCGGACCTGGCTCAATTGCGTTTGTTGGCTTCAACGGCGACGGTACGGACAATCTTGCTTTCGTTGCCCTGGCCGATCTGGCCAATGGCGCCCAGATATTCTTCACCGACAATGAGTGGGACGGTTCGGCATTCAACACCGGGGAAACCAAGTTCACCTGGACCGCGACAAGTGACATCGCCGCAGGAACGATCGTTACGTTGAACAGTCTGTCTGCCGCGGGCGGTACGAGCAATCTCGGAAGCATCGTCTACACAGAGACGGCAAATTTCGGCATCGGCAACAATGACGAGACAATCTACGCTTATGTAGGCACCACGGCGTCCCCCATCTTTCTCGCGGCCGTCGCGAATGGCGGTTTCGCAGCAGCTAATGGTGTCCTGACCAACACAGGTCTTACGCAAGGCACCCATGCCATCAACATCGGGGATATCGACGATGACGCGGACATAGGCGCGTTCACGGGTACCCGAGCCGGACAGGGGGATTTCTCCAACTACCTGTCCGCCATCAACAACACCGCGAACTGGATCGTGCAGGATGCGGCAGGGGACCAAAGCATCGACACCATTGCGCCGGATGTGCCGTTCTCGACGACGGCATTCTCTATCAACGGAGCGCAAACGGCCGGCTTCGCGGCGGCTTCCGTCAGCGTTTCGCACGCCGAAGGCAACACGGGCACGACCGATTTCACCTTTACGATCCAGCGCACAGGCGGAACGGTCGGTCAGGTCGATTTCTCCGGTACCATATCGGCGGGCACGACCGATGCAGCGGATTTCGGCGGCGCGCTGCCGGCGAATTTCAGCGGCTCGATTGCAGACGGCGCCTCCTCGGCAAGTTTCACCATTCATGTCAGCGGCGACGTTGCCTTGGAGCTGGATGAAAGCTTTGGCCTGACGCTCACGAATGCCACGAATGCCAGCGCGACGGTGACCCTCGGGACGACCGCGGCCAACGGCATCATCCAGGACGACGACACGTTTCATGGCGTCGATCTATCGACCTATGTCCGCATCGGCCGCTATGACCTGCCCGAGCCGACGCGCACCGCGCACCCTGTCAACAGCCTGCTGGCGCAAGAGGCTTCGGGCGTTGCCTATGATTGGGACACGGACACGCTGTTCATCGTGGGAGACGGCGGCACATCGGTCACCCAGGTCACCAAGACGGGGCAACTGATCGATTCGATGACCTTGGCCCTGGGCGGCAGTCCGCAGGGCACCGAATTTTACGACACGGAAGGCATCACCTATATCGGCGGTGGCCAGTTCGTAATGACCGAAGAACGGGATCGCCAAGCGGTTCAGTTCACTTATGCGGCCGGCACCACGCTGACGCGCGACCTGACGCACACTGTCAAGCTCGGCACGACAGTCGGCAATATCGGTCTCGAAGGACTCACTTATGACCCGCTCTCTGGCGGCTATATTTTCGTCAAGGAAACCGGCCCGCTATCGATCTTCCAGACCGATATCGATTTTGTGGCCGGCACGGCCACCAACGGTTCGCCCACGACGGTCAACTCCACAAATCTGTTTGACCCCGCTCTTGCAGGAACGACCGATTTCTCCGACGTCTATTCATTGGCCAACATTCCTTTGCTGAATGGCCAGCCCGACGGCAGTCATCTCATCATTATCAGCCAGGAGTCGGGCAAGATCGTCGAGGTCGATCGTTCGGGCAATGTTTACAGCGCACTGACCATCACCGCCGATCCCGGCAACCCGTTGTCGGTTCCCGATCAGACGCATGAAGGCGTCACCATGGACCGCGCCGGCAATCTCTACGTCGTTAGCGAAAACGGCGGCGGCGATTCCGACCATCCGCAGCTCTGGGTTTACGCGCGTTCGACCGCCACCAATCTCGCGCCGACAGCGCTGGTGTTGAGCAATCAGGTCAATTCCCTTCCCGAAAACAGCAGCACGGCTGCACGCATCAAAGTCGCCGACGTTTCGGTGACGGATGACGGGCTTGGGACGAACAATCTGAGCCTGACCGGTGCCGATGCGAACTTTTTTCAGGTCGACAGCACGGGCTTGTACATCAAGGCGGGAACGGTTCTCGATTTCGAAACCAAAGCGAGCTACGCGGTCACGGTCAACGTCGACGATCTGTCCGTGGGCGCAACCCCGGATGCGTCCACCAGCTTCAGTCTGAATCTGACGGATGTCGTCAATGAAACACCCGGCCAACCGGTTGTCTTCATCTCCGAAGTCTCGCCCTGGTCGAGCGGCAACAGCGTCACCCTTAAAGCCGATTGGTTCGAAGTTACGAACTCCGGGAACGCCGCGCTCAACATCACGGGCTGGAAGGTGGATGACAATTCCAATTCCTTCGGCTCATCGGTCGCATTGAGCGGAATAACCAGCATCGCCCCTGGAGAATCGGTGATCTTCATCGAGACGGGGAACAGTCAAACCGCAGCGGGTAACGCAGCGGCATTTGTCAGTGAATGGTTTCACGGGTCTGCTCCGGCAGGGCTGCAAATTGGAAGCTACGGCGGCTCGGGAATTGGGTTGAGCACGGGCGGTGACGCCGTGAATTTGTTCACGTCCGGCGGCGCGCTGGTCGCCAATGTGACGTTCGGGATTTCGCCAGGGGCCAGCCCGTTCGCAACCTTCGACAATAGCGCCGGTCTGGATAGCGCTGCGATCACCCTGTTGAGCGCTGCCGGCCAGAACAATGCGTTTTCCGTTACGAATAGCGCGACGACGGAAATCGGTTCGCCCGGAACGGTCGGGAAGCTCTTCATTTCCGAGGTGGCGCCCTGGTCGAGCGGGAACAGCCCGATAGCCGCCGATTGGTTCGAGGTCACTAACACCACGACGTCCGCTGTAAATATCAGCGGTTGGAAGGTGGACGACAGTTCCAATTCCTTCGGCTCCTCGGTGGCGCTGAACGGAATTACCAGCATCGGGGCCGGCGAATCCGTCATCTTCATCGAAACAAGCGGCAGCCAAACAGCGGCGGGGAACGCGGCAGCTTTCGTAAATACGTGGTTCGGAGGGCACGCTCCCGCAGGCTTGCAGATCGGCAGCTATGGCGGGTCCGGTATCGGCCTGAGCACGGGCGGCGACGCGCTGAACCTCTACAATTCCGCCGGCGTGTTGCAGGCGAATGTGGTGTTTGGAGCGAATGCCGGCAGTCTCGGTTCGCCACCGACCGTGCTGCAAGCGTTTGACAACGCGGCTGGTCTGAACAACACCACCATCTCAAATCTCAGCACGGCCGGTCACAATGCCGCCTATGGAATCACGCATGGCGGCGCGACGGAGACCGGTTCGCCGGGTGAAATCACGCCGGTAAACGACGCTCCCATTGCCGCCGACGACAGCCTTTCCAGCATCGCCGAAGACTCCGGCGTCCGCTCCATCAGCTTTGCCAACCTCACCGGTAACGACCTCGCCGGACCGCCTGGCGACAGCGGTCAAACGCTCACAATTGTCAGCGTGGGCAACGCGGTGGGCGGCGCGGTAAGCATCGTTGGCAGCAACGTGCAATTCGCGCCGGCACTGAATTACAACGGTCCCGCCAGCTTCGATTACACGGTTCAGGACAACGGCACGGCCTATGGTGTGAACCACTTCCTGGCGGATGTGGGTTCGGTCAGCTTTGCTATTACGCCAGTCAATGATCCGCCTTCCTTTACGTCGTTCGGCATTTTCTCCATTGCCGAAAATCATACGGCGATCGGCCAGGTGACGGCGCAGGATCCCGAAAGCGACTCTTTCGCCTTCTCAATCACAGGCGGCGCAGACCAAGGTCTGTTCACGATCAACCCAAACACGGGCGCGCTTGCTTTCTTGGCCTCTCCCGATTTCGAAACGCCCTTGGACGCCAATCCCGACAATGTCTACCTGCTGGACGTGACGGCGACGGATCAATTCGGCGCCGCTTCAACCCAGAACATCCAGGTGACGGTAACCGATCTTGTCGAACCGGGTGTCATCGTCAACGGTACAATTCGCAATGACGTGCTGACGGGAAGTACTGGCGCCGACACGCTGAATGCCAGCGTCGGAAACGACCGGATTTCCGGCGGCGATGGGAACGACAGCATCCTGGGCGGAACCGGAAACGATACAGTGGACGGCGGAAACGGTAACGATAGCCTCAGCGGCGGAAGCGGCAACGACTCCATCGGCGGTGGGCTGGGCGATGATTCAGTCAACGGCGGAGGCAACAACGATCATATCGATGCCGGCAGCGGCGACAATGTCGTCTTGGGCGAGGGTGGAAACGATACCGTTTTTGCCGGCGACGGTAACGACTCCATCGACGGCGGTGCCGGCTACGACGTTTTGACAGCGGGCAATGGCAACAACACCGTCGTGGGTGACGATGGAAACGACACTCTCGCCGCGGGAAGCGGCAACGATCTGGTGTTGGGCGGTGACGGCGCCGACAGGTTGAGCAGTGGCGATGGCGACGACACGTTGGTTGGTGGTAACGGCAAGGATGTGTTAACCGGAGGAACCGGCGCGGACGTCTTCCTATTCGGACCTGCAAACGCGGCCAACGCCGACACAATTATCGGCTTTGAAGTTGGCGTGGATACGCTGCAGTTCGCCGCCAGCGATTTTGGCTTAGCAATCGGTGTTCTGGATGCAGCCAATTTCGTATTCGGAACAAATGCCGTCGATCACCACGCCGAGTTCGTGTATGGCGCAGCGCAGAGAAAGTTGATGTGGGATGCGGACGGTGTCGGCGGAGTTTCCGCAATCACCGTAGCAACCTTCGATACTGCGATCGCACTCACGCATGCAGACTTGATATTTGTGTAGTGGATTAAGTTTGCTGGTTCCGGCAGGCAGCTGTCTTGTCATGATGAAGCGCATGATCCGGCAACCGGATCATGCGCTTTTCTTTCATCCGGCACGCCATCCCGGAACGCGTTCAGCACCGCATCGATGGGGAGCAGCACGCAAGTGTGGCGGTTGCGATAGACCGCGGCGCCTTTCAGCACTTCGTAGTCGCTGAAAGGCGAGGGGGGCGGTGTACCCTCGCGCAGCATCGCCGCAACGTCCGCTCGTAACGTTTCGACCGCTTCTTTGCCGGCGCCGGCAAGATTGGCGCCGAGGATGGACGCAGATGCTTGCGACAGAACACAGGCCTGCGTTTCGTGCGCCATCTCGATGATGCGGCCCGCCTCGTCGAAGTTCAGCGTCACCGAAACGCGGTCGCCGCAGGTGGGATTGTGGGCATGGCCTTCTGCGTCGGTTGGGTCCAGCCGGCCAGCACCGGCTGCGTTTGCCGCCAGACGCAGCAACGGTTTTGCGTAAAGAGGATCGCTCATGCCGGGGCTTTGTCTTCGGCCCGCAACGCCGCGAGCGCCTCTGGCGTATCGATGTCGCGGAGCACGGCGCTGCCCGCTTCGACCTCGCACAGCATGTCTTCGTGCCGCGCGAAGAGCCGCTTGGCCCCTTCATCGCCGCTGAGCGTTTCGATTTCCGGGAAAAAGCTTCGCGCCCACAGAACCGGGTTGCCGCGCTTGTTGCCGTGGATTGCGACGCAAATGGACCGACCGTCCGGCGGTGAAAAGGCTGCGACCATGCGGTTGATCAGCGTTGCGTCGACTTCCGGCATATCGCCCAACAGCACAAGTGCGCCATCTGCGGATTCCGGGACCGCTTCAATGCCCGCTTTAAGAGACGCGCTGAGTCCCTCACGGTAATTCGGATTGTGCACAAAGCTCACATCAATGCCTTTCAGCGCCGCTTCCACGCGCGAGGCATCGTTGCCGATGACCACGATGACCGGCTGAGCGTCGCCTTCTATCGCCGCTTCGACAGTCCAGCGGAGCAGGGGCTTGCCGCGCCATTCCTGCAACAGCTTGTTGGTACCCATGCGCGAGGAGAGACCTGCCGCCAGCACGACGGCGGCGATCCGTGGGGCGCGAAGGGGCGTGCGCTCCACATCGCGCGGTTGCGGCCGGGAGGAGATTTCCTGCAGCAGGCCGCCCACACCCATGCGCATGATTTCCGTAGCCTTCACCGGCAATCCGGCGCACAGGCGCTGCAATACAAAATCAAACCCGTTCACCTTGGGCGAGCGCGCGCAACTCGGAAGACCAATCACCGGACGGCCGTTTAACTCGCCCAGCAGGAGAAGATTGCCGGGGTCGACCGGCATACCGAAATGAATGATTTTGCCGCCGGCGGCGACTATTCCGGCAGGGATGACATCGCGCCGGTCCGTGATCGCGGAAGCCCCGAAAACAAACAGCAAGTCCGGATTTTCTTTTGCCGCGTCCCGCAGAGCGCCCGCGACCGCATCGGGCGCGTGCGGCGTGCGGCGTTCAAACACCAGCGTGCCGCCAAGCGGGGCAAGCCGCGCCTCCAATGCCGAACGGTTCTTGTCCAGGAGCGATGGCTTTTGCCCCGGCAGTTGCGTCGAGACGAGCGCCACGCGTTTGGCTGTGAATGGCGCAACCCGAATGGGCTGTTGCCGCGCGGCTTTGGCCGCAGCATCCACCGCCGCTTCCGGCGCGGCGAACGGAATGATTTTGATCGTCGCCAGCATCTCGCCCGGTGACACGGAGGTGTACGGCGCCAATGTCGCGAGTGTCACGGATTCATCGAGGCTGTTGACGGCGTCCACAACGGTCGAGTCCACCACAACCAAGCCCGATTGCGCCGCGTAGACGTTGGTCCGCCCCGTAAAGGCCGCGCTGAGCCGCGTGCCAGGACCGGCAAATGCGTGCGCGACCCGATTGGCGGCGACGTCCTCAGGCACGTCCCCGGGTTCCAACCGGGCTGCGGTGAGAGCCTCCACCCCGGCTGCGGCCAGTGCATTCAGATCGGCCTGAGAGAGAACGCGGCCCTTTTTGAACAGGCGGCCGTCCACACGCACCCCGTGTACGAGAATGGCGCCCTCGGCCGTGCCAAGCGGAATAGTCCCGAACTGCATGGCTGCAAGTTAGGGGGCTGCAGGCTCCGGGGCAACCACGCCCGCCGGTACGTCGCCGCGACGTGCCCCCGTCTTATCCCGTGGGAGCCGCAGCGAAGCGCGCAGTCCGGCAATCCGGCCACCGCTCTTACGGTTTTCCAGCACCACGTCGCCCCCGTGCTCACGCGCGATGGAGCGGGTAAGCGTGAGCCCCAAACCCGAGCCGCCGGTGGCGCTGTTGCGCGATGCCTCCAGCCGGGTGAAGGGCTCGAACACCTCCTCCAGTTTGTCCTCGGGAATGCCCGGACCGTCATCGTCAATGATAGCGACGAAGACGTCAGGCTCCGCTTTCAGCGTTACCCGGGCGCCACGGCCATAGCGGACGGCGTTCTCGATCAAATTGCGGACGGCGCGGCGGATTTCGTTCGGGCGGCAGCTGCACGGCGCCACGCCTTCGATCTGCACCGTCACGGGCTGATCCAACTCGATAAGATCGTCGCACACGCTTTCGATCAGGGTTGCCAGATCGACCCGCCGCTGCTCTTCGCCGGGGCCGGCGCGGGCGGCGGACAACACAGCCTCTGTCATGGACTGCAACTCATCGAGATTGCGCGTCAGCCGGTCGCGCGTTTCCAGGTCGTCCACGAACTCCGCCGTGATCCGCATCGCCGCGATCGGCGTGCGCAAATCGTGTCCCACCGCCGACAGAAGCTGGCGCTGGCTTTCCAACGTGCGCGTGACGCGATCGCTCATCTGGTTGAAGGCGTCGGTCGCGCGGCGAATATCTTCCGGCCCCTTGGCGGGCAGCTGCGGCGCTTTGCGTCCGCGCGCCACCGCATCGGCGGCGATAGCGAGCGCGGATAGCGGGCGCGACACGCGTCCGGCGAGCCAACCCGCGGCGGCCCCTGTCAGGATGGTGCCAAGGGCGGCAGCGATCAGAATCGGCGGTTCGGGCGAGGGCGTGGGCGGACGTGCAAACTGCACCGTCAGCCAGCCATCGCCATTCGGGAAAGGCTGAGCAATCTCAAACGCCTCACCATCATTGTTCAGAGCCGTTCTGCTCGGTTCCAGCAGACGCACGCGCGCGGGACCGACGCGGGGCAGCTTCTCTTCCGCGATCAGCTCTGCCGCCATCGCTTGCTCTTCCTCACTCATGGTGCGCTCGCCGAAAGGAGGCGAGGTCATGATGGAATAATGGAAGAGGTTGCCGCTCAACGTGGCCACCGCCGAGTCGCGCTGCGATTCGGGAATGGTCATCAGATAACGGAACACCGCGCCGACACGGTCCACGGCGGCATTGATGCGGGCGTTCTGCAGTTCGCCTTCGCGGCCGATTTCCAAAATGGCGACGACCGCAAGATTGGACAGAATTACCGCGGTGGCAACCACCGCCACGAATTGAGACCTGAGAGTTGTAAAGGCCCGCATCAGAGGATCTCCACATCCGAGGTGAACATGTAGCCGCCTCCCCACACCGTCTTAATATAGCGCGGATTCTTTGCATCCTGCTCGATCTTGCGGCGCAGACGGCTGACCTGGTTGTCGATGGAACGGTCGAAGACCTCCGCATCGCGCCCCTTGGTCAGATCCAGAAGCTGCTCGCGCGACAACGCCACTTTGGGCCGCTCCAGAAAGGCCATCAGCAATTTGAACTCGCCGCTGGAAAGGGGCAAAGCGAGGCCCTCGGGCCCGACAATTTCGCGCTGCGCGGCGTTGAACGTCCACTCGCCGAAACGATAGCGCTCCGCCGTCGCTCCACGCAGCCGGGGCGGGAGCGTATTGGTCCGGCGCAGGACAGCGCCAACGCGGGCAAGCAATTCGCGGGGATTGAAGGGCTTGGCGACATAGTCGTCCGCGCCCACTTCCAGGCCGACAATGCGGTCAAGCTCGTCGCCGCGCGCCGTCAGCATAATGACGGGAATGCCGGAGTTTTCGCGGATCGAACGGCAGAGAGAAAGCCCATCTTCGCCGGGCATCATGATGTCGAGAATGACGAGATCGATCCCCGAGGTTCGCATAAGCCGGCGTGCGGCTTGGGCTCCGTCGGCCGCGGAGGCGCGATAGCCACTTTCCTTGAGGTAGCGAACGAGCGGTTCCCGAATATCCCGCGCGTCATCCACCACCAGGATATGCGGCTGCACGCCGCTCTCGGGCACGGGCTTTGTCCTGTTTACGCCGTCGCTTAACACGTCAACCGCTCAGACGCCGCAAGGGTGAACCTGTCGCAAACTATGTCATTCCCGGCGAAACGGCAAAGAGAGATGCGCTTTCGCGCCTTTTCGTGAAAGCTGTGGGACGAGATTGCGGTTTGCTGGCGTAATTAAGGACACGAATCTTCGCGCGTGAACCTTATAGCCGGGCAGCCCCTATCCCATCTGCCCGGCTTCTTTTTCTGTCGGGAACTTAATCTTTCCGTAAAGTCGCGGTCATCTCGCCGAGAATGGCGATGGCAATTTCCGCCGGCGAACGCGCGCCAATGTTCAACCCAATAGGGCCGTGAATGCGGGCGAGTTCCGCATCCGTGAAACCTTGCGCTTTCAGGCGTTCCAGCCGCTTGGCATGCGTGCTGCGGGAACCCAAGGCGCCGATGTAGAAGACGGGCGACTTGAGCGCGGCAGCGAGTGCCGGATCGTCCAGCTTCGGATCGTGCGTCAGCGCAACGATCGCGCTGCGGCTGGTGAGCGGCGCGGCGGCGAGCGCCTCATCGGGCCATGCGTGCGAGAGCTTCACGCCGGGAAAGCGTTCGCTCGTGGCAAAGGACGTACGCGGATCAATCACGCGCACCGCATAATCGGCAAGCGTCGCAATGCGCGCCAAGGGCTGCGCGATATGGACGGCGCCGATGATCGCCAGATCGAGCGGCGGATTGAAAACCGTAAGGAACCAGCCTTTGCCGTCGGCTTCGACGCTGCCGCTTTCGTCCCGCCGCGCCTGTACACGCGCGGCAATGGTGAGAGCGTCCGCACCGTCCCCATTCGGAAACACGTTGCGGCTTTCGCCGGTGGCGAGGTCCGTGGCCAAAACAACTGCGCGTCCCGCATCGCGCGCGCGCTCCAGCTCCAACAGGGTTTCGCGCTGCAGCGGCAACAGAATTGGCGCGACGTTGATTTCGACGGTGCCGCCGCAGGCAAGGCCCACAGCCCAGGCATCCTCATTGCTGATGCCGAATTTCAGATTGCGTACCTTGCCGTCGGCGAGCGCCGCCTGCGCTTCGCCAATGACGGAGCCTTCGACGCAGCCGCCGGAAACCGAGCCCGTAAAGGCGCCGTCCGCGCGCACCGCCATCTGGCTACCGGCCGGACGCGGCGCGGAGCCCCAGGTGCGCGTGACCGTCGCTATCGCGACGGTCTGCTGCGCGTTCATCCATGATGTCGCCGCCGCCAACGGATCGGCAGCGGTATCGCCTGAAGTGGGGGAGGAGATGTTTGTCATGGAGCCATTATAGCATCGCCGCGCTCACCGCGCGCTTGGCCAGGACAGACACCAGATTGGCGCGGTATTCCGCGGAACCGAACAGGTCCCCGTTCAGGTCATCGGGTGACACCGCAATTCCCGCGATCGCCTCCGGCGCAAACTGGCGAGCGAGCGCGGTTTCCATCTCCGTCATGCGAAACACGCACGGCCCCGCGCCCGTAACGGCAACGCGGACCGCATTGCCGAAATCGGCGACGAAAACGCCTGCCATGGCATAGCGCGAGGCGGGGTTGGGAAACTTCGCGTAGCCAGCACGGCGGGGCAGGGGGAACGACACCTCGGTGATGATTTCACCGGCTTCCAATGCCGTCTCGAAAAGCCCTTTGAAAAAGGCATCGGCTGGGATCGTGCGCCGGGTCGTTTTCACAGACGCGCCCAAACCGAGCACCGCAGCTGGATAATCCGCAGCCGGATCATTGTTGGCGATAGAGCCGCCAATCGTTCCCTTATGCCGAACCGCGGGATCGCCGATTTCGCCCGCCAGAACGGCCAGAGCCGGGATCGCGCTTTCAACCTCGGCCGAGGCGGCAACGGTGGCGTGGGGAGTCGCCGCTCCAATCACCAGCGCGCTTGCTTCGCGGCGAATGAACGAAAGATCGCCAATGCGCGCGATGTCGATAAGGTCGGCCGGCGCTGCCAACCGCTGCTTCATCGTGGGAATAAGCGTCTGACCGCCCGCGAGATAGCGCGCGTCGGGAGAATGGCTGAACATATCTTCGGCTTCTTTGACCGATGCCGCGCGCCTGTATTGGAATGGAGCGGTGTACATTCAGCGCGCCTCCGCCACGGAACGAATGGCTTTGATAATGTTCAGGTAGCCGGTGCAGCGGCAGATGTTGCCCTCAAGCTCGCGCCGTATCGTAGCATCGTCGAGCTGCTCATGCCGCGCCAGCATGTCCACCGCCGTCATGATCATGCCGGGCGTGCAGAAACCGCATTGCAGTCCGTGATGCTCCTGAAACGCCGCCTGCACCGGATGCAGCGCGCCGTCTTTCGCCAAACTCTCGATGGTCTCGATGTTATCGCCATCCACCTGCACGGCGAACAGCGTGCAGGACTTCATCGCGCGTCCGTTCACATGCACCACGCACGACCCGCATTGGCTGGTATCGCAGCCGACATGCGTTCCCGTCAGATGCAGGTGATCGCGGAGGAAATGCACAAGCAATGTGCGATCCTCGACATCCGCGTTCACGGATTGGCCGTTTACGGTGAGTGACAACGCCGCCATATTTTTCGGTTCCTGATTGCAATCGATGACTAGAGCGCAATCCGACGAAGTGGACGCCGGTTCGTCGTTAGATTGCGCGCCAAACTAAGGAATCTAGAGCACGATCCGATTCATTTTGAATCGGATCATGCTCTAGGACGCGGGGCTACGCGCGTCTAGAGGACAATGGAAAACACGATCAGCAAAATGATGATGACGCCGATCAATCCCGCCACCCAGATTTGCGGCGCCAAGCCTTCTTCGCCGGGCTGACGTTGGCCGGACGGCGCCGCGGGGGCGCTTGCAACGGCTTGCGCCTGCATCAAGGCCACAAACCTGGCGAAGAACTCATCGGCCAGCGATTTTGCCGCGCCGTCGATCAGCCTCTGCCCGACCTGCGCCAGCCGTCCGCCGATGGCTGCTTTGGCCGTGTACTCGAGTACTGACCCGGCGCCGTCCGGTGAGATGTGAACCTCGGACTCGCCGCGGGCAAAACCGGCCGCACCGCCCTGGCCCTCACCTTTCAGCAGTACCGCGCGTGCGATTCCGGGTGGCGGGGGGATTTCCTGCAATTGGACGCGGCCCTCGAACCGGGCTTTCACCGGGCCGATTTTCAGCGTGGTTCGCGCCCGGTAATCCGTGTCCGAAGTCCGCTCGACGCCTTTGCAGCCGGGGATGGCCGCAGCCAGTATCTCGGGCTCATGCAACGCCGCCCAAACTTTCTCGGGAGCGGCTGGAATGTTGTATTTGCCTTTAAAATCCATCGTTTAACTCAGTTGCAGCCGATTTTACGACGGGTTGTAACGGCATCTTCTAAGACATTCACGATTGTGTTAACTTTGTAACAACTATCTGGGGGGGATGGGGCAAAACAGTGGGTGCGGAGGCAAATCTATCGCCTTCACCAACCGACGGTGAAGCGATTGTACAAATATCGGGACGAATCAAATGGTTCGATTCCGTCAAAGGGTACGGATTCATCAAACCGGCAACAGGCGTCGAAGGGGACGTTCTGCTGCATCAGTCCTGCGTGAGGCAGTCCGGATTCAAATTGGCTCAGGAAGGCGCGCACGTGGTGTGCGAAGCCGTGCAGCGTCCAAAGGGGTTTCAGGCGATACGAGTCCTGGAGTTGGACAACAGCACGGCGACGCCAATCACGGAGATCAATCGGGAACGCTATACGGCCGAACCCGACGGGCCCGCCTTCGAAGCGACGGTGAAATGGTTCAACCGTGGCAAGGGCTATGGGTTCGTGTCGCGTGACGCCGATTCACCGGATGTCTTCGTACACATGGAGATATTGCGCCGTTCCGGGATTCGGGAACTGGTGCCGGGCCAACGTGTAAAGGTGCGCGCCGGCGACGGCCCGAAGGGACAGCTTGCCGCCGAGATTATTGTTCTCGACGCGTAAGATCGCCCCGCCGCAGCCTTAGTCCGAAAAATCCGAACCGATCCAATTTCATTGGATCGGACCATGGTTTAGTGTCCGGCACATGGCACACACCGCTTCGCTTCGAATCGTATTCGCCCTGGCCGGTCTGCTTGCATCCTGCGATGCGGCCCTTGCCCAGAGCTGTCCGCAACCCAAGCGGATGAACTTCCGTGTCGAGAGCGAGATTCGCAGGGACGTTCGCGGTTTCACGCAAGGTTTGGAAGTTCACGACGGCAAGCTGTTCGAAAGCACCGGCAAATTGGCCGGCGGAACGCGCCTGACCACCATCGATCCGAAGACGGGCAAAGTTACGGTGCTGGCCAATTTCGGTGCGAGCTTCTTTGGCGAAGGGCTGACGATTCTCCACGATCAGATTTATCAGCTGAGCTGGCAGGAGCACGCGGCGTTCGTCTACGACCTGAACGGCAAGATCGTCCGCCGGATGGAGAATCCGCGCGACGGCTGGGGCCTAACGAATGACGGCGCCAATCTGATCGCGACCGACGGCGGCGACCGACTCTATTTCGTGAACCCGGCAAATTTTATGACGACACGCGCGGTTCGGGTGCTGGCAGGCAAAGAACCTGTCGCTGCCCTCAATGAACTCGAAAATGTCGATGGCAAAATTTACGCGAACATTTTCACGACGTGGGAAATTATCCGCGTGGATCCCAAAACCGGATGCGTCGAAGCCAGCGCGGACTTGCAGCCGCTATGGAATCGCATGAGCGCGGACGAGCACACCTATCTCGACAGCGATTCGAATTACGTGCTGAACGGCATCGCCTACGACGCCAAAACCAAGCTGTTCTACATAACCGGCAAAAGCTGGCGCTACATCTTCACCGGGCGCTTCGTCGACGCGAATTAGGTTCGGTTTCTAAGTGTGTCATCCCCGGCGAGCATCGCGGGTTCGCGATTCTCGGGAAGGGGATCCATTTGGTGAAATTCGGGCGTAATCGGCGACAAATAGATTCTTTTCCCGTTGTGACGCTGAGCGCGCCACGACGCGGGAATGACATCAGGGTGGGGGGAATAAAGCGTCAGAGGCCCAGGCCCCGGGCGGGGATAGGCCGAGGGCGCGCGGTTCTCCTTGCTGGGCAACGGCCGAATGTGTATCTGCTTTCATTGGGCCGGGGCGTGGCGCAGCCTGGTAGCGCATCTGCTTTGGGAGCAGAGGGTCGCGTGTTCGAATCACGCCGCCCCGACCAGCTTGCCGCGCCGAAGCCGTAAGGCGAAGGCGGGCCGAGCGGGTACAGCCGCAGCCTATCGTTGGCTTGATGGAGTTTACGAATGCTTGCGCGGATTTATCAGCCTTCGCGGAATGCCACCCAGTCGGGCAAGGCTCGCACCACGAAATGGGTGTTGGAATTTGAGCCTGAGCGCGCACGGCAGATCGAGCCGTTGATGGGCTGGACGGCCAGCTCCGATATGCGCCAGCAGGTCACCCTGGACTTCGACACCAAGGAAGAGGCCGTCGCCTACGCCGAAAAGAACGCCATTCCGTTCCAGGTGTTCGAGCCTCACAAGGCGGTGCCGAAAACCAAATCCTATTCCGACAATTTCCGCTTCGACCGGAAGACGCCCTGGACGCACTAAGCGGTCCAGCCTACGGCGGGCAGGGTGCGTGACCCGCGCATTTCTGGTACCTGATAGGCGCTTTCCGTTCCGGCACGACCCCGTAGCTCAGCGGATAGAGCAATTGCCTTCTAAGCAATGGGTCGCAGGTTCAAGTCCTGCCGGGGTCGCCACTTCCAAAATGTCCGGCCGGCCGCCTCAGTGGAAGAGAAACACGGGCAGGGAGGCGTCCTGTAGAACGGCGCGTGTGAAGCCGCCCAGGATAGTTTCGCTCAAACGGCTGCGGCCATAGCCGCCCATCACGAGCAAATCGGCCCCTAGCGCGCGCGCCGCCTCCAATGTGGCGTGCGCGGGCTCTCTGTCGCCGGGGTTAACGCGCTGAACTTGCGCGTTGAGACCGTGCCATTTCAACTGCGCCTCGACGCCCTCGTAGTTCGACGCGCGCCCATCCTCTTCTGCCCCCACCAGATAGACGGTCTGAGCTTTTTCGAGCAGCGGCATGGCGGCGGTAACGGCACGCGCGGCTTCGGGCGTGTCCTTCCACGCGACCACAATCGTCTGAGCGGGTTTGGCGGGCGCATCGGGCGCCAGCAGGATGGGCTTGCCGGTCGTAGTAACCAGCCGGCCCAAATCGCCGGTGGAAAGACCGCCTGAACTTTCGCCACCGCCTTTCACGACAACAAGATCGTAATACCGGCCTTGTCCCATGAGTTCCTCGACCTCCACGCCAAGCGATTCACGGAACGCGGCGTTCGGACCGCCCGGTCCCGGTGGAAATTCCGCGCGGACAATCTGCTCGTCGCGGCAGAACGAATCGTAGGTGTCGGATGCCTGCTGAGCGAGGCGGGCGGCCTGTTCCTGCATCGCGTCCACCATGTCGGCCAGGGCGATCGTATCCCCCTCGGAGCCGGACATACTTGCCCGCGCCATCAGCGTTTCGATGTCCGGGCGTATGTGCAGCGCCTCAAGGTGCGGCGTAAACGGGCGAGTCAAAGCGTACGCGGCAGCCAATGAGGATTTGTCACCGCTTGTGCCCTTCAGATGAACGAGGATCGTTTTGAACATATCGCGGCTCCCAGCTTGCTGCGTAGAGTATACGCGCCGTGGATCGGATCGGGTTGATTTGCATCACGCGCCGCCGCGTTTGCTTTTGAACGCGCTCACTTGATCCGGATCAAACATGATTTTGCCTGACGGGGCATAGTGTCTGCGATTGGCCGGGCGAGGCCGCCGAGGATGGACATGAGCACAACGGGTCTCGAAACCTTCGACAAGACATTGCGCGAAACCAACCATTGGCTGCGCATTGTCATGGACGAGTTGCATATGGAAAGCAGCAAGCATGCGTTTGCCGCGCTGAGAGCGGCTCTGCTCGCGCTGCGGGACCGCATCGGTCCGGCAGCCGCCCTTCAATTGGGCGCGCAACTGCCGATGTTGCTGCGGGGCGCCTATTACGAGAATTGGCGGCTCGCCGGCACGCCCATCGAAGAGCGCGATGTTGATGGTTTCATCGCGGATGTCGCCGGCAATCTTCCGGCAGCTTTGCGTATCGATCCCGAGGAAGCCGTGCGGGCGAGTTTCGTTGCGCTTACCGAATCCCTCGCCCCCAACGAAAGCGCAAAGATCGCGCGTCTCTTGCCCCCGGATATCAGGTCGCTGCTGCCCGGCGCATGAATCACAAGGGCCGGTGACGTATCGCCACTGGCCCTTGGAAACCCCTCGGCATCCCTGCGGATGCTTCAAAGCCGGCGAATTAGGTTTGCTCACTCTTTGCTTCGGGCAACGGCCAGAACACGTGCTTGGGACCTGCCGCGACAAACGGAAAACTCGCTCCGGCACGGAAGGAATAGGACGCGCCGCATCCGGCGCATCGATGTGCCGTATCGAAATGCGCTGCGACCTCGCGTTGCAGCGATATCTGCATGCGCGCCAAGGTACCGCGCGTCAGGCGCTCCTGACGCTGGCCAGCTCCGCAACGCGGGCATTGGGGTTGTGTCGTGGAACTCATGGGCACTGTTTTCGACCGCTTTAGAACGCAACCGCAGCATAGTCCGTATCGGTATGGGACACTGTGACCTTGGGTACAGTCGGTACGTTTCGGTTTTATGACCTAATTCGTCCGTACACGGCTGTGCCGTTACATCTGGGCTATGTGTTCCAAGCGCCGGCTTGACAATATCGTGTAGTGGCTGTTGACGCGGGCAAGCAGGCCTTCACGCATCCACTTGTTGACGATCCGGCTCGCATGCTCGCGCGAAATCCCGGCGAGACTGCCGATTTCCGCCTGCGAGAGTTTGAGGCGGATGACGAGGCCGTTGCCGTCGCTGCTGTTGCCGAACTCCTGCGCGAGCTGCAGAAAAGCCCAAGCGAGGCGTCCTTCATTGGACAGGAACGCACCTGCGGCGATGGAATTGTCGGTGTGGCGCACCATGCCTGCGAGCAGTCGTGTGAGGTGCTCGTAAACGGTCGGAACCTCTGCCGCAAAACGCTGAAATTCGGCGCGCGTGATATATTTCAGGCGGCAATTGGTGAGCGCGGTCACGGTGGCCGAACGTGGCCGTCCGTCGAGCATGGACAACTCGCCGATCATCGAATTTGTGCCCACGATCGAAAGCGTGCGTTCGGTCCCGTTCTTGGAAATGACGCTGACCTTCAGAGAGCCCTTTTCGACCCGGTAGCATTCATCGCCCGGCGTTCCGGCGGCGAAAAGCTCCTGCTTCGCCGGCAAATCCAGGTTCTTGGCTTTGGCAAAAAGCCGCCCCAGCAATTCCTCCGGCAGGTGCGCGAACAGGGCCATAGAGTGTGGCATACCATTGCCTTGTGCGGACGTGGGCTCCGACAGCCCGGTATTGGCTTTGTTCATATCGCTCCCACTTACGGGGTCCGTCGCCAACATATCACTCGAGCCTTTGTCCATGATCGTCCTTTCGCTTACCCGCAAGTGCCAGCCAAGGCCGCACGTGCTGTCGCAAGCGTGGCCTTACGGCCGACGGCAAGGCGCACAGGCACACCCGGCAATGAATCAGCCCATAGCGGCGCTGCTGCCGAGAAATTCAATCCGAAGTGCGGAAGCGCAGCATTGTCAAGGACCGCGCTAGCCCAACCCCTGGAATGGCAATAGTCGCTAAAGGCTGAACGTGAGCTGAACAATTGCGAGAAATGTCCTGCCGGCACGAACGCCGCGCGGCAGAGCTTGTTAACCATGCTTGGCGTCGCAACCGGCACGCTTCGAGAGCGTCTGGGTTTACGCAACATGGAGGGGGAGCACTCCTGTCAGCTAACAGCAGCAACGCCAAGCAACATGAGTGATAGGACTCAGGGGCTCAAGGCGCTGTGACAGGGGGCACAATGTCATCGAATTGTCCCAGGCGGCCTTGCGGAACGTTCCGCGCTGGCCTAGCGCCCGAGAGCGTATACGGCGGCGGCACGGCGCAGATCGCGCAAATAGCCTTTGGCAAATAGGGCCATCTGCTGCTGGAAAAGCTGCTGCTGCAATTCGTTGCGGGTTGGCAGGACGGCCACGCCCGCACGTGGCGGGACGCCATCGCAGCGCATAATCAGCTCCACCCCCGCGGCCGACACGAATGGTTCGATGGCTTCACCGGGTCCGCTCTTTGCCAAGCCGTCACGCAGGTCGCCTGCGAGGTCCCTTGGGCTGACGGCGCCCAGCTTGGAATAAACCATCCCTTGAACCTGCCCGGACGCATTGGCCAGGTCCGCACAACTCCGCAGCTGGCGTTTGATGTTGCTCGCCAGCGCAATCGCGCGGGTTTTCAGGGCTTGATCGGCGTTGGCGGGGAGGGGGATCAGCAGCCTTTCGAGCGGCACGGGCGCGTTGGGATCGGGCGCCGGCGCGGCTGGGACTTCTGCCAACTGGGTGTTTGCAGGCTCGCGCCGGTCACGCAGAAAAATCAGGTAATAGCCGCCTTCGGCACGAACGGGGCCGGCGACCTGCCCAGGCTTCAGGTCGGTAAGCAGATGATCGAGTTCCTCTGGTAATTGCCCCTGGGTGACCCATCCCATGTCGCCGCCATCCGCGGCGCTGGGGGACTGGCTGAATTGTCCGGCCATGGTCTGAAAGGGCGCACCGGCCGCGATCTGTTGCGCAAGCTGGTCCGCGCCGGCCCGGACGGTCGTTTCGTCCTCCGGGCGGTCCACGCCCATATAAATTTCCGAGACCAGGAATTGCGGCTTGTCGGCGCCCTGTTTCAGACGCGCCATCGCTTCGTCCAGCTGTTGCTCGGTCACCGATATGTCGGCTGCGAAACGCGCCGACACGAGCTTTTGCCAAACGATCTGCGCTGTTACTTGCTGCCGGAAGGTGGCGGCGGTGACCCCAGCCTGCGCAAGACGCGCGAGCAGCTGGTCGACGGTGAATTTGTTGTCTTCCGCGATGCTTTGAACGGCGCGTTCGACTTCGGCGCGGGTGGCGCTGACTTTGCGCTTGTTGGCCTCCTGAAGTTCGACAACTTCGTCCTGAAGCGAACGCAGAACCTGCGCGCGAATTTGAGGCTGGTTCTCCTTGGTCACGGTGAGTCCCGACGTCGCGACGAATAAGGCCGTACGCTGATCGACATCGTAATTGGAGATGACGAACTCATTGACGATGGCGGCCACGCCGGACGAGCTTTGCGGCGCCGGAGCCTCCACGTTTTGTCCCGACGCTTCCGACGCCATAAGTGATAGCGCCACCAAGCTTAAGGCTCGCAAAATCGCGCGTTGGGACAAGGGCACCGCCTCCGGAATTATGGCAAACAGAGCAGGAATTGCAGGCTTCGTCCACTGAGACGGATCGCGGGTGGTGTCTCAGTTTGAATTTAGCACAGCGGGGCCGCCCGCCGACTCTTCCGCGCGGCGTTGAGCAATCCAACTCCGCTCCCTTGCGGCTATCACTCCAGCATCGCAGTTTTCCAGGATGACGACGGCAACAGGCAGGCTCTCGTCGAAGGCCCGCCTAAGCGAGTGGTGAATAGTGCGATAGTCTTTCATCGCATTTCCATGCCACGGGAGGCCTATGAGCATCCGGCGCACGTTATTGGGATAAGCTCTGATCCGGCGGCGGAGTTTGAGGGCCTTTCCGACATACACGCCGATCCCGGTGAGCCGCCATTCGTAGATGCCGGGCGAATCGAGGCTAAGCTGATCGTCACAGATTACTGCATACCAGTCGCTTTTAGCTTGCTGCATCGTTCATCCGCTTTTTGTAAGGTCGGCGCCTCGCTGATTTAACAGTCCGCGCTTCGATCCACTCCGCAATATCCTCTAGCGACCACAGCCGATCCGACACGCCAGCCGCCATGGCCGGGGACATGCCGAGCGGCTTATGCGTCTTCGGACTTCTGTTCTGGACTAAGTTTTGCCGCACGCCCCGCGCCACCAGCTATTGGTGGCAGTCCGCCATGCCTGTCAACGGCGGCCAAATTCAAACTGAGACACTATCGGATCGCGAGGCCCCGCCGGCGATCGCGGTTGCGGCCCGCGAGGCTGACCGCCATTTTGCACAAAAAAACCCGGGAGGACGGATGTCCTTCCCGGGCTTTCGTTTTTCTCTTGATGGCTTACTTCGGCCAATCGGTCGGACGCGGCACATGCATCGTGATCACCACGATGGGCGCGCCGCCGCCGGGCATGATCTGGTGCGGGGTCTTTTCCGGAACAATGACCATGGCGCCCGGAGACAGGGCTTGCGACGTGCCGCCCTCGATGCCGGTACCGCCGAGATTGTTGGCGTTGTTGCGCTTTTCGTTGATCAGCTTGCCGCCCGTCACGATGGTGCCGGTGCCCTGATAAACATACATCAGTTCCGCGTCGGTCTCGTGAACCGCCGCAGGCGACGTGCCCGGCCGGTATTCGAGCTGAGCGCGATACGGGGCAAGCGACAGAATCGGTTCGGCCACCAGGGGGGCGTTGTCCTTGCGGTCGGCCTTCGCCTTATCGATCAAACTCATAACTTCCGCCGACGACATGAACGTCTTTATCGGGGGGGCGGCAGGCGCCTGAGCAAAAGCGGCGGGGCCGGTAACGGCAACGAGAAATGTCAAAGCAAGAAGCTGCGCGCGCAAGGTTCCCTCCTGTTCGTCGCGGACCGTTTCCCCTTAGAGCTTTTCCCGCGACAACTGAAGCTGAAAAATGCCCCGTCTCCGGTGCGTGATGCCGGGTTATACGTCCGGGCGGTTCTCCCGTCTTGTGACAGAGCAGAAAAAGCAAGCGGGGGCTTGCGTGGCCAGGGCACGGTCTAAATATCGGGTGTAGACGTCTGCTGTTAACCGCCGCTTCGCTTCGAACCGGCGAAACGGCGGTTTTCATTTGGAGATTTGATCGGCTTAAGAGTTGCGAAATGTAAACGAAGGGATTTGGTTTTGAAGGACATGGGGCGGCGCTACACCTGCTCGCGAAACACAGAAAAAACGGGCGATGGAGGCGCACATGCGAAGATACTTGGAAGCCTCCCTCCGAATGCATGCGTTCCTCTATCGCTTTTTCGCCTGTGACAGCGGCGCGACGACAATCGAATATGCCTTAATGGTTGGCGGCATCGGAGCGACATTGGCGCTCTCGATCGGGAATTGGGCGAGCGCCGTCGAAGCGCAATTCGTCCGCGCCCGGAACATTCTTCCCTAGAACCGCCTAGTCTTTGGGCTGCGGCAGATCGGTCAGCCGGAGTGCGCTGACCGCCGCGCCGGCAAACGAGAAAATCGCACCGACCCAGATGGCGGCCGCCGCCCCCGGCATGAAGCGCGCCAATGCAAAGGCGGTCAGCGCCGCTCCGACCGTTTGCCCAAGCAGCCGGGCCATGGCCTGCATTCCGCTTGCTCCACCGCTGCGTGAGCGTGGCGCGGCGGCCTGAATGGTCCGGTTGTTGGGCGACTGGTACAGCCCGAAGCCCGCCCCTGCCAGCGCCATGCGCCAGACGATGTCGAGCGTGCTCGTCTGCTCCGAGAGCATCGCCAGGGCGGCAAGACCAAGCCCGAACGCCACCAGCCCCAGCAGGCCAAGCAGGCCCGCGGGATAGCGGTCGGACAGCTTGCCCGCAATCGGAGCAAACACCGCCGTCGCGAGAGGCCATGGCGTCATCAGGAGCCCGGTGTGAACGGGTGAGTACCCAAGCTGTTCAAGATGAAACGGCAGCGCAATCAGCGCCATCGTCTGCGCCACGAACGAGCAGATCGACGTTCCAACGGACAGGCTGAACATCGGCAGGCGAAGCAGATCGATGGGTAGTAGCGGAAGCGGCATCCGCATCTGCCGCCGGAACAAGACAAAGCCGGCAAGCAGCGTGAACGCCAATTCGGCGGCCGCCACGACGATGGGTGTCGGACGGCTCAACGCATCCAAGAATATGATCAATGTGCCGAAGGTGACGGCGCTTAGAATTGCGCTCGTGACGTCGAAAGGATGGGTGGTTCGCGGCGTTTCGGGCAGTGCATAGATACCGATCGCAACCGCCACGATTGTGATGGGGACTTTGACGGCGAACAGCCATGGCCATGGTGCGACAGCAAGAACGGAGCTTGCGATGGTCGGTCCCGCCGCGGCTGAGACCGCGATAACCACCGCGTTGATGCCGATCCCATAACCCAGCCGGTTGATGGGATGGATGAAGCGAACCAGCGCCATGTTGACGCTCATGACCCCGGCAGCGCCCAAACCCTGTATGACGCGCATCAATGTCAGGACGGTCAGCGATGGCGCCAGCGCGCAGCCTAAAGAGGCACATCCGAACAGGACCAGGCCGCCGAGATAGACTCGCTTGTAGCCGAGAATGTCGCCGGCCGAGGCGAGCGGCAGAAGCGAGAGCATGATCGCCATCTGATAGGCGTTGACGATCCACACCGAAGACGAAGCGTCGATGTTCAGATCGGCGCCGATCGTCGGCAGCGCCACATTGACGATGGTCTGATCGATGACCGTGATGAAGATCGCCAGTCCGATGGTCAAAATAGCCCAGCGGCGCTGGCCTATCGGCAGCCCATCGAGATTGGCTTGAGGCGCTTTCAATGACGGCGTCCAAATAGCATGTGACGCGGAATTACGGGAAAGCAGGCGTTCCGTCTATGGGATGCTGGTGAAGATAGAGCGCGAACCGATCCCTCAAGTCTGAAGTTTACGGAAAAAGCAGGTCGGCGCGCCCGTGTGACAGGCGGGCCCGATCTGCTCCACTTTGAAGACCAGCGTGTCGCCATCGCAGTCCACGTACGCTGCAACAAGCCGCTGCGTGTGACCGCTGGTTTCGCCTTTACGCCACAGCTTGGACCGGGAGCGCGACCAATAGGTGACCTCGCCGGTTTCCAGCGTGATGCGCAGCGCTTCGGCGTTCATCCAGGCCATCATCAGGACGTCGCCGTTCTTCGCGTCCTGGGCGATTGCCGGCACCAAGCCATTGGCGTCGAATGAGACGGCGGCGAGAAATTCGTCCCGCGAAATTGTTCCCGTCACCGAAATGCCCAAGGTTACACCCGCACTCCGGAAAACGACTGCGTGCCGAACATCCCGAGCTTGACCGTGCCGTTGATGTTGTCGCCGCTGACCGTCCCGTTAAATTCCAAGGTGATGGCCATCGGCTTCGTGACCGAAGCCTTCCATCGCACATTGTCGCCACTGACGGTCACGTCGTCGACTTTCCTGGGATCGCTTCCTGCCGCGCTTTGGGTGGCGGTCGCCGTGCCTCCGGCGGTCGAAACGACAAGCGTGCTCTCCTGCGCGCCCATCGGCGTATTCACCGACAATTTCCAAGTGCCATCGACTGCCATGGGCTTCTCCTTCGTTTGATTGTGTTACCGGTCTATCCGGCTTGTTGCAGGCGTTCGAAGCCGTGCGTCAGATCCGTCTTGAGATCTTCAACGTCTTCCAAGCCAATATGGAGGCGCAGCATCGGACCTTCCAGCTTCGGCGGAAACGAGCGCGGCATGTGGCCGGGCACAACCAGGCTTTCAAAGCCGCCCCAGGAATAGCCAAGACCGAAATGCTCGAAGCCGTCACACATCGCGTCCACTGCCTTTTCGGAAGCCGGCTTCAGGATGACGCTGAACAGGCCGGAGGCTCCGGTGAAATCGCGTTTCCACAGCACGTGCCCGGAATCGTCATGCATCGGCGGATAGAGCACGCGGGCGACTTCCGGGCGGGACTTCAGCCAGGCCGCGATTTCGATCGCGCTCTCCTGATGGCGGCGCAAACGCACGCCCAGCGTCCGCAAGCCCCGCATGGCGAGATACGCATCATCGCCCGATGAGCAGAGGCCCAGCGTGCCGTGTGTCTCGACCAGCCGGTCCTTCCACGCCTCGTTGGCCGTGATGGCTCCCATCATCACGTCAGCATGGCCGCTGATATATTTTGTCGCCGCTTGCACCGACAGATCGACGCCATGGCCGAGCGCGTTGAAATACAGCGGCGTTGCCCAGGTGTTGTCCAGGATGACAGCCGCGCCGCGCTCATGGGCGACACGCGCGATGGCCGGAACGTCCTGCACCTCGAAGCTGAACGAGCCGGGGCTTTCCACAAACACAGCCTTGGTTTCGGGCCGGAACTGCTGCGCGATATCCGCGCCGACATGCGGTTCGAAATAGGTCGTGGAGATGCCGTACCGTTTGGCGATCTTCTGACAGAAGACGCGTGTCGGGCCATAGACGGAATCCGTCACCAGAATGTGGTCCCCGGCGGAGCACGTGGTCAGAATTGCAAGTGTGCACGCCGAAAGGCCCGATGGCGTAAGCACCGTCCGCGCGCCGCCTTCCAGCTCACACAGGGCTTGCTCCAGCCCCCGCGTCGTCGGCGTTCCCCGGCGGCCATAGGTATAGGGCTGCGCTTCGGTGCGCATGGTCTCGACGTCGGGAAAAAGGATGGTGGAGGCGCGGTAGACGGGTGTGTTCACGGCGCCCGCGTGCTGCGCCGGGTCGCGTCCCAATTCCACTAG
The DNA here is from genome assembly GCA_947473475.1 of Alphaproteobacteria bacterium. Taxonomy (GTDB): domain Bacteria; phylum Pseudomonadota; class Alphaproteobacteria; order Micropepsales; family Micropepsaceae; genus CAIYRG01. Next base: position 52,315 of record CANJBZ010000011.1, read on the forward strand.
CCTCGTGTCTTTGCGCCGCATATTCATTCCTTTAGGATCGGCCGGAGCGGCCAGTCAAAAGCCCATACGACCAGTCCGGCGAGTCCCGCAAGGGCCGCGATCAATGATGATCGCCTGTCGCCGCGCGCTGTTGGCCGGCCGGCGCGGCGATGCTGCTCATTCTGTCCGGGCCGCGCGACGGACCATCCAACCGTAGAGCAGGACGATTGCGGTCACAAAGGCGACGGCCCCCATAACATCCGCCGCCTCAAAATTCGCCGGCGCCAGCGCCAACGGCGCGTCGCTGTTTAGTCCAACGATCAGCGCCGCCAGCAGTACGCCGAACAAACTCTCGCCCACGATCATTCCAGAGGCGACCAGCACACCCAAATGCCGTCCGCGTTCGGGGTCGGCGGTGCGCGCTACCCGTCGATTGTACCACCAGCCGATCAGGGTGCCGATCATCACCGGCAATGTCGCGGCCATGGGCAGGTAGATTCCCATGCCCACCGCGAGCGGCGGCAAGCGCATCCATTTGCGCGAGGCGAAAAAAGAATCCAGCGCGACGACGACCGCGCCGAGCAGCATGCCGATGCCGATCATATTCCAATCGAGCTTGCCGCCGATAACACCCAAAGCCAGCGTGGAAATCAGACTGGCTTGCGGAGCGGGCAGGGGCTTTGCCGAAATGCCCGAGACGTTGGGCGCGCCTGCAAAACCATAGGCCTGCGCCAGCAGGTTCAAAATCGGCGGGATCACGAGCGACCCCGCGATAATCCCGATAATGAGCGCGATCTGCTGCCGCCACGGCGCGGCGCCGACCAATTGCCCGGTTTTTAGATCTTGAAGGTTGTCGTTTGAGGTAACCGCCACGCCGAAGATGATCGCCACCGTGAACAGGGCGAATGCCACCAGCGCGGGCGCCGTCTCGGTGCTGACCGGCGCAATCAGCAGGAGAATGGCCGAGCACGACACGATGGCAAGAATGCCGACGCCTGAAACGGGGCTGTTTGAGGAGCCGATCAGACCGGCCATGTAGCCGCAGATCGCCGCCACAAAGAAACCGGCAATCACCACGAACGGAAGCGCCACCAGTGTGAGGGGCAAGGCCGATCCGGCAATCGCGGTACCGCGCGTGAAATTCCACAGCAGCGCCGCGATCAGAATTAAACAAGCGATGCTCAAACCGATGATGGTCCGCCCGGAAAGGTCGCGATCCGTTTGATCGCCGGACGTCGCAACGGCGGACCGCGCAGCGGCAACCGTTTGCACAAAGCCGGATACCAGGGGGTGCGCCAGCCGCCCCAACGTCCACAGGGCGGCGACCGCCATTGCCCCTGCGCCCAGAAAGCGTACCTGCGTCGTCCAGATATGCATCACATGCGCACCAAGCGCGAGATTGGGTTCCGGAGTCGCGGCGGTCAGTATCGGTACCGCGACCGCCCATGCGATCAACAGGCCGGTAAACATCGCAACGCCGACGGTGATGCCGACGAGATGGCCCGCGCCGAGAAGCGCCAGCGAAAAGGTGAGATTGTAGCCGGTAGCGGAATCGGGTCCGAGGCGGAAGAAGCCGGACAGCTCGGCGGCGGCAAGCCGGGTCGCAGCGAACACGGCAAGACCCGCCGAGGCGACGGCGCCCAGCACAATCGCCAGCAAGCCTTCACGCGCCGCTTTCGCACCCGCACCGCTATCGTGCAAATGGGAGCCGACCTTCAAAACTTCGGCGGCGGCAACACCTTCCGGGTACGGAAGATCGGAATTGGTCACCAAGGCCCGCCGCAAGGGAATCGTAAACAGCACGCCGAGCGTCCCGCCCGAGGCGCAGACCAGAAAGGATTCCCAAAACGGAAATCCGGCCCACCAGCCGACAATCACCAAACCGGGCAGCACGAAAATGATCGAGGCAATGGCGCCCGCCGCGGATGCGACCGTCTGGACGATATTGTTTTCGCGGATGTTCGAGCCGGGGAAGACACTCAGCACCGCCATGGAAATCACGGCCGCCGGAATCGACGAGGCGATGGTGAGCCCCACCTTGAGGCCGAGATAGACATTGGCTGCCGTAAACACGAGGGTAATCGCGCAGCCGAGCAGGACTCCGCGGACCGTCAATTCCGCGCCCTGCCGGTAAGCTGTATCCGCAGCCTTCATTGCGCCCCTTTCGGCCAATTAAAGGCCGGGAAAATCCGGCGGAACGAGCACCACTCGATCCGCGCGGGCATGGGGCACAAAACCTGCCCGCTGATAGGTAACAAGCGCCTTCTTGTGATCGAGCGTGCAGGTATTGACCAGCAGCCGCTTGATCGGCTCGTCCCAGCACAGCTCGATGACCTGGTGCAAAAACCAGGGGCCGATGCGCCGGCCGGTGAATTCCGGCATCAATCCGAAATAAGCGATGTTGGCGATTCCAGGCTCAAGAAAATCCAGTTCGGCCATGCCGCCGGGCACGCCGCCGAGATACAGCGTGTAAAGCGCGAGTTTGGGATCGGCCAGATGCGTCTTCAGCCTGTCATCGGACCATTGCCGCCGCTCTACCCAGAAATAGGGCTGGCCGATGGTGGCGTAGAGGTAGCGATAGAAATGCACGGGGGGATTGTCGCTGCGCAGGAGCGCGGTCTTCATGAGCGGGGCCGGAGGCGGAGCATGGACCGGCCGGTACTCCATCGCCAGATAGGTCACGGTCGCCGAGAGTGCTCGCGGTTCTCTGTCCTTCGCGCGCTTCATCGCAGGTTTGTCTCCACGGGTGCGTCTTGGCGGGCCCCCCATTCCGACCATGAGCCGTCGTAGAGGGCAGTCCTCTCTGCACCGGCAAGCTCAAGAGCGAGGGACAGAATGGCGGCGGTGACGCCCGAGCCGCAAGAGGTCACGACCGGCCGGGCGAGATCGACGCCGCGCTCGGCAAAAAGCTGTTTCAATTCGGTGGCGGAACGCATCGTGCCTTCCGCTGCCAGCACGTCTGCGTAGTAGACGTTCACCGAGCCGGGGATGTGACCCGGCCGCACGCCGGGACGCGGCTCCTGCTCCTCACCGCGAAAGCGGGAGGGGCTGCGTGCATCGGCGACCTGCTCGTTGCGGCTTTCGACGTTGCTTCGCATGGCCGCGAAATCGCGGATCATTTGCGGCTGCACGCGTGGGGTAAAATGGCTGCGGGCAGCTGTGGTGACCGATGTGCTCTCGACGGTGCGGCCCTCTTTACGCCATTTGGGAAAACCGCCGTCGAGCACGGCGGTGTTCGCGTGGCCCATGGCGCGCATCATCCACAGCGCCCGCGGCGCAGAATAAATGCCTGCGCCGTCATAGAAGACCACCATGTCCTGATCGCCGATGCCCAGTTTGCGCACGCTGCTCGCAAACGCGATTGGGTCGGGCAGCATATGCGGTAGCTCGGTCGTCTGATCGGAAATGGCGTCGATGTCGAAGAAGACGGCGCCGGGAATGTGACTGGTCTGATATTCGCTGCGCGCGTTACGTCCTGCTTGCGGCAGGTACCACGACGCATCGGCGACGACGACGTCAGGCCGGTACAGATTCTGCGCCAGCCATTCGGTCGAAACGAGGGAAGACTGAATCATCTTGGAAGCTTTCAAGCTGAAATAAACTTACTCAAATGGGATTGGCGGCAAGGGCAGTGGCGAGGCCAGCCACTCCGGGACCGGCAAATTCTTGGAACGCAAAAATTCGGGATTGAAAAGTTTGCTCTGATAGCGGGTGCCGTAATCGCACAAGATCGTCACGATGGTGTGTCCAGGACCCATTTGCTGAGCCAGCCGGATCGCTCCCGCGATGTTGATGCCGCTGGAACCGCCCAGACACAGGCCCTCATCCCGCATGAGATCGAAAATGATCGGCAGGGCTTCTTCATCCGGAATTTGAAAAGCATCGTCGATCGGCGCATCTTCCAGATTGCCGGTCACGCGGCCCTGACCAATACCTTCGGTAATGGACGTGCCTTCCGCGTGCAGCTCACCGGTTTTGATCCAGGAATAAATCGCCGCCCCCATCGGATCGGCGACGGCGGTCACGATTTTCGGATTGCGCAGCTTCAGCGCCATCGAAACGCCCGCAAGCGTTCCACCCGTTCCAACCGAGCAGATGAAGCCATCCACCTTGCCGTCGGTCTGACGCCAAATCTCGGGGCCGGTGGTTTCGACATGCGCTTCGCGGTTGGCGATATTGTCGAATTGGTTCGCCCAGATCGCGCCGCGCGGTTCGGACTTTGCGAGCTGCTCGGCCAGACGTTGCGAGAGCTTCACGTAATTGTTCGGGTCCTTATAGGGGACGGCCGGCACTTCGATGACCTGCGCGCCGAGCAGACGCAGCGCGTCCTTCTTTTCTTGGCTCTGGGTATCGGGAATGACGATCACCGATTTCAGGCCAAGCGCATTGCCGACCACGGCGATACCGATGCCGGTATTGCCGGCGGTCCCTTCGACCACCGTGCCGCCAGGCTCCAGAAGGCCGTCGGCAATCGCGTTCTTGATGATGAAGAGGGCGGCACGATCCTTGACCGACTGCCCGGGATTCATGAACTCCGCCTTGCCCAAAATCTCGCAGCCCGTAAGTTCGGAAGGCCCCTTCAGCCGGATGAGAGGCGTGTCGCCGATAGCGGCTAGTACGTCTTCTTTGATGTGAATTGAGGACATAAGGGGCTCAGCGAGGTTAAGGAGCGAACCTAATGAGGCAGACGCGGCGCTTCAAGGACGCTTACGCGCCTGGAACCGCGGCCACCGGTAGCCTAAACTGGCTCAAACAATGACATCCGGAGGGGATCCCGTGAAAAGACTGTTCTTTGCAGGTTGCTTTGCGTCCGTTCTCGCCGTGCTCGCAACGGGAATTGTTGGCCCCATTGGCGCCCAGGCACAACAGCCAACCGTCGTAATTCAGGGCGGCACGCTGATTGACGGCAATGGCGGCGCGCCGGTCCCCAATTCGGTTGTGGTGATCCAGGGGAACCGGATTACGGCAGTGGGGCGTGCGGGCCAAGTACAGGTTCCCGCCGGCGCCCAGGTCATCAATGTCACTGGCAAATGGGTGCTGCCCGGCCTGATCGACGCCAAGTCGAACTGGAACTGGCCCTATGGCGAAGGTTATCTGCGCTGGGGCGTCACCTCGGCGATGGTGACCGGCACCCGGAACGACACCGGCATTGCAGACCGGGATGCCGTCAATCACGGCGTCTATCCAGCGCCGCGCCTGTATCAAGGCGTTTTGAACCTGCAAGGCCCGGGAGCGGATGGAAAAAAGCCTGACAATTACCGCCCCGGCGCGGGCGCCCGTATCGTCAAGAGCCCGCAGGATGCGCGCGAGAAGGTGCGCATGAACATCGATGGCGGGGCCGATTTCATCGGCGTCGCCGACGGCGATGGCCAGCCGGAAATCTTCGATGCCATTGTCGACGAAGCACACAAGGCGGGCGTGGCGGCGATCCTGCGCTGCGTCGGTCCGGTCACGCGCGGCAAGCGCTGCATCGAAGCGGGCCCGGACGTCATCATCCACACCGGCGAAATCGGCGTGGACATGAATAAGGACTATGAGAAGTACAAGGACTACGTCGCATTGCCGCCGGATGCCTATTGCGAAATGGACCCGGCCAAGGAAGCGGAGATGGTCAAGTTCATCGCCGCGCACAACACCGCGCTCGAACCCGACATGATGGCGACCGGCCGCGGCTTTCCTTCGATGTGGGAGCGCGTGATTAAAGAAGATGAAGAATTCTTCGCCGATCCTGTGCTGCGCACCTACTACCCGGAATACATGATCGCGCACACGATGGAGAATGTGACGCCAGCCCATGAACGCCTGACGGACGAGCAGTATGAACACCGCATGTGCGGTTACAAAAACCACGTCAAATTCCTGCACGACGTGGTGGAAGCGGGCGGGCATGTCGTTGCCGCCTCGGACATCTATCAGTCGCCGCCGGGGCTTGGCCTGCATCAGGAGATGACGGTCTATCAGGACGACGTGAAGATGCCGCGGATGAAGATCATCCAGTCGGCGACTAAGTGGGTGGCCGACCATTTTAGGATGAAGGACATCGGCACTATCGAGAACGGCAAACTAGCCGATGTGCTGATCGTCAATGCCGATCCGCTTGCCGACATCATGAACCTGCGCAAGATCGACACGGTGATAAAGGATGGGAAGGTCCAGGATCGCGAATATCACCCCTGGTACAAGGGCTGGATTTTCGCCAATGCGCGTGACGATGAAGGCGGACCGGTGGTCGAAAACCCGGCATGGGTAGCGGCGCTGAAGCAGGCGACGTGGCGCCCGAATGCGGGTCCGACGCTGCTCAATATTCAGGGACCGGCACGGCCCTATGCGACGGTTCCGGACATTTGGGCCTCGCCGACTCCGGCCATTGAATCCATGGACCCGCACACGATCATTCAGGGCAGTCCGACGCAGGAGCTCGACATCAAGGGCTTCAATTTTGTGAAAGGCTCGCTCGTGTATGTCGACGGCGTTGTGGTGCCGACACAGGTCGTGAGCCGCACCGAAATCAAAGCGACGGTCGATACCAACATTCTCACCAATGCCGGAAACAAAGCGGTCGAAGTGAAAAATCCGACACCGCTCGACCCGAACGCCTGGGGCGACACCTCGAACAAAGCCCACATCCTGGTGCCATTTTCCTTCACCACCAAATGGTCGCATAACAAATACTAAGAGTGTCTGGCCTCAGTGATCCTCCCCCGCTTCAGCGGGGGAGGGGGTCCCTGCGTAGGGCAGCGAAGCAGGGTGGAGGGGGCGAGGACCGCGCCATTGTAACAGGCAAAACAGAGAAGGGACGCCATGTCCAAATTCATCATCGAACCACATTTTCGCCTGCAGGAATGGGTCGCCGAGGAAAAGGGCTACTTTAGAGCCGAAGGGCTCGATTACGAATTCCTGGAACTGGTGCAATCCACAGACGGCCAGCATCACGCCACCGCCAACAAGAGCGGCGCCTATCACCTGATCGAAAACGGTCGCAAATCCGACGTTTCCTGTGCCTGTCACTGGACGGTCAATGTGGCGGCATCATCGGGCCACGCCCGTCTGTATGCGGATGTTTACTCTGTCTCACCGGCAGGCGTTTTCGTGCCTGCGGATTCGCCGGTGAAAACGCCGGCCGACCTTGCGGGCGTGCCGATCTCGGTGGGTTTCAAGTCGGGGAGCCATTACTCGACCATTCAGGCGCTCGAGCAATATCTGAAGCCCGGCGAGATCAATTTGTCCTTCGCCGATGGCTTGCTGTTCCGGCGGATGGAATTGCTGGTGGACGGTAAAGTGCCGGCGGCGGCGCTGTTCAGCGGGCCGTATTATTTCGCGGAACAATTGGGTTTCCGCAAAATCATCGACTCCACCTTCATGATTGCCCATCTCGTCAACGGCAATCCCGATCCCGAAGACTTGCGCAAATATTATCGCGCGCTGAAACGGGCGCAGCGGGACATCGATCTCAGGCCCGAGCTGTACACGCATTACTACAAGAACGAATTCCCCAAACGCTTCCACGATATGATGGACACACGCCGCTGGGGGCCGGGCGAGCGCATTGTGTTCGAGCCCTACGGCCGCGAACAATTCGATGACGCCCGCGCCTGGATCTCCGAACACGGCATCTTCGAAGACGGCAATCTGGGCCTCAAGCCCTACGAAGAAGCTACTCTGACGCTAGCGGCGGACTAGCGTGCGCGTTTTCCTCCCCCGTTGTTACGGTGGAGGTGGCGCGCGAAGCGCGACGGAGGGGGCGCAGGCGTCAGAAACTTAATTTACGCCCGCCGCCTTCAGCGCGTCCGGGCAGGGGCCGGGAGTTTTTTCCGCCATCGGGCCATAGCACTCATGGCGGGTGCCGGGGCCTTCGCCGAAGATCATCACGATGGCTTCCCCCTGGCCCGAGCGGGCGCCGTCGTAATGGACTTCCTTGCCCTTATGCACGGCGAAACCGCCGGCCTTGATCGGCACGGTGATGTGTTCGGCGTCGTCTTTGCCGCCGGTCGCCGCCCACCACGTGCCGGAGAGCACCATGATGTAGCGATCATTCACATGATAGTGCGGATGGCTGAAATAGCCGGGATGGAAGCGGTTCAGGACCACGTAGAAGCCGGGCTTCGCGGGATCGCCAACGAGTGTGTACGAGTCCGTGCCTTCCAAACCCGCGGCCGGACCCCATTTGATTTTATCCAAGTCCGGGATGACGAGATTCATCGCCTTGGCGTTCAGCGTCGAGACATCGGGAAAATTGTTCGCCGCACCTGCCGCGTATCCGATGCCCGCCGACGCCGCCAAAGCCACCGCCGCGATTACGATCTTCTTCATGTCCGTCCTCCGGATTATTTACGCCAGTTTCACGGGCAACTGCCGCGAAGTCCAGTACCCTCGCTTCAGGGCTTTTGCGCCACCGAGGCCATCGGGAAGACCGCTTTGATGGCTGCTTGAGCGCACTCGTCGTCTTGATTGCCCTCCGCGCCACCGGCGCCGATTGCGCCAATCATGTCTTTGCCGACGAAAATGGGAAAGCCGCCGGGCTGTGCGAAATCGCCAATGAATTCCGGCGCGCGATTAACCTGTTTGTTGACGCGATCCCACAATTCGGCGGTCGGACGCTGCCAGCGTGCCGCCGTCTGGGCTTTCAATTGCGACGTATCCAGCGCGGTTTTCAAGGCGCCTTCCGTGCTCTGGAAAGCCAACAGCGTCGCGTCGGCATCGACCACCGTAATGCCGAGCGCCCTAAACTTCTTCTGGTCGGCATAAGCGACGCACGCATCTGCGAGCTTACGCGCGCCAAATGGTGTGATGACTTTTCGCGTCACGAGAAGAGGCTGTGGGCTTGCCGGAGGCGCGGCTTTGCCATCGCCAAAGACAGACTTGATTGCCGATTGAACGCAGTCCTCATCCTTGCCACCGGAAAGACCCGCGGATCCGGCGCCCATCGCGCCGACGACTTCGCCTTGGACGACAATCGGAAAGCCGCCAGGTATGGGGAAGTAGCCCATCCATTCCGGCGCGCGATTCACCTGCTTGTTCACGCGGTCATACAACGAGCCGGTATCGCGGCGGAACACGGCCGCAGTCCTCGCCTTTAATTGCGCGGTTAGCCCTGTGTGCGTCATCGGCCCGTCCGTCTGCTGATAGGCGATGAGATTGCCCGCCGAATCCGCAACAGCCAGTGCGATCGGGAAATGCTCCCGCGCGGCTTGCGCGAAGCACGCATCCATGATCTTGCGCGCGCCGTAGGGCGTGACGTCCCTTTTGTCCATCAGCAGCGACTGAGCTTGCGCCTGCGCGATGCCCGAAAATCCGACACACATGGCCAGCAGTGTGGCCAGCGAACGATGCAGCATTTGAGGCTTCCTCTCGAATTCGGCTTGAAGGCTTATTTCAGCACATACTTCATCAGCGTGCGCGGGCCGACTTCGGCGCCGTAGAGGACGCCGTCCTTGTCGACGGCGCAGCCTTCCGCCGCGCTGGTTGTGTCGCTGACGTCGATGGGATCGGGGATGAAGTACTTCACCGAGCCGTCCTTGGCGCTGCCAATGCGCATGCCGCGCTTCCAGCCATCGTGGTTCTTCGACACCGATTCCGATTCGGAATCGCAGACATAGATCGTGTCGTCGGCAGCAATATGAATTCCGCTCGGCCGCGAGAATTGCGCCCAGGACGTCAGGAATTCTCCGTCCTGATCGAAAATGTCGATGCGGTTGTTGTTGCGGTTACCGACGAACAGCCGCCCTTGCGAATCCATCGCCAGCGCGTGCGGAATATCAAACTGACCGGGCGCGGTGCCTTTCACGCCCCATTCTTTGATGTACTTGCCGGTCTTGTCGAATTTCACGATGCGGTTGTTCGACGTGCCGCCATGTCCGTCAGCAATGAAGATGTCGCCATTGGGCGCGATCAGAACATCGGACGGCATATTGAACGTGTCGTGGCCGTTGCCCGCGACGCCGGCTTTGCCCAGCCGCATCAGTTCCTTGCCGTCGGACGAGAACTTGATGACCTGATGGCCCATGCCGTCTTTGCCCTGGCCATCGGTGACCCAGACATTGCCTTCGCGATCGACTGCGATGCCGTGCGGAAACACAAACATCCCGCCGCCGAAGCTTTTGATCAACTTGCCGGATGCATCGAATTTCAGGATGGGATCGACCTTCGACCCGGCGCAGGAATTCTGTCCGCAGCGGTCCAGTGCCCACACGCTCTTGCCGTCCGGATCGATATCCACGCCGGCTGATGCGCCCCAGAAGCGACCCTGAGGCATCTTCGCCCAATTGGCGATGCGCTTGTACGGATCGGGCAGATTGTTCGTGGGCGCATTGGATTGCGCGGACGCCATTGTGCCGAGCATCATCAACGCCGCGGCGCATGCCAGCGTTCTCGTTGCAACCTTCATGTCACCCTCCGGCTTGAGAAAAGAGGAACCACAAAGTTCACAAAGGAGACACAAAGATCACAAAGGTGATTGACGCGCGCGAAGCGCGCAAACTTCCTCTTCGTGTCCTTTGTGCCTCCTTCGTGTCCTTCGTGGTTTCCCTGCTTCTTATTTTTTAACGTACCGCATCATCCGCTGCGGACCGACTTCGGCGCCATAGACCACGCCGTCCTTGTCGATGGCGCAGCCTTCCGCCGCGCTGGTGCCCTTGGGATTCTTGTCGGGGTCTGGGATCAGGTACTGCACTTTGCCGTCGGCGACGGTGCCGACGCGTATGCCGCGCGTCCAATCCTGATGCGTCTCCGATACCCCACCGGATTCGGAATCGCACACCACGATCTGACCGGCCGAGTTAAAGCCGATGCCGGCCGGACGGGAGAACTGCTCCCACGACTCCAGCATCTTTCCGTCCTGATCGAAAATATCGATGCGGTTGTTGTCGCGATTGGCGACGAAGACGCGGCCGCGCGAGTCAATCTCGATCCCGTGCGTGGTCGAAAAGGCGCCAGGGCCGCTGCCGGGGTGGCCCCATTCCTTGATGAACTTGCCGGTCTTGTCGAACTTGACGATCCGCTCATTGGTGCCGTTGGCATGTCCATCGGCGACGAAGATGTCGCCATTGGGCGCAATCGCGACATCGGAGGGCGCGTTGAAGTGCGTCGCGTCTTTGCCTGACACGCCCGGTGTGCCGAGCGTCAACAGCACCTTTCCGGTCTTGTCGAATTTACGGACAATCTGCCCCAGGCCCTTGGCCAGAGCGCCGGCCCCACGTTCCCCGGCCAGCACGGAATCGGTCACCCAGACGTTCTCGTCCTTATCGACATGGATGCCGTGGGGAAATGCAAACTGGCCAGCCCCGAATTGCGCGACGAGGTTGCCGTTGGCATCAAATTTCATGATCGGGTTCAGCTTGGAATCGACACAGCCATTGCCGCCGCAGCGGTCGACAGCCCACACGCTCTTGCCGTCCGGCGCGATGTCGACCCCGGCTGTCGAGCCCCATTTGCGCCCGTCGGGCAGCTTGAACCAGTTGGCGTTCGCCTCATAGGGATTGGGAAGGCCGTTCACCGGCGCCATCGGCAAAGCGCCCAGCGCCGCGCCCGAAAGAAGCGCGGCCATCACGCTGCCTGCGGCCCATTTTGTCCAAGATTGCGGCACTTTCCCCTCCATTGTCGGTATGATCTGCGCCCTTTTACACCGGCAAGGCGCTCCGCCGCCAGCGTAGCGCGAAGCCCCAACAATTCGCCCTCTCGATAACTTGAACCCAGCCTTCAGGCACCTAAATCCGTGCCCGTTTGGGCCGATTTACAGGCTGGCCCTCGCCGCGGTGCTGCCGCTCACCGCCGTTTGAACGGCGATGCGGGCGCGCCAAGGCTACAGTCGGCTCGATGGTTCGATTCAAAACGCGCTTGGGTGCGGAGGGATATAGGAGATCGTCATGCCTAGGAATTTTGTATTGTTCGCAAGTGCAATATCGACAATCGCCCTGTTGGGCGCGGCGCAAGCGGCGCAGGCCCCGAGTATGGCAGGCACCTATCGCTGCGGGCCCGATGCAAAGTCGTGCCAATGGTCCGGCGCAACGTTCACGGTGACTCAGAACGGCAACAATCTGGACATCAAGAACGACAAAAACGAAATCGGCGTCGCCACCGTCACCAGCAATATCTCCATCAGCGCCGGTCCGCCGTGGAACATGCTCGGCACGATTTCGCCGGATTCCCGCACCATCGATTGGTCCAACGGAACCCAGTGGCGCAAGCAGTAATCCTTTCGGATTTGTCATCGCTGCAATTCAGAAGGCCCGGATATTCCGGGCCTTCTTCGTTTAGGCCTCGCGCGGCGGCCAGGGTCGGATTAAGTTCCGTCAAACGCTCTGGGAGGAGACCATGAAACGAATTCTTGCTTCAGCCGTCGCCGTGATGCTGGCCAGCACCGTCTACGCCGCGCCTGCGGGACCGCGCGGCGTAGCAACCGATATTCCGGCCAAGGACATTCAGGCGCTGTCCAAGACGATGGCGAGCCTGCCGGGCGGCGACAAGCTTTTGAAGGTCGTGCCCATCAACAATGGCGAATACAATGTGGCCGTCGCTGTCGTGCATCGCGCCAAGGCCCCATCGCTGACCGCCAGCCTGGAGCACAGCCAGATCTCCGAAATCTATTACATCATGTCCGGCAGCGGCACGATGGTGTCCGACGGCACGATCGAACAAGCGAAGGACGCAACCGATCCCAACACGCTGGCCGTCGTCGGGCCAAGCACAGGCGGCAACAAGACCGCCGGAAGCCGCAGCCGCAAAATCGGCACGGGCGATGTCATTATCGTCCCGCCCAACACCCCGCACGGCTGGAGCGATGTCTCTGAGGAGCTTTTCTATCTCGTGGTGCGCATGGACCCGAAGAAGGTCCTGAAGGCGCAATAGAGAGAAAGGGGCACGCGATGTCGCAAATCTCCACCGCGTTCGGTGCAGCCTTACTGCTGCCGTTTCTCTCGTTCGGCGCCGCGCTGGCGGCGGACGCCGATGCCTTCAAAGGCGCCTGGAAGCTGGATGCCGCGCAATCCAAAGCGGAAGCCGGCACGGTCCCGAAATCCGAGACGCGCATTTATGGCGTGATCGAAGAGGGCGTTCTTACGCTGATCGTCAATGGGGTAGGGGCAGACGGCATGCCCTTCGCCTACGGAGCTACAGGCGATATCAACGGCAAGGACTATCCGGTAACGGACCGGGAGCAGGGCGCCCGCATCCTCGGCGATGCCATCACCTGGAAGAAGATCGACGACCGCACCGTCGAAATGGACGTGAAGAAGAAGGGGGGCGAAATCATCAACGCCACGCGCCATTCGGTTTCGACGGATGGCAAGACGCTGACCGTCACCGAGAATGGCATCGACCCTGACGGCAAGCCGGTCAAAGCCGTGACCGTTTACCACCGCAGTTAAGGGCTGAGTTCCTCGGCCACTTCCGCATCGGAGCCCGCCATTTTCCTGGTGGGCAGATGTGCGCCTTTCAGCGCCGCGATCAATGGCGCGTCGCGGCCATAACGGTCGGGGCGGAATCCCACGGCCCCATCGGCATTCGCAACAGCGGTCCAATAGAGGAAATACACCGGCAACGGCGCATCTAGTGCTATGCGCTGCGTCTCTCGCGTTTTCAGCGCCGCATTAAGCTTGCCCATGCCTTGCATCGGATCATCCGTCAGCGCCAAAGAGGCCAACGGGAAAATCCGTTGCACGCGGACGCAGCCATTGCTGACCTCACGCTCCGTCAAATCGAACAGCTTCTTGTTCGGCGTGTCGTGCAGATAGACGTCGAAGTCGTTGGGAGAGTCCAACATCAGCGAACCCAAAGCGGTCGCAGGTCCCGGCAGTTGCTGAATGGCGTAGGGAAATTCGGCAGGCGTGATCTTCTTCCAATCGATCTTGCGCCCGAAGCGATCGCCGCCCGGCGCATTGGTCACGACCATGTTGCGGCTCGCGAGGAAATTGGGATTGCGCTTGAGCTGCGGCAGCAGATCGCGCGCCGCGATATCGCCCGGAATATTCCAGGGCGGGTTCACAACGACAGAGGTGACTTCGGACCGCGTCAGAGGGGTAGGGCTTCCTTTTCGTCCCACAACCACGCGTGAGGTCAGCAGCGCCTCGCCGTCGCGCATGAAGGCGACGCTTTCATCCGGAACGTTCACCGCTACATAGCGGTCCTCAAACGGCGGCAGCCAGCGCCAGCGTTCCATATTGACGGCGATCTGCTCCGCACGCGTCGCCGCTGAAATGTTGAGCGCGGCGATCATGCCGCCTCCGACGCGCCCGTCAGCCGCCAAGCCATTGCGCCCCTGAAACCGCTTTACCGCATCGCGAATCTGATCGCGCGAAGGTCTTGTTACCGCAGCAAACTCGGCGTCTTCGATGGAAAGACGCTGCGTCAACGTCTTCAGCCGCGCATCCTTGCCATCCAGAGCGATCTCTTTGCTCCCTGACAGAACGGGCCAGCCTGCGCGCTCCGCGATGCCGCGATACCGCACCAAGGCGGCGGCCAGCGCGCGATACTCCGGATGCGAAGGCGGCAGGCGCACGAAGAAGTCCGCGAGCTGCCCGGTGGAAAGCGCCTGTGTCAGAGCCTCCGCAACATCGAAAGCCGGAGAGGGAAGTTCGGCGTCGCCATAGACGTCTTGCGGCCGTACCCGTCCGGTTCGCACATCGCGCGCGTAACGTAGCACCGTGCCGGTCAAAGCAATGTCGTATTGCGCAGCTTCGGCACCGGGACGCAGCGCCGTTGCCTTCGACAGGTTGTAATCTGTGTCGCGCAAACCTTGCTCATGCGCCCGCGCGAGCGCGCTCCGCGCAATTTCCCGCGCGTGCGCATCGCCGCTCCAGGCGGAACGGAAGTCGCGCTTCCCGTAGAACACAAAGAGCGGATCGCGCTGCGGCGATGCCATCTGACGCGACAGCAATTGCTTCAGCGACGCTTGCGTCAGCGTCGCCGGGTCTTGCTGCACAATCGCGGTTTTCGGCGGCGCGTTGAGTCCGGCGCAGCTTGCGAGCACTGCCGCAGTGAACACTCCACCAATCGTGCGTCGCATATACGCCGAACAACGCGACAAAATCATGGCCGGAAAGAAACCCGCTTTACGCCGGGCTACGCTAGGGATTCGCTTCATGACGCGACGATAGAATCCCGCGCCGGCCGCTTGCTGTGTAAAGGCTGTGACACGGAACATTGTCGCGCACTTTTGAGCGCGCCAGATGTTACCTTCGCCATGGGCAATGGGTGTGTTGCAAATCAAGGGAGTTCAGGAATGCAGAATGCATTGCGTATCGCGTTAGTACCCGCCGTGCTCGCCGCCGCGCTGCTTGCGGGTTGTGCGACCAACGATGATGTGCGCTCGGTGCAAGCCGCCGCGGATGCCGCTAGGATGCAGGCGCAAGCCGCACAAACGCGCGCCGATGCGGCCTATCAGGCGTCGCAGACCGCCGGTCAGCGCGCCGATCAGGCCAACACCGCCGCCGGGCAGGCACAACAGGCCGCCAACACCGCGCAGAATACGGCGCAGGACGCCATGGGCAGCGCGCAACGCGCCCAGGACGAACTGCGCGCGGCGGAAGAACGCGAAGTTGCCGAACGCGCTGCGGCAGAACAAGCCCAGAAGTCGCGCCGCACACGTCTCGCCCGCGGCGAACGCGGATAATACCCACTGGTACACAAACCTTCATGCTCTTTATACGGAGCATGAGGGTTTTTTATTGGGCGCGATGAATCACGCGCAGCGACAGCCGTCAAAATGGAACCCAGCCGGTGGGGAAGGGCGATGCCCTAAACAGCCGCGCATGGGCGAACAGCATCACGAGAAAGAGCGCCGCCGCGGCCCAGAAGCGCCAGCCGAAAAGCTCACTCCCATTCAGACGGTTTCGTCCGCTTGCAATTGCGGCGAAGGGTAGGTTGGACGTTTTCGCCGCAAACGCCTGCCACGCGGCGCCCATCTTTCGCCGGCGCTTGGCGTCGATGGAAAACGTGCCCAGCACGGCGAGCACGAAAAACGTCCCGAAGAAAATGACCGACGCGATGTCGCCATTGGCGGCCAGATGAAACGCCGACCAGATCGCGACGCCCCACAAGAACGGATGGCGCGTAATGCGCAGCACGCCCTCGATCGCAATCGCTTTGCCGGCGAGAGTTTCGCCCTGTACCGCAGTTGGATTTTTCACGAACAATCCTTGCGCACCGAGAAAGAACGCCAGCGCGATTACGGGTATTGCCGCGTGCCTAGAACCGATTCCCAGATCGTAGAGAATCGCGTTCTCTGAGCTTGCTTCGGCGGCGTTATAGCTGACGGCAAGCCAAGCGATGCCGATCAGCGACAGAAGGGAGAACAGACCCAAATAGGGACTTTCACCGATCGTTCTCGCAACTGCGTTGCGAAGCGGGGTCCCGGAGACCAAGAAGTGAATCCCTAAGAAAATCAACGCTGCTAGCAGCAATACGATCATGGCGGATACGTCCTTTTCAGCGGCGCTTTTGAGTATGGAAATGCGTTTATTGTGCAACGCACTATAGACCGTAATTGCCCCATAAAATCACATCCTGCGCCGCAAAAAGGCCCTTTTCACAAGGTCGCGAGGGGGGTAGGCTCCTCACAATTGTGTAACGGGAGGAGGAGGCCTTATGCAGACGCGAGTCGCATTGCTCGTTTTCGTGTTGGCAGCAGGTGCGCAAGCCGCATCGGCCCAACAACTGACACCGCAGCAGGCGCATGGCCGGATGATTCTGACTCAGAACTGCAACATCTGTCATTTGCCACAGAATCCGGGTTCGGCGACGTACGGTCCCCGGCTCAGCAAATCATCCGCCAAT
Source organism: Alphaproteobacteria bacterium (assembly GCA_947473475.1). Taxonomy (GTDB): domain Bacteria; phylum Pseudomonadota; class Alphaproteobacteria; order Micropepsales; family Micropepsaceae; genus CAIYRG01. The sequence goes on from CANJBZ010000011.1 coordinate 69,061, forward strand.
GGTGACGAGCAACTGATGCGCGAAGTCATCATGAACGGCCTCGTGAAAATGCCAGGTTGGAAGTACACGCTTAAAGACCAGGATATCAGTGACGTTATTGCGTACGTGAAGACACTGCCGGAACCTCCGCCCCCGACGGCTCGTCGAGGCGGTGGACTCGGTGAAGATTAAAAGCCCCCAAAGGAGCACGATGATGACAATGCGCACCATGCTTTTGGCGACTGCCGCGGTGGTAGCCACATCGAGTTTTGCGTACGCGGCCGATCAGCAATTGAGCGGCACGATCACTGCGGCAGGAAAGGCGCTCGATGGCGCCGTCGTTTCCGCAAAGCGTGAAGGGTCGAATATCACGACCAGCGTCTATTCCGACGCCCAGGGAAATTACTACTTCCCGCCGATGCCGGCCGGAAAGTACAGCGTCTGGGCTCAGACGCTCGGCTTTGAACAGAACAAGGCCAACGTGGATCTGGCGGCCAACAAGCGCCAGGATCTTTCCCTGAAGCAGATCACCGATACGGAAACCCGCTGGAAACAGCTTCCGGGCGAATTGGTGTGGGCTTCGCTGCCCGTGGAAAACGCGCAAGACGCGCACATGAAGCAGCTCGTCCATAACAACTGCAACGGCTGCCACACGCCGAGCTATCCCTTCCAGTTCCGCTTCGACGCAACCGGCTGGAGCCGCGTGATCGATCTGATGAAGGTGATCGGTGGCGGTCTGCCGCAGGATCGTCCTGCCAACCAGATCATGCAGATGAACCAGAAGGGCATCTCCGAATATCTGGCGAAGGTCCGCGGTCCGAACAGTGTGATGAAGATCGCAGAACGTCCGCGTCCGTCGGGTGAAGCCGCCCGTGCGGTGTGGACGCTCTATGACGTTCCGCGCGTCGACGGCACCGGCGCGGCCGCTCTGCCGAAGAGCAATGCGGATAATGACGGCTCGAACTGGGCGCTCGGCACTCCCTCCAAGGGCGGCCTGATCATCCATGACGATCAGATGGATTTCGATGGCAACATCTGGTTCACCTCGAACTCCACCAACAGCCTGGTCACCGTCGGCATGGTCAACGCCAAGACCGGCGAGATCACCTACAAGAAGGTGCCACGCGCCACCAACGCGGCGCTCGCCGCACCGACGCACGGCATCGCTCGCGACCAGGATGGCAACATCTGGTTCGACGTGAACCCGGGCCGCCGCAGCCTCGGCAAGCTTGAGCCGAAGACCGGTAAGATCACCGTCTATCCGACACCGGACACGATGACGCCTCTCGGCGGCGCCGTGACGGTCGACGTGGACGGCAAAGGCATGGTCTGGGCGTCCGCTCCGGCCGGCGTTGTTCGCTTCAACCCGAAGACGCTGGAATTCTCCGAGTACAAGACGACCCAATACCGTCGTCCGCAAGGCGTCGGCGGCACCTATGGCGCCGCGGCCGATCGCAACGGTAACGGCTATTGGGCCGAAATGGCTTGGGACACCATCGGCAAAGCCGACGGCGTCACCGGCAAGGTCACCGAAATCGTTCTGCCGGAAAACAAGAAGATCCGTGACTTCCTGACGCCCGAGCAAGTCGCGGCTTACGGCAAGGTCACCGACATCTCCACCGGCAACCCGTATCCGTGGGCACAGGGCCCGCGTCGTATGGGCGTCGACAAGAACGGCGACGTGTTGTGGGTCGGCAATTCGTGGGGCTCGACCCTTGCGAAGATCGACACCCGCACGAACGCGGTCGAAATGATCCCGTTCCCGGATGACTCCATGCAGCCCTACCACATCAGCGTGGACACCAAGCACAATGTGTGGGGCAACCTCTGGACGAACGATCAGATCTTCAAATACGACCCGGCCACGAAGAAGTGGACCTTCTTCGAACTGCCGGTGCGTGGCACGGAAATGCGCCACCTGACGGTCGACGAGCATAGCGGCAGCTTGAAAGTCAGCATGCCCGTCTATCGCACGAACCAGATGGGCTTGATGCAGGTCCGTAGCGAAGACGATATGGCGAAGCTGAAGCAGATGGCTGCGAAGTAAGCAGCCGTAGCTAAGGCACTAGGTTGAGAACGGGCGGGCCGCAAAAGCGACCCGCCCGTTTTGTTATCTCCATGGCCAGCTTGACCCGGCGACCCAGCAGGCGCGCGTCCGCGCGCCGATGAATCCTCAGACCAGAATGCAATGCGCCTCTCGCGCTGCGTCGGCTATCGGCTAAACTCCTCTAGCGAACACAAGGGGAGGGCACATGTGGTGGTCGCGCGATAAAGGATCGCTGGACGAGCGGATCAGCAGAAGAAAACTTCAGCGGGTCGCGGATCGCATCAAAGGTAGCGTGCGGGAATGCATCCGCTTTGAATCGGAAATTGCGCGCAACGAGGACAACATCCCTGTTGGCGCAACAAAAATCGGTGGGCGAGCCGATCTTCCGGCCTCTACGCCATGGCCCGGCGGCGACCCGACGCCCATGACATTCATCGCCCTGATCGACACAAGCAAATTACCTCCCTTCAACGGTCGTGCCGATTTACCGGCCGATACCCTGTTGTCCTTCTTTTTCGACCTTGGAACGTCGCCGCGCGGATATCACCCGAAGGACCGCAGCGGCTGGCAGGTTCTTGCAACTCCGCTTGGCACCCCGCTTGTGCGGCGAGGCGAGGGCATAGCGAGCGTGTATACGCCGTGCGTGCTGAAGCCCTGGAAGGACCTGAGCTTGCCCGACCCTGCGTCGGACGAAGTTGGAGCCTGGGGTCTCGATAGCCGCGAGGACGATGCCTACATCGGTCTCTGGAAGGGGCTCATGCCGGCGCACGCGGAAGACGGAGAAAATCATCAACTTCTCGGCTACGCCTCAACCATCGAGGGCGACCTGCACATTCTCTGCGAATTGGCCTCGACGGGAATATATTGGAGAACGGTCGGCCCAAAAGTTTATGAACCGGAGATGGAGCCGTTGCGTAATGCCGCGACGGAATGGCGCCTGTTGCTGCAAATCGACTCCGATAAACGCGCCGACTTCAGAATGCTCAATGCCGGCCGCCTTTACTTTTACATCCGGGATCGCGCGCTAAAAGCAGGCGCCTTCGATGAAGCATGGGCCGTTGTGCAAACCCGCGGCGCCAGCAATTTGCCATAGCGCCACCACCTTCTTCTTCCCCCGTCGTTACGGGGGAAGTGGCGCGCGAAGCGCGACGATGGGGGCGAGGGCAGTTCCGCCTACTCGGGCTTGTCCGACTTCTCGGCCTTCTTGGCTTCCTGCCAAAGCTCTTCCATTTCTTCGAGCGTGGATTGTTCGGGCGTCTTACCCCGCGCTTGAAGACCGGCTTCGATCGATTTGAAACGGCGAACGAATTTGGCATTGGCGGCGCGTAGCGCATCCTCGGGATCGAGCTTCAGATGCCGCGCCAGATTGGCCATGGCGAATAGCAGATCGCCGAATTCTTCGGCCACGTCATGTTGCACGCCAGAATCCACAGCCTCGGCCAGCTCGCGCGATTCTTCGGCGATCTTGTCGGCGACGGTCACGGCGCTCGGCCAATCGAAACCGACTTGCGCTGCACGGTTCTGCAGCTTCACGGCGCGCATGAGTGCGGGCAGGGCGGCCGGCACATCGTCCAGCAGGCTCTCGGGCGCTACGGCTTTACCGGCGCGCTCCTGGCGCTTGATGTCTTCCCAGGCTTCCCGGACGGCCTCCGACGTATCGGCGGCGCCACGGGCGAACACATGCGGATGCCGGCGGATCATCTTTTCGCAGATCGCCTGGACGACATCTGGAAACGAGAACAGGCCTTTCTCATCGGCCATCTGCGAATGGAAAACGACCTGCAGCATCAGATCGCCGAGTTCATCCTTCAGCGCCGGGTAATCCTTGTCCTCGATGGCCGAGGCAACCTCATAGGCTTCCTCGATCGTGTACGGCGCGATCGACGTGAAATCCTGTTCGAGGTCCCACGGACAGCCGCCCTTGGGATCGCGCAGCCGTCGCATGATGGCCAGCAGTTCCTGAATATCGGACAGTTCGGGATCGTCGTGGGTCGTGTTCATAACGTCTTATTATCCCTAGCCATTCGCCGACGCCAACAGGGACGGCGGCCCACACACAGCCTTTCCCAGCCCTTGGTAAAATTCGTATAAGCAATATTATGGGAAATATATATGTGGTGGATTGTTGCAATCCAGAATTCCCTCTGCGTGAACTCTTGCCAATGATTGATTAGGTCTGATTCGGGCAACGTCATGGCACAACGCGTAAATCTGGATGCGATGATTCCGCGTGCCGACTTCGGGGTGCAAGGGCAAGAATTCACGCATCAACTCTTCAAAGACTTTCCGATCTCGAACCTGGAGGAAACGTCGCACGTACGAGTTCTTCTTAGGAAGCCAGATTTTCAGCGTGAAACAAACCATTGGTCACCAGAGCAAATCGTTACGTTTGTCGCGAGTTTTTTGGACAACGAATTAATTCCGGCTTTGATCTTATGGAAGTCGCCACTCTACATTTTTGTAATTGACGGCGGTCATCGCCTTAGCGCCCTACGGGCCTGGATGGCTGATGACTATGGAGACGGCGCGATCTCCCTCAAGTTTTACGGCGGCGAGATATCCGAGGCTCAAAAAAAGGTAGCTCAACGAACTCGGAGCCTCATCGAGAACAGGATCGGTCGGTACACAACCTTAAAGTCGCTCATCGGATCGTTGACGACGAGTGATAACCAGACACGTCGTGTTGGCAACCTCGTCACGCGAACCTTGGACCTGCAATGGGTCCTGGGGAACGCAGAGGTTGCTGAGACATCATTCTTCAAGATCAATTCCCAGGGCACCCCCCTCGATGCCGTGGAAGCAATGCTTCTAACGAATCGTCGCAAGGCGATTGCCATAGCTTCACGATCAATTCTTCGCGCCGGCAGCGGCCACAAGTACTGGTCGAAATTCTCTGAAGACTGCCAGAAGCAGATCGAGACTCAAGCTGCAGAATTTCACGATCTTCTTTTCGATCCTGAGGCAGACACACCAATCAAGACCTTGGATTTACCACTCGGGGGATCAGTTTCTCCCGTAGAGGCGCTTGCTCTATTGGTCGACTTTCTCTCGATCTCAAGCAGTCCTCAAGGCAGCGTTCGAAGCATTTTATTGGACCCTGAGGACACGGACGGAACCGACACGATCAGAGTGCTTAAGCTATCCAAGGAAATTTTGACGCGGTTTACTGGGAATAACGCTGCAAGTTTGGGTCTCCATCCCGCCGTCTATTTCTACAATGAGCGGGGTGTTCATAGTCGGCATCTGTTCCTTGGAACCATGAAGTTGCTAACCGAGAAGGTGCGAAACAACGACGACGCATTCTTTCGAAAATTCACTTGGGTGCGCGCCCGCATCGAACAGTATTTAATCACAAATAAGCCTCTCATCACGCAGATGTTCACAAATGTGAATCGGGATGCTCGCGTCCTGAAGGTTCGGGATCTGCTTGAATTTCTTATCCGGAACATTGATTCAGGCAAAGAATTCACAACTGAGGAATTGCTGGCGAGTTTAGGGTTCGCCGGACGAGTTCTAGACATTCGGAGCTTGGTGACGAAAACCAAAATTTCTGAGGAGACGAAGTCAGCATTGTTCCTGCGAACTTCCCTCGCTCATGCACCGAAATGCCCGATTTGCAGTGGACTTCTCTACCCCAAAAAATCAGTTTCTTACGATCACAAGGTACGTGCATCCGCTGGGGGGACTGGGGATATCGACAACGTCCAAATGGTGCATCCCTATTGTAATTCCGCTATCAAAAATTGAGCCTTTCTGAAGCTACGACGTTTCCTTGCCCCTTGCCTCCACGTCCGAAGAAAGCCACGACATTGCTACTAGCCAAAAGATGATCGGGAAAGCTTATGGGATTGCAGGAAGAACGGCAGCGCCGCATCGTTACCGCGCATGTGGGCAGCCTGCCCCAGCCCGGACATTTGCGCCTGTGGTGAAACACAAAGCTGCGATCCAGATCCTCTCCACTTTTGGGCGGTGACGTTTCAAGCGTAAAATCGGCGCTCGTTGCACAGAATCGGCTGGGCGCGTGTGCTCGCTCTATCGGGAGGGGAAATTATGCGGCTTGCTGTTCTCGTTGCGGGTTTGGTTCTGGTGACGGCAGGGCCAGCCCTTGCGGAGTGGCTGGAATACAAGAATCCGGTGGAATCATTCGCGGTGAATTTTCCCGCCGATCCGAAAGTTCAGGACATCACCTACACCACCGCAAGTGGCGCGCGCGTGCCGGCCAAAGTGTTCAGCGCCGATGAAGGCGCCGGGCATTATTCGGTGACGGTGGTCAATCTCGCGAGCAGCCCGGCGGATGAGGCCGGTGCGATGGCACATGCGGCGGCGGTGCGCCGTCCGACGGGCGTTGTGAAGTTCGACGCGCCGTCCGAACTCGACGGCATTCACGGCCACCAGCTCAGCATGATTATGCCCGACGGCCGCCAGATGCAGGTTCAGCTTTTCCTATACGTGCAGGAGCATCGGCTTTACATCGCGGAAGGTTCTGTGCCTGCGAAGGTGCGCCCGCCTGCTTTGTTCTGGACCTCACTGGCCATGATCCACCCCGACGGCAAAGTCGTGAACCTGGTGCGCGAGGGCCTCGCCGAGCGTCCGCCGCAGTAGCGCGCGGCTCATTCCGCAAGCCGCCGCGTGGCGCTCATCGATTGCCTGCCGGAACCTCCACGGAAACGATTGCGTCCCCGGCGGCGAATTGGCAACCATGCTTCCCACAGAAAACAAGATTATCGGGGAAGCACATGGGATTGCAGGAAGAACGGCAGCGGCGGATCGTTACAACGCATGTGGGCAGCCTGCCCCGGCCCGATGCGCTGTCGGAGATGATGGCCGACGGTAAAATGAGCGGCCCGGTCTATGAGGCCGCCGTCCGTGACGCCGTCAACGACATCATCAGGCGCCAAACGGATTGCGGCATCGACATTGTCGACGATGGCGAACAGTCCAAGCCCGGCTTCATCACCTATATCGACGAGCGCCTGTCCGGCATGGCGCCGCGCACCGACAATCCGCCTCAACTCGACACCCGCGAGAAGCGCTCATTCCCGGAATTCTACGCCCACGGCCATTCCGGCTCGCGTCCGCCGCCGCGGCTCTGCACGGGCCCGGTGACGTACACCGGCCAAGCCGCCGTACAGCGCGACATCGCGAACCTGAAGACCGCGCTCAACGGCAAGAGCGTTGTCGATGTATTCATGCCGGCGGTCTCGCCGGGCCAGATCTTCCGCTACCACGTGAACCGCTTTTACAAGACGGACGACGAATTCCTGCTCGCCATCGGCGAAGCGCTGCGCGAGGAATATAAGACCATCATCGCGGCGGGCTTCATGCTGCAGATCGACGATCCGCACCTCGCCATGCATTACATGCTGGAGCCCAATCTTTCGGTTGAAGAAACCCGCCGATGGGCTTCGCATTACGTGGAAATTTTGAATCACGTCCTGCGCGATCTGCCGCAAGACCGCATCCGTCATCACACCTGCTACGGCATCAATATGGGGCCGCGCACGCACGATCTGGAATTCAAACACCTGATCAACATTGTACTGAACATCCGCGCCGGGCTGTATTCGTTCGAGGCCGCCAACCCGCGCCACGAGCACGAATGGAAACTGTGGGAGGACGTGAAGCTGCCCGCCGGCAAAGCCATTCTGCCGGGCGTGATCACCCACTGCTCCGTGCTGGTCGAGCATCCCGAACTGGTGTCCGAACGCATCCAGAAATTCGCCGGCGTCGTTGGCCGCGAGAACGTCATCGCCAGCGCCGACTGCGGCTTCGCCTCCATGCCCCGCGCGGTGGTCGAAGTGCATCCGAGCATCGTCTGGGCCAAGTTCCAGTCGTTGGCCGAAGGCGCCCGCCTCGCCTCCAGGGCGTTGTGGGGATGAGGTAAAAGGCTCCTCCCCCGCTACTTCGCGGGGGAGGGGGACCATGCGAAGCATGGTGGAGGGGGCTGATGCGGGCTCCGGTTTTGACGTTGAAGCGCGCACGCAATTTGCGGCGTACTCTGACGCTGCCAGAACTACTTTTGTGGAAGCACCTACGCGGGAATCGTTTAAGCGGACTGCGTTTCCGGCGGCAGCATCCGGTGGGACCATATATTCTGGATTTCTATTGTTCTGACGCCCGTCTGGCGATTGAGGTTGATGGCGCAGTGCATGGCGGCGCTGAACAGGCCAAGCACGATGTGCAGCGCGATAGGTGGCTTAAAAGTCAGGGGATCAAAGTATTGCGCATTCCTGCCACGATGATCCTTGACGAGAAGCAACTGCCGGATCTTCTTAGCAGCATTGAGCGTGCGGCAGCCCCCTCCACCGCCTGCGGCGGTCCCCCTCCCCCGCTGCGCGGGGGAGGATCATAGTTTTCTAAACCGCGACCAGGTGAAGGATTGGGGGGCGCCCCAAGGGGTGGAATGTTCTTCGCGTAAACTTTCAATCAGTTGAAAACCATCGCCCCATTCGGCCGCCAAACCTTCGGGTGACCAGCGATGCACGGGCAGACCGCTGCATTTTTCGGGGCCGTCGGGCGCGAAGGTGGCGAGGATCAACCAGCCGCCGGGAGTGAGCGTGTGCTCGACCGTGTCGCGATAGGTGAGCCGGTCCTGCGGCTCCGTCAGAAAATGAAACGCCGCGCGGTCGTGCCAGAGGCCGTATGACCGCTGCGGTTTCCACGTCAGCACATCGGCCACGATCCAATGCACCAAGCCCGCGCGCGAACCCAACCGATCGTGGCAAACCTTCAGCGCCGGGGCGGCGATATCCAGAACTGTGACGTCCTGAAACCCGTCGTGCAGCAGCTCGTCCGCCAGCACGGACGCACCGCCGCCGATGTCGATCACCGGCTCAGCGCGCTCAATCCCTGTCGCGCGGATCATCTCCAGCGACGGCCGCGCGCTTGCCTGGAACCAACTCACCGAATTGGCGGGCTTCGTCGCGTAGATATTGTCCCAATGCGCCTGGCGCGCGCTCATAGCGGCGCATCGACGATCATGCCGTCATAGGCAGGCTCGACGCCGTCGGGGAGCTGCGCGGCCAGTTCGGTATAGTCGATGTCGATGTGCATGTTGGTCAGAACGGCGCGCCGGGGCTTTATGCGGGCGATCCATTCCAGCGCCGTTCCCACATTGGCGTGCGTGGGATGCGGCGCATAGCGCAGGGCATCCAAAATCCAGGTGTCTACGCCTTCAAGCGCCGCGAAAGCTGCTTCGTCCAAGCCACTGACATCGCTGGAATAGGCCAGCCCGCCGAAGCGGAACCCCAGCGAGCGGATCGGGCCATGCTGCTGCCAGAACGCCAACACGGGAAGGGCGCCCCCTGCCCCGTCAAGCGCGAACCCGGAGAACGGCTCCGGTATGACATGACCGTTGATAATGGGCGGATAGCCCAAATCCGGCGGCGGCGTGAAACAGTATGAGAATTGCCGTGAGATATGGGCCAGGGCGCGCTCGTCCGCATACATCTCAATGCGCTTCTTCATAATGAAGGTCAGCGGCCGCAAATCGTCGATGCCGTTGGTTTGGTCCGCATGCGGATGGGTCATCAGCACGCCATCCAGCCGCGACACCCGCGCCGCCAGCAATTGCTCACGCATGTCGGGCGAGGTATCGACCAGCACGGCGGTATCCCCACGCCGCACCAGTAGCGAGCAGCGGCGGCGCCGGTTCTTGGAATTGCCAGGATCGCACGCGCCCCAATCGCCGGTACCGTCCGGACCGCCGAGCCGCGGCACGCCGGCCGAGGAGCCACAACCCAGAATGGTGGCTTGGATGCGGTTGTTGGCGGTCAATCGAATGCCCCGCCCTCGTCCCGGAGGTCGCCTCCCCCCTGCGGGGAGGCCGAAATTGCGAGTTTCACGAGCAATTTCGGGTGGGGGGAGCTATCCGCAACAATCCCCCCACCCGAAATGCCTCGCGGCTGACGCCGCTTTAGCATTTCGACCTCCCCGCACGGGGGAGGTGATTTGCGGTGTGCTGCCATACAACTCATCGTTTGGCCTTGGCGAAGAGGCGGAAGAAGTTTGCCGTCGTCGTCTCCGCGAGTTCATCCGCGCGGATGCCTTTAAGCTCGGCCAGCATGGCGGCGGTGTGGACCACGAAGGCCGGCTCATTGCGCTTTCCGCGTGTCGGCTGGGGCGCGAGATAAGGCGCATCCGTTTCGACCAGCAGCCGGTCCAGCGGCACGTCTTTCAGCGTCGCGCGCAAGGCATCGGACTTCTTGAACGTCGCGATACCCGATACCGAAATGTACAACCCCAATTCCAGCGCCGCTCCCGCAAGCCGGGGCGTGCCGGTGAAGCAATGGATCAAACCGGTGAAGCGCCCCCGCTCCTGCTCCTCGGTTAGCACCGCGATGGTGTCGTCGTCGGCGTCGCGCGTGTGTACGATAAGCGGCAGTCCGGCCTGACGCGCTGCTGCGATGTGCGCGCGGAAATTGGCGATCTGCGCCTCGCGCGGGCTTTTGTTGTAATAATAGTCGAGACCGGTCTCGCCGAAGGCGACCACCTTTTCGTGCTCGGCTTCTTTCAACAAGACCTCGGGCCCATCCAGCAGCTCATCGCCCGCTTCATGGGGATGCACGCCGACGCTGCAATGAATATCGGGCGAAGATTCCGCGACGGCGCGCACACCGGGGAAGCGCTTCAGACCCGTTCCAATGGTGAGGAAATGGCCGACACCGGCGGCGCGGGCGCGGGCGAGGACCTCGGGAAGTTCTGATGCGAAATCCGGAAAATCGAGATGGCAATGACTATCGACGAGCATGACCCACCCTGGCCGAGAGAGTGCCGGATTTCAAGCGTGGCTCACAGGACGCCGCGACGGGCGGCATTGGCGATTTCGCGCGCAGCCGTAAGCACGGTCTGGCGCGGTTCCATGTGAATGCCCGCCGCACGTTCGTAGAGCGCGCAAAGCTGTTCCCATAATTCCACGGCGCGATAATCGCCTTCGCCTTGGCCGGCGCGTTCACGCACACGGCGCGCCACCGCCTGAATCAGGAACTCGCCGAAATGCCCCAGCCCATCGGCCGCGCGCGCCACACGCTCGCCAAGTGCCAGGATGGCCGGCACGTCCAATGTCCCGCGCGCGGCCAGCAGCGAATCCGCTTCGCGCGCCAGCTTCAGTCCTTCATCGCCCGCGAGCCGTAGAGCCAGACCAAGAGAACCTTCGGACAAAGCCATAAGCTGCGAACGGTCTTCGTCCGAAGCGTCGGGCAGCAGGCGGCCTAGGACTTCGCTGAGCACCGGACGATCAAGCGGTTTCAGATCGAGCCGCTGCGCGCGCGAACGAATGGTTGGAAGCAGCCGGCCGGGCGCGTGACTGACAAGCAGAAGAAGCCCGCGCGCCGGCGGTTCTTCCAGGATTTTCAGCAGCGCATTGGCGGCGTTGTCGTTCATGTCGTCGGCGGAATCGACAATGGCGACACGCCAGCCGCCCGCGCCCGCGGTCATGCCGAAGAAGCCGCCGAGCCGGCGCACTTCTTCCACATCAAGCACGGTCTTGAGCTTGCCGCGATCGTTCTCGCGCCGCTTCAGCACCAGCAGACCCGGATGCGACCGCGCTTCCATCTGACGCGAAACGACATCCCCCGGCGCAACGGAGAGATCGGCCGCACCGGCATCCGTCGCCCCATACCGCAGCATGTAGCGCGCGATGCGATAGGCGAGCGTGGCCTTGCCAATGCCCGGCGGGCCGGCAATGAGCCAGGCTTGCGGCGGACGCCCTGAACGAATAGCGCGCGCCGCCCGCGCCAGCGCCACGTCGTGCCCCCTTAGCTCATAGGTTTCACGCGGATGGGGCTGACCGGCGATGCGGTCGGGTTCCTCGGCCTCAGCCTGAGGCTTTGCCCGGCTCATGGCGCCAACCGCTCCACGACGGTGCGCCACACATTCGCGGCGACGCTTTCCGCGGACGCTGTGCCATCAAGAACCGCGCAACGCTGCGGCTCTTCGGCTGCGATCGAGAGAAAGCCATCGCGCAGCCGGTGATGGAAGGCGGCATCGAATTGCTCGAAGCGGTTTTCATGCGCGCCCCGCGCTACCGCGCGTTCAAGGCCGGCGCGTGGACTGACATCCAAAACCAGCGTCAGGTCGGGCGCAAAATCGCCCAGCGCCGCGCGCTGCAATGTCCGCACGGCATCCATGCCGAGTCCGCGCGCGAGTCCCTGATAGACAAACGTGGAATCCGAGAACCGATCCGAAATCACCCACGTTCCCGCAGCAAGCGCCGGCTCGATCACCCGCGCCACATGGTCGGCGCGCGCCGCCAGGAACAACAAGGTTTCGGCCAAGGGCGTCCAGCGGTCCGTCGCCCCTTCCACCAGCAACTTGCGGATTTCTTCCGCACCGGGTGAACCGCCGGGCTCACGCGTCAACAGCACCGCTCGGCTACGCTCCTCAAGCGAGGTTCGAAGCAACCTTGCCTGGGTGGACTTGCCGGCGCCCTCGCCTCCCTCGAAACTGATGAACTTGCCGCGTTCCGCCATTCACGCCCTTTCGGCGCCAAAGACCAATGTCTGCAAGCCGATCATCATCTTATCGAGGAAGCTGTTGGATGGCACGGCTTCCGCGGCGACGGCAGGGACGGTTCTATCGGGTTTGCCCGGCGCGGTGATGGTGAGGGTCCCGATCTGCTGTCCGGCGGCAATCGGCGCCTTCATCGGGCCGTCATAGCGCAGCGTGACTTTCAGGTCTTTGCGGGAGTCGATGGGAAGCATGACCATCAACGGGTCTTTGACCGTAACACCGACCTTGTTCTTGGTGCCGCCCCACACTTGCGCATCGGCAACGACTTTGCCTTTGTCGGCAAGCCGGTAATCGCGGAACTCGCGATACCCCACATCGAGCAGGCGGCGCCCTTCGTTGATGCGTTCGCGCTCGCTCTTGAGCCCATTGAGCACAAGGATCAGCCGCCGGCCGTTACGCAAAGAAGACGCCACAATGCCGTAGCCGCCCGCTTCCGTGTGGCCAGTCTTCAGACCGTCGACGCCGATGTTCTCGTCCACCAGCGTGTTGCGGTTTGGCTGGCGAATTTTGCTCCAGGTGAAGTCGGGAATTTTGAAGTAGTCGTAGTAATCCGGATAATCCCGAATGACATGCGCCGACAATTTCGCCAGATCGGTTGCGGTCATGTAATGCTGTGGATCGGGAAGACCGCTCGAATTCACAAAGTGCGAATTCGTCAGGCCGATCTCCTTTGCCCGCGCGTTCATCATGTCGGCAAAGCCTGCTTCGGAGCTGCCGATGGCCTCGGCCACCACGATGCAGGCATCGCCGCCGGACTGCACGATGATGCCCTTCAGCAGATCGTCCACGGGCACGTCGGAATTCACCGCTACCCACATCTTGGACTCGTTGTTCTTCTGCCCTTGCCGCCATGCGGTTTCAGAGACATGCAGTGTGTCCGTCGGCTTGAGCCGGCCGTCTTTCAGACGCTGGAAAACCATTTCCACGGTCATCAGCTTGCTCATGGAGGAAGGCGGCATTGCCTCGTCGCAAGCCTTGCAGAACAGCGCTTCGCCGCTGTCATAGTCGTACAGCAGCGCCTCTTTCGCCGTGGTCAGGATTTCGGCTTGGGCGGACGTGGCGCTCAAAAGAGCAGCGGCGGCAGCGCCGAATAGATACGAACGCGCGAACACGGGGGACCCTCTCTTTCAGGTGAACCTGCTGATAACGCGTGTCGGCACAATTCGCGCCACAGCAGCGGCGGCTCAGCTCGTGGCAGAATCAACCACGATCTGGACGTCATTATGACCAACCGCCAGCACCCGCGCGAGCGCTGCGTCGGCATCGGGAACCGCCTGGAACGGCCCGATGCGCACGCGGTAGATGGTCTTGCCGTCTTTCAGTCCCGGAAAAACCCGCGCGCCGATATTATAGAGCTTGGCCGCGACCGCACCGGCGTTCTGGACGCTGGTGAAGGCGCCGGCTTGCACGTAAATCGCCGTGACGGGCGGCACCGCCACCGATGTGACCGTGCCGTCCGCAACGGCTTCCAGTGCCGCGATCTCGATCTTCTGAATCTGCATCGGCAAATTGGCGGAGCGCGGCGGGGGCGTAGCGACGCGCGCGCCACTGACGGGGGCCAGCTCGGCTGCTTGCACCGCAGCGACACGGGCGGCCGGAACCGCCATCGCGATTTCGGGCGGCGTTTCCTGCGACGGCGGCGCCAAGCCCGGCCCGTACAGATCGGCGCGGCCAAGCGCGGTGACTCGCACCCGCGCTGTGCCGGTCTGCTTGAAGCCCAACAGGTCGGCCGCATGTTCCGACAAGTCGATGATGCGCCCGCTGACGAAGGGGCCGCGGTCGTTGACTCGTACCACCAGCGAGCGGCCGTTCTCAAGGTTGGTCACGCGCACATTGGCCGGCATCGGCAAGGTGGGGTGCGCACCGGAGATGCCGTTGCGGTCGAAGACCTCGCCATTCGCGGTCAGCTTGCCGTGAAAGTCGGCACCGTAGAACGAGGCGATGCCCGTCTCGTTGTAGCCAAAGTCTTCCTTGGGATAGTACCAGATGCCCGCCACCTGATAGGGATCGCCGACCTTATAGATCGGATGCGGCATGACGATCATGGGTTCCGGCGGCGGCGGGGGCGCCATGGGCGCCTCGGCGACAGGCGTGTGCTGGACCACGGGGGCGACCACCGGCGGCCGCTTCGCCACGCAAGCGGCAAGGCCGGCGCAAACCAGCACCAACACAGAAATACGAACCGCGGATGTCATCATGGCGGAGTCCAACATGTCCGCGTACGGACGGCTTCGATTCGCCCCTCCACCGCAGCTAAGCAAACTAAGCGCCGCCCCTCAACTTACGAATTCGGTTTGGACCGGCCGCCCCTGAACGGTCCCAGCCCCATCACAACGTGTGGCCGGCGCCGAAAGCCATCCAGAGCGCCATGGCAATCATCATCAGGTTCTCCGTCAGCGACACGAAGCCGAGCGGGACATTGCTGGAACCGCCCACGCAGGCGCATTTCAGCTCACGCCGGTCGATGTAGACGGCCTTGAAAACCGAAACCGCGCCAATTGTGCCGATAAAAAGCGCCATGGGCACGGACAGCCAGGTGAGCGCCCCGGCAATCATCAGAACGGCCGCCAGGGCTTCGGCAAAGGGATAAATGTAGGAATACGGCACCCACCGCCGCGCCAGCAGATCGTAGTTCAGGAACATTGTGGCAAAGCTCTCGACGTTTTGGAGCTTCAACAGCGCCAATACGCCCATGCTGAAGGCGATGAACCATTCGGCAGCACGGATGGTGAGAGGTGTCCCGTAGAACGCGTAGCTAGTCGCGAGCGCCATCAGTGCCGTCACAGCAAACAGCGCCATCACAGGCGTGTAACTGGTCGCCTTGGGGTCTGCGACGGTCTTTCCGAAGTAGCGGCGCAGGTCGTCATAGCCGCCGATGCGCTCACCGCCGATGAAGACTTGCGGCGTTGTCTTCACGCCCTGCTCGGCCTTGAAAGCGTCTGTTGCTAGGCGGGATGTCAGCCAGCGGTCGTCGACGGTTAAGCCTTGGCGGCGCAGGAGGTCCCTGGCTTTAAGCCCATAGGGGCAGATGTGCTTGTCCATGACCATGCGATAGAGCGTGGCCTGATGGGTTTGGGCTGCGGAGGACATAGGCAGCTTCCTTCTTGTTGTTATCGAGCTGCCCCCTATATGGGGTCCGTACCATAGTACGGAGTCAAGGATGCAACCGTTGACTATTGCCGGGTTAGCCAACGCTGCGGATGTCGGTGTCGAGACGGTCCGCTATTACCAGCGGCGCGGGCTGTTACAGACGCCCGAGCGCCCCGAAACCGGCAGCAGCGGCGGCGGTGTCCGGCGCTATGGCGAGGAGGATGTCCGGCGGCTCCGGTTTATCCGGTCGGCGCAAGCGGCGGTATTCACTCTGGAAGAAATCGGCGAACTCTTGGCCTTGGATGCGACCGATGATCGTGGCCGAGCCCGGCAGATCGCGATGGCGCGGGTGAAGGTGCTCGACACGAAGATTGCGGAGCTGAAGGCCGCGCGGGATGCGCTTTCGCGATTGGCCGAAGAATGCGGGTCGGGCGCGGCGGGGCCGTGCCCGATTTTGACGGCGTTCGACGGGGAGCACTGCTCCGAAGAGCACGACAGCGGAGGGATCGCCCCCTCACCCTAGCCCTCTCCCCCGCTGGGGGAGAGGGAATGTGACTCGCAATTACAGGCTCGCCAGTTGCGACAGCTTCACGTTTTTCAGTGGGAGTTCGCGGACGCGCTTGCCGGTGGCGGCGAAGATGGCGTTGACGATTGCGGGCGCGATTGTGGCCGTGCCGCATTCGCCGATGCCGCCCCATTTGGCGCCGCCTGACGGCACGAGGTGGACTTCCACCTTTGGTGCCTCTTTCATCTGAACGATGCGATACGTATCGAAGTTCAGTTCCTGCACCTGCCCGGCTTTCACCGTATTCTCGCCGTACAGCACCGCTGTTAAGCCGAACATCGCGCCAGATTCCATCTGCGCTTCGATGATCTTCGGATTGACGACGTGATAGCAGTCCACGGCGACCACCATGCGGTCGACGCGAATCTGATCGCGATCACCGACCGTCACTTCCGCCACCGTGCCCACGACTGAGCCATGGTTTTCCGCCACCGCGATGCCGCGTCCGCGGCCCTTGGGCAGCTTGGTGTCCCAGCCGCTGGTCTCGTGCAGCTTTTCCAGAACGCCGACGAAGTCCTTGCGCTCGACCATCGCGCGGCGGAATTGGTACGGGTCTTTGCCCGCCGCGTGCGCCAATTCGTCGATGAAGCCTTCGTAGAAGAAGCAGTTCTGCGAACCGCCGACCGAGCGCCAGAAGCTCACCGGCAGATGCGTGTTCTTCATCACGCCGCCGACATAGAAGTTCGGAATTTTGTACGGCGAGTTGACAATGCCATCGACCGCTTGGCCTTCGATGCCGTTCTCCACGGGACGGCCCTGTGAGCGATTGATCGACCCGACGGCGACTTTGGCTTCCAGCGCCTGCGGCATGCCATCGGCGCCGAGCACCGCGCGGAATCTCGCTGCGGCCTGGGGGCGATAGCGATCGCCGCGAATGTCCTGTTCACGGCTCCAGGTCAGTTTCACGGGACGGCCGATTTCCTTGGCGATCGCGATGGCTTGCACCATTTCGTCATTGGTCGAGCGGCGACCGAACCCGCCGCCGAGATAGGCATTGTGGACGAAGACCTGCTCCGGCTTGAGCCCGGATGCACGCACGCCCTGCTGCAATGTGCCCAGCGCATTCTGCGTGCCGATCCAAACGTCGAGGCGGTCGCTTTGCAAATTCACCGTGGCGTTCAGCGGCTCCATCGGCGCATGCGCCAGATGCGGCACTTCGTACGTCGCTTCGATGATCTTGGCGCCGCTCGCCAGCACCGGCGTGACATCCCCATCCTTGCGCGCCTGAATCATCGGCTCGTTCAGCGTGTCGCGATACATCTGTTTGAATTGCGCGCTGTCGGAATTGGCGGCTGGGCCGTAATTCCATTCGATCTTCAGGGCGTCCAAGCCTTGCATCGCGCGCCAGGTGTTGTCGGCGACAACGGCGACGGCGTCTTTCAGCTTCACGACTTTGACGATGCCGCGTTTGCCTTTGAGACCGCTTTCATCGACCGAGGCGACTGTACCGCCAACGACGGGGCACGAGATGATGGCCGCATACGTCATGTTGGGCACTTTGGCGTCGATGCCGAATTTCGCTTCGCCATTCACTTTGACGGGCGTGTCGAGACGCGGCAGCGGCTTGCCGAGGAGCTTGAACTCACCGGGTTTTTTGATCTCGGGCTCTTTGTCGAGCGTGATCTTCGCGGCGTCGGCGGCGAGCTGGCCGTAGGTGAATTTGCGGTTCGAGGCTTTGTGTAGCACCGCGCCGTTTTCAGCCACGCATTCGGATGCGGGAACGCTCCAGCGATTGGCCGCGGCCTGTACCAGACGCACGCGCGCTGAAGCGCCGGCCTGCTGCAGATATTGCCAGGATGTGGCGACACCGCGCGAACCGACGGTGTTCTGGTCCTTGTAGACGTTGTTCTCGCGCACATTGCGGTTGGGCGAAGCAAACTCGCCTTTGATTTTGGCCCAGTCGCATTCCAGCTCTTCGGCGACCAGCATCGGATTGGCCGTCGCTGCGCCCTGCCCCATTTCCGAGTGCGGAATGCGGATGGTGATGGTTTCATCAGGATCGATGACGATCCAGGCGTTGACTTCGTTCGCAACCGCGCCCGCGTCGTTGCTCCAGGGCGCGCCGGTCAAGGGCCGCGCGGAGGCGATGCCCGGCATTGCAAAACCCAAAGCTAAGCCGCCGGCAGTTGAAAGGCTGCTGACGATGAAATTGCGGCGCGAAAGCGTGTCCATGTGTCCCATGACGTTCTCCGTTTTCCCGAGTGGCCGCTATTACGCTTTGGTCGTCGCGGCGCGATGGATCGCGCGGCGGATGCGGATATAGGTGCCGCAGCGGCATATATTCGTAATGCCGTCGATGTCGGCGTCGGTGGGATTGGGCTTCTGCTTCAGCAGCGCGGCAGCGGACATGATCTGCCCCGACTGGCAGTAGCCGCATTGCGGCACGTCTTCGGCAACCCAAGCGGCCTGCACGGGATGCAGCTTGCCGTCAGGACCTGCAAGACCTTCGATGGTGGTGATGTCCTTGCCGGCCGCGGTCGATACAGGAACCGAGCAGGAGCGCATGGCCTCGCCATTGATGTGTACGGTGCAGGCGCCGCATTGCGCGATACCACAGCCGAATTTGGTGCCGGTCAGCCCGAGTTCGTCGCGCAGAGCCCACAGCAGCGGCATATCCGGCTCGACATCGAGCGTCTGTGTCTTACCGTTGACCTTCAATGTGACTGCCATGGAATGCCTCCCGTGCTGTGTGCTCGCGCGAAACCGCCCCGATTCGGGCAATGTCTCGGACGGCGGACCCTATCACAACCGCAGAGCCGGACGCATTATGCCCGGCCAAACATCACGAGAGGGTGAGACTTCGCCTCGCAGCTTCAGGCGCCATTTGGGGGAAATGACCGAAAGCAGCCCCCCATTACTGTGATGCACCGCCCTTTCCGTAACCGGTGGTAACGCGATAGTGTGGCCGAAATTTAGCGGTTCGCGGCAAGGCCCAAGGGAGCATGGAATGAGAAAATTCTGGATGGTAACAACGAGTTGCCTCATGGCGGCCAGTTTTATGGGATCTGCCGCATTGGCGCAGAACGCCGAGGCGGAAGCTGCCGCGGCCAAAGCCGCTGCTGCAGTGGTCGCCGCCCGCGCGACCGGGCAAGTTTCACCCAACGACCCGCAGGAGAAGCGCTGCTGGATTGGTCCACAATCGCGCACAGTCGAGATCCAGAAGATGGAGCCCGTGAAGGTCTTCGACAATCTCTACCATGTCGGCCCGTGCTTCGTGTCGGCGTGGGTTCTGACCACACCGCAAGGCGCCATCCTGTTCGACACGGCGCAGGAGCCCTTTGTCGACATGATCGAGGCGAACATCAAAAAGGTTGGCATCAACCCGCGCGACATCAAATACATCGTCCTCAATCACGGCCATATCGACCATTTCGGCGGCGCGAAGCGTCTGCAGGAATTCACTGGCGCGCGCGTTGTGGCGACGCCCGAAGACTGGAAAATGATCGAAGCCTTCGCCGGCAAGCCCAACAACCGCGACGGCAACAAGCCGACCGAAGCGCCAAAGCGCGACATGGAAGTGCGTGAGGGCGATCACCTGGACCTCGGCGATCAGCACCTCGTCATTCACACCTCCCCCGGCCACACGCCGGGCAATTTGTTTGTCGAAGGTCTCGTGCTGCATGACGGCGCGCAGACCTACAAAGGCATCTGGGGCGGCGGCGGTGGCGGCGCGCCGGGCCTCGCGGGCGCCGAACAAGGCGTGAAGAACGCCGAAAAGCTGAACGCGGTGAAGGGCGTGCAGGTCTATCTGCAGACCCATGCCTGGCAGGACCCGGACGGCTATCCGGGCGGCGGCATCCATGAGCGCGCCAAGAAGCTGACCAACCGGAAACCGGGCGATCCCCATCCCTTCGTTGATCCCGCGACATGGGATGCGCGCGCCAAAGCCCAGCTTGAAACGGCCAAGAAAGTGCTCGCCGCAGAGCAGGCCAAGGGGGGCGCTGCCAAGGCGCCCTAAGGGGGGTAACTCCGCAGGCACAGGCATGAACGGCGGTCTTCGGGCCGCCGTTTTCGTTTGCGCATTATTTGACGTGATGCACTGCGCCGTCATCGCATGGCGAGTTGGGCGTAGGCTGTTGGGCGTCTGCGTGAGCCTTGGCGCGGCGATCATACCAGACGGTCCACAGCGCCAGCGCGCCCATCGATCCATATCCAAGGATTGGACTGACGATCAGATAGTCATGAATGGATAACTGAAAAACGAGGGCGGCCGACGCGACGGCAGACACAAAGACGCCAGCGCCCCAAACGATCGTCATGACCATCATGGTCCGGCGAAACTGATCGCTATCGCGGTCCCGTTCGAACGCCTCAAGCTCCTCCGAGGACTTCCGCGCCTGCACCGCGCGGGCCAGCACATAGATAAGCGGGCGTCCGATCGCTGCGGAACCAAGAAAGGCCAAGCCGATTAAGGCGGTGGGCACGTTTTCCCGCAACTGCAGCCAGCGCGCGTCACCGCCGCCGAAGGCAGCAAGCACCGATAGCCCAATGCCAAGGAGCACCAGCACCGAAAGCGTATCGACCCGGCGGCTCCGGGCAAACTCCACCAAGCTCCAAACGATCGGGGGCGCCATCGAAGCCAGCAGCGCGTTGAAATCGCCGTAAGCCGGCGACACCAGATCGTAGATGACGAGCGGCAGCGCGAAGTTGGCCGTAATCTCAAGCCCAAAACGGAGCCCATGCTCCCGAAACCACGTCACCAGGCCAGTTCCTTTCGACAATTCATCGTAACGCCAACCACATCATTTGCGGGGTGGGATCGTGAGCCATCGCGAGAGTCACATCAGATCATGGGCCGTTGCGTCGACCCTTAAGGTGAGGAATGGTTACTACATACCAAGGGCAGGAGTAATTGAGGATCGCCAGTTCGCTTTGATGCTCCCTGATGCTTATCGCCCCCCATGTGGCCGCCGTTCTGTTCCGCCTAGCGGGATTTCGCAACACCCCCTATAGTTTCACTAAATGGGCGTGATTTCGTCGCCGTACCTTTTCGGGGAAGGAAAGACTGATGGATTCCAAACGCACGAACCGTAGAGATCTCTTAAAGGGCGGGGCCGCGCTTGCGGGCGGGGCCGCAGCGCTCGGTTCATTGCCGGCATTTGGCCAGCAAGAGCATGACCATGTGATGGCCGTCGGCGGCGCCCCGAACGACTATCCCATGATCATGGGCAGCAAGGAGGAGATCGAATACGGTCAGCGCTCCAAATTCGTGACTTCGGTACGCATGGCGCATCCGATGGGCGGCCGGAATTCACCCGACGATTTCGGAAAAGTGTTCCACGTCGCCACCCCGCTGCAGGATCATGTCGGCGTGGTCACGCCAACCTCGCTCCACTATGTGGCGACGACCCGCGGCTCCTACATGCCGGACATCGATCCCGCGAAGCACACGCTGACCATTCATGGCTTGGTGGATCGGTCCCTGACCTTCACCATGGACGATCTGAAGCGCCTTCCCTCCGTCAGCCGGTTGCAATTCATCGAATGCGCGGGAAACCGGCACAACGGCCGGCAAAAGACCGTGCAGGAATCGCACGGTATGACCAGCTGCGCCGAATGGACCGGCGTACTGCTTTCAACGCTGCTGAAGGAAGCCGGCCTGAAAGGCAACGCGACCTGGTTCGTCGCGGAAGGCGCCGAAGAAGTGAAAGGCGCATCCAGCATGCCCATCGCCAAGGCGATGGCCGATTGCATGGTGGCCTACGGTATGAACGGCGAACCTGTGCGGCCGCAGAACGGTTTTCCGCTGCGCCTCTGCGTTCCCGGCTTCGAGGGCATCTTCAACACCAAATATCTGCGGCGCATCAAAATCGTCGACCACTACTACATGAACTACAACGACTACGGTCATCTCGATAAGGAACCGGCGGAAGCCGCCCTCGCCTTTCAGATCGGCCCCAAATCGGTCATCACGAAACCGTCCGGCGGGCAGCGGCTCTCCGGCAAAGGATATTACGAGATCACCGGGCTCGCGTGGTCCGGCGGCGGCGCCATTCGTAGCGTGGAAGTATCCACGGACGGTGGCAAGAAGTGGAACCCCGCCGAGATCAAGGCAACGCCCCAGCGCATGGCGCACACCCGATTCGGCTATATGTGGAATTGGGATGGCAACGAGACCGAGATTATTTCGCGCTGTACCGACGAAATCGGACAACGGCAGCCGACACGACAAGAGGTCGCCAAATACTGGAACGTGCCTTTCGATAGAAATTACAGAATGCCCGGCCTGGATAACAGCGTGATGCCGTGGAAGATCGCCAGAGACGGGAGCATCACCAATGGGCTCGCTTAAATTCGCAGCGATTGCACTGCTCCTGGCGAGCCCCGTGCTCGCGCAGACCTATGGAGTGGGACGCCCGACAACCCCGGAAGAACTGCGCCGCCTGGATATCTCCATCGGTCCCACGGGGGATGAACTCCCGGTAGGCCGTGGCACAGCCACCGAGGGCGTCAAGCTCTTTCAGTCGAAGGGCTGTATCGCCTGCCACGGCAAAGCGGGCGCAGGCGGCGGCCCGGCGCCCGCGCTGCAATCGAAAAAAGGCCCAGAGGTCCCCACCTGGGAAAAGGAACACATCCTACCCCTGAGCGCGCCTTTCGCGACGACGGTGTGGGATTACATCCATCGCGCCATGCCCGTCGGAAATGAGGGGACTCTTACCGCCGATGAAGCCTATTCGCTGACGGCCTACCTGCTGTTCGTGAACAAGATCATCCCGGAGGACCAAGTCCTCGACAAACAAAGCCTGCCGAAGGTGAAAATGCCAATCGGCGATGACTATGCCCGGCTGCCAGAATGGAAGCCCGGCACACCAAGGCTTGCTGGTTACCCGTACTAGTCCAACCTATTCACGGCGTGCGCATGATGAAACAGAATGCTTGTTTCGGACGCCTGAACAGCGGCCTCATATCCGCTGCGATCGCAGTCGTGATGGCTGTTGCGTTCCCCTCTGCGTCTTTCGCGCAGGTCAAAGTCATTCTCTCGAATGGATTTGGGGCGGCGTATCGAGAGGCGCTTCCGGACTTCGAGAAATCCTCGGGGATCAAAGTCACTACCGCGATGGGAGCGTCACAAGGCAACGGTCCCAACACGATCGGGGCGCAGCTGCGGCGCGGCGAACCTGCGGATGTGGTGATCATGAACAAGGCGGGGCTCGACGATCTGATCGCCGAGGGCAAAATCGCCAAGGGGACGAACGTGGATTTAGCCCAGACGCTTCTTGCGGTGGCTATCCGGTCCGGTTCGCCCAAGCCCGATGTCAGCACGGTCGATGCGTTCAAAAAGACGCTGTTGAGCGCGAAATCCGTTTCGGTCGATGCCAGCACATCCGGGATTTATCTCACCACGAAAGCCTTTCCGCGCCTTGGTATCGCCAAGGAGATGGAAGGTAAAACCATCAAAGAGGGCGCTCCCGGCGTTGCCAGCGGAAAGGCCGACATCGCGGTGATGCTGGTGAGCGAAATCCTGCCGGTAAAAGGCGTCGAGGTGGTTGCTCCCGTCCCAGCGGAAATTCAGGAGCCTTCCACGTTTTCAGCGGCCGTCGTGGTTGGCGCAAAAGAAGTCGAAGCCGCAAAAAAGTTGATCGCGTTTCTCGCCTCGCAGCGTGCGTCCGCCGCCATCAAACACAGCGGAATGGAACCGTTAGGCCGCAAGTAAGCTGCCATAAATCATCCGTTCATAGACAAGCCACCACGAACGAAAAATCCGTCGGGACGCAAACACTTCGACTTCCCCTGTTGAAATCGCCCACCCAGCGTATTCTCGCCAAGTTCGTATTCTGCCCCCGATCTTCGGATATCCCTGGCCATCGCAGCGCCGGGGCGTCACGCAAGTACAGCACTTACTCGCTTGCGTAACGTCGGGAGCAATTCCTCGTTGAACCAGGGATTGCGCTTGAGCCAGATGTTGTTGCGCGGGCTGGGGTGTGGCAACGGAATCATGGTCTGTCCATAATCGCGCCAGGCCAGCGTCGTTTCCGTCAAGGTAGCCTTGGCCTTGCCTTTCAGGTGCCATGCCTGCGCGTATTGCCCGATAACCAATGTGAGGCCGATGTTGGGCATTATCGCGAGCAATATGTCGCGCCAAGCCGGGGCGCATTCAGACCGCGGAGGCAGATCACCGGACTTTCCTGTGCCTGGGAAGCAAAATCCCATTGGCAGAATCGCAATGCGTGTAGCGTCGTAAAAAATTGTCTTATCAATACCCATCCAGTCGCGCAGACGATCTCCGCTGGGGTAGTCAAATGGGACGCCCGTGGCGTGTACGCGGCTGCCGGGCGCCTGACCGGCGATCAGAATTCTTGCGGCGGGGTGCACTTGCAGGACGGGATGTGGACCGAGTGGCAGATGTCCGGCGCAACGCGTGCATGCTCGAACATCCGCGAGCAGAGTTTGCGCCCTTTTCAGTGAAACGGGCGTGTCGACGATCATGGATGCCCCTTGAATGTTTTACGATGAGGCCACGAGGCTATCCGCGCGTTGCAGATCAGTCTCCACTCACGCTTTTTCGCCTCGCATTAGAAATCCGGTTTGTCCGCGGTCGGCACGCCTGCCACGCGGGATAGTTCGTGGGGATTCTCGGCGCATATGGCTTCGGGCATTTCTGCCGCCTCTTCGTAAGCAGACACACCGGGGCGATAGATGATCGTGGACGACCACGGCATCGTGAAGGCGCCTTCATCTTCGATGGTCACATCGAGCTGCAAATTCCGGCCCCTGGAATTCACATCCGGGATCACCCCTGAATCGTTGCGGAAGGTGGTCGCAGTCGCTCTCGCGCCTCGCTCCAATATCCGGTTCGCGGCCTCGTAATCGATCAGCCGGTAGCGCTCGACGACATGTAATTTCTCCGTATGCGGAGTGCCGTACTGATCGACCATGGCGTACGGTCCTGCCTTGATCCCGACAGTATCGATCACGAGGGTGTCGCCTTCGTAATGGCCGACGGAATCGCCCAGCCAGGACGGCGTCAGCCTCGCGGGGTGACTCTGATTGAGGCGTACGCGGCGGACTTCATGATCGAAGACATACACCATCGTGATGCTGCCGGACGTCTGCAGCATTTCCATACCAAGATTGTAAAAGATGAAAGGCACTCCACTGGGCCTGCACTGGTTGATCGGGTTCAAAGCAGGGCCGTCCTTCACCTCTTTTTCGCCATGCTCTCTAACCACTTGTGCTGCCCAGGGCTGCAGAATCGGAGCGGTATAATCGCCGACGCGGCGGCCGCCCGCGCTCACGATGGGAGCGTTGGAGGGGTTGATATTTTTCCCGAAGATGTCGACCGCCTGCCTTTGGCGGATCGTGTTTCCCACGGGGCCAGGCCCCGAAGCGGGCGGCGGAAAGCCTGGGCCGAGCGTATTGGCCCATAACCGCGAGAAATCCGGAACCGCATCTCGCCCCAAGGCAGGCGTTGCCGCCATCGCCGCCAACGCGAATAAAAGGAAACCTCCGCGCCACATCTGCATGCGAACCTCCCCCCATGTTTGGCCTGGGCCGCCCGCTTTATAGCCTGCTTTCCGGGCTAAGAGCGCGCCACGCGACCCGGAAACCATCGCCTTCGCACCGGCTTGCTCACAGGCGGGGCGCTCATGTACCCGCTGCGAGTTTTGCCTGCGGCGCCATCGTGCGGCTGAGCGCGAGCACAAGTGCGGCCGACATCGTCAGAGCGCCCGCCAAAACAACCATGCCAAAGGTGTAGCCACCCGTGGCTTGCCGCAACACACCCATGGTGCTCGATCCGAAGAATGCGCCCAACTGACCGGTGGCGGCGATAAGGCCGATGCCGCCTGCCGCCGCCGCCCCGCCGAGGAACGACGATGGAAGGCTCCAGAACGGGCCCTGGGTTGCCTCGATGCATACGACCGCGCAGGCGAGCGCCGCAAACAAAAGCAGATTTGAGTGTGTAAGGCTGGCGAAGACCAGCCCCAACGCCGCGACAATAACCGGCGCTGCTACGTGCCAGATGCGCTCGTTCCGTCGATCGCTTGAACGCGCCCACAGGATCATCGCCCCTGCCGCAATAACGTAAGGCGCGGCAACCACGAATCCGACCTCCAGATTGGAAAAGCCCATGCCCTGCACAATCAGCGGCAGCCATAGACCGATGCCGAAGCGAGCGAAGCCCGTACCGAAGATCACAAGAGCGAGCACATACACGCGGGGATCGCGCAGCGCGGACCAAACGTCGCGATGTCCGCCGGTATCTTCCAATGCCAGGCGCGTAGCGATCGTCTCTTTCTCCGCCGGTGCAAGCCATGCCGCGGCATGCGGGCCATCGGGCAGAAATTTCAGAACGGCAAACGCTAGAACAAAGGCGGGCGCACCTTCGAGCAGAAACAGCCATTGCCAGCCGCGCAAACCGCCGATCCCGTCCAGCTCCAGAACGAACCCCGAGAGCGGACCGCCGATCACCGTTGCGAGCGGAGCAGCGGCGATGAAGCAGGCGAGAAATTGCGCGCGATAGGTGCGCGGAAACCAGTAGGTCAAGTAAAGCAACATCCCCGGATAGAAACCGGCCTCCGCAATCCCGAGAAGAAAGCGCAACGCGACGAAGCTCGCCGTCCCCTGTATCAAGGCGCAGGCGGCCGCGAGGACGCCCCATGTCAGCATGATGCGGAAGATCCAGAAGCGGGCGCCGACCCGCGCCAGAATCACATTGCTCGGAACTTCACAGAGAAAGTACCCAATAAAAAAAGCGCCCGCGCCGATGCCATAGACACTGGGGGAAAATCCCAAATCCCTGTTCATGGTCAGCGCGGCAAACCCGACATTCACACGGTCGAGGAAATTGACGAAGTAGAGCACAACCATGAACGGGATCAGCCGCCACGCGCATTTGGCAAAAATCTGTTGCTCGTTCATTCAGTCCCCCCCGATATTCAATGTGACTTGAGCCGATCGGCGGCGGTCGCGATAGCGAGAAACAGGTGTAAATGGCGGAGACAAAATGTGCCGGATGGCGGCGTGATTGTGTACCAGTCTGGTTAAGAGAAAAGGGCTTTGAAGCCCCGGGTTGGTGTTGTGTCATCGCGGGCTGTGAGGCGCGCGTAGCGGAGCGAAGCGCGGGTCACAG
>CANJBZ010000012.1 GCA_947473475.1 Alphaproteobacteria bacterium
CCTTCCAGCCCCTCCATGCCCTTCAAGACATAAAGACGGCCTAGCAGGACCGGTACACTTTGCCGCCGCCTTCCAGCAGCCAAATCAAAGCCGGTTCAGTGGTACACTTTGCTCCCGCGATTTATAAGGCCATTCGGCAAGCGCGCGACCGTGTCAGTGGTTTTAGGCGGGCTCACGATGACCTTAGTCTCGAAGTCCCAAAAGCGGAATGAGCAGTCCCATGGTTCCGGCGCGTGCATCTGGCGGGCTACAGCCCGCGCCCAACCTAACGCCGGCGCGTTAACGCCCCGTGTGATGCCGCTGCCGAATTGGATTCAGTTTTAACCGCCATGCGCCATTGAAATACAAAGATAATTTACGCGACCAGACAGACAACCCACCACCCAACCCACCACTGCGTGGAATTTCGGGGTGCACCACGGCGTGCCGACATATGGCAAGCGCGTCAGCCCGAGGGGTTGCCGGTTGCGCCATCTCGTTGCAGCCGGGACGGATAGACCACATCGACATTAGCGATCCTAAGATCGCATACACTTGACAAGTTTTGGCCAGCTTGCCCGCGGACGATCGAATGGTTCAACACGCCTGCCGCGTTCACCAGGCCGCTTACTTTGCACCAAACAAACGTTGGAGCCAGTTAGGCTCAGGCTTTGCAAGGGTCCAAATAACAGTCATAGGGACATCAGCATCGACTGGGCGCCCACCTCGCATTGCTGGGGACCACATGAACTTGGTCCTGCAAAGTTTCTCCGCCGCTTCGTCTAGACGGGACTTGCCTGAAGAAATCGCCACTCGAACATCCTTGCAGCGTCCGTCGGCGCCCACAGTGATGGCCAACTATAAATCGCGGGAGCAAAGTGTACCACTGAACCGGCTTTGATTTGGGTGCTGGAAGGCGGCGGCAAAGTGTACCGGTCCTGCTAGGCCGTCTTTATGTCTTGAAGGGCATGGAGGGGCTGGAAGGAAATCTGCGACTTTATGCTTTCTGCCCCCCGATCCGAGTTTCGCGGTTGCGTGAAGTTTGGGCCAAGCGCGGTTTCCCCCGCCAGAGCCCCAGACTTTCGAGACCCGCCCCCCTCTATCCCCTTGCGGACGAATGTGTCTAAAGAAGACGAGAGGTGGATTATGGCTGATATTCAGAGGGAGCTCGCAATCCGTTTGGCGTGGTACATGGATCGCTACGGCGAGATACCTCAGCGCGACCAAATCAAGCTTTGGGTTGCTACTACTCTCGGGCGCAGAGACGAAGAAGGCCAACGGATTACTGCGCTAGCCGACGAGATTCTAGAGTACTTTCAATCAATGCAGTAGTGGGCTCACCCGATCGGCCACCCGTCGGGGTCCACGGCGGCTGTCCTGCGCTGGCCGAATTGTTCGGCAGCACCCGAACAGCGTCAAACGTGTGCTCGCTGCAAATTAAGGGGAAGCATTGATGATGCCTGACAGAGATATTGCTGGCCGTCATTGCGACCGAGTTAGTTATCGTCGTGATCTTGTTGTTTTTTATCGGTCTCTCTGTTGAACGCAATTGATCTACCGAGTGCCGCCACACAGCTGAAGGCAATTCAACAGAACGGCGGTGGGGATTTTCCGCGCAGTACGCGCGCAGGCGCGGCTTGGAGCTTTTGACCTACCATCCTAACGGCTATGCTCAGGGCAGACCAAAGCGGTGACCGCGCATCCGCCGATCAAATGACGAAGCGCAACATCGTGCCATGCACGGAGGGCCACATCATGAGAAGCACGATCAAGGCCACGCTTGCCGCTGTCGTCCTGGCGATGAGCCTTGTCGGAACGGCGGTTGCCGGGCCGTTCGAGGATGGGTTTGCCGCTTTTGGTCGTGGCGACTACGCCACCGCGCTGCGGCTCTACCGTCCACTGGCTGATCAGGGCAATGCCGTGGCTCAGACCATGCTCGGCCACATGTACGGCAACGGCTGGGGCGTACCGAAGGACGATGCCCAGGCGGTGAAGTGGTATCGCCTCGCCGCTGATCAGGGCAATGCTGCGGCTCAGGCCTGGCTCGGCGGCATGTACGGCAACGGCCTAGGCGTTCCGCAGGATGATGCCCAGGCGGTGAAGTGGTTTCGCCTCGCCGCTGATCGGGGCAATGCCGACGCTCAGTACAACCTCGGGCTTATGTACTCCGTCGGCTGGGGCGTTCCGCAGGATGATGCCCAGGCGGTGATCTGGTATCGCCTCGCCGCCGACCAGGGCAACGCTGACGCCCAGAACAATCTCGGGTCTATGTACCGCAACGGCAAGGGCGTTCCGCAGGATTATGCCCAGGCGGTGAAGTGGTTTCGCCTCGCCGCTGATCAGGGCAATGCCGACGCTCAGACCCGTCTCGGGCTTGAGTACCGCATCGGCGAGGGCGTTCCGCAGGATTATGCCCAGGCGGTGAAGTGGTTTCGCCTCGCCGCTGATCGGGGCTATGCTGACGGCCAGTACAATCTCGGCACCATGTACTACTTCGGCCAAGGCGTTCCGCAGAACTATGGGAAATGTCGGCTTAATTGTCTCACGGATGCTTTGCGCCGCCCCGGTTATCCCCTACATTGAGCGGGATACCGGGGGGGGGGGGCATGAGAAATTTAATCGCGACAGCACTGCTGTTGCTTAGCTCTGCCGCGAATGCAGCGGAGACCACCCAGGCTTATCTATGCATACCCGAATACGCGACTGGGTTTTCCTTCAACAAGGTTGCAAAACGTTGGCAACCCTCAAACTTTGATCTTGCGGGTAAAAAATACCTCGTTAAGAAAACCGCCAAGGGATGGAGTTGGGCTAATTTCGCCTATCCAGATGTCGCGGACGAGTGCGGCAACTTCAATAAGTCAGGTGTTTTGGTCTGCGACGCCTTCCCTGAGGAAGTCTGGTTCAACCGAACTAACGGGCGATTCCAGGTGTTCTATTTTGTTGGCTACGTCGGCAACCTCCTTGGGGAAGAAGGTGGCGATAATCCAAACATAGCGATAGGGACTTGCGCTCCGCTCTAGGTCTTAGGTTCAACATCTCTGCCATCCCGGAGACGAACGATGTTTAAACGCGCGATCATCGCGACTTTTGCTCTCAAAGCAGTTCGAAGGTGAGCAGCCTATCGTTGATGGGGATTTCGACGCGATAACGGAATCGGACGTGAATTATGTCCTTCAATGATGCACCGCGCCGGAAAAGCTCCCAAGTCTTTGACGCATGATCCGCTGTCGCCCTGGGCTTGGTTGTCCGATAACACGCCCTGACATCTAGCATCGCCGCTTCGCGTCGTAAAACATTGAGCGCACCGCCGGGCTTCGCTTCGCTTGCGCCTTAAGGGCGCTCGCTTCGCCCGGCTCGACTCCCACCCTACCCGAGATATAGATATTTAACACCGTTAAGAGTTAGGGCACAGCTCATACCCTCGCGGAATACCGCGTCAGCGCATTAATCCTCTGCATGTGCGGCGTCACATTCCGGCGGTATATCTCCGCCCGTAGGAACGCGATTTCCTCGTCCACCTTGTCTTCGTCCACGTCGATGTACCACGATCTTGGTCGTGCATCGGAGCCGTCGTTCCAGCGGTAGCGACGCTTCTTCAGAGCGTCCTTCAAGTCGTAGGGGGCGCTTTCGGCCCATATGCGGACCGTGTTTCGCCGGGCGCTGTCGAGCAAGACCGCGAGCCCCGTGCTTCCTGTTTCGCCAATCGGTCTGTCGAGGATTTCTAGCAGGGCGTTGCAGTCATCAACCGCGCGGTGCGCATCATGGAAGAAACCCGCCCCAACTAGCAGATACGAAAGCCTCGATCCCTCGAACCCATGTGCTCGCCAGTTGATCTCGTTTACAGAGCAACCCCATGGCTTGTGTTCGAACTCGGTCCAATAGCGTTCTGCGAACTTGCGATCAAAGCCCGCGTTGTGGGCGATAACGATATTAGCGTCGGACACGAACGCAGACACAGCAGCAGAATCTATACGCTGCCCTGCAACCATCTCGTTCGTTATGTGGGTCAGTGCAGTGATTTCGTCTGGTATCGGTTCGCTCGGCTCGTTCAACGCCCCGAAGCGTTCAATCACGTGGGAGATTCTGCCGTCGGCACGGTAGGCGAACTTCACCATGCCAATCTCGATGATCTCCGCCGCCCCAGTGTCGAGCCCGGTGGTTTCGAAGTCGATGAGGAGACCAATCTTGGTTGGCTGATCCGGTGAAACCGGGACGCATACTGCACGGGGGACAAGCCGACGCAGGACCCGGTAATCACCACTGCTCTCTAGGGCCTCCGCCATTGACGAAAGCTCGCCGGAAGTGTGTTGGGTCATGGCTGGTTTCTTTGCGTCGCCGGTCATTGTCACAAACGCAGATCGACTGAGCAAATTCGTAGGTAGGGGCTGCGTAGGTACCATCAATGGAAATAGGGGGGTGCCGGGTAGGTGGGGTCCGACGTGGCGGGATTTTGTAGGGGCCGGGTTGCCACCGGCGCGGATCGGCTGCGCAGATTAGTAAGCAGGGGCTGCTTAGGTACCATTTCGGAAAAAGGGGGGGTACCCGGTGGGTGGGGTCGCGCTGGGGGCGGTTTTGGGTAAGGGCGTGACTTGACGGCGTTCTGGCTACCGTTGCGTGGCGACGGATGCCGCGAGGCGGGGCAGCACAATTTCCAGCGCTGCTCTCGCGTGCTGTCCCGGTGCTGTCCGGAAACTAAGCAGCAGCCATAGATTCAAGATAACCCATTCATTTGTTTGGAGCGGGCGAGGCGATTCGAACGCCCGACCCTAACCTTGGCAAGGTTATGCTCTACCCCTGAGCTACGCCCGCACTCCAAACAGGGGAGCGGTTATTGCCTAAGGTGACCCAAAGTTCAAGGGCATGTTCGGCGCCAACCACGTAAACCTCTCGCGCCCCCTCCGCCCCTGCGGGGGAGTGCCTAGTGCGGCAGAGGCTTGCCTTTGGTTTCCGGCAGGAAGAAGGGCACGATCAGGCCCAGCACATAGATGCTGCTGATGATGAGAGCGGAATTGGTGATGCCGCCGAATTTCGTGACGATCGTTCCGGCCAGAATGGGGAAAACCCAGGCAATAAGCCGCGCGCCGTTAAATACCACGCTCGCCGCCGTGGACCGCACCGTCGCCGTAAACAGTTCGACCGGATAGATCGCCATCCACGAAAAGCCGAGCCCCAGTGTAATCATGCCGTTCAGGAAACACAGGATCGAAAACACATATAAATTGCCGGTCCACAGATAGGTCGCCCAGGTGATAAGCAGCGATCCGGCAAAGGTCGCCAGCAGGTACGCACGCCGCCCGATCCAATCGGCGATAAACCCCGACGACATATAAGCGACCACACCGCCCAGCGTGTAGACGAGCGCAATGCGCGGGCCCCACAGGCCTGCCATTTCGCCCTGTGCTTTCGCCAATTGTTCCGCATAGATCGGGGTCCATGTAGAAACGGCCCACCAGCCTGTGGTGCTCGCCAGCGACATGAGAAAGGTGAGCCACACGCGGCGACGTGCCTCGGCTGTGCGAAATAGCACCGCCAGGGTGAAGGGGCGCTTTCCCTGGCCACCGGTCGCTTGAGTCTGGCCTTCGACGGCATCCCAGCGGCGGTCGCGTACGGCGCTGATCCAGCGTTCGGATTCCTCAAGCGCCCGCATCAGATAAAAGACGCAGAACGCCGGCAACGCGCCGACCAGAAACATCAGCCGCCACGTTTGGTCCCCCAGGGGCTGGGTTTGCACCAGGAAATACCAGACAACCGCCGCCAGAAAAGACCCTGCGCCGAAGCCCGATTGCAGCAGGCCCAATCCTTTCGGGCGCGCATGATCGGGCCAGGACTCGGCGACCAGCGCGATGCCGGTGCTCCATTCGGCGCCGATGGCGAGGCCGGTCAGAAAGCGCATCGCGATCAGCATCGTCAGACTGGTGCTGAACGCGGTCAATCCGGTAAGCCCCGCATAGAAGACGATGGACAGCATCATCATGCGCTTGCGGCCAAAATAATCGGCCAGAATGCCGCCCGCCAACCCGCCAATGCCCCAGCCGAGAAGCGTGATCCCTATGGCAAGGCCGGCATAGATGGGGGCGGAAAGCATCTGCTCGGGCGTCAGCAAGGTGTGCAGCGCCGGTGGCAGCGCGACGATCAGCGCAAACGCCTCATACCCGTCGAAAATCCAGCCCAAATAGCTGCCCCAGAGTACACGCCAATGCTGCGCTGTCAGACCGCTGCGCCAGCTTGTAATGGGTGTGGATGCGGAAACGGATGTGTCTGTCGTCATGTGGCGCCCGGTGAGCTATCGGAGCCCAAGCACCTATCGCCCGATTTCATTCAGCGGCCTGTGATTGTTCCAGGACCAACCGGGCGATGAATTCGCTTTTGCTCGAAGCATGCTGAATGTCGTAGCCGACCGGTAGCCCGTCGGCCCCGATGTCTAGCATGACGTCCTCTTCTATTTCGACCGTCCGGCATGACGGTAACGCCCGAACCTCGACATAAAGGCTGTCGGTGCTTTTGTCATAGCGTGTCTTCATGGCGGAAAATCTTCGTCCGGAAACGCATTATGGACTGTCTCACCGTCCGACAATAGCACGACCCGCCGATAGCTTCCGAGCGTTTCCGAATAACCGTAAAGGCGGATGCGGCCGTCGTTCTGCACAAGCTTGTGTTTCGGCTGAGCAACAATGCGGCGGATTTCAAGAAGGTCCAATCCCGGACGGGGTGGAAGGACGTCGAACGCGAAATAGCGTGTGCGCCAAAACGGGGGCGGCGGCAGTCGCTCGGGCTCGTCCGCGCTCGTCGTCATCCCGGCGGTTTGCGTTGGCGCCCCAGTTTTTCGCCGGTTTCGAAATAGCGGCCCGTTACGGCGCGTTCCGCTTCGTCCGCATTTTCATCCGTCCAGGCGGATAGGGGGTAGCCGTGCCACGGCGTTTGCAGATCGAGCCGGGGCAGGCCGAGCGTTTCCCAGCGGGCGAGGGCCGTTTCCATGAAGTCCCGCCGCGGAAGGGAAACCGGCAGATAAGGATGTTCGCGGCACGCATTGATGAGAAGGGCCGAAGCGCCTTGGCCGTCGGGATATGCGAACTGCCGCGCGTCATCCGACGGCGTGACGGACGGGTCCAGTCTCGGCACTTTGCCGCGGATGATCTCCACATCGCGATGCGGCTGCATGGAATAGGACAGCGCCCACAGCACTGCATCCATCGAATTGGGCTCGATGTCCGCATCCACGGCAATGAAGATTTTTCCCAGCGACGGATCGAACGCAGCTGCCGCGCGCAATGCTTGCCACGGCTGCCCGAGAGCCGGTGAGGAAAGCTGA
This sequence comes from Alphaproteobacteria bacterium, assembly GCA_947473475.1. GTDB lineage: Bacteria > Pseudomonadota > Alphaproteobacteria > Micropepsales > Micropepsaceae > CAIYRG01. The sequence continues at coordinate 7,289 of CANJBZ010000012.1, forward strand.
ATCACGAACATCATGTTGCAGCTTGCCATCTCGTGGCAGGCGACCTTGGTCACCGACGGGATGTTGCAGGCGTTCTTCAGGTGATTGAGATAGATCGCGTCGAACGCCGCTTTGCGCACGACCGTGCTTTCGCTCGGGGGGAATTCGCTGATGATGCCCTGGTAAACCGGCCGTGCGCGTTGCGTGATGGCGGTGACTTCGAAAATCTTCTCCATTTTGCGCGGGCCGAGATAACCGCTCGCCTCGCCAAAGGGCGCTTCGGGTTCAAGCAGGTCGGTGCGGATGCGCCCCTCTATGACGATCTCCGCATGCGCAGGAACAACGGCGTCGAATGTTTCCGCCTGCACCACTTCGATGGGGGCGCCGTTCAACGCGCCTGCGAGTCCATATTCATCCACGCCATAGGGGACTTTGCTGGCGGCGGCGAGCAGCAGTGCCGGCGGGCCGCCGATGAACACCGCTGCTTCCAAAGGCTGTTTCCGCGCGCGCGCTTTTTCCCATTGGATGGCGAGATGCTGCGTTGGCACATCGGTGGCGCAGCCGATGCGATCGGGCGCTTTGATCATGCCGCGGTAGATGCCCAGATTATACGCGCCGTTTTCCGGATCGCGTGTCACCCAAACACCCGCGGTAATGAACGGCGCAGGGTCGAATCCCGGCGTTGAGATCAGATGCGGAAACCGGTCGATGCCACCGTTCAGGTCTGGTGCGCGAAGGACGATTTCCTTCACCGGCGCCGCGCTTCGCGCCACACGCTCGGGCGGCAGATGGTTCTTGTGCGCGCGCGCCCACGAGGACGCGATTTCATCGGCAGAGACGCCCAGCGCCGCACCGTAAACGGCACGCGAGCTGCCGAGCGCCCCCAGCACCACCGAGCCATCGAAGCTGCGCCCTCGTGCGTCCGTGACGTTGCGGAACCAGAACGCTTTGCGTTGCTCTTCCGCAAGGCCGCGAAATTGCAGCCGTACCAGCGGCACAAGCTCGGTATCTTTGCAGATTGGCTCATCGACAATGTTCAGCAGGCCGCGCGCGCTTAGGGCCTCGATGTATTCGCGTAAATCGCGGTAAGCCATCAGTGCGTCCGGATCAGCGGCAGCATGGCGAGCGAGCAGACCATGCAGGAGAGGACAAGGAACTCCAATCCGGCGGTGAAACTGCCCGTGGCGCTGAGAAGCACGCCCATGATGAAGGGCGCGGATGACCCCACGATGTTGGCCAACCCGGCGAGAATGCCGAAGCCCGTGGCGGAGACCTCCTTCGGGATAATCTGCATGCTGAGCGCAAAAAGTGGCGGCGTAGCCCCGCCCCAGAAGCCCGCGCTGATGGCGATGCACCAGGCCGCGACATTGGCGTCGGGCGCGATGGCGGCGAGATAGCAGAACACGCCGGTCATGAACAACGTGCCGCCGCAGACGGCCGCTCGGCGTCCGGTCTTGTCGCCAAGCCAGGCGAAGAAGAGCTGTCCGGCAATGACGAAGGCAAACGGCAGCGCCGAATAGAAGCCGGTCATCGCGATGTTGAAATGGCGCGCCTGCTGCAGATAGGTGGGCAGCCAACTGTTCAGGCCCCAGAGATAAATCAGCGTGCCGGAATTGTTCAGCGGCAGCAGCCAGAAGCGCCAATCGCCGCCCAGCCGCCGCATCGCCTGACCGAACGAAAGCTGCGGCGCTGTCGAGCGCGGTTCTACGGGGCTGGGTGGCCGATCTTTTAAGAACAACCAGACGAGCGGCAGAACCACGAGGGCGTTCAACGCCGCCAGCGCATAAAACGAAGCGCGCCAGCCATATTGCGTGACCAGAAATATGGCCAGCGGAAAGCCGATCAACGAACCGAGTGGACTGCCGATGGTCCATAGGGAATTGGCCAGCGCCTGCTCGCGCTGCGGAAACCAGCGCTTTACAGTGGTTGCCGCGGTGGCGAATTGCGGGCCTTCGGTAACGCCGATCACGACACGGCCGGCAAACAATACGGCATAAGAACTGGCCGCACCCATGAACGCCATGGTGGCGGCGAGAATCGCCGCAATCGCCGATAGCGTCCGCCGAGGGCCGAACGCATCGCCGAACACGCTCAACAGAACCGCCGACGCCCCATAGGGGAACACGAAGGCCGTCATCAAAAGTCCCATCATCGCGGGATCGCTGACGCCGATGTCGCTTTGAAAGGCCTTATTGTTGAACAGGACGGCAATGTTGATGCGGTCGAAAAAGGCGGTCGTGACCGCGATCAAAAGCAGAAGCGAAACCATCCAGCGCGTGCGCGCGGTTGTGCCCGCAGGCGTCGAAAGCGGAACGGCGTGAACGCCAGCGTCGTGCAATGAGGTCTCCCGTTTCCCCGAGCATAGATAAGGCACCGGACCTGCGCCAGATACAGCGTTGCGGAAAAAGGGGTTACACAAAGGGCACGAAGAAGAAGCACAAAGAGCACAAAGAAAACTTTGTCGCGCTTTGCGCGCCAGAATCCGTTCTTCGTGTCCTTCGTGTTCGTTCTTCGTGCTCTTTGTGTAACCTCTTCTTCGTTTCCGCGGCTCCGCGAGAAAAATCCTTCGGCCCCAATCTGGGAAACGGCAGTCAACAAAGCTAGTTTGGTGAGGCAATCGGGAGAGACGGCTATGCGCGTGGTTGACGCCAAACGCCTGGAGCGCGGTCGCGCCAGGGCCGTCAAAGCGCGCGGCACCGCCGACCGGCGGTCCTATTTTAAGGGCGTGGCGCAGGCGCGCTATGTGCTGCGCAAGGTGTTTCGTTTGGTCGAAGAAGAAGCCAAGCGCGCCGGTATCGATCCCCTGGCTCATCAGGCTTTGATCCAGATTTACGGAAGTCCCACCGGAGTGCTGAAGGTAAAGGATGTGGCCGAGCGGCTGGACATCACCCCGGCATTCGCATCGAGCCTGGTTAAGGCTCTGGCCGCGAAGGGCCTGATCGAGACGAAAAAAGATAAGCAGGACAGCCGAGTCAACTGGGTGCATGTCGCCAAAGACGGCCAGGCTTTGCTGCATCGCATCGACGAGCAGGTCCAGAACCATGTCGAGTACTTCACGCGCGGCCTGACGTCGGAAGAAACCGAAGGGGCGCTGTCCATCCTTATGTTCTATGCCGGCGTCTCGCTGAACGCGGCTGGAAAAGCTGAGTAGACAAACCTATTTGACGTACCTAATATTTAGCCTCTCAAGGAGCCGCCGTGACCGCAGACGACGCACTGTTCCGCCAATCCATGCGCCTGCTTGCCTCTGGCGTCACCATCGTCGCGAGCGTCCATGAGGGCCGCCGCAGTGGCCTGACGGCTACGGCAGTATGCTCGCTGGCGCTGTCGCCGCCGCGCATACTCGCCTCCATCAATATGCAGGGCCACACCTACGGGATTGTCGAGCAGAGCCGTTGCATGTCGATAAACCTGTTGGCGGAAAACCAGCAGGTTTTGGCGGATCATTTTGCGTCGAAGCGGGCGGCGGAAGATTCCGACCGCTTTATCAACGGCAACTGGATCACGCGTGCGACGGGGGCGCCTATCCTTGCCGATGCGCTGGCGGCGCTCGATTGCCGCGTAACCAACATTATTCCCCTCGACACCCATGCCATTTTGATCGGCGAGGTCGACGACATTGTCTTTGGGCCGCAGGCCGCGCCGCTGATCCATTTTCAGGGGGCGTACACGTCCATTCTCGCCGCCCACACGGAAAAATCCTCATGAAGAAAGTTAAGGGCATGCGTACCGGCGCGCAATTTCTTGAGTCCATCCGCGAAGACGGGCGGCAGGTCTTTTTTGACGGTGAACTCGTAAAAGACGTTACGACCCATCCGGTTTTCCAAGGTGCGGCGCATTCCATCGCGCGGCTCTACGATGTGGCTGCCGATCCGGTAAATGGCGCGCTGATGACGATTCCTTCTCCCGTTACGGGCGATCCGGTCCTGCGCTGCTACCAGATACCCACCTCCGCTGCCGATCTTGCGGCAAGGCGGGCCATGAGCACCCGCTGGGCGGAAGAGACGTTCGGTCTGATGGGCCGCACGCCCGATCACGTTGCGGGATTTCTCACCGGCTATGCTGCCAAGCCCAGCGTCTTCGCCGAAGCCGGAAAGCAGTATGCGGAAAACGTGACGCGCTATCACGGCTATGCGCGCGACAATCATTTGTATGTCTCGTACGCAATTGTGCCGCCGCAGATCGACCGTTCCAAACCACCGCACAAGCAGTCCGACCCGACGCTGTATGCCGGCGTGGTCGCGGAACGCGACGGCGGCATTGTTCTCAAAGGCGCGCAGCAGCTCGGCACGGGCTCGGTGTTCTCGGACGCGCTCTACATCAGCTGCATTCATCCGCTGGCGCCCGGCGATGAGGCCTATGCGTTCGCGGTGGCGGTGCCCTGCAACACGCCCGGCCTCAAGATTTATCCCCGCCGTCCTTACGCCGCTGGGGCGACGAGTGCGTTTGACTATCCGCTTTCGTCGCGGTTCGACGAGACGGATTCCCTGATCGTTCTGGACGATGTTTTCGTGCCGTGGGAAAACGTCTTCTGCTACCGCAACCTCCAGCTCTGCCGCGATCAGTGGTGGCGCACGCCCTCGCACTCCTACGGCAACCACCAGGCGCAAGCGCGCTACGCGACAAAGCTGCGGTTCCTGATGGGCCTGACGAAGCGGCTTTGCGAAATCACCGGCGTCGATCCGATGCCGCCCGTGCAGATCATGCTGGGCGAGATGGCGGCCTACGCGACGATTGTCGAGTCCATGCTGCAGGCGCAGGAAACCCAGGCGAGCGTCGATGCCGAAGGCGTGGTGTGGCCGTCCAAGAGCGCCCTATATGCCGTGATGGCGCTGCAATCGGAAATCAACCCCAAGCTGCTGAACATGGCGCGTGAGCTGGCGGGCGGTTCCATGATCATGCTGCCCTCGACGGTGAAGGATTTCGACAATCCGGCTATTGCGGCCGACCTGGACCGCTATGTGGCCTCGCCGGGCTTCCCCTCGCGTCTGCGCACGCAAGTCCTGAAGCTGGTTTGGGACCTGATCGGGACCGAATTTGCCGGCCGCCACGAGCAATATGAAAAATTCTATGGCGGGGCGTCGTTCTTGGTTAAGCAGAACATGGCCCGCGCCTATGATTTCAAGGCGGCGACCGCGCTGGTGGATAAGGCCCTCGCGCTGACGTAAGGAAACGGGGCCACAGAAGCGTTGCAAAACGAGGCGCGATGCTCGACAAACCGCGTCAGAGAAAATCCAGTGAGGGCCGATGACAGCGGATCGCAAACCGGTCGCGTTCGGGGACATGAGGGGCTGGATCGATGCCCTGCGTGCCGAAGGCGAACTGAAGGACATCAACGCCCTCGTCGACTGGAACGTCGAACTCGGCACCATCGTCCGCGTCGCTCAGGGCGCCGGCACCGGCCCGGCTCTGCTGTTCAACAACATCAAGGATTATAACGGCCCTAACGCGCGCAGCCGCCGGGTCTTCGCCGGTTCGATGTCGAATTACCGCCGCATGGCGATGGTGTTTGGAATGGATCCTGACACGCACCCGCGCGAACTGGTGAAGCTGGCCCGCAACATCATGGCCAGCACGATTCCGCCCAAGATCGTCGAAACCGGGCCGGTGAAGGAGAACATACTCACCGGGAAAGATATCGATCTTTTCGATTTTCCGACGCCCTTGTGGAATAGGGCCGATGGCGGCCGTTACATCGGCACCTATGCCGGCTGCGTAACGAAGAATCCCGATACCAACGTTATGAATGTGGGCGCCTATCGCGGCATGATCGGCGATAAGAACCGCATTCCCATTTACATGTACCGTGCTCAGCATATCGGCCATCACGCGCTCGCCTGGCAGCAGAAGGGCGCCAAGGAGATGCCGATTGCCTATGTGATCGGCTGGGAGCCGACGCTGGATTTCTGCTCCGGTTCGCCGGTGCCGATGGGCGTGTGTGAATACGATGTTATGGGCGCGATCCGCGGGACACCGGTCGACCTTGTAAAATGTGAAAGCCACGATCTGTACGTCCCGGCGACGGCGGAAATCGTCATCGAAGGTTTCCTATCCTTCGATCCGGAAACCTATATGCAGGAAGGCCCGTTCGCCGAGTTTACCGGCTACATCGCCGGTGAGCGGATGCCCCGCCCGGTGGTTCGCGTAACCGCCATCACGCACCGCAACGACGCGATTTTGCGGGGCACGGTGGAAGGTGCGCTGCCCAAGAGCTATTCCGAAAATTCGATGTGCAGCTCCATTATGCGCTCGGCGATTGCGTGGAATGTGCTCGACCGCGCGGGCGTTCCCGGCGTCACCGATGTGTGGGGTCCGCCCGTGCACGGTACAATGAATTTGAATGTGCAGATCAAGCAGACCTATCGCAATCAGGCCAAGCAGGTGGCAAACGCGATCTGGGGAAGTTCGGCCTCGCACGTGCGCTATAAGCATGTGACCGTGGTCGATGACGATATCGATATCCACGATTACGCCGCGGTGGATTGGGCGATCGCCTATCGCGTGAATGCGGGCGAGAACGATATCGTTATCATGCCCTCCACCTTTGGCGCGGGCCTCGATCCTTCGACGCGCAAACGCGACCGCAATATCGCGCTGTTCGGCAGCGGCAAGTGGAATCGCGTGCTGATCGATGCGACCATCAATCTCGATTACGATCCCGATCCCGATTTCGGCGGCAATCGTTATCCGCCCACGGTTTGGCCCGCGCAGAAAGACGTGGACGCGGTGGCCGCACGCTGGCAGGAATTGGGCTTGGGCAAATGGAAGCCGGATTGAGCAGCCATGGGTGACGTCCTGTGATTCCGTTCGACTGGGTTGAGCCGGCAAGTCTGAAAGAAGCGGTTTCGCTGCTCGATGCCGACGATTCGACGGTGCGCCCGATTTCCGGCGGCACGGCGTTGATGCTGATGATGAAGCCCGGCTTCTTTGTACCGTCGCGGCTGGTCAGTCTTGCAAAGATCGAGGCGGATTATTCCTCCATTCGCGCCGGTGGCGATGGCAGCTTGCGCGTGGGGGCTATGACCTCGCTCGCAGAGCTTGAGCGGTCGGCGGCGGCTATCGTGAATTTCCCGGTGATGAAGGGCGCGCTTCAAACCCTGTCGAACATCCGCGTACGCAATGTCGCGCGTGTCGGCGGGGCTTTGGCGCATGGCGATCCGCATATGGATCTGCCGCCGTTGTTTGCGACGTTAGGCGCGCGCGTGTCCGTGGTTGGCCCGGATGGCACACGCGACATCGCGGTGGAAGACCTCTATCTGGGTTACTACCAGACCGTGCTGAAGAACAACGAGTTGATTGCCGAAGCTATTGTGCCGCCGCTGAACGGTGCGCGCGCGGCGTATAAAAAGATCACCTCGCGGTCCGCTGACGATTGGCCGGCCCTCAACATGGGCGTGCGCCTGGAAATGGCGGACGCGAATACGATCAAGGCCGCGCGCGTGGTTCTCGGCGCGGCGTCCGAGCGGGTGACGCGCTTGGCGCAGACGGAAAGCCTGTTGACCGGCGCCATTGTAAACGACGGACTTCTAAAGCGCGTGAGTGAGAGTGCGGCTGCGGAAGCGCGTTTTGTTTCCGACGCCCACGGTTCTGCCGCGTACAAGCGGGAATTGCTGCGGGTCTATCTGCCGCGCACCATCAAGGAGGCGCTCTCATGACCGAGATGGGCCGCAGCCTGCCGCGTCTAGAAGCCCGCTCCAAAGTGACGGGCCGTGCCGATTACGTCCACAACATGCGCGTGCCCGGCATGCTGCACGCGAAGATTTTCCGCAGCACCATTGCGCATGGGCGCATTCTGTCCATCGACACGAGCGCCGCGCGTGAGATGGAAGGCGTGCATTCGGTGCTGACGGGCGAAGACATCACCCGCGTCATGGCCAAACCCTATTTCGGCCCGGCCTTCCACGATCAGGCGATTCTGGCGCTCGAGAAGGTTCATTTCATCGGCGAGCCGGTTGCCGTCGTGCTTGCGGACGATCCGCATGTCGCCGCCGAAGCCGCCAAGCTGATCCTCGCCGATTACGAGGAACTGGAGGCGGTGTTCGACGAAGTGGAGGCGGTGACCTCCAAGGCGATCGTTCATGATGAGCTGAAGCCCGCCGGTACGTTTGCGGATTTGAAGCATCTGGCCGGGCGCCGCAATACGAATGTCACCCTGGATTATCAGCTCCGGCGCGGTGACGTGGAAAAAGCCTTCGCCGAATGCGACCACGTCTTTGAGCATACTTTCCGCACGCAGCAGGTGCTGCACGTGCCGTTGGAATCGCACGCGTCGCTTGCCATACCGGGCCACGACTCGCTCGTCATTCACACCTCCACGCAGACGCCGTCTTTTGTGCGCACCGAAATCGCGCGGCTGCTCGGCTGGGCGGACAATCGCGTCAGCGTGCAGGTGCCGTTCCTCGGCGGCGGCTTCGGCGCGAAAGTTTATGTGAAGATGGAAGCCCTGGCGGCAGCGCTCGCGCTGCTGGTCAAGCGTCCCGTGAAAATTGCTCTCACCATGGAGGAGCAATTCTACACCATCAGCAAACACGCCACAACGTTCCGCATCAAAAGCGGCGTGAGCAAGGATGGCCGCATCGTGGCGCGCGCCTGCGATGTGTGGTGGAACGGCGGCGCCTATGCCGACATCGGTCCGCGTGTCGCGCAGAAGACGGGATTCACCGCGGCAGGTCCGTACGACATCGAGAATGTGCGCATCGAATCGACGGAGGTTTACACGAACCGTCCGCCGGCTGGCGCGCTGCGCGGCTTCGGCGTGCCGCAGCTTGTATGGGCGTATGAGAGCCACACCGACATGATCGCCCGCGCGCTAGGCATGGATACAGTGGAATTCCGCCGCAAAAATATCCTGCGCGAAGGCCGTCCGCAGGCGACCGGCACCGCGATGCGCGATGCGGCTATCGACAAGGTTCTGGACTGTGTCGCGGAACGTATGAACTGGACTGCGCCCTTTGACCGCGGCGCCGGCGCCATCAAGCGCGGGCGCGGGGTTGGCATTGGCTTCAAGGCGTCGATCTCGCCGACCACCTCAGGCGCTATCGTGAACATCAGCGCGGACGGCAGCATCGTGCTGTACACGAACACCATCGATATGGGGCAGGGTTCCGACACCGGCATGGCGCAACTCGCCGCCGAAGTCCTGAACGTGCCGGCGGAATCCATCAAGGTCGTGCATGGCAACACCGATGTTGCGCCCTACGATATGGGCACGCTCGGCTCGCGGTCGACCTTCCATATGGGCAATGCGGTCAAGCTGGCGGCCGAAGATGCCAAGGCGAAATTGGCGGCGCTGGCGGCCGAAGTCGGTCTGCCCGAAGGCACCAATTACGACGTGAAGGAAATCTTCCGGAAGCGCTATGGGATGCAGGCGGGCAACGTCGTTGGCGTCGGCACCTATGTTCCGCGCTATACGCCGCCCGATCCGAAAACCGGCCAATCCGACAATGTGACGCCGTTCTGGATGATCGGCGGCACCGGCGCGGAAGTGGAAGTGGACACCGAAACAGGCCATGTCCGCGTGATACGGCTCGTGAACGTGGCCGATGCCGGCAAGCCCATCAATCCGAAGATCTGCCGGACCCAGCTTTCAGGCGGCGCGATCATGCAGCTCGGCTTCACGCTGACGGAAGATATGGTCTTCGACGGTGGCCAAGTGACCAACCCATCCTTTGCCGATTACAAAATTCCTGGCTTCCGGGATGTGCCGGTGATGGAATCCGAACTGGTTACCGCGACACAGGAAACCGGCCCGTTTGGAGCCAAGGGCATCGGCGAGTCATCCACCTTCGGTGTCTCGCCCGCCATTGCCAATGCTATCGAAGACGCCGTGGGTGTCCGCATCACCGAACTTCCCATTCGGCCCGAGGCGGTGTTGCGCGCGCTGCGGGCCGCCGAAGGCCGTCCCCTGGAGGCCGTATGAGCGAGACACGCACCATTCGTTTCACGCTGAACGGCCGCCCGGCGAGCGCCGCCATTCAGTCGCACCACAACCTCGTCGAATTGTTGCACCAGTTGGGCCTGTTCGGGGCGCGCGAAAGCTGTGGCCAGGGACTGTGCGGCTGCTGCACCGTGCTGGTCGATGATGTTGCGGTGTCGGGCTGTCTTTATCTTGCTCTCGGTGTGAACGGGAAAAGCGTCACCACGATCGAGCATCTGGACGAGAGCGGTACACTCTCGCCGGTGCAGCAGGCCTTCATCGAGGCGGGCGCCTTCCAGTGCGGCTTCTGTACGCCGGGCTTCGTGCTGATGACCCATCAATTGCTCAAGCAGAACCCCGATCCGAGCGAAGATGAGATTCGGCATTATCTGGCCGGGAATCTTTGCCGCTGCGCCGCCTATCCCGAAATCGTGGAAGCGGTGCGGCTTGCTGCGCGCACCATGAAGCAGGCTCGGGCCTAGATTCCCCTACGCGGAAGTGTGCGGCGATTTTTTCGCCGAACATTACCAAAACCGTGAGGGAACCGGTCTGCTCCTCCGTATTTGAGAATGAGTGGCATTAGAGGCGGACATACCGCTCCGCTCGCCACAGAGGGAGGATTTCGTGCGTCGCAGCATCCAACTCGCGCGCGCTTTTGCGCTCGCGAGCACAAGCTTTGTCTGCCTTATTGAAGGCGCCTTTGCCCAGCAGGTCGCCGCCGTTTCCGGCGTCCCGGAGCAGGTGATCATTACCGGCCGCTTGGAAGAAGACCTGCCCGCGCGGCTGGCGCAGACCGGTACCCGGGTGGAAGCCATCACCGCGGCGGACATCCTGAACAGCGGCGCGCTGGACATTGCGCAGTCGCTGCCGGCACAGATCCCCGGTCTTTACGTCTCGCTGAAAAACGGTCCCTTCGATTACGTCGATGTGTCGCTGCAGGGCTCGCGCACCCAGGACGTGCTGTGGCTGGTGGACGGCGTCCGCGTCAATAACCGGCTGTACGCCGGCACGACGCCGCTGGACACGCTGCCTGCCGCCATGGTGGAGCGGGTTGAAGTGTTGGAAGGCCCGCAGTCGCTATTTTACGGCACGCAAGGCATTGCCGGCGCGGTGAACATCGTCACCAAAAGCTTCTCCGATCGGCCGAGCGGTTCAATCATGGTCGGCCTCGACACCCAGGGCGGACGCCACATCGACGGGAATTTCCGCGATTCCGTCGGCGCCCACCATTTCGTCGTCTACGGATCGGGCGATCATTCCGACGGCTATCAGCCGTTCCGAGATCAGGATTATCAGCCGAGCGGCACGGATCGCAATCGCAGCTACGACGTGCTGACCCTCGGCGGCAAGTACGCCTACGACTTCAACACCGCGCTGCGCTTCACCCTGTCGGAACAGCACACGGACGCGACGCTCGACTTCGCCAATCCCTATTTGACGCTGACGGAAACCAACAAGCGCAACGAAGACGTGCTCAGCGCGAAGTTCGATTATACGCCAGACAACGAAGTCCAGTTCTTCGTCAAAGGCTATTATCACTGGTGGTATTCGTACGTCACGCATTTGCAGAACGCGGTGAATTCGTCCACCGGCGCGCTGACGGGCGGCATCAACGTCATCGACAATCACGATTTCTGGGGCTTCACCGATTACGGCGCGAACGCCATGGGCAAGTATGCGCCCCAGGGCAGTCCGCTCGAATACTATCTCGGCTACGACTATCAGAATTACACCGGCCGAGATGCGGTGCTCGTCATCACCCAGAAGACCGAGCATGTTCACGCGATCTTCGGCGAAGTCGCCAGCACCACCGATATGTCGCGCGATTTTCAGCTGTCGGCCGGCTTCCGTTACAATTCGCCGAACGTCGGAGAAAGCGCCACCGTCTGGAACGTCAGCGGCAAGTGGAACATCAACAACAATCTGTTTGTACGCGGTTTGGTGGGAACGGGCTTCCGGCTTCCGACGGCCGAAGAATTGTTTGCCGACGATCCCAACGACGAACGCGGCAATCCCAATCTGAAGCCGGAAAAGAGCACCAATTTCAACGGCTCGATCGGCGGCACTGTCGGCGATTGGCTGCGCTGGGAAGCGATTTATTTCCACCGCGACGTGAAAGATCTGATCGATCTGGATACGTTCGACTCGACGACCAATCAGGACGTGTTCGGCAACGTTCCGGGCGCCATCCGCGTGCGGGGCGGTGAGTTCGTCGTCAATGCGGCGATGTCGAACGACATTTCACTGAATGGCAGCTTTACCTTCACCGAATCGAAGAACTCGCTGACAGACCTGCAAATCAACCGGGTGCCGGAGCAATTGGGGCAGGTATCGCTCGACTATCATCCGATGAGCAGCATGTTCGGCTTTACCGCGTCCCTGAACTATGTGGGTCAAGTCCACGACACGCTGGGCGGCGGAATCGGGCGCCAGGAATACGGCAATTACGTCGTGGTCGATCTGTCGGGACGGGTGTTTCTGGACAACGACCGGCATCACCGCTTCGACGCCGGCGTGCGCAACCTGTTTGACGAAGAATATGCGTCGCGTCTGACGCGGGGCCGCCGCGATTTGGGCAACACGTCCTATCTCGCCCAATCGCTCGGCTGGCCGCAGACCTTTTACGCCCGCTATACCTACAGCTTCTTTTGATTGAGGCAGGGACGGGCGAAATATCGCCCGTCCCACGTTCCCCATGTATAGTTGTTGGAGGGAGCGGCTCCATCATGGCTCGAATGATTTGGCGTTCGACGGTTTTCATCCATCGCTATCTCGGCGTGGCAGTGGGGCTGTTGATGCTCGTGTGGTTCGTCTCGGGCATCGTGATGATGTACGTGCCCTATCCCGACATCACCGGGAAAGAGCGCCTGCAAACGCTCAATCCCATCCCGTGGGGAAGCTGCTGTTCACTGGAGGCGCAGGGCGTCGCCGTGGATGAACCGATCCGCGGCGCGCAAATTGCGGCCATCGCCGGCGAACCGGTGCTTTTTCTGCGTCCTGATGGGCGTCCGCCCAGGCTTTCCAGCCTTGGTCCGTCTGGGCCGTCCTTAGACGTCGATCAAGCGAAAGCCGATGCCGTCATCGCACAAGCGGCGCCTCGCATTTTGGGCAGCACAATGAAGCCTGTCTTGCGCGAGTCCATCGAGCGCGATCAGTGGACGGTCGGTGAGGTGGGCGCGGGCAACCGGCCGCTGTTCCACTACGTCTTCGATGATTCCGCGCGCACGCATATCTATGTGTCGAGTACGAGCGGCGAGATCGTTCTGTATACGCGGGGATGGCAGCGTTTTTGGAACTGGTTCGGTTCGGTTCCGCACTGGCTCTATTTCACTGAACTGCGCAAGGACGGTGCGGTTTGGGCCCAGGTCATTATCTGGACGTCGATCGTCGGCGGCTTTTTGACCGCGCTCGGGCTTTATCTCGGCATCGCGCAGATCAAGGCCAACAGACGCGGACGCTTCTCGCCCTATGGCGGCTGGTTTTACTGGCACCACATTACCGGGCTTGTCTTCGGTATCGTTACGCTGACCTGGGTGGTGAGCGGTACGTTCTCCATGAACCCCTGGGGCTTTCTAGAAAGCGAAGGCGGCGATGAGCGCATCCGGGTTGCGGGGGAGACGCTTTCGTGGAGCGCGTTGCGCACCTCCATCGACGCGCTGAAGCAGAACGCACCGCGAAGCGCGGTACGGCTTTCCGCTGCGCCGCTCGACGGTAAACTGTTCTGGATCGCCTATGGCGCGGACGGCAGCGAGATGCGTCTGGATGCGGAAGGGCTGCCGGTCAGTGTAACGCCAACCGATTTGCAAGGCGCGGCGCAGCGGCTGGCGCGGGACAGCACCATCGAATCGCAAGAGATGATGATGGGCGAGGACGCCTATTATTACGATTTCTCGGTTGCCGAGCGCGGCGATGCGCCGCCGTTTCCTGCCTATCGTGTCGTTCTGAACGATGCCGAGCACACACGCTATTATCTCAGTCCCGAGACCGGCCAATTGTTGCGCACAGTAGACGCCAACGGCCGCGGCTCGCGCTGGCTGTTCAGCGGCTTGCACCGCTTTGACTTTTTCGCGTGGCTGCGTGTGCGCCCCCTATGGGACATTATCGTGCTCGCGCTTCTTTTGGGCGGCACGGCGGGGACCGGAACCGGCGTTTATCTCGCGTACAAGCGGATCAAACGCGATCTCGGATTCAAGCGCAGGCGGGTGGCTCCTCCCTTGCGGAGCGAAGCGTAGCGGGGGAGGAATAATTTATTCCGCTTCCTGTGGGGTCAGCGTTTTCAGGCCACGCGGTGAGGGGATAGTCGACTCGCCGGTGGTGAGTTGGACGCCCTTCCGCTCGATCCCGAACCCGACCAGCAGCGCAATCGCGACCGCCGCGCATGCCGCCACAGCGGCAAGCGCCGTGCCGTAATCGTTGCCATGCTCCGTCGCATAGCCCGATTGAATCGTAGCGTTGACCGAGGCCAGGAGATTTCCAAGCTGATACACGAAGCCCGGAAAGGTGCCACGCACTTCCGGCGGCGACAATTCGTTCAGGTGCACGGGCACAATGCCCCAGGCCGCCTGCACCATGAACTGCATCAGGAAAGAACCCACCGCCAGCCAGATGGGCGCTCCCGCAAAGGCCCATAACGGAATCACGGGGAGCGAAATCAGCGAGGCGATGACGATGGCGCGGCGCCGTCCGATCCGCTCGGACAGCGAGCCGAAGGTTAGGCTGCCGAAAATGGCGCCCAGGTTATAGACGACCGCAATGATGCTGACGGTTGCGGGCGAGAACTGATGCTGCACCTGTAGGAAAGTGGGGTACAGGTCCTGGGTGCCATGGCTGAAGAAGTTGAACGCGGTCATCAGCAGCACGGCATACAGCCCAATGCGCCAATGCTGCTTCAAGAACACGCCGGCCAGCACACCCGCGACGTTGTAGATCACGGCCATGATCGTTGGGATGGAGTGCGTAACGACCGAAAAATAATCGACCAGCAGCAAGCCGATGACCGCGAAGAACTCGATCCAGACTCCGGGATCGCGTGAGGCGAGGAACAGGCTCACAAGAATCGGAATGGCGATGCAAGCCGCCGCGACGGCCGGCTGCTCGACATAGAGACCGGCCCCGACCCAGAGCAGCACGGCGTAAATGATGAGCCGGCCATAGGCAGTCAGCGTGGCGATGGAATCGTTGCCGAGCGCCGGCTTGGGCGTCCATTCCGGCGATTCCTTGACGTTGCGAAGAATCCAGAACGCCACGAAGCCCGGGATGATGCCGATCATGAACATGCCGCGCCAGCCGAGCATGGGATACAAAAAGCCGTACACGACGGAGGCCACAAGGTAACCCGTGGGATAGCCCGCCTGAAGAATCCCCGAAACGAAGCCGCGGGCCTTGGGCGGAATGCTTTCCATGGCGAGCGAAGCCCCGACGCCCCATTCCCCACCCATGGCGATGCCAAAAAGGGCACGGAGAACCAGCAACATGGTGAGACTGGTCGCGAAGCCGGAGGCGAAGGCGAGGATCGAGTAGCAGAAAATAACGGCGGCGAGGACCGGACGGCGTCCGTATCGATCCGCCGCACGGCCGAAGATGAAGGCCCCGATGGGCCGCATGGCGAGGGTCAGCACAACGGCGACGGCGACGTCTGGAATCCCTACATTGAACTCCTTGGCGATGTCCCGAAAGACGAAGACCATCAGGAAGAAATCGAACGCATCGAGCATCCAGCCCAGATAGGCCGCGAGAACGACGCTCTTTTGTTCCTTGGTCCAGCCGGACAACGCAGCGATGGCCATGTTTCCCGTTCCCTCTTATCCCCGTTTGGGGCCATTCTTAGCGGGTTAAGTGGCCAGCGCCAGCCCTGGGTTCCATGCGCGCAATCTTTGCCGTGGAGGGTAGGTTTTTTGCCGGACCCTCGGCTAAGCTGGGCGGCTCACCGAGGGACTGCCTACCGCTATGACGCCAATCATGGGGTCTCTCTTTCACCCGGCACGTTTGGGTATCGCAGCAGCGCTAATGGCGCTTTTGCTGACGCCCCTGCCGGTGACCTACGGCGCGGCGGCACCCGCGCCTGCTACAACGGACATCGCTATGTGGGATTTATCCGATCTTTATGCCTCGCCTGAAGCCTGGGCCGCTGAATATGAGCGCGTGAAAGCACAAGCGCTGCAACTCGATCTATACAAGGGCACGCTTGGAACGGGCGCGAACGAAATGCGCTCCGCCCTCGACGCCATGACGGCGGTGCACAAAGACGCAAACCGGCTTTATTCTTACGCCAGCCTTAGAGCCGATGAGGATCTGAGCATCGCGCGCAATCAGGAGCGGCGGCAGCAGGCGGGGGCGCTGAACACGCTGATCGGTGAAAAGACGGCGTGGCTCGCGCCCGAAATCCTGGCGCTGGGCGAAGCGAAGGTGCGGGCCTTTCTGCGCGAGGATAAGGCGCTTACCGGCGATCACGATTTTCTCCTCATGAATGTCTTGCGCGCAGGCCCGCACACGCTCGGGCTCGAAGCGGAGTCGGTGCTGGCCGCCGCGGGCGATGTGCTGCAACAACCCGACGCCGTTTATGGCCAGCTCGCCAATTCCGATTTGCCGTACCCGACCGTGACGCTGTCGGACGGAACACAGGTCCGGCTGGATCAATCCGCCTACGAACGATACCGGCAATCGCCGAACCGTGCCGACCGCAAGCTGGTGTTCGATGCCTTCTGGGGCGCGTGGAAGGGTTTTGAAAGCACGAATGGCGCCATTCTGACCGCGGGCGTGATGGGCAATGTCTTTGCCGCCAAAGCGCGCAAGCACGGCAATGCCCTGTCAGCGGCGCTTTTTCCCGACAACATGCCGCAAAGCGTTTATCGCATGTTGGTCGCCCAGGCCAATGCCGGGCTGCCAACGCTGCATCGCTACTTCCGCCTGCGCAAGCAACTGCTCGGCATCGAGGGAGAGCTGCATTATTACGACGTGTATCCAACCATGTTTCCGGGTCGGAACGTTCCGAAATTCACCGTCGCCGAATCCGAGCGGCTGTCGGTGGAAGCGCTCGCGCCTTATGGGGCGGAATATCTCGATCTCCTAAAGCATGGTTTCACCGGCAAGTGGACCGATGCATACCCGCGCGCGCACAAGGCGTCAGGCGCTTATATGAACGGCTCGGCCTATGACGTGCATCCCTATCTGCTGCTGAACCACAACGACGATTACGCGGCGCTTTCGACCTTTGCCCATGAATGGGGCCACGCGGTTCACACGCTGCTGTCGGTGAAGAACCAGCCTTTCGAGAAGGCGAATTATTCGACGTTCATCGCGGAGTCGGCCTCGATCGCCAACGAGATGCTGCTGAACGACTACATGGTGGCGCACGCCAAAACGAAAGAGGAAAAGCTCTATTATCTGGGCGAAGGTCTGGAATCGATCCGCGGCACGTTTTACCGCCAAACCATGTTCGCGGAATTCGAGCTGGCCATTCACGAAGAGATCGAGCACGGACGGCCGTTGTCGGGCGCGCGCATGACGGAAATGTATTGCGACCTGATGAAGCGCTATCACGGCGACGCCCAGGGCGTGATGACGATCGACCCGGCCTATTGCATCGAATGGGCGTTCGTCCCGCACTTCTTCTACAATTTCTATGTCTACCAATACGCGACATCGATGGCGGGCGCGGCGCAATTCACCGACGCGATTGCCAAAGAGGGAAAGCCCGCGGCCGAGCGTTTCCTGAACATGTTGCGCGCGGGCGGTTCGGATTATCCCTTCGAACTGTACAAACGCGCCGGCATCGATATGACCAGCGAAGCCCCCTACAAGGCGCTGGTCGCCCGCATGAACCGCATCATGGACGACATCGAGGCGCTGAGACGGTAGGGGCGGTCGCCCCCTCCACCATGCTTCGCATGGTCCCCCTCCCCCGCTTCGCAGGGGAGGATCATATTACTGAATCGCGTAGGTCATCGACACGTTGACCGAGACCGACTCTTCGCCGATGGCGATGGGCGGGGGCGCGGCGGCGGCGAATGTCGCGCGCGCTTCGAACATGGGCACCGGGCGGATGCCGCCGCCTTCCTGAATCGACAGCAGAGGGCCGAGCGTCACGCCGGCTGCGGACGCAAGCGTCTTGGCTTTAGCAACCGCGTCTGCCACGGCGGCGGCGCGTGCGCGTTCAGCAAGCGGTTTGGGATCGGCGATGGAAAATGATACGCCGCCCAGATCGTTGGCGCCGCTTCTCACCAGCGCATCCAAGGCCGGGCCGAGCTTGGTCAGATCGTCGACCACCACACTTACCTGGTTCGACACCTGATAGCCGGTGATGTTTCTGGGCGTGGGATTTTCCTGCCGGAACGGCGCGTATTGCGGCTGTACCGAGAAGTTCGACGTCTGAATCTTATTGTCCGGAATGCCCGCGGTTTTCAGCGTTGCGAAAACGCGGTTCATCGCGGCGGTGTTTGCGGTCAGCGCGGCGGCGGCCGTCGGCGCCTGAGTCAAAACACCTGCGGAAAGCCGCGCCTGATCCGGCTTTCCCAGAATCTCCCCCGTGCCGCTGACGCTGATGGTGCGAGGAAACGCATTGCTCTCGGCCGCATCCGCGCGCATCGCGATGGGAGCAAGCGCGCTCCCGAGCAGTGCAAGTGCGGCGAAACGGGCGATCCGGGGACGGGGCAACATGCGCATGGCGATCCTCTTCTTCAGCATTGGACAGCCTAAAAACGCAATCGCGGCCTTTGTGGGGCCGCCGCGTGGTGCGCTAAGCCTCACGCCCGCCGGAAAGTTTTGAACCTTGCCCGATTTCCATCGGCAGGCTGCGCGCATCCACATCTTCGATGCAGCCCATGTTGACTGCGATCCAGTCCGGCTTCATGCGCGGCTGGTGATGGGTGTAGATGCCGCAATGCTTGCAGAAATAATGCTTCGCGATGCGCGTATTCCATTGATAGAGCGATAGTGCGTCTTCGCCCTTCACCAGCCGGAACTGCTCCTTGGGCATGCGAAACATGATGGCGTTCCTGCGGCGGCAGAGAGAGCAATCGCACATGAAGCCAGCCGATAGGTCGCCTTCGACTTCGAATTCCACCGCGCCGCAATGGCACGAACCTTTATGCACGCTCATGATCTACTCCTGAAGGACAACATTTTTCTTCTTCATTTCACGGAATCTCAGGCGGAAACATCGCGGATCCATCCGCACCGCGTTCGATCGAAACGATGGAACGCACATCGCTGAGAGCAAGCGGTCCGTACAGATGCGGAAAACTATCGCCCTTGCGCGAAACTTCCCATTTCAAAGCCGGACCTAGCCGCTGCGTATCCACCGCGACCAGCAAAAGATCGCGTTCACCGGCAAAGTGAATGGCGCAGGTGCCGCGCACCTGTGCGGCCGCGGAGAAATGGATAAAGCCGTCGCGCTTGTCGTCCGCAGAACCGGTGAAAACGCCTGCCTTTTCGGCTTCCGCCCATTCCGCTTTGCGCGCGATTTTGTAAATGAGATCGCTCATCAGGACGGATACCCCTGATAACGGTTCACCAGCGCCAGATAGTCCGCGCGCTTGTTCGTTTTGATCAGATCGAGCAGCCGCAGCGCGCGTTGTTTAATGACGCCCTCATAGGCTGTGCGCGGTTCGATTGCGCGAACAGAGTCCAGGACTCCCGAAACCGGACCGCTGTTCGCATCGTAGTCGTAGCCCGATAGGGACAAGGCATACTGAA
The DNA here is from genome assembly GCA_947473475.1 of Alphaproteobacteria bacterium. Classification (GTDB taxonomy): domain Bacteria; phylum Pseudomonadota; class Alphaproteobacteria; order Micropepsales; family Micropepsaceae; genus CAIYRG01. The sequence goes on from CANJBZ010000012.1 coordinate 26,877, forward strand.
AGCGCGTGACGAGATTTTTCGGCTCGGCTGCGAACGCCTTGTAGAACAGCTCTTTCCCCGTCTCGATCCGCGCGCCATAGATCGCCCGGGCCAAAATGCTTCCCCCGTTGCGCACCACCTCAATGTGCCAGGCAGCGAGAGCCGCAAGAGCCCAATCGTCATTCGGCGCCACCATCAGCGCGTGATCGAGCGCTTCCTTGGCCTGCTCGGGATAACGGCGAAACTTCGCCGTCAGCGTGCCGACGATACGGGCTTGGTAGCCGAGCGCAGCGGCAAGATAGACAAACGGCTCCGGATGGCCGTTGTCGAGCGCAATGGCTTGCCGAGCATAACCCTCGACGCGTTCGAGGCAGGGCAGGCATGGTTTCTCGCTCAAATTGGCTTCGGCGAATGCGGCGCGCGCCGCAACCGCAAGGGATTGCCCCGTATGCGCTGCTTCTCCCGCCTTTATCGCCTCTTCGTACCGGCCCGCTTTATACAGGTCGAACGGCGCCGTTTCGGCAGCGACGCCGGGCGAGACGGCGGCGACGGCTAAGGCAAACACCGTGCAAACGAGGCGGCGAAAACGTCTGCGCGCTTTTGCAGAAAGTGTCTCACGCGAAACGTCCTGCGCCATTGGTCTGTGTCAGCTCTTCTGCGCGGGTGGCAAGAATGCGCCCGACAGCGCGGTGCGAATGAGCACGGCGGTCTCAGCACAGCCGAACAATGCCGCAAACGATCCGAAGCGTGGGCCTTGTTCCTGACCCAACGCGACTTCGTAAATCGCTTTGAACCAGTCGCGCAGCGGCTCGAAGCCATGCGTCTTGCCGATCTCGTAAATGAGGTTCTGTACGGTCTCGGCGTTTCTTTCCTCGGCCATGTTTTCCAGCGCATCGGCGAGCGCGGACAGGGCTTCGCGCTCTTTGGCGTCCGCCGCGCGATAGCGCTTCTGCGGCTTCACGAAGTCCTCGTAATACTTCAGCGCATAGGTCACGAGCCGGTCGAGGCCGCGATGTGTCTCCGGTCCCGCGTGCGGCGCATAGCTGCGGATGAAGCCCCACAAGACATCGCGCTCGCTGGCGCCCGACGCGCTGACAAGATTCAACAGCAGCGCGAAACTGACGGGGTATTCCTCTGCCGGCGGATCGCCCGCGTGAATGAACCAGGCGGGATTTTCGAGCCCCTTGGCCGGTTCGCTATCGTCGCGATGATGCTGCGCAAGGAAGGCGATGTAATCGTCGACCGCCCGCGGAATGGTGTCGAAATAAAGACGCTTGGCCGCGCGCGGCTTTTGAAACATGAACAGCGCCAGACTTTCCTCGGAGCCGTACGCCAGCCATTCGTCCACGGAAAGACCATTGCCTTTGGACTTGGAAATCTTCTGGCCCTGTTCGTCCAGGAACAGCTCATAGTTGAAGCCCTCGGGCGGCTGTCCCCCGAGAACGCGCACGATTTTGGCGGACAATTCGACAGACGGAATGAGGTCCTTTCCGTTCATCTCGTAATCGACGCCAAGGGCAAACCAGCGCATGGCCCAGTCGGCTTTCCATTGCAGCTTGCAATGGCCGCCGGTGACCGGCACCTCGGTGCGCGTGCCTTCTTCGTCGTAAACGACCGTGCCCGCCTTTGCGTCCCAGGCGACAATCGGCACTTGCAGCACACGGCCCGTTCGTGGGCAAAGCGGCAAGAACGGGCTGTACGTCGCGCGGCGCTCCGGCCCAAGCGTCGGCAGCACGACATCGCGCACCGCTTCGTAATTCTGCAACACGCTCAGCAGTGCCGCATCGAAGCGGCCGCTCTTGTAGCACTCCGTCGCGCTATAGAATTCGTAGCGAAAACCGAAGCGGTCGAGAAACGCCTTCAACCGCGCATTGTTATGCGCGCCAAAGCTGTCATGCGTCCCGAACGGATCGGGAATCTCCGTCAGCGGCTTTCCCAGGTGCTCGCGGAGTTTGTCCTGATTGGGGACGTTGTCCGGTACTTTGCGCAGGCCGTCCATGTCGTCGGAAAAGGCGACAAGCCGCGCCGGCACCTCCGACATGGCCTCAAAGGCCTGACGCACCCAGCTCGTGCGCGCGACTTCGCCAAACGTGCCGATATGCGGCAGCCCCGAAGGGCCGTAGCCGGTCTCGAACAGGACTTCTTTAACGTTTGCGCCTGCGGCTCGCTTTTTATCGATGCGCGCAACGAGTTTGCGGGCCTCTTCGAAGGGCCATGCACGGGCAGCTAACGCAAGTTCACGGCGGGCGCCGAGGTTCATTGAAAGTCCTGATGTTAAGCGGATCGAAAGAGCCGGAAAGCTAGGCTCAGCCCTACACTAGGTCAACGCAAGCGAAAAGGCCCGGTGCAATAGGCGATAGCGCCGATCAGGGAGTCGTGGTGAACAACGACGGTGACGTAAACCGTTCCGATGTGCGCGCCGGCATCTTGCCGTCCGGCGGCGTGGCTTTAGCCGATTGGCTGGGCGCGGGATCCGTGCTGCTGCTCGTCGCGTCTGCGTTGTTGCACGCGCTGAACCCGCTGGTCGCAGCTCTCATCACTTTGCCGCTCGCCGGCGCCCTTTGGAGCCATCGAAGCCATTCCCGGCAACTCTGGGAAGAGCTGCTGCGGCTTAGCGGCGACAAGGCCGAACTGGAGCGGCAACTTGCCGGTGAGAAACAATCCACCACAGCCATACACGAAGCGGCGCAGGCGGACGAGCGGGCCAAGTCGGCATTCATTTCCAATATCAGCCACGAATTGCGTACGCCGCTGAACGCCATGATCGGCATGGCGCAATTGCTGGAACGCAGTGAGCTCGCCAAGGAGCAGCGCGACCGCGTCAAGGTTTTGCTGGAATCGAGCCGCGGTCTCAAAACGCTGCTCGATGACATCATCGCTCTCTCGCAGAACTCCGGCGAATCGCTTTCGTCTCCCGAGGACGGCTGCGACGCGGGGCAAGCGGCACGCACAGTGGTGCGTCTGCTGCAACCCAATGCGTGGGAAAAGCGGTTACGGCTAGCCATCAATGTCGAACCGGGCCTGCCAAGGGTCGCTGCCGATCCGCGCCTTCTACGGCGGGTCTTGTTGAAACTTGTCGGCAACGCGCTGAAGTTCACCGAGCGGGGCAAAGTCGAGATCAATCTGGACGCGACGGCCGGCGCGGACGGTGCTCCGCGGGTTCGTTGCGCGATCACCGATAGCGGCCCTGGCATTCCGGGGCATCTGCTGGCCGCGATTTTCGAGCCGTTCACCAAACAGGACGATTCGTACACGACGCGTCACGGCGGGGCCGGCGTCGGTCTTGCGGTGGCCAAGCGTCTGATTGAATCCATCGGCGGAACGATCGGCGTCGAAAGCGAGGCGGGGCTAGGGGCGAGCTTCTGGATCACCGTCCCCGCAGCAAAAGCCGCGGCGCAGGACGAATGGGCGAGCGACGAACAGGTACAGCCGCCGAGCGGTCTTATGATCCTGGCCTTCGTTTCCACGGAAGAGGCGCGTTCCGCGCTCGACCGGTTGCTGACCCCGTTCGGCAATTCGGTCGTCCACGCCGAGACTTTGGCACAGGCCGTGACCATGTCGGCACGCGGCGGCTACAGCGTGGTCATCGCCGCTGCGGCAAGTGTTGCGGCGCTCGCGGCAACGCCGGGGCAGCACACGCCTATTCTTGCGCTCGTTGCGGCCGATGAAGCTTCGCCCGACGGCGCCGATGCCACGTTGCGCTGGCCTTCCGCGGCGAGTGGGCTCTTTGCCGCCGTGTCCAACCTCACCGGCGACACCGACCGGCCCGCCGATCACGCGGAAGCCGAAAAGGTCGAAGCCGCCATCGATGCCAAGGCTTTCTCGGATCTGGAAAAGTCGCTCGGCATCAAAACTTTGATCGATATTTTGCAGTCTTACCTCGTGACCGCCGAATCGCTGGCGCAGTCACTCACTGCGGCGTCTGAAAAAGAAGAGTGGAGCCAGGCTGCCCGTCTGGCCCAGGATTTTGCGGGCGCGGCCGGCGGCTTGGGCTTGAGCGCCCTGACAACGGCGGCCCGTGCCCTTGCCCAGAGCGCACGCGACGGCGCCAACACGAATGTGCTGGCCATTGGGACAAACAGCATCATCGCCGAACATACGCGCGTGCGTGAGGCGCTGCGGCGCTTATATCCCGACCTAGCCGCCTGACGCCGAACCGGCCATAGTCCCGTCGCGTTCGATTCCCGCGAGAGGCTGTTTGCGTCTTCCCCAGATGGATTTGCCGGCTCTGGCGCTTACCGGCGGTGGCGCCGTGCTGGCGCAACCATCGGGAGAGGTGCGAGTCCTTTCTGTCGCTGAAGCGCGCAATCTGATTGCGAACGGCGACATCCTCACCTGTCACGCGATGTTCGTGGCGCAACGATTGGGCGCGCGTCCGGTACGGCCGGTTTTCGATGTGCTGGAGCTGTTTGCTTTCGTGCATCCCGGCGTGCCTTGCCTGCCAAGCCCGCTCGGCCTTGCCCGTGCGTTGCGTTTGCCGGAGCCGCATACGGCCGATGACGGCGCGCGCACTCTGACACGGGCGGCAACGGTTTTGTTGGACGGCCTCGTTGCAGCCGAGGCTCTGGACAAAGAGCGCGCCCGGAAAACTGCCAGCTATATGAACAAAGCCGGGTGGCGCTGGGGTCCCGCCGTGCTGGCCGTGCTGGGCGAACCCGAGCGCGCACCGGGGCCGCTGACCGGCGTCGACGTGTGGCGGATTTTACCGGACTGGGAGGATGAGCCGCCGCCCGCGCGCCCATCGAGTCATCCGGTCGCCCCCGAAGAGGCGGAAGCACGGCTCGCCGCTTTGGTCGGACGCAAAGGCGTCGTGCGCCGGCAGCAGCAGGATTTCACGATCGCGGCGACGGTGGCCTTCGCCCCGCGCGAGCGTGTTGGCTCGCCGCGGATTGCCTTGGTGGAAGCGGGGACGGGCACCGGCAAGACGCTGGGCTATCTGGCGCCGGCGTCGGTATGGGCGGAAAAGAACGGTCCCGGCCTTTGGATATCGACCTATACGCGCAATTTGCAGCGGCAAATTTTGCAGGAAGCGCAGAAGCTCTCGCAGGAAAGTCTCGGGCGCCCGTTGAAGGTGGTCCTGCGCAAGGGGCGCGAGAATTACCTGTGCCTCCTCAACTTTGAAGAGGCCGCCAAACGGCATGCGATGCTACCCGGTCAGCGCGCCGTCGCGCTGGGGTTGATCGCGCGCTGGATGACGGTCACCTCCGACGGCGACTTTTCGGGCTTAGGCTTTCCGGCGTTTCTCGCGGCCAGTGTTCCATTGCGCGAACTGACGGACCGGCGGGGGGAATGCATCTATTCCGCCTGCATGCATTATCGCAAATGCTTCATCGAGCGCACGCTGCGCAAAGCGCAAGTCGCCGACATCGTCATCGCGAATCATGCGCTGGTCATGGCGCAAGGGACACCGGACGGATTCGCCGCGGAGGAGGCGGACGACATCGCGCCAGCCGCGCGCGTGCGCTACGTGTTCGACGAGGGCCACCATCTGTTCGACGCATCGGACTCCGCTTTTTCCGCGGAGCTGTCGGGTGCGGAGATGGCCGAGTTGCGCCGCTGGATCAGAGGGCCGGAAGGCCGGCAATCGCGTGCGCGCGGGTTGAACGAGCGGATACGGGAACTGGTTGCCGACAAGGACGGCGCGGCGCCTTTGGACGAGGCTCTATCGGCGGCCGCTTCGCTTGCCGGTGAGGGCTGGCTGCAGCGGGTGAAAGGCGGCGGCCCGCGCGGTCCGGGCGAAACGTTTCTGGCGCTGGCATACGATCACGTGCGCGCGCGAAGCACCGATGCGGAATCGCAATATGGGCTGGAAGCCGATGTCCGGCCGCTGCGTCCGGAACTGCAAGAGGCCGCGCGCGCCCTCAATCGCTCCCTTGGGCAGATCGCCGCGCCCCTCACCCGTGTTGCGGCCCATTTGCGCGGACGGCTGGATAAGGAAGCCGCCGAGCTGGAGACCGGAACGCGCGTACGGATCGAAGCCGCGGTGCGCGGCTTGGAGCGCCGGTCGCAGCTTTTGATCCCATCCTGGCGCGCGATGCTGGCGGCGCTTGAAGTAGAGGCAAGCGAGACGAGCGAATTTGCCGATTGGTTCGAGATCGGCCGCGACGAGGGACGCGACACCGATGTCGGTCTGAAGCGTCATTGGATCGATCCAACCATTCCCTTTGCCGAAACCGTGCTGAAATCCGCGCACGGTGCGCTGATCACATCGGCGACCTTGCGCGACGCGGGCAATGACGACGCGCCGGACAGCGATTGGCGTGCGGCCGAAGTGCGTGTCGGCGCGCATCATCTGCCCGAACCGCCGCAACGGGCGATGTTTGGTTCGCCCTTCGATTGGCGCAATCAGGCGCGCGTCATCGTTGTGCGCGACGTGGACCGGCACGATTGGGATCAGCTTGGCGCGGCGTATCGCGAGCTGTTCCTGGCGTCGGGGGGCGGCGCGCTCGGGTTGTTCACAGCGGTCAAGACGCTGCGCGCGGTGCATGCCCGTATCGCCGGGCCGCTCGCGGACGGTGGTATCGCGCTGTATGCGCAGCACCTGGATGCGTTCGACACCGGCACGCTGGTCGATCTTTTCCGGAGCGAGGAGAACGCCTGCCTACTCGGAACCGACGCTTTGCGCGACGGCGTTGATGTGCCGGGCCGTTCGCTTCGTCTGTGCGTTTTCGACAAGGTGCCTTGGCCCAAGCCAACCATCCTGCACAAGGCTCGCCGCGCGCGCTTCGGCAAGACCTATGACGATCTGCTCGCGCGCCTGCGGCTGAAGCAGGCGTTTGGCCGCCTGATCCGCAGCGAAACCGACAGGGGTGTGTTCGTCGTCTTGGATGCCGCCTGTCCCTCGCGTCTGCTTTCCGCCCTGCCTTCGGAGATTCCGGTCCTGCGCTGCGGGTTTGCCCAAGCCCTCGCCGAAGTGCGCAACTTCCTTGTAAAGACGCCCGTGTCAGTGGAAGCTTGCGAGTGAGGGACCACGGCAGAGCGGAACGATGAAGCGCATACTCATTGGCGTAAGCGCAGTGCTTGGGTTGCTGCTCGTGTTCATGCTGGTGCGCACGCTCATGGTGCCCGCGCCTGCGGTGGAAGCTGCCGCTCCGCCGATCGCCGTGGATGCTGACTTTGCCGCGCGGCATCTTTCGCAGGCGGTGAAGTTTCCAACCATTCCCTCAGATGCCCTTGTGAAGGAAGGCGAACAGGGAAGCGCGCTCGACGCGATGCAGGCGTGGATGGACACGACCTATCCCTATTTCCACGAAGCGGCAGGGCCCGAGGTTTTCGGGAAGAGTCTTCTGTTCACCTGGATCGGTAAGAATCCCAATGTTCTGCCGGTCCTCGTGTTGGCGCACATGGACGTGGCGCCGGTCGCGCCGGGCACGGAGAAGAATTGGACGCACGCGCCGTTCTCGGGCGACATCGCCGATGGCTTCGTGTGGGGCCGCGGTACGCGCGACGACAAAGGGCCGCTGATCGCCTTTCTGGAAGCGACAAACCGCTTGGCGCAGGAAGGCTTCCAGCCCGACCGCACCATCATGTTCGCGATTGGTCACGATGGAGAAACCGGCGGCAGCGGCAGCGCGGCCATCGCCAAGGCGCTGCAGTCGCGCGGCTTGCATTTCGCCTGGGTGCTGGACGAGGGCGCCGCCATCAGGAACGAGCCCTATCCTGGCGTACACAAGCCGGTAGCGTTTCTCTCCGTTGCGGGAAAAGGATTGCTGAGTCTGGAGCTGACGGCGCGGGGGGGAGGCGACAATGCGGCGCGCCTTTCCAAAGCAATCGCCAATGTTGCGAATTACAAATTCCAATCCGGTTTGGATGACATCCAGCGGGCTAAATTCGCCGCGATTGCGCCCCTGGCGCCGTTCGGCGGAAAATTCGTCCTGGCCAATCTGTGGGCGCTGAATTCGGTCGTGTTGGGCGGCATGGAAGCCGTGCCCGATTCAGCAGCGGCTCTGCACACGACGATGTCGCCGCCAATCATGAGCGCCGGCGGGAAGGACGCCGCGCGCGCCATCATCAATTTCAATTTGCATCCCCGCGATTCCCTAAAGACGGTGCTGGCGCAGATAAAGTCCGCCGTCGGTGACCCCAAGGTAGACGTGACAGAGCGCAAGGACATCAATTCCGAGGCAACAAAAACGACGTCCGTCACCGGACCGGCATTCACCCATATTGCTGGTCTGATCAAATCGACCTATGGCGTACCGGTAGCGCCGGACATGTCGGCTTGGGCCACCGATTCGCGCCATTATCTGCCGATTGCCGATGAGGTGGTGCGCTTCAGCCCCTATCATGAGGATCAGGCGGATGGTGCGCGCTTGCATGGCGCCAATGAGCGGTTGGCGGTCAGCGATCTGGGGCAAGCCGTCAGCTTTTACATGCGTCTCATCCAAGAATTGAAGTGAGGAGTATCGAGCCGCCTTCATGACCGATCTTATCTATTTCGACGATTTCCAAGCCGGCCAAGTTTTCCAGCTGGGGACGCACCTGCTGACGGCGGAGGAAATCATGGAATTCGCCGCCGAATTCGATCCTCAACCGCAGCATCTGGATGCCGGAGCAACAACCGACATCTTGGGCGGGCTGGCCGCAAGCGGCTGGCACCTGTGCGCTCTTTCCATGCGCATGATGGTGGACGGTCTGTTCTGCCGCGCGGCCAGCGTTGGGGCTCCCGGCGTCGATGAGCTGCAATGGCGCAAGCCCGTGCGCGCAGGCGATACGCTGCGCCTTGAGGGCGAGGTGCTGGCCACGCGCAAATCATCCAAGGGCGCGCGGGGCTACGTTCAATTCCGCTTTTCCATGTGGCGCGGTGAGGAACGGGTGATGATGTTTGTGTGCTGGCCGATGTTCGGCTGCCGTGCAGCGGCAGGGGCAGGTTGAAATGGGCGTGTGGTTCGAAGACGTGCCGCTCGGCGGCAAAGTAACAATCGGCTCCTACACCTTCACCGAAGAGAACATCATCGCATTTGCCAAAAAATACGATCCGCAGCCGTTCCATATCGATAAGGAAGCCGCGGCGCTCTCACCCTATGGCGGTATCATCGCCAGCGGTTGGCAGACGGCGCTTGTCTGGATGAAGCTGATGATCGCGCATCGCAACGCCGCTGTTGCGGTGGGTGAGGTACGCACGCAGGAGAATTACGTCTCGCCGGGATTTCGGGATTTGAAATGGTTGAAGCCCGTGCGTCCGGGAATGACGATCACCTACACCAACGAGTCCATCGCCAAGCGCGATTGGAAATCGCTGCCGCAATACGGACTGCTGGAAGGCTATAACGAAGGCATCGATCAGGACGGAACGCTAGTCTACAGCTTCATCAATCGCGTGCTGATCGCGCGAAAACCTGCGGAGTAGATGCGAAAAGGGCCCACTGCTTGCGCAGGAGGCCCTTGAAACGCATGCTTCGTAAAATTTTTTACGGGCAGAGATCCTTATTCAGTTCGCAGGCCTTGTCGTTGTCGGCCGCGCCTTCGGTGCGCTGATCCAGCATGTTGTAGGAGAAGCCGCGCATGCGGTAGGCGGGGCCGTTCTTTTCATCGGCTTTCAGCACGACGGACATGTCTTCGACCACGCCCTTATAATCCTTCTGGCCGAAGCGCATCGCGCCGCGGCGGAAACGCGCGTCGGCATCGTCACCCTTCAGCTTCAAGGCTTCGTCGAAATCGGCCAGCGCCTTGGCGAAGTCGTTCTTCTTTCCGTGGGCCACTGCGCGCATGACGTAGTCATAATGGGCGTCGGAGCCCTTTTCCTTCTTCTCAAGCGCGGCCGTGAAGGCGGCAATTGCCGCATCGGCGTTGTCTGCTTCCAAAGCCGTCGCGCCGGCCTTTTCATCGGCCGTCGGACCGGCGGGGGCAGCCTGAGCGGCAGCGGCGGCCTGCGCGGGGGCGACGCTCGCCACCTGCACATTGGGATTGTCGAATACCATAATGGACGTGCCGAGCTGTTTGCCGTTGCGGTCGTAAACCTGCTCGCGCAACGTCATGGTCTTGCCGTCGGGCGTGACGGACCGGGCGCCCAGAACCATGATGTTCTTGCCCTTGTTGTACTGGTAGCTCGTGTTGGTGTCGCTATAGCGGGTCCAAGTCGCCGTATCGACATCTGGGATGCTGGTGATCGGGTGCGGCTTGCCGTCGGCGGTGACGGTATAGTTCTGCTTCACCGGCTTGCCCGAGGCATCGACGCCTTCGGCATCGACCATGTCGCCCGCGCCACCGATCTTCATCGTCATGCTCTTGTAGCGTGCGGGGCCTGTGGACTTCTCGGGTACGAGGTTCCAGGTGCCCACGAGCGCATTGGTTTGGGCATCGACCATTTGCGGAAGTGTTGCCCCAATGGCAGCAAAAAACGCCACGGCGGCGCCGCGCGCCAAAACTGAACGCGTAGGATTCATCTGACTTACCTCACTCCCAAATAGGATAACTAGACGGCGTTTTTTTCCGACACGCATGGCTGCGGGCGTAACGCCTTCAGGCCAAAGTATAGGATCGGGGTTAACAACAGGGCAAGGTGGCAAAGCTGACATTGCTGCGAGCCCCGCCCTGGGCGAATGCCCCATTGCCAAAATCGTGCGGTTTTCCCGGTTTTGCACTGCACACTCGCGAACCCCGCTCGGTCCGCATCGAAATGCGTTGTTGACCAAACTTTGAGCGCCCCCGGATCAGGACGTTGCTGGCGCCGGGTTGGCAAATTGCTGCTGCAGATATTGCATGAGCTGAACGGCCATCTCCGGCGGAATGGCGAAGGAGATCGGCGCGCCGCCGACCATGAAATCCATCACCACGGCGTCGGGCTGGACCAGAACCCCCACCCGCTCGGCAACCAGGACCGAGCGCTGGTCGGATGCCTGAAAGCGTTCGGCGAAAAGCTGCTTAACCTGCAACAGCAGGCCGATGGTTTCGTCCAATTGGGTGCTGGGGAAATCCAGCCGGCCCGTGGCGCCGTCTTCCTTCTCAAATTCCACCAGGCATTGCGAGCCGTTGGCCGAGAGGCCGAAACGGACAAGTTTTTTGGCTGCGATTTCGGTCAAGGTACAAGCATCCGTATCATGCCGTCCTGACGGGAGGTGAGTAGCAGCTCCCCATTGCGGGTCCGGCTTATGTGAAGGTCGGCGCGCGGAATTTTCGCCCCCATGGTTTTCTCGATAAGCTCTTGAAAGGAAACGTCCACGCGCTTGCCGCTGGTATCCTTTATATAAAGCTGCACTTCTTCGATCGGCGCAACCGTTTGCGGGATGCCGTCATCGGCTTTTTTCAGGGCGGCGATGTCGGCGGCGAAAATGCGGCCGCGCTGGATGTCCCCGAACACGAACTTCCCGCGCAGGGCGGCGATTTTCCCGTGATAGGCAAAGCCATCGGTGATTGAGCGGCCCTCGTCGTGGTCGTACATGGCGACGGGGTAGGTGTAACCGTCCTTCTGCCGGCCATCCAAAATCTCCGCCGGTAGGGGATAGAGCTGGTTCAGCGCGCCGCCCCGGAAACGGCCGTTTTCGAACAGGCCTTCCCGGCGCATCCAGCCGTAATTCTCGCCGTTGCGGACGATGTTCAGCTCCTCGATGTTGTCCATGCCGATGTCAGAGGCATACATCGTGCCGTCTTCCATGTCCCACGACAGGCGGTGGGCGTTTCGGAAGCCATAGGCGTAGATTTCGCCCAGCGTTTTGGGATCGCCGTCCGCCGCGAATTTGTTGGCCATGGGGATCGTGTAATCGCCAAGGCCTTTCTGACCGTGCGTCTCCGACGGGCTGCGCGGATCGATGCGCAGGATCGCGGTCATGATGGTGTCCAGCCGCTGGGTCTGCGTCGGGTTGCTGGCGTTGGGGCCGCCGCCGTTGCTGAAGCCGTGGTCGCTTCCGCTGGTGTAGAGCAGTCCGTAATCGGCATCGCCGGGTTTAGCGGTCGGGTTGAATTCCAGCGCACCCATAGGGTGGGTCAAATTGGCGACGACATGGGCCTCGCGCAGGATTTCGCGCCGCGTGCCTTCGAAGGTGTTCGAGGCCGGGTTCGTCGCGTGCCATTCGGTGATGACGTTGTGGAAGGTCACGTCCTTCAGCCCGTAGCCCGGCGGAATGAAGTCCGGCGTCTTGGGATTGCCGGGACCGCGCTCGCTGTGGACCGTGTAGAACAGACCGTTGCGCGCGAAGTCGGGGTGGAAGGCAAAGCCGATGAAGCCGCTTTCCAGCCGGTTGAAGACCGCGTTGGGAAAGGCCTTGGCCACATCGGTATAGACCTGCGGCTGGTTGCTCGCGTCCAGCAGGTACATGAAGCCACGGGAATCATTGGCGAAACGCCGGCCATCCGGCAGGTCTTTCACATAGGAGATGCGGGCCCAGCCTGCGGGGTTAACGTCATCCATACCGTGGATGCCGCGCGTATCGGGCAGGCGCACCAGATCTTTCACCTCGACCGCAAGCCCGCGTTTCTCAAGGGGGGCGGGAAGCGGATTGCTGGTGATCTGGCTCTGCGCCGGAGCGGCGAACAGGGCGAGCAGCGAAATGACGGCAAGCGGCTTCGGAATGCGCATGAACCCCTCCAAGCTAACGAGCACTTGGGGCGCTTATAGCAGATGCCCGCCCGCCCGCCATGTAACGCCTGGGCGATGAGCGCCGGGGAGTGCTATTGTTCCGGCAGCGGTTACGAACGAGGGAGGCACGTCATGTCCCGGGGCGCTTTGCTGTCATGCATCTTTGCCGGGGGCGCAGCCGCGCTCGCTCTTGCCGCCTCCGCGGCGGCGCAAGCGCCCGTGGCGCCGCCCGATTTTTCCTCGGATCAAACCGCTTGGCAGACGCCCTTCGGCACCGATTACATCGAGATACCCGGTACCCCGCCGCTCGTCACGAACGATTCTTCGCACCCCTACATCAGTAACGGCGTTGCGATCCGTACCGGGCAGCAGCCGACCTATCGCATCGCGGATTTGACCAATCCCAATCTAAAGCCATGGGCCAAGGACGTGATGAAGAAAGACAATGACGAGGTGCTGAAGGGGAAGATCGGCTTCACGCCGAGTTCGTCCTGCAAGCAGCCCGGCGTGCCCGCGATCTGGCTCGCTGGAGGACCCTTCTACTTCATCCAGTCGCCGAACGAAGTGCTGATCGTGGAGGAAGGCGACCGGCACGCGCGGCGCATTCGCATGAATGGCCCGCACACGGCTAACCCCAAGCCGTCCTGGTATGGCGAATCTGTCGGCCACTATGAAGACGACACGCTTGTCGTCGATACCGTCGGCTTCAACACCAAGACGTTCGTCGACAATTACCGCACGCCGCACAGCGATAAACTGCATGTGGTGGAGCGTTACCGCCTGATCCAGGACGGCAAGACGTTGGAGGTGCGGTTCATGGTCGAGGACCCCGAGACGTTCAATCAGCCTTGGATGGCGGTTCGGCGGTTCAACCGGATCAAGGCGACCCTGGGCGAACAGATTTGCCAGGAGGGCAATTTCACCCTCTTCGATTACGGGATTCCCGTCGCCAAAACGCCGGATTTCTGAGCGGCGCCTTTTGGCGGCCGTTCCCGCACCGGCGTCTTTGGAGTAAGGTCGCCAATCTGCTCCCGCGCGACCGGCCGAAAGACGACACCCGCCGATTGGACGAGAGCCTGCATCGGCGGAGGGCACCATGCGCGTTCGCGTTTTTGCGTCGATAGGTTTAGCGGCATTCGTACTGGCGGCGAGCGCCGGCAACGCACAGCAAGGAACGCGCGGCGGGGAATGGCGCTATCACGGCGGCGATCTCGGCAGCACGAAATACGCGCCACTCGATCAGATCAATGCGGGGAACGTTGCGCGTTTGCGCATCGCGTGGCGCCGCCCAGCGGTAGACGCAAGCATTCTGCAGCGCAATCCAAACGTAAAATACAACCGCGATTTCCGCGCCACGCCGATTCTAGTCGACGGCGTGCTCTTCACCTCGGACGGTGTTGGGCTCATTGAAGCCTTCGATCCCGGCACGGGACGCACGATCTGGGTCGAACAACCCTTTGCGGATGAGCGGATGGCGCCCAATCCCAGCGCCACGCGTGGGATCGGTTATTGGTCGCAAGGTAACGACAAACGCATCTTCGTCATTCGCGGCGAAAATCTCGTCGTGCTGGACGCCAAGACCGGTAAGCCGGTTGCCAATTGGGGCGAGAGCGGACGTGTGAACTTAAAACGCGCGCTCGGACCGCGTGCGACGGCCTATTCTTCATCGAGTGGCCCACAGGTCTGCGGCGACGTTGTGATGACCGGCGGCAATATGAGCGACCGGCCGGAAGTAAAGTTGCAAGTGCCCGGTGACGTACAAGCCTTCGACGTCCGCACCGGCAAGCCGCGCTGGACCTTCCACGTTATCCCGCGCGCGGGCGAATTCGGCAGCGACACCTGGGAAAAGGACTCCGCGTCCTATACCGGCATGGCGAATCTGTGGTCGCTCATCAGCGCCGATGAACAGTTGGGAATTGCCTATTTTCCGCTGACCAGTCCCACCAACGATATGTATGGCGGCCAGCGGCTCGGCAACAATCTGTTCAGCGACAGCATCGTCGCGGTGAAATGCGCCACCGGAGAGCGGCTCTGGTACTTTCAAACGGTCCACCACGATCTGTGGGATTACGACAATCCCGCCGCGCCTATTCTGGCTGACATCAATGTCAACGGCCGGCCGATCAAAGCTGTCGTGCAACTGACCAAGCAGGGTTTCGCTTTCGTCTTCGACCGTGTGACGGGACAGCCGGTGTGGCCTATCGAAGAACGGCCGGTTCCCACGTCCACGACGCCGGGCGAGCGTACATCGCCGACGCAGCCCTTCCCGACGCAGCCCGCGCCCTTCGAGCGGCAGGGCGTCACCGAGAACGATCTCATCGACTTCACGCCTGATCTCAAGCGGCAGGCGCTGGACTTGGTGAAGCAATACAAGCTCGGCCCGATGTTCACGCCGCCTACGGTGGCCGGGAATGGCGTCAAGGGAACGGTGCAATTGCCGGGCTCGGTCGGAGGCGCGGATTGGCAAAGTGGGGCCTTCGATCCGGAAACGGGAATTCTCTATGTGCAGTCGATCACAGCCCCGTTCGTTGCCGACCTCGTCAAGGGCGATCCACGGGCGACGGATTTGGACTATGTGCCGGGGTTGCGCGCCTATCCGGCGGGGCCGCAAGGCCTGCCGCTGTTGAAACCGCCTTACGGCCGCATCACGGCCATCAATCTGAACACCGGCGATACGCTGTGGCAGGTCGCCAACGGCGATGGTCCTCGCAATCATCCTCTGCTCAAGGGGCTCAATCTGCCTCCGCTTGGCAACCCAGGGCGGGCATCGCCACTGCTGACCAAGACACTGCTGTTTGTCGGCGAAGGCGATCTCATTATGGCGCGCGCAGGATCGCGTCTGCCGCCGGAAATGCCGGTTGAGATTTCGCCGGGCGCGGGCGGAAAGAAATTTCGCGCTTTCGATAAGAAGACGGGCGCGGTGCTGTGGGAAATGGAATTGCCCTCGGGCACGACGGGTGTTCCGATGACGTATATGCACCAGGGCAAACAATTTATCGTGGTGCCGGTTGGTAGTGCGGATCGCGATCCGGAATTCGTGGCGTTAAGCCTGCCCTGACCCCATTCTAGGAGGAACGAATGCGCGGATTTTCCTCTCCTGTATTGCTGCTTACGATCTGTGCCGCTACCGCTGCGGCACAGCCGGTGGCATCGCCGCCGGATTTTTCCTCGGGCGGCATTTCCTGGAACGGGATTGGTGGGGGCGATCTGCTTGCGGTGCCGGGTTCTCCGCCGCCGGTGTCGCAAGACCCGCGCTACAAATACACGCCGAACAATCTGGGCGCCCAGCCGACCTATCGCATCAGCGACATCACGAACCCCAACCTCAAACAATGGGCCAAGGACGTGATGAAAAAGGACAACGACGAAGTCCTGGCGGGTAAGATCGCCTACACCGCGCGTTCTGCCTGCAAGCCGGGCGGTGTTCCGGGCTTCATTACGTTAGGCGGTGGCGCTTTGTATTTCGTCCAATCCCCCAAGGAAGTGACGATGATCTTCGACGGCAACGCGGAGACGCGGCACATTTATTTGAACGTGCCGCATGCGGCGAACCCGAGACCGTCCTGGTACGGCGATTCGATCGGCCATTACGAGGGCGACACGCTGGTGGTCGATACCATCGCGATGAATGACAAGTCCTTCATCGACGCCTACCGCACGCCGCACACCAATAAGATTCACGTTACGGAGCGGTGGCGGTTGGTTGAAAACGGCCAGAAGCTGGACGTCGTCGCGACCATCGACGATCCCGACACCTTCAACAAACCCTGGCAGGCGTCACGCCAGTACCGGGTGGGAAGAAACCGCCCGCTGGAAGAAAACATCTGCGCCGAAAACAACAACAACCTATTCGACTACGGCACGCCGACCGCCAAGGCCCCCGATTTTTGATTGGTCCTCGCGGAGCCGCGGAGAATCGCGGAGGTAAGAAGAAGGGGAACCACAAAGGGCACGAAGGAGACACAAAGGACACAAAGTTTCTCGGAACCTTCTTAATTCTTGGGAGGTTGCGGTTGTGCCTGGCGCGCAAAGCGCGCCAATTTTCTCTTTGTGCTCTTGGTGTCTCCTTCGTGTCCTTTGTGGTTCCCCTTCTTCTCTGCGCTCTCCGCGCCTCCGCGAGAGGCAACTTTTCTCTAGCACCGGCTCATGCCAAGGTGGCCATATGAAAAGGCCGGACATGTTCGATTATTTTGGCGGTGCGCTCATCGCGATGACGGTTGCGATGTGGATTGCCCATTTTGTGCTGCCGCCGCTGCCACCCGAACCGCCGCAGCCAACGCTGCCGGGCGCGATAGGAAAAGGGCCCGTCTGAAAACAGACGAGCCCTTTGTCGACCGCTATATCGTGGAAATTTACGGCCGCTTGGAACGGTCCACAGCCGCACCACGCAGATATACCGCCCAAATCTTGCGCGTGTTCTTGATGTCGTCGAGCGGGTTGGCGTCGAGCACCAGCAAGTCCGCGCTCTTGCCTGCTTCAATCGTACCGGCATCGCCCAGCCGCAGGAACTCCGCCGCAATCTTGGCGGAGGCGGTGATCACTTGCATAGGCGTCATGCCGGCGATGACCATGTCTTCCATTTCGATGTGTGGGCCATAAGAGGTGTTGCCGTCTTCGCCTTCGACGATCTTCACGCCGGCCGCTGTCAGCTTGGCGAGATTGCGCGCCTGGATGCCGTAAGCCGTCTGCGCCCGCTGATTGTCGACGTTCTCTTCCTGAACCTTCTGGAATTCGGCTGCGGGAAGGCTCGCCTGCAGCCATGCCACGTCGGTCTTCACGCCACGGTCGGGCAGGTTGGGGTTCACCACCAGATTCGGACGCTGCTTCACCAGGGTCATGAACTCATCGTCCACGTCCTTGTCGCGCACGCTGTGGGCGAATGCGTCGACTCCGGCGCGCAGCAGGCCCTTGGCGTCTTCCAGGGTAAAGATGTGTGCCGTCACGCGAAGGTTGTTCTTGTGGGCCTCGTCGATGATCGCCCCATAGAGCGCGGGCGTCAGCTTGGGATACATGCCGTTGCGGTCGTCCACCCAGATTTTCACGATGTCGACCTTGTTGGCCGCCAATTCCCGCACGACACCGCGCGCCTGTTCTTCCGTGTCGACCCAGAAGGGGGTGTTGTCGCGTCCGGGTTCGGGCCGCGTGATGCCGCGTCCGGCGCTGAGATAACGCGCCCCACCGGGGACGTTTTCGCCGCGGACGGGCAGCAGGTTGAACCCGTTGGTGCCCATGCTCTGCGCGGTGCTGATTCCGTAATAGGCGCGCTGTTTCAGATCGCGGATCAGCCCGTCGCGGTTGTTCGTCAGATGCACATGCGTGTCCACGATCATGGGCATCACGGTCTTGCCCGCGAGATTCACGCGCGTGGCGCCCGCCGGAACCTGAACGCCTGTTGACGGTCCGACCTGCTGGATGCGCGCGCCATTGACGATGATCGTGGCGTTCTCGATCGGCGCGCGGCCGTCGCCCACGATGACTCGGGCGCCTTCGTACGCGGTAATCTGCGCGCTAGCAGAGTTCGATGTCGCGGAAAGCGCGAGGCCTACACTCGCGGCCAGTGCAAATGTCTTCAAAAGACGCATGAAATCCCTCCCAGGAAAAATCGGCGGCACTTTAGCGGGGAGAACCGCAAGGCGGGAGTGGCAGGCTGGCGGTCGGAAGCGGGTGTCATGGCAGCAGGGCGCGCATTGGAGTAGTTTGGCGGTCGATGGGACGCCTGTTTTGCAGCGTTTCCGGATGGAGAACCGCTTGGCTCTGTTCAAACCGGGACTTGTTTTCAGCCGCCGACACTTTCTCGTGAGCGGCGCGGCCAGTCTCGTTTTGGCCGGCTGCGACCGGCTTTCGTCCGCGCCGTCGTTTCAGCAGCTTCTACGGGCGGCAGAGGGCATGAGCTACGGCGCGCAACGCTCACTGATTCCAAGGGACGCGCTGGCGCCGGAATACAGTCCGCGCGACGTGTCGCATCCGTTCAGGGCCAATGGTTCGCAGGACAGCTACAACCTCGACCCCGCCTATCTGGAACACGCCAAAGACAAATATGCGCGCTGGCAGGTGAAGGTGGATGGGCTCGTCATGCGGCCCTCCGCGTTTTCGCTGACCGATTTGCGCGGCCTGGGAACGCGCTCGCAGATCACCCGCCACGATTGCGTGGAGGGCTGGAGCGCCATCGGAAGCTGGACCGGAACGCCGCTTTCCGCCGTGCTGCAGAAGGTGGGTCTACGTCCGAAGGCGCGGTTCATCGTCTTCCACTGCGCCGACGAGCAGCTTCGCTATCAGGAAGGCACGCACACCTATTATGAAAGCATTGATCTGATCGATGCGTTTCATCCGCAGACCATTCTCGCCTACGAGCTGAACGGCGAGCCGTTGCCGCTGGCCAATGGCGCGCCGCTGCGTCTGCGCGTGGAACGGCAGCTCGGTTACAAGATGGCGAAGTTCATCGTGCGCATCGAAGCGGTTGACCGCATCGACACTATTCGCGGCGGCCACGGCGGCTATTGGGAAGACGACGGCTACGAGTGGTACGCGGGGATTTAGAACGCAATTGTCATCCCGGACGGCGCATCAGCGCCGATCCGGGACCCACCGAGAGTGATTGATCCGTGGGTCCCGGGTTCACGCTATCGCGTGCCCCGGGATGACAGACTATGGCGCTCGCGCCACGCGGAAGCCGTCGGCCCAGGATTGTTCGTCGGTGCCGCTGCCGACGCGCGCGGATGCGCGGACGTCGCCGGGATAATCCTCCCAGGAGCCGCCGCGCATGACGTGGCCGCCGCAGTTGGGTTTCACGTAGGGCTTGCCGTCGGACGGTGTTGCGGCGGTGTATTCGTCGGCCCAGCAATCGTCGATCCATTCCCAGACATTGCCGTGCATGTCGTGTACGCCGAAGGCGTTGGCGGGAAAACTACCGGCGGGCATGGTCTTTTCGCGGTTGATCCCCTTTGGGCCTTTGTCATAGCCGGTGCTGCCGTCGAAATTTGCCTGGGCCGTGGTGATGGTTGCGCCAAAGGAAAATGGCGTCGTGGTTCCCGCTCGCGCTGCGTATTCCCATTCCGATTCGGACGGCAGTCGGTATTGCTTGCCCGTCTTGCGCGAGAGCCACGCGGTATAGGCTTTGGCATCGTCCCAGCTTACGCCAATGACGGGGCGCATTCCCTTGCCCCAGCCTTGGTCGTCCGGATGGTGCCCGCCGCAGCCCTTATCGGCGACGCAGGCTTCCCATTCCGCGAAGGTGACTTCGTATTTTCCGAGCGCAAAGGACGGGACACTGACGCGGTGTTGCGCTTCCGCTCCGCGATACAGCTCACCGGAAGGCGAGCCCATGGTGAATTGTCCCGCGGGAATGTTCACCATTTCCGGGCATTGGGCGCAGTCCTTGAACGCGGCGGTGCTTGCCGCCTGTCCGCTGCCGATGTGAAGGATCACAGCGAGAAGGGCGGCGGCGATGCTGATAAAAACCAATGACGTGCGAAGTTTCATGGAGTGACCAATCCGATGGGCGGCCCATATTAGCCGGGAACCACATGGCGGATATATGTCATGATTTCGCCAGCCGCCCCGTCCTGATAGGTATTGCGCATGAGCGGTAAAATTCACATCGGCATTGGCGGCTGGACCTTTGAGCCCTGGCGCGGCGTGTTCTATCCCGAGAAGCTGCCGCAGAAGCGCGAGCTGGAATATGCCAGCCGCAAGCTGACCTCCATCGAGATCAACGGCACCTATTATACCACCTTCAAGCCCGCGAGTTGGGCCAAATGGCGCGAGGAAACGCCGGATGGTTTCGTGTTTGCGGTGAAGGCATCGCGCTATTGCACGAACCGGCGCGAGCTGGCTGGGGCAGGGGAGGCGGTCGAGCGCTTCATCGGCCAGGGAATGAACGAGCTGAAGGACCGCCTGGGGCCGATCAATTGGCAATTCATGGGCACCAAGAAATTCCAGCCGGAAGATTTCGAAGCGTTCCTGAAGCTGCTGCCGCGCGAACTGGCTGGTGCGCCGCTGCGCCACGCGCTGGAAGTGCGCAACGCGACGTTTAGGAGCGAGAAATTCTACGATCTGGCGCGCAAGTACAACGTGGCGATCATCTTCGCCGATGATGATGAATTTCCTGCCATCGAAGAACCGACCGCCGATTTCACCTATGCGCGGCTGATGCGCACCAAGGAAGACGTCGAGACGGGCTACACGCCCAAAGAGCTGGACGGCTGGGCCAAGCGCGCCTTGGATTGGGCCAAGCGCGGCGATGCATTCGTCTATTTCATCTCGGGCGCCAAGGTGCGTGCCCCCGCCGCCGCCGAAGCCCTCATTAGCCGCGTTGGATGACGCGGGTACGCAGTCTATTCTCCTCGTCGTTTCTGCCGGAGTCGTAAGAATGCGCCGTCTTGCCGTGCTGTTGTCCCTCGCATGCATCCTGTTCCAGACGACTCTCGTACGAGCCGCCGAGCCATACGGCATCGGCCTGGAAGGGTTCGCCTATCCGTATCCGGTGTCGATGCTGGCGGTGCCGACCGAAGGCGAGGCGCTGCGGCTGGCCTATATGGATGTGAAGCCGACAGGGGCAGCGAACGGGCGCACTGTGCTATTGCTGCATGGGCGCAATTTCCCGTCGTCTTATTGGGAACCGACAATCAAGGTGCTGACCGCCGCGGGCTATCGCGTCGTCGTGCCCGATCAGATCGGATTTGGAAAATCGTCGAAGCCGCTGTTTGCGCTGTCGTTCGACATGCTGGCGCGACACACCGCGCTGTTGCTGGATCATCTGAACCTGCCGAAAGTCGATGTTGTCGCGCATTCGCTGGGTGGCATGTTGGCGGTGCGCTTCTCGCGCGCGTACCCGGCGCGCGTGGATCGGCTGGTACTGGAAGCGCCCATTGGACTGGAGGACTACCGCAACTTCGCGCCACCGGTGGAAACCGAGCGCCTGCTGACCATCGAAGATGCGCTGACGGCGGACGGTTACCGGCAGCAATTGGTCACCAATTATTCGCTGACGCTGCCGCCGGAAGACATTACGCCGTTCATCGACGCGCGCATGCGCATCAAGGACGCCGCCGATTACCCGCGCTGGCTGCGCGCCTTCGTCAGCTCCTACCAGATGCTCTACAGCCAGCCGGTTGTGTACGAATATCCGCTGCTGACCCAGCCGGTTCTGTTCCTGATGGGCGCCAACGATCACAACGCCCCCGGCCGTCCGTTCGCGCCGGAAGCACTGCGGCCCAAAATGGGCGAGAACGCCAAGCTGGCCGGAGAGATTGCGGCAAAGATGAAGAACGCCAAGGTCGAGGTCTTCCCGGGCGTCGGCCATCTGGTCCATCTGGAAGCCAAGGACCGTTTCAACGCCTCCATGCTGTCATTCCTGAACGCACCGCGATAACCACCCGGCCCCCTGGACTTGCCGGGCAGACCGGGCACTATGCGAAGCTCATTTGAGGCCCCGCATGGATACCTCGCGCGCCCGCGACATCGACGTTGCCGAGCTTCTCGAAACGCGCTCGCTTGGGCGGTTTCAGTGGCTGACGCTGCTGTTCGGGTGTCTCATTCTGTTTGTCGATGGCTTGGACTTCAGCGCCATTAATGTGGGTGCCCCGGCCATCCTGCGCGCGTTCCATGCCGAGCGCAGCGCGATGGGTTTCGTGTTCAGCGCCGGCTTTGTCGGCATCCTCACCGGCAGCCTGTTGTTCGGCTATATCGGCGACAAATTTGGGCGCAAGGCCGGTGCGATTGCGGGTGTGCTTGCCTACAGCATCCCGGCGTTGCTGACGGTGTTTGCGACATCGCTCGACCAATTGGCGGTGTTTCGGTTTCTGTCAGGTCTAGGCATGGGCGGTGTGGTGCCCAACGTGATTGCGTTGCTGACGGAGACCGCGCCCAAGCCCTATCGCATCACCTTCGTGATGGTCGCCTATATGGGCTATTCGATGGGCAATGCGGTGATCGCGCAAGTCGCGGCGTGGCTGATTCCATCGCTCGGCTGGACGGTGGTGTTCACCACCGCGGGCGCCGTGGGATTGGCGCTGGCGGTTGCGCTTGTTTTTCTCCTGCCGGAGTCGATTGCCTATCTCGCCGTCACCAAACCCGGATCGCCGGAGTTGCGGAAGCTCGTGCAACGCGCCGCGCCTGATGTGCGCATCGAACCGGAAACGCGCCTGGTTTTGCGCCGTCCTGCCGCGCACGAAAAATTCTCGCTGAAGCTGCTCTTCACCGAAGAGCGGCGCATTGCGACGCCGCTTCTGTGGCTTGGGTTCTTTTCGGAATCGCTGGTCTACATGACGTTTTCGGCGTGGTTCTCGGTTGTGCTGGAACAGGCGGGTTTGCCGCCGACACAAGCGGCGCTCACTTTCTCCATCGCCTATGTCGGCGCGATGGTCGCTATTCTCGGCCTTGCGCGCTTACTTGATGCGTTCGGACCGAAGGCCAGCATCATCACGGCGCTGGGCGCCATTGCGGCGTTTCTCGTGCTCGGCACGCCCGGACTCTCCGCAACCGCGATCATGGCGGCGGGCGTGTTGGCGATGTCGTGCTCGTCATCCACCCATCAGGCGTTGAACGGCATTGTCGGCGGCTTCTATCCAACGGTCGTGCGCAGCAACGGCGTCGGCTATGCGTCGGGCATGGGACGGGCGGCCGCGATCATCGGCCCGGCCATCGCGGGCTATCTGCTGTCGGCGAATCTGCCGCTTCAAACCGTGCTCGCGGTGATGGTGTCGCCTTATCTGGTTGTCATCGCGGTTTGTCTCGCATTGAGCCGGCTCAAAACAAAAATGACGGCGAATGCCGCAGGTAACGAAACGCAGGTTCCGGGGAGAGAATGGTCGCCCGCGACATCGACATAGGACCGTTGCTCGAAAACCGGCGCATCGGCCGGTTTCAGGCGCTGACGCTCTCTTTGGGCGTGCTCACGCTTTTTGTCGATGGGTTCGACTATAGCTCAGTCAATGTCGGCGCCTCCGCCATTGTCAGTTACTTCGGCGTCGAACGCAGCGCCATGGGATGGGTTTTCAGCATGGGCTATGTCGGCATTTTCGTCGGCACCGTGCTGTTCGGCATCATTGGCGACAAATTTGGGCGTCGGCCTGCGCTGATTGCAGGTGTGCTTGCCTATAGTCTCCCCGCGCTGGCGACAATGACGGCATCATCGTTTCAAGACATCATTATGTGGCGCTTTCTCGCAGGGATAGGCATCGGCGGTGTCGTACCGAACGTTATCGCGCTGCTGACCGAAGCGGCGCCCAAACGTCATCGCGTCACGTTTGTAATGGCAGCATTCGTTGGTTATTCGACCGGCAACGCCACCATTGCCCAAGTCGCTGCCTGGTTCATTCCGGCTTACGGCTGGCAGGTTGTGTTTCTTGTCGCGGGCGTCGCAGGCATGGTGTTCTCCATTGTGTTGGCGCTGTTTTTGCCGGAATCGGTTCCGTATCTCGCGGCGACAAAGCCGGATTCGCCGAAGTTTCGCGAACTCGTGCGGCGCGCCTTGCCGGAATTGGCGTTGACGCCTGACGACCGGGTGAGTTTGCACCGGCCCACGAGCGAAACGCGCTTTTCTCTGCGTCTGTTATTTGAATCGTACCGCCGCATTGCGACGCCGCTTCTGTGGATCGCCTTCTTCGCGGAATCGCTGACGTTCATGACGTTCTCGTCGTGGCTTGCGCTGATCCTTGAATCGGCGGGCCTCTCGGCGCAGCAGGCGACGCTGGCGTTTTCCTATGCCTCGTTCGGCGCGATGATCGCGGTTTTCGTCCTGGGCCGGTCGATCGACTATTTCGGCCCCATGGCCAGTGTCGTGTCCGCCTCCTTTGCGGTTGCGATGATTATCTATCTCGGCTTTCCCGGCCTTTCGCCGGCGATGATCGTGGCCGTCGCCGTAGTGGGGCAGGCCGCGGCTTCCGCGACGCATCAATCGCTTAACGGTATTGTCGGCGCGTACTATCCGACGATTATTCGCGGCAATGGCGTGGGCATTGCCACGGGCATGGGACGCGTTGCCGCAATCATCGGCCCAGGCGTTGTGGGGTATCTGATAGCCGCGAAAGTGCCGTTGCGGGAGGTTCTTATTTACATTGCCGCGCCTGATCTGGTTGTTGCCGCCGCTTGCGTCGGTCTGCACCTGTTGCGGCGCAACCCGGAGGCCAAAGCCGATTTCGAACGGCCGGCCGCGATTGCGAAAGAGCAAATGGCATGAGTACAAAAATTCCTCGCCTCGAAATGGATCAGCTTGCGCCCAACGTGCAGGAAACCCTGGCCGCGCGCGTGAAGCGGCTCGGTTATCTCGGCGAGTTCTTCAAATGCTCCGGGCACAATCCCGATGTGCTCGTCGAATTCATGGAAATGACGGAGGCGCTGAAGCATTCGCTACCCGACCGGTTGACCGAGGTGGGTTCGCTGACCGTGGCGGGGCTGATGGGCAACGCCTATGAGCGCAACCAGCATGAGCGCCTCAGCGAGAAGCTTGGCTTCGGGCGCGATTGGGTCGCCGCCGTTAACCGTCTTGAACCCGATGCCGCCGGGCCGCTGAGCGAAGACGAACGCGCGGTTCAACGGCTGGCGATTGCCGTCGTCGAGCGGCGCGGCCATGGCGTCGAAAAAGAACTGGACGCCGCGATAGAGCGCATCGGCTATGCCCAAGCCATGGCGGCGTTGTTTCTGATCGGCCGCTATGTCATGCACGCTTACGTGGTGAACGCGCTGAACCTGGCGCCACCGGTGCCATCGATCTTCGCCGGAGAAAAAGCGTGAGCGATCCCCTCTGGATCACCGAGCAAGACGTCGTTGAGGTCATCAGCCTGCCCGAAGCGATTCCGGCTTTGGAGGCGGGGCTTGCGCTTGAAGCGGCGGGTTCGGCCCGCAACATGGAAAAGACCCATCAGATTTGGGGTGGGCACCACACGCTGCATGCCATCGGTGCGGTGGTGGAGGGCGCGCATGTCGTCGGCACGAAAACCTGGGCGCATACCGCAGGCGGCGCGACCCCGCTGGTGACATTGTGGAACAGCGACACCGGCAAGCTGGAAGCGATCATTGAAGCGTTCGCCTTGGGCCAGATGCGCACGGGCGGCATTTCCGGCGTTGCGACGGGATGCATGGCCAAAGCCGATGCGGACGATCTCGCCATTATCGGCACCGGCAAGCAGTCGATGACGCAGGTGGTGGCCGTCAACGCGGTGCGTCCGCTGAAGCGCATCCGCGTGTTCAGTCCCACCGCGGAAAACCGCCGCGCGTTTCTGGCGCGGCTGGAAAAGCTGTTTCCGACGGCCACGCTCGTGGAAGCGGCGTCCGTAGAAGAGGCCGTGAAAGACGCGCCGATCATCACGCTGGTCACGCGCGCGCGCACGCCGGTATTGACCGCGAGCATGATTGCGCGCGGGGCGCATCTAAATGCGGTTGGCGCGATTACGCCTGAACGCGAAGAATTCACGCAGGATGTGTTCGATCGCATCTCCGTGATTGCCGTCGACATGGTCGAGTCGGTGAAATCGCTGAGCGCCGAATTCCGCAAACGCTTCGGCGATGGCGACTGGTCGCAAGTGCGGCCGCTGTCCGAGCTGGTCGCCGCGAAAGCCGAACGCCCGAAAGATGCTGACATAACGCTGTTTAAAGCCATGGGCATGGGACTTTCCGATCTCGCCCTTGGCATCGAAATATTGAAGCGCGTGCGCGCAAAAGGGCTTGGGCGAGCGATGCCGCATCCCAAGCCCGCGCAGCCGCGCCTTACCCAGTCATGACATCAGGAGTGGAAGATGAATAACTATTTCCGCGATCAGACGGGCCTGTCCCCCAAACCGCTCGATCTTTGGGAGCCGATCGTCATCCCGAAGGAAGTCATCGACGCCGAAATCGACCGGCTGGCATCCTTGCCGCAACCGGCCAATGGACGCCGCCGTTCGGCCTTTGTGCATCCGCGCAATCAGAAATCTGAAGGCTTGGCGCCAGGCATCCAGGTGACGTTGGATGTGTTGAAACCCGGCGAACGCACCGTGGCGTTTCGTCAGAACTCGACGCAGGTGAATTTCGTCATTCAGGGCAAGGGTTCGTCTTTCGTCGGCGGCAAGCATGTCGATGTCGGGCTGTACGACGTGTGGAACACGCCGTCGATGCACCCCTATTGGCATCACAACACGGGCGATGAGCTGTTCGTGCGGCTGACCTATTCCAACGCCGCGCTGCTCGACATGATGAATGTTCACTATGCGGAGGAAAATCCCTCCCCGGTCGAAGCGGTGCCGCATGAAGAAATGTCAGAGGAGGACAAGAAGCGCCGCTCCAGCCCCTTCGGCACCTTCAAGCTGAACGACGAGGGCGCCTATTTGATGCCCTACGAAATCCTCATCAGTCCGCCGACGGTGCATTCGCCCGCGCTGCATTGGCCGTGGCAGGAGGTGAAGTCGCACTTGGATAAGCTCGAAGCGTTGGGCAAAGATTACGTCGGACGCCGCTTGTATCTGCTCTACAATCCGATGACCGGCCGCACGAATGGCACCACGCCGAACTTCTTCGCCACCATGACAATCCGCCCGCCAAAGATCGTGGATCGTCCGCACCGCCACACCTCAGCGGCGATCAACTATTACTTCCACGGCAGCGGGCGCTCCACGGTGGAAGGCAAAGTCTATCAGTGGAAAGCGGGCGATCTGATGCTGTCGGCGCCGGGATGGGCGGTACACAACCACGCCTCGTACGACGATTATGTCTATGAGTTGACGGTCCAGGATCAGCCGCTGAACATCGCGATGGAGAGCCTCTTGTGGCAGGAAAGCCTGAAGTTGCCGATGGCTGTGCTGGGCGTTCAGGAAGGCGTTGGCACCAATCGGGCGGCGGGCTGATATGATCCGGCTCGATGACAAGGCTCTGAAGGGCTCATTCCCTCCGGTCGTGACGCCGTTCAAAGAAGACGGCTCCGTCGATTACGACACCTATGCGAAACTCGTCGACTTTCACGCCAAAGGCGGATCGGCCGGCGTCGTGGTTACCGGCACCACGGGCGAGCCGTCGGCGCTGACGACGGACGAGCGCATTCTGTTGGTAAAAGTGGCGATCGACGCCGCTGCCAAGCGCATTCAGGTGGTTGCCGCGACGGGCACGCAGAATCACGCCGACACGGTGGTGATGACTGAAGCCGCCACACGCGCCGGCGCAGATGCGCTCTTGATCGTGACGCCCTATTTCATCCGCCCGCCGCAGCGCGGGCTGGAAGCGTATTATCTGGATCTGTGCAAGCGCACCGATCTGCCGGTAATGATTTATCACATTCCCGGTCGCGCGGCGGTGAACGTGACCGCCGAAACGGTGGTGCGTATCGCCGATGCTGCGCCAAATTTGGTTGGCATCAAACATGCGGTGAGCGAGCTGTCGCTGGTGTCCGATCTGATCGCGCGGCTCGGCACGGAATTCCGCATTCATGTCGGCCTGGAAGACTTGTCGTTCCCGATGGTGTGCCTTGGCGCGCACGGGCTGATGAATGCGGTCGGCAATCTCCTGCCCGGCAAGGTACAGGAGCTTTACGCGGTCACCGCCGCGGGCGATCTGAAACGCGGGCGCGCCTTGCATTATGAACTCTGGGAATTGAACCAGGCGATTTTCTTCGACACCAACCCGATACCGATGAAATACATGATGATGCGACTGGGCCTTTTGCCGAACGAAGTTCACCGCTTGCCGATGGTTTCGACCACGCCGGAATTGCGCGCCAAGTGTGACGGCGTTCTGCAGCGCGCGGGGCTGATCTGATGGATCGTGCTCTTGCCGACATCGATCCGGCGCTGATCGAAGACATGGTCGATGCCAATCATATTCTCTATCATTTGGGCGTCGTAGACGGCTTCGGTCATGTCAGCGCGCGCGATCCGAACGATCCCTCGCGCTTCATCATCTCGCGCAGCATGGCCCCCGCGCTGGTGGGGGCGGACGATCTGATGTCCATTCATCTGGACGGTCGTCCGGTGTCCGACAACGCGCCAACGGCGTATCTGGAACGCTTTATCCACGGCGAGATTTACCGCGCACGCCCCGATGTGGTGGCTGTGGTTCACAGCCATTCGGCGGCCGTGATTCCGTTCTGCATCGTGTCCACGGCGACGTTGAAACCCGTCTACCACATGAGCGGCTTCATCGGCGAAGGCGCCCCCGTTTTCGAAATCCGGGACACGGCCGGTTCGTCCAGTGACATGCTGGTCCGCAGTAATGAGTTAGGCGCCGCGCTGGCGCGTTCTTTGGGCGGCAACAATATCGTCTTGATGCGCGGCCACGGCTCGACGGTGATCGGCTTCAATCTCCGCCAAGCCGTCTATCGCGCCGTCTACGCCGAACTGAACGCCAAGCTGCAAGCCGAAGCCCTGCGGCTCGGTACGCCGAATTATCTAACGCTTGGCGAAGCGGTGGAATCGGCCAAAGCCAACGATGGCCAACAAAACCGCTCCTGGGAACTGTGGAAGCGCGAAGTTCGCGGCGAGCGCTAAATACGTTCGGCGGCGGTGAGGGCCAAGCATAGGCGCTGAGAAGGAGTAACGATCGTGAAGTTACGAAATTACTTTCTCAGTTCTTTGCTTGTGCTCACCCTTGCCGGGCCGGCGCTTTCGCAAACCGGCGCAATATCCGCCGATCTCGTTCAAAAGACCTCACAGGCCAATTTCGCGGAATTTTTTGACCTGCTGTCGTTGCCGAATGATGCGGTGAACGCGCAGGACATTCAGAAAAATGCCGGGTGGCTGGAGACGGCGTTTCGCAAGCGTGGGTTTACGACCAGGCAATTGCCAAATGACGGTAAGCCTCTTGTCTATGCGGAATTTACGCGCAAGGCGGCAAACGCAAAAACCGTTTTGTTCTACATCCATTTTGACGGACAGCCCGTCGTTCCCGAGCAATGGGCGCAGAAGACGCCCTGGAATGCCGTCCTGAAACAGCGTGACGCCAAGGGCGCGTGGCATGACATCGACCGCAATCAGCTGTTGAATGGGCGCATCGATCCGGAATGGCGTTTATTCGGGCGTTCGACGTCGGACGACAAAGGTCCGATTATGATGTTCTTGACGGCCTTCGATGTGCTGAAGGCAGCGAACCAAAATCCGGCGATCAATGTGAAGGTTCTTCTCGATAGTGAAGAAGAAAAAGGCTCACCGCAGATTGGCAAGGTTGCGCTGGCGAACCGCGATCTCCTGAAGTCCGATGCTATCGTCATCAATGACGGGCCGATGCATGAGAGCAACCGGCCAACGATTGTCTTTGGCAATCGCGGGGACACGCCTGTGCGGCTCACGGTCTATGGGCCCAAAAGCAATCTTCACAGCGGCCATTACGGCAATTACGCACCCAATCCCGCGCAGCTGCTTTCGGCGCTGCTCGCCAGCATGAAGGACGATGACGGCCGCGTGACCGTCGCTAGATATTATGACGGCGTCAAACTCAGCGACGACGACAGGAAGCTGCTTGCGGCGGTGCCGGATGACGAAGAAGCGCTTGTGAAGCGGCTCGGCATTTCCAAACCGGAAAAAGTTGGTCGCAACTATCAGGAGGCGCTGCAATATCCCTCGCTTAACATCCGCGGTATGGCGGCGGCGTCCATCGGCGACAAGGTCGCTAACATCATCCCGGCCTTTGCGGTCGCCGAGCTCGATCTTCGCACCGTGCCGGGCGCCGACCCGGCCTACCTCACAGCGGCGCTCGAACGGCACATTCGCGGCAAAGGCTATTACCTCACCAAGGGCGAACCGACAGACGCCGAGCGCGCGAAATACGACAAGATCGCCTCGCTGGTTCCTGGCGGTGGAAGCAAAGCGGCGATTGTCGCGCCAGATTCACCCGCCGGGAAATGGGCGCAGACCGCTTTGGCGGTTGGCGGAAACGCCCAAAGCGTCGTGCGCATCCGCATGATGGGTGGAAGCGTACCGACGGACAAACTGGTCGATGCACTGCAAACGCCGTTTTTGCTGGTGCCCCTCGTGAACAACGACAACAACCAACACAGTTTCGACGAGAATCTGCGCATCGGTCATTTCTTCGAGGGCACACGCGCGTTTGCAAACCTCGTCACCACGCCGTTTTAATCAAGTTTCGGATTCGATTTACCCACCTATGTCATGGCCCGGCTTGACCGGGCCATCCAGCAGGCGCGCGTCCGTGCGCCATTGAGTCTGTGTCGCCTGGATGGCCCGCTTTTGCGGGCCATGACACTGCGATTAAATGCGAACGAAGTATCTAGACTAGACGGTGGCGAGAGCCACGGTGTGTTCGGCGGCGAAGGTGAGTGTGACGGCGTCGCCTTTGGCGGCGGCGCCTGACAGCGTGCGCACGATGATTTCGTTGGCGCCGGCTTGGACCAGATATTCGACCATTTCGCCCAGATAGATTTCGCGGATGACGTGCCCGGCCAAGCGGTTTGTGTTCGGATCGCGCTCTTCAACGCTGTTCACCTTGCGGATGGCGATGTGCTCCGGCCGTATTACCAGCGCAACCTTGCTCTGCGCCGCCGCTGCGTTCGGGAAAAGGCACAGCAATTCGCCCATATCTGTTGCTACGGGGGAGATAGTTTCCGCCGCGGCATTCCTTGTCAGCGTGCCCCGTAGGAGGTTCGTGCGGCCGATGAAATTGGCGACAAATTCGGACGCCGGACGGCTGTAGATTTCCTTGGGCATGCCGAGCTGCACGATGCGGCCTTCGTTCATTACCGCAATGCGGTCGGAGATCGCCAGCGCTTCGGCTTGATCGTGCGTCACGTAAACCGCAGTGACGCCGGTTTCCTGTTGCAGCCGTTTCAGCTCGACGCGCATCTGCTCGCGCAATTGCGCATCCAGATTCGACAAGGGTTCGTCCAGCAGCAAAAGCCGCGGCTCCCGCGTGAGCGCGCGTGCCAAGGCGAGGCGCTGCTGTTGGCCGCCGGACAATTGCGGCGCAGGACGTTTGGCGTAGGCATTGAGCCCGACAAGTTCGAGCGTGCGCATGACTTTGGTCTCGATCTCGCGCTCGCTGTGTTTGCGGCCCCGCGATACGCGAAGAGGATAGGCGGCGTTCTCGAACACGGTCATATGCGGCCAGATGGCGTAGGACTGAAACACCATGCCGATGTTGCGATCGTACAGCGCGACATTCACGCCGGATTGCGAATTGAACATTTCCTGCCCGCCGATCGCGATGCGACCGGTATCGGGCGTCTCGAGCCCGGCGACCGCGCGCAGCGTCGTCGTCTTGCCGCAGCCGGACGGCCCCAGCAGCGTGAACAACTCGCCTTCGCGCAGCGTAAAGCTCGCGCCCAGCACGCCTCCGCCGGGCCTGCCGTCAAAGGCAGTATATTGTTTCTTCAGATTCTCGACGTGCAGCAAGCGAAGCCCCCTCCACCATGCTTCGCATGGTCCCCCTCCCCCGCTTCGCAGGGGAGGATTATCATGCCATTAGCGGAAGTATTTGTTGAAGAGCGCGGCGGCTTGGTCGCGCGATTGGAACATCAATTCGGGCGTGAAAACAGTTTCTTTCATGCCGTTCAAGCGCGGTACGATCTTGCGCAAGGACGGATCGATGTCCACCTGCGGGTTTGGCGAAAGGTATTGGGCGGCCTTGAAAACTTCCTGGCCCTCTTTCGACAGCACGAAATCGATGAACAAAAGCGCGGCGTTCGGATGCGGCGCATTCTTCGCCAGTTGAATGGTGCTCAACGCCGACGGCACCGGATCAAGCATCTGCGTATCCAGTGGGGCGCCTTTGGCTTTGCTGATCAGCGGATGATGCGCGTAAATTTCCAGCGCCATTTTGTATTCGCCTTCGCCGACGCGGTCGACCAGGGCGCGCGCACTGCCCGCGTAATTCACAATGCGCTGGGCTGACAGACGCTTCAGATAGGCCTCACCTTTTTCCGGCCCCATTTCGCGCATGACGCCCGCGATGAATAGGAGCGCGCCGACTTCTGAATCCGCGCGCCAGGCAATCGCGCCTTTCCACTTCGGATCGAGCAGCGCCTCGTACGTCTTGGGCACGTCCGCCGCGCTGACTTGGCGCGTGTTAAAGGCCATGCCGAAATAATCCAGCCGCGAGGCGATCCACATACCGTTGGGGTCGATGTAATTGGCGGGGAAGCCGGCCGCCGAAGGCGAATAGAACGGCTCGGTCGCGCCCGCGCGGATAAGAGCCTGCGCCCCTCCAGTGGATTCCAGAATATCGCCGATCACGCGGTTGGCGCGCTTTTCCGTCAGCGCCTTCTGCACGATGCCGCGCGAATCGCCACGCCAATATTCGACGGCGATGAACGGGTATTTTTTCTTGAAGGCGTCTGCCAAGGGCCGCAGCGCCTGATTTTCGATCATGCCGGAATAGAAGGCGACTTTGCCCTCGGTCTTCGCGCCCGCAAGGATGCGTTGGGCACGATCCGTTCCTTTGTACAAGGCGAGGCTCGCAGCTGGTGCGGCCAAAGCTGGAGCGGCCAGCGCGAATGCTGCCGACCCCAACGCCGCTTCGCGCCGCGTGATCACGATTCCACCGCCTTCAACTGCCGCTCCTTGGTTTTCAAATGGACGCCTGAACCCGCACCGTCAGGCAATGCGAGGCAGCCATTCTCGATTTCGATCCCCTCGAAGGGGTCGTCTAGCAGCCGCGCGAATTCGCCCAGTTCGCAGGCATAGTCCACGCCGGGCAAGCACGCCGCCATATGCATGGCGTGCGCCGACAGCAGCCGCGAACCGACGGCCGCGCCCATGCGGTAGCGGATATGGCCTGCCTCGCATATGCGGGCCGCGGCCAGCGTGTTGCGCAAGCCGCCAAGCTTGGGGATTTTCAAACTCACCGCATCGACCACGCGGTTCGCGACCAGATGCATGACATCCGCAACCGAGGCCGCACTTTCATCGGCTTCCACGGTGACGGGCACCGATTCGGTGACCAGCTTCAGCCCGGCAAGGTCCCCGGCGGCGACGGGCTGCTCCACGAGATCGATGTCGAATTCCGCCATTCGGGTGATGGCCGCAATCGCGTCCTTCACCGAATAGGATTGATTGGCGTCAATGGTCAGATGCACCGCGTCGCCAACCTGCGCGCGGATGGCGCGCACGCGGGCGACGTCTTCCTTCATCTCGCCATGCACTTTGATCTTCAGATAGCGATAACCGGAGTCGGTCAGCTTCTGCGCCTGCGCCGCCATTTCTTCCGGCGCTTTAATGGCGAGAATGCGCAGGATCGGGACGCTGTCGCGCAGCTTGCCGCCGAACAATTGATGCAGCGGCACGCCCAGCAGACGCGCGTTCAGATCGTGCAAAGCGCAGTCGATTGCCGCTTTGGCTTGGTTGTTCGCCGCCAGGTCGCGGTCCAGCACCTGGAGAATTTCTTCCACAGCAAACGAATCACGCCCTTTCACCAGTGGCACGAAGCGCGTCAGTGCCGCCAACAGACTATCGCGCGTGGCGCCCATGTGCGGCGTCGCGGAGCCGTAGCCAAAACCCTGCACACCGCTTTCCGCGGTTAGCGTCACGATAACGCCGTCCGTCACCGGACTGGCGCCGAGCGCAAAGCGCCACTTTGGGTCTTCTTTGCGCAAGGTGCAGGGCGAAAGCTCGGCGCCGGCAATCAGCATCGGGCAGGCCTTTGGGTAAGGGGCTTAGTTCAGGCCGTAAAGCGCGCGCGCGTTGGCGTCGAGGATGCGGTCGACAATCGCAGGCGCCACCTTTCCCTCCGTCTTCAGCAGCCTCAGCGCCTCGATTTGCGAGGAGGTATCGGCATGGCCGTAATCGGTGCCGATCACCAGATTGTCCTGGGCGCCGTGCCTGAGGATATACTCCAGGTCGTCCGTACACTGACAGGCGACATACATCCGGTTTTCCTTCAGCGGGTCGGCCGGGAATTTGCGGCCTTTGCGCTGATAGCGAAGCGCCAGATCGTTATAGACGTAAGGAATCCAGGCCGCGCTGACCTCGATAAAGGCCCAGCGGACCTTGGGAAACTTGTTCGGCAGATCGTCCATCAGGATGTTGTGGAAGGCGCCGATCACTGGAAGCTTGGAGCGCGAGAAGCCGCCTTCGGTGGCGTAGATGTCGCGCACCTGGAAGCTGTTGTTGCCGGAGTGGAAGCAGATGGGCAGATCGAATTCCTGCGCCATCTCATACAGCTTGAAGAAGTAAGAATTGGTCAGTCGCATTTCGGCTTCCAGGCCGCGGATGAAAATGCCGCAGGCGCCGTTTTCCTTGCCGAATTTCAGCTCTTTCCGCGTCTCCTCCATCGAACGCAAAGGCGGCATCACCACCCAGCGCAGGCGTCCCTTGCTCTGCTGCCAGATGTCCGCCAGCCAGCGATTGTAGCTGCGGCAGAGCGCCACTTCGACGGTCGGATCTTGCGTCCAGGCGCGCAGGAAGACGGTGGGATAAAGTACCTGCACGTCGATATTCAGCGCGTCCATATGGTCGAGCCGCGCCTGCACGTCGCGCATCTCGCGGGACACGTCCGACGTATTGGAGCCGACATTGTGTTCCTTCGGCTGCAAGCGGCCGTCAATGATCCAGTATTCTTTTTGAATGCCGCCTTCGTTGCTGCGGGCGTGCTCGCCCTCGATCTGGCGCACCACGCGGGGGCGCAGATGGCGGTATTCCGGGTCGATGTAGTCGAAAGTCGTCATCGTTTCGATGACGTGTGCGTCAGCGTCGATACTTCCCATGGTTTCCTCGAAAGCTAATTTTTATGTCGAGGAACATAGCCGTGAAGGTGGCGGCGCGAAAGCGCAGCCCACGCCGCACGCTTAAGGTTTTAACAGGCTCTGCAGGAAAGAGCGGAGCTTGGGGCTCATCCCCACGGCAAAGCCCGCCACCAGGGCGGCCAGCAGCCCACCGTTGGCATTGGAATCCATCATGCCCCGGACTTTGCGCGCAATCTCGCCGCCGAGATCGGCTGCGTCCTCGGCTGCTTCCAGGTTTGCCGGCCGGCGCCGCCGGCGCGGCCGCATGCCGGCACGGGTAGCGGCGGCCAGGATCAGAACGGCGACCAGCACCAGAACGCCGGTCAGCAGCGCGGCGGCGGGCGGCGCCACCCACATCAGCAGCAGCAAATAAAGGGCGAAGGCGAAATACACGATGGCCGTGATCGCCGCGATGAGGGCGATCAAAACCACCGCCAGCGAAACAGCCAGACGTGCGAGAAAGCGGCTAATCACCGCCGTTACCGGCGGCCGCCGAGCATCAGACCGACCAGCATGCCCGCCACAAAGACGGCCATACCGGTTGCCAGCGGACGCTCTTCCATCTCCTCAAGCACGTTCTGGGCAGTGCTTCTGGCTTCGGTCCAGCCACGTTCGGCGGTGCTGCGAATGCGGTCGGCGGCTTCCGCGCCGCGATTGCGTGCGACGTCCTTCAGGGTTTCGCCGACTTTGGCGAAGTCTTCGCGCAGCTTTTTCAGCTCGGCGCGCAGCGTTTCAACATCACCAGCGCTGGCGGTGTCTTCGGTGCTCATGGTGGCGTCACTCATGCTGATCCCCTTTGATCCGACCCACGGGCGATGATCCGTGGCAATATTTCAACAAGCCGGGTGAACCCTCAAGTGGGTCCAAATCACCGTTACTATACAGAAAAAAAGCCCCGGCGGGGGCCAGGGCTTTTAAGGGAGGGCAGACGGGAAGGAAGGAAGGAACTGCCCGGCCCCTTATCTAGACCCATCCGTCCCCGCCGCATTGATCTGGATCAGACGACATGCGTCCGATTAGGACCCGGCGGCAGCGCTTCGCCTTGGTTACGCTCAGCGGCGGAGAAGGTTCAGCGGGAACTCGACGGAAGGCATGCCCGGCTGCGGCAATTTGCCGTTATTTGCGGGCCAGCTGGGAGGCTTTGGCTTCCGTCTCGCGTAAGACCCGCAGCGCATTACCGCCCCAGATATTGGCAAGGTCGGCTTCGCTGTATCCGGCGGCCAGCAGGCGCTTGGTGATTTCCGGAATGCCGGCCACGTCCTCCATGCCCACAACGCCGCCGCCGCCGTCTAGGTCGAGCCCAATGCCGACATGGTCCGGCCCGGCCAATTTCAGCACGTGCAGAAGATGCGCCATCACGTCATCCATGGTGGCGCGGGGAAGCGGGTATTGCGCCTCGATGGCGTGGCGCTCGGTCATGTAGGCCTTCAGTTTGTCGCTCCCGAGGGCGCGGAAGGGGCCATATTTCATCCCAAGCGCCCGCATCGCGGCATCGCGCGCCGGGATGTCGGGCATCTGGATCAGATAGTCGCTGTAAGAATTGACCTGGATGACGCCGCCCTTGGCCGCGAGTTGTTTGATGCGGGCATCGTCGATGTTGCGCGGGTGTTTGAAGATCGCACTGGACCCGGAATGGGAAAGGATAATCGGCGCGGCGGACAGCGCCAGCATCTGATCGAACACCTCGTCGGAGGCGTGGCTGGCGTCCAGCACCATGCCCAGACGATTGGCTTCGGCGATGAATTCTTTGCCCAGCGGCGATAGGCCATGCCATTCCGGCCCCTTCAGGTCGATGGACGAATCGGCCAGATCGTTGTTGGTGAAATGGACCGGCCCGATCATCCGCACGCCCAGCGCATAGAACGTCCGCATCAGCGAAAGGTCTTTGCCCAGGGGGTACGAATTTTCGATGCTCATGAAGACGAAGCGCTTGCCGCGCGCGGCGATGCGGGCGGCATCGTCGGCCTTCAGCGCCAGCTCGAATTTGTCCGGGTGCCGCGCCACCATTTCGCGGATTTCAACGCCCCGCAGAATGGCCGCGTCGCGGGCGCGGAGGAATGCCTCAGGGGTGCGCATTCCTTGCGGGGTGTAGATCGCGAAGAAGCCGCCATCGAGGCCGCCTTTCACCATGCGCGGATAATCGACCTGCGACTGGTCTTCGGCGACCGTATGTTCGTCCAGCATGTCCCAGCCGGGGCGGCCGAAGTTCATGGGCGTGTCGAGATGAGAATCGAGGGTCATGATGCGTTCATGGATGTCGTGGGCATCGGCCGCAAAAGCCGCTGGCGCGAGCGCAACCAGCAATGCGGCAAAGCTTGCTACAACGGTTGTTTTGCACGCGCCCATGGTTCCCTCTTTCGCCATCCACGGGCGACTGTAACGGATTTGCAGTCCCCCCGTCATTCGCCTAAAGGAAACCAAAATAGATCGGGCGGAAAAGGTTCATGGAGGCACGCAAGCACGCGCTGGTTACGGGCGGGGCGACGGGCATCGGCCGCGCGGCGGTGTTGCATCTTGCGCGCGCGGGCTTCGACGTCGCACTGAATTACCGTTCCAGCGTGGATGCGGCCAGGGCAGTTGCGACGGAAGCGGAACAGGCCGGCGCCAAGGTGCTGCTGCTGCCTGCCGATGTGTCGGACGATACCGAAGTCCGCGCGATGCTGCGTAAGGTGGAAGACGCCTTCGGCTCGCTGGACGCTCTCATCAACAATGCGGGCACCACCATCGAGACGCCGCCCAAGGATTTGGAAGGGGTCAGCGTCGCCGATTGGGACCGCGTGTTCGCGGTCAATGTACGCGGGCTGTTCCTGGTGACGCGCGCGTCCGTGCCGCTGCTGAAGCG
The DNA here is from genome assembly GCA_947473475.1 of Alphaproteobacteria bacterium. Taxonomy (GTDB): domain Bacteria; phylum Pseudomonadota; class Alphaproteobacteria; order Micropepsales; family Micropepsaceae; genus CAIYRG01. The sequence goes on from CANJBZ010000012.1 coordinate 64,842, forward strand.
GGGGACCAATCCCTGCATCGTCAACACGGCGAGTATCGTGGGCCTGCGCCCCGGTCCGCAGCCGCTGCCCTATGCGGCCAGCAAAGCGGCCATTGTTTCGCTGACCAAACAATTTGCCGGAGCGCTTGCGCCTGACATCCGCGTCAACGCGGTTGCACCGGGGTGGATGGAAGGCGAGTGGATGGAGCGCATGCTGAAAGGCAATTACGAGAAGCTGATGGACCGGCGCGCCAAGTCCACGCCTTTAGGCCGCTGTGTCACCGCGGACGATGTCGCCGAAACCATGTTGTCGCTGATCGTCTCCAACCGCTTCGTCAACGGCGAAATCATCGTCGTCGACGGCGGTTTCGCTAACGTGACGTGATGCGTGTGGTGAAACATCTCCCCCTCACCCTAACCCTCTCCCCCGCTGGGGGAGAGGGGATATGCGTAGTCTCCCTCGCCCCCGGAGGGGGAGAGGGTCGGGGGGAGGGGGCGGTCTCTCCGCCTGCTGAACTCTAGCCATGCTCCCCGGTGTCGTTCCTTTTCCGCCCGAATTCGCCGCGCGCTACCGCGCTAACGGCTATTGGGAAGACAAGACCATCGCCGCTGTTTGGGAAGAGTATTGCCGGATTTATGCCGATCGTGTCGCCGTCATCGACGGCGACGTACGCGCCACCTATGCGGACATCGATACGCACGCGACCAATCTGGCGCTCAATCTGCTCGATCTTGGTATCAAGCCGCTGGACAGTTTGGTCGTGCAGCTCCCGAACAAAATCCAGTTCGTCTATTTGTATCTAGCGCTGCAGAAGATTGGCGCGATTCCGGTGATGGCGCTGCCCGCACATCGCTATCTGGAAATCAGCCAGTTCGTCCAGATCGCTGGCGTGATTGGCTGCGTGATGCCGGACAGACATCGCGACTTCAATTTCTGCGATCTCGTTTGCCGCATCCAGAAAGAGCAGCCGCAGCTTAAGTACGGAATCGTGCTGGGCGAGGCGCCGGACGGTTTCGTTTCGCTCGATGCGCTCATCGAAACCAAAGCAACACGCGATCCGTCCGTTCTGGCGGATATTAAGATCGATCCCACCGATCCGGCGTTATTCCTTCTATCGGGCGGCACAACCGGGGTGCCGAAACTCATTCCGCGCACGCACAATGATTACGTCTACAATTCCAAAATGGCGGGGTCAGTGACCGGCATTGCGGATGATTCCGTGCTGCTGGATGTGCTGCCCATCTCACACAATCTTCCCCTGGCATGTCCCGGCCTTCAGGGTTTCCTTTTCAGGGGTGCGAAGGTGGTTCTGTCGACGGACCTATCGCCGGAAAATATTTTTGCGCTGGTCGAGAAACACCGTGTCACACACATCCATGTGGTACCCGCGCTGCTGATCCGCTGGATCAACGATCCGTCGATTGGCAAATTCGATCTCTCGTCCCTGCGCGTGATTCAGAGTGGTGGCCAGCGCCTCCAGCCGGAAATCCGCATCAAGACGCATGAGCTGATCCCAAGCGTCACGGTACAGGAAAATTTTGGCATGGCCGAGGGCGTGCTGATGTTTGTGCGTCTCGATGATCCCGCCGATGTGCGATTGGAAACGGTCGGCCGGCCTATCTGCCCCGACGACGAAATCATGCTGCTGGACGACGACGACAACATCGTCCCGTTTGGTGAAGTGGGTGAATTTTGCTGCCGTGGCCCGTATACTTTGCGCGGCTATTACGGCGCGGAAGAACACAACAAGCGCGCCTTTACGCCCGATGGATTTTATCGCTCCGGCGATCTGATGCGGCAGCATCCGTCCGGCAATTACATGGTCGAGGGGCGCAAGAAGGATCTCATCAACCGCGGCGGCGAGAAGATCAGTGCCGAGGAAATCGAAAATCTTATCCTGTCGCATCCCGCCGTTCAGAACGTCGCGTGCGTGCCGGTGCCCGATCCCGATTTGGGCGAGCGCATGTGCGCCTGTCTGGTGCTGCATATGGGCCAGCCGCTGAGTTTCGATGCGTTGATCGCCTTTCTGGAAACCAAGGAAATGGCGAGGATCAAACTGCCGGAACGGCTGCTGATATTGGACGAGTTGCCGCTGTCGAATTTTGGCAAAGTATCGAAGAAGAAGCTGTCCGAAATGGCGGCGGCACAGGCAGTTTCGCGCAAGAGCGGGAGGACATAACAAATGGATTTCTCGCGGAGCGGCGGAGGACGCGGAGATGAAAAAGGGGAACCACAAAGGACACTAAGACGACCCGAAGGTCACAAAGGGGCCTTGCGCGCAAAGCGCGCCGAAAAAGTCTTCGTGTTCTTTGTGTCTCTTCGTGTCCTTTGTGGTTCCCCTTCTTTCGCCCGGACATCCCATGCGTAAGATCGACCTGCACGCTTATCCGGGCACGAAGGAATGGATCGACTGTCAGGGGCCGTATGTCGAGGCGCTGGCGGTTTATTGGAAGCGCGAGTGGAAGCCCAAGGCGGAAGCCGATGTCATCGCGGAATTTGAGGCAGCCGGAGTCGATGTCTGCCTCGTTGCGCTCGATCTATCGACGACCATCGGCACGCCGCCTTGTTCCAACGATTACGTCGCAGCCATGCGCGACCGCCATAAATGTATCGTCCAAGCCTGGGGCGCGGTCGAGCCGGCCAAAGGTCAAGAAGCCATTGACGAAGCGCGGCACGCTGTGCGCGATCTGAAGATGATGGGCTTCCATTTTCATCCGATCATGCAGCACTTCGCCGTCGATGACCGCCGCTATTATCCGTTGTTCGAAGAGATCACCGCCCTGAAAGTTCCGGTCATGATCGATGTCGGCATGACCGGCATGGGCGCCGGCACCAAAGGTGGCATGGGCGCCAAGACGCGGCACGCGCATCCGTCATCCATCGATGCGCTGGCGGCGGATTTCCCGGACCTCACGATCATTATGGCGCATCCTGGCTACCCCTGGATCGATGAGACGACGGCTGTGGCGCTGCACAAGGGCAACGTGTTTTGGGAGATGTCCGGCTGGGCGCCGAAATATCTGCCGCCGTCTATCCTGCGCGACATGCGCGGACGTCTGGCGGACAAGATGATGTTCGGCAGCGACTATCCAAGCATTCCCTATGACCGCTTATTCAGGGAGTGGGGCGAGCTTGGCTTCTCAGAAGCCTTCCTCGAAAAATTCTATCACGGCAATGCGGAGCGGATTCTCGGTCTTTGAGGGTACTCTTCCTTCGCCTGCGCAAGAGGTTCGGCCCAACCGATGCACCGCCATGCCCACATCCTCAACGCCGCGTCGAATCTGCTTGGCATCTGCTTCGTCATCATCAGCGGTCTCAAGATCGCAAATCTGAATTCGAATTCTTTGGCGGATGAAACGGCTTGGCTGGCCGCTTTCTTATTGCTCACGAGCGTTATCGCATCCTACACGGCCATCCGGAACGACGCCGCCAAGGCTTGGCATACATCGTTGGCGGACTGGGCGTTTATGGCAGGCATCGTTACGCTTACCCTTTCCGTCGTGCTGGCCGCGACGACGCTCTGAATCAGCCTTGGAATTCCCGCTGCAGGAGATGACGATGAAAGAGCCGCTCGACGTCGCGATGGATACCGCGGGCATTGCGCGAATCACGATCAACCGCCCGTCACGCGCAAATTCGTTAGACCCGGCGCTCACGCATGCGCTGATGGAAGCGTTCGAGTGGCTGGCCAACGATCCGAAGCTGCGTGTGCTGGTTCTGCTTGGGAACGGCCGCACGTTCTGCGCCGGTCTCGACCTGAAGGCGATTCAGGCAACGGCCTCGGCGTCCTTTGAGCAGAATTACGAAGACGCGCTCCATCTGGCGAAACTGCTGCGCCGGATTAACACCATGCCCGTTCCAACGGTGGCCGTTGTCACTGGGCCGGCGATTGGGCTCGGCGTCGGATTGGTCGCGGCCTGCGACATCGTGCTGGCCGCTGAGACCGCGACATTTCGCTTCTCCGAAGTCCGGCTGGGCATCATTCCGTCGGTCATCTCGCCCTATGTCATTGCGGCCATGGGGCCGCGCGCCTGCCGCCGCTATTTCCTAACGGCAGAGGCATTCGATGCGGCTGAGGCCATGCGGCTCGGGCTCGTCCATGCTGTGTCGAGCCTCGATGAAATCGGCTCGCAGGCCGGTAACCTTGTCGGCGAAATTCTTGCCGGTAAGCGCGGAGCCCTGCGCGCGGCCAAGATGCTCATCGAGGACATGCGTTTTGGACCTGCGAGCGAAGACACCGCGGCGGAAACCGCCCGGCGGCTGGCGGAAATCCGGGCCACGCCGGAAGCACAGGAAGCCTTTGCCGAATTCTTTAAACGCTGACGCCGGCTAACCAATCACCCAAGATTGAGCCGGGCGGTGTACTTGTTGTGCCACGATGGGGCTGCCGGTCTTGACAGCCACGGGGGGCTATGGGACGGCATCTGCCAAAGCGGCGGTTTTTGCGCGGCCAAAGCGCGACTTCTGCCCAAAGATATTCAAAATCAGGAGGTTATCCCTTGGCAGAAGGCGAAAGCGCAGCCGCAACGAGCGGTAAGGCAGAGACGGCCGGGCCCGGCCATAACAGCGGCACCGAAGAACAGGTGGTCTGGGAGCGCTGGCAGAAAAAACGCACCTTTGTGCGTGCGCTCGAAGGCACCTATGGCGAGTTGGTCCACGAGCTGTTTACGCAGCCTCGCGTGTATTCGTCCCTCGATTTGAAGTGGAAGGGCGGACCGCAGAACTTCGGCAAGAAAGTTATCAATCCGGGTTCGGCCAAGGTCGCACAGTCGATCGAATGCCACCTCGATGTGTTCGCGCCGGGCGGTTATGGCCAGCGCCACGGCCATATGAACAGCGCGGTGTTTTATGTGCTGAAGGGCAAAGGCCACGATATTCACGACCGCCGCCGCCTCGACTGGGAAGCCGGCGATGCGCTGATCGTCGAAAATGCCTGCGTGCATCAGCACCTGAACGACGACCCCGACGAGGAAGCCATCGTGCTGGTCGCAAAGGCCAAGCCGTTGTTCCTGTTCATGCACCTTCTTTTCCAGAAAATCGCCATGTGGCCGCCCAAAGAGGCCGAGAGCCAGGCACAGCGCGATTATCTGCCGCCCACCGATCTGTAGGAGTCGTTTTCAATGGGAAAATCCCTCGACGCGCTCGAAAGCGCCGCTTCGCATGCCCCCGTGGACCAAGTGGATTTCTACACCCAGGCCCTGAAGGTCTCGGCGGAATTCCGCGAAGACTACAAGGCCCGGCTGAACGTCGTTAAATCGAGCCAGATGCCGTTCGAGCGTTCGCCGCAAGGACTCATCAAGCACATTATCAACGAGCGTATGGACACCAAGGAATGCTGCCTGGACATGTATCAGCAGTTCCTGCCGCCTGGGAAAGCCAGCGGCAAGCACCGCCATCTGTCCGAGGAAGTGTTCTACGTTGTGGAAGGCTCCGGCTACGATCTGCATTGGGACGTGCGGTTCGACTGCAACCACGAGATGGATTTCTCTTGGGAAGAGGAGCCCAAGCGCTTCGACTGGAAACAGGGCGACTTCGTCTACATTCCGCCCTATTGCATGCATAAGCACTTCAATGCCGATCCGAACAACGAAGCGCGCATCATCGTCATCAACAGCCGTATCGTGAAAGCGATGGGCTTCGATTGGATCGAACAGATCGAAGCGGCCGAAGGGTACTAAGCCGTCCAAACGGAAAACCGCTCGCAGAAGCGGCGCCAGCCGGGGGGCTTATCTAGGAGGAATTTATGCTGAAGCACTGGCTCGCTGCGGTTGCCGGCGCAACGCTTCTCTGGTCGGGCGCCGCATCGGCGGCGGCCGATCTCAATCAGTTCAAGGGCAAGACGATCACCTACATCGTCGCGACCGGTCCGGGCGGCGGCTACGACACCTACGGACGGCTGATTGCGCGCTACCTGCAGAAATATCTTCCGGGGTCGCGCGTGGTGGTACGGAATGTTCCGGGCGCCGGCCATATCGTCGGCGCGAACACAATTTATGCCGCCAAGGCCGATGGGCTCACCATCGGCATGTTCAACACCGGGCTGATCTACGATCAGCTCATCAAGCGCCAGGGCGTGCTGTTCGATCTGTCGAAATTCAGTTGGATCGGCAAAGCCTCGGATGATACACGCGCGCTGATGGTCTCGAACAAATCGGGCTTCAAGAACATCGACGACATCATCAAGAGCAAGGCGGCGATCAAGTTTGCCTCTTCGGGCGTGGGTTCCGCGGCCTATAACGACACCAAGATTCTCGCCGATGCGCTGCATCTGAACGTGCAGATCGTGCCGGGCTTTTCCGGCAATGAAGGCGAGATGAGCATGCTGCGCAACGAAGTGGTGGCCGAAGTTGGCACCGCCGAATCGATGGAGCAGTTCGTCAAACAGGGCCACGGCTACTTTGCGCTGGCGCTCTCGGGTGACGCGACATCCCTGCCGGGTGTGCCGCGTGCATCGCAATATGTGAAGGACGACAAAGGCAAGCGCCTGCTCGGCCTCGTCGAAACGCTGTCCGAAATCGGACGGTTGACGGCGGGACCGCCGGGCATTCCGCCGGCCGTGCTGGCCGCGGAACGTGAGGCGCTGACCGCCGCCATGAAGGACCCGCAGCTTCTGGCCGAGGCAAAAAAGCTCGCACTCTCGATCGATCACGCCCCTGGTGAAGTGGTCGAGGCAAAGATCAAGGCCGCACTGGCTCAACCCCCGGAAACCGTCGCGGCGCTCAAAGCCGCCGCCGGAGGGTGATATAAACACGGCTGGGCTGGCGGTCTAAACCGGCGCCGCCCGTGAAGAGGACGTGCTTATGCATTTGGATGTCGCATTTTCGACTCTGTTCGATCTGCTCACCACACCGCGCCTCCTCTTTCTTATGGTTATCGCCGTGCCGATGGGCGTTTTCTTCGGCTCGACGCCGGGGCTGGGCGGTAAGCTCGGCCTCGTGCTGTTGATTCCGTTCGTCTACAATATGGATCAGCTGACCGGCGCGGTGTTCCTCTGCGCCATGCACGCCGTGGTGCATACCGGCGGCTCCATTCCCAGCATTCTGATCGGCGTGCCGGGCGACGGTCCGGCGGCGGCGACCGCGCTCGACGGGTTTGCCATGACTCGCAAGGGGCAGGCAGGCCGCGCGCTGGGGGCAAGTTTTGGCGCCTCCACCGCCGGTGGCCTCCTGGGCGCCATGTTTCTGGGCCTGTCGCTGCCGATATTGGAACCGATCATCCTGAATTTCAGCCCGGCGGAATTTTTCCTCCTCGCCATTCTCGGCATCACCTTCATCGCGACGCTCTCGGGTGATTCCTTCATCAAAGGCATGATCGTCGGCCTGTTCGGCCTGATGTGCGCCTTTATCGGACTGGACCCGTCCACCGGCTCGCCACGCTTCACCTTCGGACAAATATGGCTGTGGGACGGTCTGTCGGTCATCGTGGCCGTGCTGTCGATGTTCGCGGTGCCCGAGATGATTTCGCTCGGCGTGAAGGGCCGTTCCTTCGATGTGTCGGCGGAGACAAAAGCCAAGCTGCACGATACAGGCACAGCCCCGCCGGAAACCGCCGTCTCACGCAAAGTCACCTACGCCCAGATTTTCGAGGGCATGTGGGATGTCGTGGAGCATAAATGGCTGGTGCTGCGCTGCTCGTTGCTCGTGGCGGCCATCGGCGTGATCCCCGGCCTTGGCGGCGATGCGGCGGCGTGGATGGCCTATGGCCACACCGTCCAGTCGTCCAAACATCCCGAGCGTTTCGGCAAGGGCGAGGTCGCGGGCGTGATCGGGGCTGAAACCGGAAGCTGCGCCAAGGAAGCGGGATCGCTGTTGCCGACCTTGTTCTTCGGCGTGCCGGGTTCGTCGGGCATGGCGATCATGCTTGGCGCGTTCCTGATGCTCGGAATCCAGCCAGGCCCGGCCATGCTGACCGATCACATCAACATCGTCTGGTCTCTGATCTGGGCGCTGGTCATTGCTAATATATTCTGTGTGTTCATGCTGATCGCGGCCGGTCCATGGATCGGCAAGCTTGGGTCGACCAAGGCAAGCTTCCTCATCCCCTATGTGCTGCTGTTCGCTTTGCTGGGTTGCTTCCTGTTCGGCGGACTGTGGCAGAATCTGCTTCTTGTCATGGTGATGGGCAGCTTGGGCTATCTGTTCAAGCGGCACGATTGGCCGCGCGCGCCGTTCATCATCGGTGTCATTCTCGGCAAAATCGCCGAAGATTCATTGCAGAAGGCGTTGGCCCTTTTCGGCGCAAACTTCTTCCTGCGGCCCATTTCGCTGATCCTGATCGCGCTGATCATCGGCAGCATCGGTTTTTACCTGTGGCGGCAGCGGCATCCGAACAAAGTATCCGTGCCGAGTCACGCATGAGGGCGCACATGTTGGAAGGACGTATTCTTGTCAGCGGCATTATGGTGGTCGTGTTCGCGACTGCCGTCGGCCTGTCGTTCACCTATGCGCCGGAAACGCGCATGCTGCCGCTGGTCATCGGCATTCCGGGCTTGGTGCTGTCGATCATCCAGTTTTTTACCGAGCTTCGCACCCACCCTGCCGAACCGGCCGTGACGCCCGAAGAACACCACCGTGAAGGGCGCATGTTCGCCTGGTTCTTCGTCTTTGTCGGCTGCCTCGTGGCGTTCGGCTTTCTCTACGCGGGACCGGCGCTTGTGGCTGCGTATCTTTACTTCTCGGGGCGTGAGAGATGGTACGTGGCGCTGATCGCCGCGGCTTTCGCCTGGACAGTTCTTTACGGCGTATTCGAGCAGTTCTTGGGATTGCCGCTGTTCGAAGGACTCCTGACGCAATGGATCTTCGGCTGAGACACGAAAACCGAAACGACAGTTTGGAGTAAAATATGTGCGGTGACCTGGAAGAAGAAAAGACCGTAGACGACGTCTACACCCGCTTCGTGGCTCACGCGCACCAGTTTATGTCGCAGATGAGACGCGAAAAGCGCAATCCCGATCCGGTGCACGCGCATCTCGACCGGATGTTCCGGCAGCTTCTGTCGGACTCGACCGATCCCAACCGCGCCCCCGATGAGATGAGCGGTTATCAGCGTCTCGCCATGGAACCGCTGGTCTTCGCGCGGCTGGCCGGTTTCATTGCCGCCCATGTTCCGCTGCAAGAAGACCCGCTGCGCCGCGTCATGGAAGCGATGATGCTGGGCTATTCGGAAGGTGAAATCGAAGTCTCCGACCACGATCATGACCATGGCGATCCCTTCCACAGCCACGGTCACGGCCATTCTCACTGAGCGGTAACGCCTTTATGCCTGATAACAATACCAAGCCCCCGCAGAACAGCGGCTGGCAGTCGGATGTCATTGCGGATTTGATCCGCGGCTTCGGATTTCCGTACATCACGCTGAACCCCGGCGCGTCGTATCGCGGCCTGCACGACTCGCTGGTCAATCACAACAAGAACGAACCGCCGATGCTGCTGTGCCAGCACGAGAAAGTGGCGGTGCAGATCGCGCATGGCTACGCGAAAGCCTGCGGCGAGCCGCTATGCGTGATCGTCCACAACGTGGTCGGGTTGCTGCACGCGACCATGGGCATCTATTACGCCTATACCGACCGTGCGCCGGTATTCGTTATCGGCGCGACGGGGCCGATGGATGAAGGCAAGCGCCGCCCGCGCGTGGATTGGGACCACACTGCCAATGTGCAGGGCAATGCCGTCCGCGATTACGTGAAATGGGATTATCAGCCAGGCGGCATTCAAGGCGTGCCCGACAGTTTCGCGCGCGCCTATTCGATCATGATGAGCGAGCCGCAAGGCCCGATTTATATGTGCTACGACGCGGCGCTGCAGGAAGCCCCGCTCACCGAACTCGTGAAGATGCCCGATGCGGCATCGGTGAAGAAGCCCAGCAAAATCGCGCCCGATATGGCCGCGTTGGGTGACATCGCCGATCGGCTGGTGGCCGCGGAATGGCCGGTGCTGCTGCCCCAATATGTGGGGCGCGTGGCGAGCGGGCTCACGGACATGGTGGCTTTGGCGGAGACGGCGGGCGCCGCGGTTTCCGACGTTCAGTCGCGGTTGAATTTCCCGACCGAGCATCCGCTCGACTGCCGCATGAACACGGATGTATTCAAGACGGCCGATCTGATTGTCGCGCTGGATTGCCGCGATTGGGAGCGGCCGACGCATTACAACGACCGCATCAACCGCACGCTTAAGGCGCATTATCCCGACCATTGCCAATGGGCCGATATCGGTTTTGCCGACATCGAAATTTCCAAATGGGCGATGGGCTATCAGAAGTTTCCGCAATGCGCGGCGCGTGTGCTGGCCGATACCGAGCTGGCGATCCCGGCGCTTACCGGTCTGGTGCGCGAGCGCGTGGCAAAGGATGCAAAAGCGGCCAAGCGCATTGGCGAGCGCAAACACGCAATCAAGGACATGCACGACAAGACCCGCGCCAAGTGGCGGGAGCAGTCGCGCGACGGCTGGGATTCCTCGCCGATCTCGGTGGCCCGCCTCGCAATGGAAGTCTGGGATCAGATCAAAACCGAAGATTGGGTGCTGACCACGCAAGCGTTCGAAGATTGGGCGCTGAAGCTGTGGGATTTCGACAAGCATTATCGCTGGCCCGGTAAGGCGCTCGGCACGGCCACGCAAATCGGCATGGCGACTGGTGTGGCGCTCGCGCATCGCGGCAAAGGCCGGCTTGTGGTCGACTGCCAGACCGATGGCGACCTGATGTTCGACGCGGGCGCGCTGTGGTTCGCGGCGAAGCACAAAGTGCCGCTGCTGTGCGTGATGCACAACAACCGCGCCTATTACAACGATTGGGAGCACCAGATCACGGTCGCCCGCCAGCGCGGCACGCCGGAAGAGCGCGCCTATATCGGCATGGACATTATGGATCCGGCGCCAGACTTCGCGACGCTGGCGCGCTCCATGGGCTGGTATGCGGAAGGACCGATCGAAAACCCGGCCGATATCGCGCCTGCGCTCAAGCGGGCTATCGCCCAAGTGAAAGCCGGCAAGCCGGCTCTTATCGACACCATCACTCAGCATACGGGTTAGACGGATGAAGGTTGGCATTGTTGGCGTCGGGGAAATGGGCGCGGCCATTGCGGGGCATCTGGCCGCCAACGGCCATGAGGTTTCCGCCTATGATGTGGATTCGGCAAAGCTGAAGGCGGTTGCCGGGCGCGGCATTCGCCCCGCCGGCAGCCTTGAAGAACTTGCGAAGATGGCTGAGTTCTTCCCGGTCGTGGTCTCGACAGACGCGCAGTCTACGGCGGTGACGGAAACGCTGTCGCAGCACGCCGAGGACGGCGCCATCATTGCCGTAGTGGCCACCAACCATCCCAACACGATGAAGGAGCTGGCGGCGCTGTGCGAAAGCCGTGGCAAGCGCTTCATCGATGCGCCCGTCGTGTACGGAGCATCCGGCGCCCGCGAAGGCACACTGCTCTCGCTGTGCGGCGGCGCGGAAGAAGACATAGAGCGCGTGCGGCCCGTGATGATGGCTTACAGCCGCAATGTGCTGCGCGTGGGACCTGTCGGCGCGGGGCAGTTGGCCAAAGCCTGCAATAACCTTCTCCATTGGGTGCATTGTGTCTCCAATTACGAGACCCTGCTTCTGGCCAAACGCTTTGGTGTGGATGCGCAGAGAATGCGCGAGGTTTTGTTGGAATGTCCGGCGTTCAATCTCACGCTCAAACGCTGGGACAGCACCCGCTTCACCTGGCAGGAAAAGGACATGGACGTGACCATGGACTTGGCGCAGCAGGGCGGTTTGTCGCTGCCGTTGTCGGGACAGACCGACCAATTGGTAAAACTGCTGACCGCGAAAGATGTCAGCGCGCTGCTCTATGACGAGGAATGCTCGTATCTAGGCGTAAACGTCAAACCAATGACCCCGGAAGAGGGCGGTTTGGGCTAAACAAGCTCCTCCCCCGCTAAGCGAAGCGCAGCGGGGGAGGGGGACCATGCGCAGCATGGTGGAGGGGGCGAGGGCGCCACCATGCGAGCCGTTTGATCTGTTGTGGAATTTGACTGACGTTCGGTGGGGTGGCCGCCCCCTCCACCGCGGAGTTTACCCTCGGGCCGCGCTTCGCGCGGACCCGGGGGCGGTCCCCCTCCCCCGTGTCCATGGCCGGGTCAAGCCCGGCCATGGACACGGGGGAGGATTGAAAGGGAGGAGACGGGGCATGGCCAAGAAAAGCGCGCTTTGGTCCTACACCATCGCGGGATGGTCGGGCTTTTACGTGATGCTGGTCGAGCTGCTTTCGGGGCGGCTGATCGCGCCGTCGTTCGGCAGCAGCATCTATGTCTGGGGCTCGGTCATCTTCGTCTTCATGCTGGGGCTGTCCATCGGCTATCTGCTGGGCGGCATTTATTCCAAATACAATCCGAGTGTGCTCAAGCTCTGCGGCATTCTCGTCGCGTCGGCGCTAACCACATTGCCGACGGTTCTGTTCGGGACCCAGCTTCTGGACTTCTTCTTCAACCTCATCACCGATCCGCGTTTCGGATCGCTGACGACCTGTCTTGGCCTGTTCCTGATCCCGACGGTTTTCGCCGGGATGATTTCGCCCTATGCCATCCGCATCATCGTCAAGAACAAGGAAAGCTCCGGCCACGACGCCGGCTACCTCTATTTCATTTCGACGCTCGGAAGCAGCGTCGGCACACTGCTCACGGCATTTTATCTTGTGCTTCTCTTTGAGATAAACACCATATTCCTGGCTGGAATCAGCATCTCGGTTATACTTGGCGGCCTCGGAGCCATCTTCAACTACGATAAAGAGTAAGACGCATGCGCGCTATTGCCGGTTTCTTTGCGTTCGTGCTGTCGCTGCTGACGGCTTTACCGCTAGCTGCGCAGCCGAAGCTGTTGCATCAAGAGCGCTCGCTCTATCGCAATATCTTCGTCACCCAGGACGGCGATGAACGCTGCATGCTGTTCCGCTATCCGCGTCCCTTCGGGCGAGAGTCCTGTAAACTGCTGACGCAGCCGCAGAAGTTTCTCTTCGATTACACGCAGATGATGCTGAGCGGCCTTTATCTCAACGCCAGCCCAAAGCGCGTGCTCGTCATCGGCGAAGGCGGCGGTACGATTCCTACCGCGCTCCAGGAAATGCTGCCCGACGCGCAAATCGATCTGGTCGAGCTCGACAAATCCGTCGACACGGTCGCGCGGCAATATTTCGACTTTAAGCCGGGCTCGAAAATGCGGGTCTTTGTCGAAGACGGCCGCGTCTTCGTGAAGCGCATGGTTCCGCAAAAGCCCAATTACGACATGGTTCTTCTGGATGCATTCGATGCGGACTACATCCCCGAACACATGCTGACGCGCGAATTCCTGCAGGAGGTCAAATCGATCATGACGCCCAACGGCGTCATTGTCGCCAACACCTTCTCGGACAGCGCGCTCTATGATTATGAATCGACCACTTACACCGCCGTGTTCGGGAAGTTCTTCAATTTAAGGCTGGCCAACCGCATCATTCTGGGGCGGGCGGGCGGCATCACGCCTGACGATCTTGCAAATGCGAAGAAGAACGCCGCGATTGTCGAGGCCGAATTCGTCAAGCGCGGCAGCGGGTCCAATTTCCTTTTGCCCTTGCTGAACCCTAACGTGGACTGGAACCCGACGGCCCGCGTGCTGACGGACCAGTATTCGCCGTCCAATCTTCTGAACGCGCTGCCGCGCCGTTAACGATAGGTGTGATTTGACCAGTTCTCAGAACGACGATTCCCAGGCGCTGCCGACCGACGCCGACGTGGTGAGCCCCAGCCACAACCGCGAACAGCCCGCGGTGTGGGAGCGCTGGTCAAAGAAGCGCACTTTCGTCCGCGCGCTGGAAGGCACCTATAGCGAGCTGACGAAAGACCTTCTCAATCAGCCGCGCGTGCTCACCTTCCGCGACAAGCCGTGGAAGGGCGGACCGCAGCATTATAGCAAGACCGGCATTACGCCCGGCACCACGTCCGTCGGCCAATCCATCGAGACGCATATCGAAGCGTACGGCCCTGGCGCTTACGGCCAGAAGCACGGGCATCTGAACAGCGCCGTCTTCTTCGTTATCAAAGGGCGCGGCTACGACATTCATGACGGCCGCCGTATCGATTGGAAGGCCGGCGAAATCATGCTGGTCGAAAACGGCTGCGTGCATCAGCACTTTAACGACGACCCGGAAAACGAAGCGGTGCTGCTGGTGTTCAAGGCCAAGCCGCTCTTCCTGTTCATGCACCTGCTTTATCAAAAGATGGTCAGCTATCCGCCGACAACGCTGTTAGAAGGCCACGAAGACTGGAAACCGCCGGTCGATCTGTAAGCGTTGACCGATCTGTCAGTAACGGAGGGGCCGTTGGCCGCCATTGATCACAGCGTTGCCGAACCGCTGATCGCGGCGCCGGCGCACGGGCGCAAGAACTCGCTGCGCTTGGCACAGGCTTTGTTCTGTCTGGGTGTGGGGGCGGCCGTTTGGCTGGCGCCGCTGCAAGTCGGCACGAACACGCGGGCCGCGCTCGTCATTTCCGCGATGATGATCATCGCCTGGATGACGGAGGTGATGGAATACGCCTCCGCCGGGTTGGTCGGCCTGTTCCTGTTCTGGATATTCGGTATCGCCAAGCCGGAAATCATCTTTGCCGGTTTCGTGAACGATGCGTCCTGGTTTTACATTGGCGCGGTGTTTCTGGGCGCCATGGCGACCAAAACGGGATTGCCGCAACGCATTGCCGGTTTTGTGGTGGACCGCGTGGGCTTGACCTATTCGCGGCTGCTTCTGGGCATCATCGTCATCGCGTTTCTGCTGACCTTCATTGTGCCGTCCGGCGTGGCGCGCGTCGTCATCATGGCGCCGATCTGCATCGGCATCATCAATCTGTTCGGCGTCGATAAAAATTCCAATATCGCGCGCGGCATGTTTCTGCTGATGGTGTACACCTGCGCCATCTTCGACAAGATGATTATCGCCGGAACGGGCGCCATTACCGCGCGTAACATCATCGAGCGCATCGGCGAAGTGGATGTTACCTATTCCTTCTGGCTGCTGGCGTTCTTTCCGTGCGCGCTAACCACCATTTTTGTCGGTTGGCGGGTGACGCTTTGGCTGTTCCCGCCGGAGATCGAGAGTCTCGAAGGGCGCAGAGCCGAAGTGCAGGCTCACTTCAACAATGTGTCGGCATGGTCGCCGATGCACACCAAGGCCTGCATCCTCGTGATGCTGGCGCTCACGCTGTGGCTGACGGACTGGGTGCATGGAGTGTCCGCCGCGAAGGTTGCGTTCGGCGTTGGATTGATCGGCCTACTGCCATTTGTGGATGTGCTGACGGCGGACGATTTCCGCAAAGCCAATATGCTGCCCTACTTCTTTGTCGCCGCGGCTCTCGGCATGAGCGAAGTTTTGCGCTCCACCGGCGGTCTAACGGTTCTGACCGATGTGTTCCTTGGCGGAATGGAGCCACTGCTTGCGAACAAGGTGGTTGCCGTGCCGGTGCTGTACTGGACGGCGTTCGTCTACCACTTCTTCACGGCGTCCGAGATTTCCATGTTGGCGACCTCGTTGCCGATCCTCATGGAATTCGCCAAGAGCCACGGAATTGACGCGCTTTGGCTGGGCATGGTGTGGACGTTCGCCGCGGGCGGCAAACTGTTCGCCTATCAGTCCGCGCCGCTGATCGTGGGGTACGCCTACGGCTATTTCCGCCACACGGACATGCTGAAACTGGGCGCTATCCTTACCGTTGTGGAATTCGTCGCGCTGGCATTTTGCACCTTCATCTTCTGGCCGGTGTTAGGGTTTTGATCGGAGGCTCCTCCCCTCTGACTTCACACGGGAGGGGTCACAGGTTCAATCCCTGTCGCGCCCACCAATGTTTTCAATGACTTAGGTATATACGCTCCCCACTTCCATGAAATAGGCATGGAAAAGCTATGGTGGGAAAGCCTCGCAGTCCCTGCCCGGCTAGCAGCTAGATCCCACATTGCACAGGTACCGTGCGGATGGCGAAGTCGCCTAACCAGCGCCCCACGCGGCCTCACCAGCAACCGCCCGGCTAGCACCTAGTCCTCGGGGGGCACGCCCGAGCCTTAAGCCCTGCGCCTTCAAAATCCCCCTAGGTCGGACCCCACTACCCCGGCACCCCCCCATTTTCTCAGATGGTACCTACGCTCCACCCTGCTTACGATTTTGCTCGGTCGATCCGGTGTGCTGGGGACGGGGTGTGTGGCTGGGAAGTGTCACGGGTAAGTCTTAGTAAGCACCTAAGAATAAGCCTTACCCCACATCCGCCGCATCAGTGGCAAAGATACAAGGCATCGCGTCATGGGGTCCGATAAGGACGGGCCACCAGAAAGTCTGGTCAGTCCAGCCTTGGGACTTGAGGCCCTCCTGTTTGAAGAGGAGTAGCATGGGGATATCACGTGCATAGAGCTCAGCTAGATCGCGCTGCTGTTTGGTATCAGGCGCGTTACTGAAGCGTTTTCCGGCACGCAAACGATTTATGGTTCGCCCTGTGAAACCAGCGATCCAGATTTTATCAAAATGGCCGGCCCCGGCGGGAAGGCGTGAGAAGTAATCAATCACCGCGCTGAGCGCGTTCCAATCCCAAGCAGTCGCGGAAACATCCATTGTCTTAGCGATTAGGCCGAGAATCTCATGAGCGGTACTCGTGTCACTGAGCGCAGGTTTATCGGTATCGATACAACTAAGCGGGATCAACGCATCAACAGAGGCTATGTGGTGCCTGATGTGGCTCATAGCTAACATCTCGAACCCCACCGGCAGCAAGCGACCGCCGCTGTCGATACTGACTGTATTTGTCATCATAATTTTATTTGGAGCGCAGGGCACAATTCTACGGTTAGCATCGGTCTGAATGAATGCAACACCCCGGTCATGCGCGCCGGACTCAAAAGCATTCCGTAGAGCGCTCTCGAAATTATCGATCGTCTCCAGCCGCTCATACACGCCGCGTGAGGTGTAAAAGCGTGTAACGGCTAAGTCACGATGGTTACGAGCTCCATACATTCTGGAGTGCTGAAGGACAGTGTCTGCCTGCATCTTCTTGGGATTGCGGCCATAGTAGAAGCTAATCAGGTTCGGGATAGTGATACCCCGATCTAGAATATTCCCCCCAATGAAAATATTGTAGGGTGTCCGAAGGTGAAGTTCTGCGTCAGTGTTCAGCAGTGCAGCAACATCATTGTCTGAATTAACCTCAGAGACGACGACATCATCACCCTGCAACGCCGCGCGCAGTTCTTGAAAGACGCTGTCGGCTTCAGGAATGGAACCCCCATCAGCCCTGACAGAGAGTAGAAGGTCATCAAAGGCGGCATCAAAAATCTTGCGTAACTGCGCCCCACCCGCAACTGCATCCTCCCGGAACGCGGTCAACAAGCTGTCTACCAATTCACTCTGGAACTTATGTGCTGATTTTTTTACATCATTGTGGACGACCATCGCGTACTTGCTTAGTCGCTTATCGCCGCTAACTTTCTGCTGTAACCGGCGAATGATAGCTGCCGAAATGAAGGCGACAATGGATTGTCTGAAAACGGTGATTTTGGTGTTTGTGAATGCTCGACTTTGTAACACGCTGCGACCATCGAGCGAGCGAAGCGTTTCCTGCTCTTCTTCAGAGACCTCCGTGTAGAGGTAAGCCCGCGGGTCGTCCGAATCGAACGTCCCAAAATAGTCTCCGCCACCCACGTAAGCATCGTGGATCGGCAAAAGCTCAGTGAAACATGGTCGCTTTGGGAGATAGACGCAGTTATCACCTTCCTCACCATAGGCAGACGGCTGAAGGTATAGCGCATAGGGCGTTGCAGTAACTTGCAGATAAGATAAGCGATTTATTAGGCGACGCATACCGTCCATCTGATCCGCAATCTTGCCCTGTTCAATGTCCTCGGTTGTCTTCTTTTTTACAAACCTGATGCTCGCGGTGTCTGCCTCATCATCAACGAGTAGGACCCTCTTGGTGGCGAGGTCTGGATGCGTCTCGCTAAAGAGTTTGAATATTCGTGTCAGATTATCTTTCTGTTTTTTTGCAACAAATATAAGTTTTCGTCCGCGCTCATTACCGGTTAGTTTTAACGGCATCGACATAATGTCAAATAGCGAAACTGTGTCTTCTTCTATGAAGATACCAAAGTCTTTCTTGAACCGAGCCACTGTCTGGTTAGAAAGAGTTTTAGTACCCTTCGTTAAAACAATCGCGATCTCGAAATTGTTATCGAAGGCTTCAGAAATAATACCTAGAAATGCGCGCGTTTTACCCGATTGGATCTTACCAAGAAGCATCCCCGGACGTTGAGCGTTAGTCTCTTCATGAATTAATTTACGGACCACGTTTTGAACGCAAAGGATCAGCTCAGGGCTATCGTTTCCCCTTGCAACGCTCAATCTACCGTAAAAAGAACTCAAATTAAGTGTCATTGAATACTCGCCGTGGTTGCAAACGCTCCCGGCCAACCGCCGCGTTTCTCGATGATGTCGTCAATTTCTTTCATCACTCGAATAGTCTCGCTGAGCGAAACGACAATCTTCTGGTAGTGCGCAATGTCGTCTTTGGAGAGTGTGCGGCCTTTACGGTCCTTGAGCCACTTCGCGCAAACCTGGTAGCCGCCGATATGGAAGTTCCATACGTCCTCGCGCACGCCTTGGAAGCCAGTTGTCTGCGACTTGTCGGTCCACACAGTGTTCTTGGACCACGAAGCCTTCTCAACTTCCAGGCTCCGGCCGCCAACGAACTGGGTGATGGGCTCCGCGACCTTGGGCGATTCCAGTAGGTGCAGGGCGGTAAGTTCGCCGCCGAGCTCGGCCAGCGCACGGAAGAGCTCTAGGTTTCCAGTCAACGGCAGGCGCGGGAAATCGACCTTGAGAAAATCTGCGTAACGGCTCCTGTATACTGGGCTGTGAAAAACGGAATAGGTGTAGAAGAATATATCTTCAGGCGTCAGACCTACAGGCAAACCATGAGGTTTAGTCTGCTCGACATCTAAAAGATTCGCGATTGTCTTTAAAAACGCTTGTGAGTAATTCGGTTGGCGGGTTGCAGCTAGCTTCAATCCTTCTGAGTTTAAATATAAATAAAGCGGAAAGGATGAACTCGCATCATAAACGGCAGCAATCTTCCTCTCAGGAATTTCTTTGGTACATAGCGCTGCAAAATCCTCCTTTGATTGTCGGTTAGTCAGTAGGCACAAGTTTGGCTGTAGCAGGTGCCCTAAGACTTCCGGTCGTGGCCAGTCCACCATTCTCTTGTCATACAGAATCACACGAGTATCGAAGGGACGATAGAGGCATGGGCGGATACCCTTTGCCCAATCCTGGTCGGCTCGCAATGCGCGGCGCGCCTCAGATAGCGACCACTGTCGCGTGTCGCCAGCCGGGTAGTCGGCGACTACCTTTCCAGGAAAGTACTCATCGCGCACTTGAGCATCGGAACGGTTGGGCGCTAAGAAATCTGAAAGTCGGCTCTCCAAGTCCCGCCTGTCAAAGCCAACTACAAGATGGTCACGAGAGCTCTGAAATCCTAGACCAAAGCATGGCATCGCCTCCGTCAGCTTGAAACCAGAATCGTATTCTTCACGACAATCCGTATTTTGAGGTTCGAAGAAATAGAATGGTGAGTGGGGTGTAAGCCTTGCAAAATTTGTATTTTCTACAGAGTGTTTGCTAAACCAACTATACTTTGACTCGCGCGCGCCCCAAACATCGATGTGGTCGATAAACGAAGTTCCACCGAGACGTGTTGCTAGGCAGACGGCAACGCCTTGCCGAATGTCAAACACGTTTTTGTCATCGGAGCCATCTGGAGATTTCTCCTTCTTATTCGCGTTACCGTGAAGGTCCAGTAGTCGTAAGCGCGGAAATGTGCCCATGAGACTCTGCCGCATCCCGCGAAAGGTGGGATTATCGAGATAGCCGTGATTTGTGATGTATCCAATAACGCCAGCGCCAGTGACATCAATAGTTGTCTGCGCTTTGCGGATAAATTTCACGTAGTCATCTTGTAACCAAACTTTGCGCTCGTTTAACGCGGCGCCGTCCACAATTCTGTAAGCGTCAACTATTCGCTGCGCGCTCTCATACATGTTTGACGAAATACCAGCATACGGCGGGTTTCCGATAATGACAGTGAAGCGCTTGTGCCGCTTAATTTCGTTCACTTGGGCAGCTTCGTGAGCTAAGGCCTCGAAGTCAGGAAGTTTGAGTTGGCTTTGCCAAGGCTCCAGGGCGTTGGTGAGGTAAATGCGGGCCCGCTCCTCGGTACCAAAGCGGTAGCCAGTCTCGGCTAGCTTCAGGCTGATCTTCATGTGGGCGATGGCATAAGGTGCCATCATCAGTTCAAAGGCATGGAGACGGGGCAAGAGATACTTCGGCACGTAGTTGTCCCAAGCATCGCGCTGCTGGGCGCCTGTGAGCCGCTGCTGCTTCCACTTTACTGCGAGTGTGCGATAAATGACGTCTATGACCTCAACGAGAAAGGTCGCAGTACCTGTCGCTGGATCAAGGATCTGGACGAAGGGTTCATCCGGGGAAATGGTTCGCTTCTCACCTGCCCCGCTGGTGAGCGGTGGTAGTGTTAGGCTGGAATGTTTTTTCAGCATCTCGCCCCAGGTCGTAGTATCTGCGAGACCGTCAGGGAGGCCGAATTCTGTTTGCAGGAGTTCATGCACGCTGCGGACGATGTAGGACACTACAGGCTGCGGTGTATAAAAAACACCGCGCTGAACCTTCAATTGCTTGTCGTACTCGTGAAGGAAAAGCTCATAAAAGTGCATAACTGGATCTTCATCTCGATTCCGGTCACCAAAATCACGGACGACGGCCTCCATTTTGGCATCGTCGAGCAGCTGCACGACTTCACTCACGCCCAGCTCATCAAAATCGATGCCATGCCCGCCTGCTTTGCCACGCCGGCCGCCGACTTTGAGAAAGGTCTCCATTAGCTCGCGCAGGAAGGGGTTCGTGCGCATGTGGGCGGCGAAGTCGTCGGCGGTCTTCTTGTGCGGGTCCGCGATGCGCGCCGAGAGCAGACCATAGGCGATGGTCTGCGCGTACATGTCAGCAAAGCCGTCGGCGTCGAGGTCGTGGACCAGCGCCTCGTGAAACGCTTTCATCAGCCGGGTGAGCGGGCCCTTATCAGACTCAAAATCGAGTGCGGTCTTGATGCGATCGCGGATAGCGCGGGCCAGCTCAGCGAGTCGGATCGAGAGCTCCTTCGAAGTGGTGACGACTTCGCGGTGCCCCAAGGTGAAAGCTGCTCGCCAGCGCGATCGCCAAGCCTCGGCGTTATCGTCGTCGTCGGGCCAGGCTAGGTGCTCGGTCAGCTCGCGGGCCACGGCGTCGAGGTGCAGCGCGGTGTCGAGGTTGTCCCAGCCCAGAACCTTGAGGGTCGGCAGGTCGTGGCCGTCCTGCGCCCGGGAGAAGTGGGCGAAGCTGATCTGGCGTTCGTCCCCCTCGCCGTAGTTGGAGACGAAGAGCAGGTCGTCCGCGGCCCAGGCAGCGCGTTCGGCGCTGTTCGCAGAGGCGCTCTTCTTCAGCGCAACCTGGCCCAGGATGCGGCGCAGCGCGACAATGGGGAGTTTCTTCGGCTCGAACTTGACGAAAAAGATGCCCCAAGGCTGCTTCGGTGAGAGCGGGCGTAGGCGCTTGATCTCCTGAATCTTAGCGGCCGTCTTGGGATCTATCCCGAGCTCATCAGCCGTGAAGTCGTAGAAGAGGTCGTTCACATCCTCGAACGAGTCGCGGGCGATGGGCCAGCCCAACTCGTCGCGCAGGTAGGCAATGAGCTGGTCGAAGCGCTTAATAGTGGCCAGCTTGGCGCGGTGGTCGGTCAGCATAGCCCTATCCCTCGTTTAGTTCCATCCAGCACCGAAGTGTCGGTTTAACACCCACCGGCGCGTCAACTCGCTTCAAATAGCTATTCTTAATATGCTTTTCGATCTTGCCGCGAATTTCGATGAGCGTTTTTTCCTGCGTCGTGCAGCTGCGTTTCGTCTCCGGCTTTGAGCGGATACTGTCAATAATCTCTCGCGGTTCTTCGAAGATCGCGTCTCGATCAAGGTCGTAAAGATACCAGCGTGAAGTGCCGGCCCCTTCGGTGAACTCACCCTTTTCTTTATCTAATGCCGGGAGCGCGTAACAGAAGAAGACACTGCGGGTGCCCTTCGAAACACGCTTACGCCCACTGAAGACCGAGCCCGGAAGGCTACGAAGATAAGTTTCGAGCTCGGGGTTAGCCTGGATGAGCGCCTGATATTCGAGGTGCATGTCCTCTATGGCCGTTTTTGTGCCCTCGTAGGCATGGTTAAATTCCTTAAGGGCGTCGAAGTCGTCATCGGGTGTTAGAAGCTTCTTGCCCTCAATTCCCAAAGTCTTTGAAATCAGCAAGGTCTTTTGAGTGACCTTGCTGTACAGGGTCAAAATTGCGTTCAGCTCCTCAGGCGGTAAGAAATTCCAGAAACTAACTTTTCCTCGGGATGTTGCAACGTCTGGGTGATCGGCAATGAGGCGCTTCTCCACCTCTGGGTTCATACGGCGATCCACACGGCCAATGCGCTGCATTAAGCGGACGGGATTCCAATGAATGTCATAATTGATCATCCTGGAGGCGTCCTGAAGGTTCAAACCTTCCGAAAGAACGTCCGTTGAAATCAGCACCCGAATTTCCTTGCGGCCCTCTTCGGCCAGCATCGGAGACGAGAAGCTGTTGTAATAAGGCGAGAAGCGCTGAATGACGTCGGCGCGGTTGCCTTTGGTGCCGCTATCGACCTGCGCGAGACCCTCAATTGATGCTTTTTCAAGTTGTCGCTTGAGATACCGAGCGGTGTCGGCAAATTCTGTAAAGATCAGAACTTTCTGATCGGAAAGCTCTTTCGACCTAAGCAGTCTAATAAGTTTCTGCAACTTGTCATCGTGCTTAGTTTCGAACTTACGAGCTTCGCCCAGAAATTGTACAATCTGATCAAGATCGAGAAAGGTCTCAGACATCATTTCTGCGAGGTCATAGTCATCTCTATCTAAATGCTCTACGGCATCGAGCAATTCCTGAGGCACGATATCGTCATCATCGGAGTCATCTCCGTCATTTCCCCAGAATTCCAAATGGCGCTGCGTCGCATATCCAAGGATATCTGCATTTTGGCTTTTCCAACGCTCAAGCCGCTTTTTTTCGGACCCTGTCTCGCTGTGGACTTCCAGAAAAGCGAGCAATTTCTTCATCAACCGTTCGCAGGAAAGCTCAAAGGCGGCTACCGAGCTTTCAAAGCGTTTTAGAAAATTGGTTCGGATGAGACCTACGACCTGCTTCTGGCGGCCTTGCTCCAAGGGATCAATGGTAGTGTCTTTCCCTTTGTACCAAGCCAGCGGGTAGTACATGGGCAAAGTGAACAGGGGATTATTTCGAGTGAAGGCTTTTTCGAACATATCGAGGAGCGCGCCATAGGCCTTCCGGATTGAATAATCTGCCACTTGCGGCGCCCGGCGATCCGGAAATGCTGCGGCCTTGCCGGTCTCACGGATCTGGCTCTCTCGCGCGTAAGCACGGCTACGCTGGACGACGAGCTCTTTAAAGATGTCGTCTTTGGCCAGAATGTCCTGCGCCTCAACGATGACTTCTGAAATATCGGGAACGTCGTGCCCAACAGATTTCCGCAGCGCCTTTTCCATACCATTGAAATGCGCGGTTAGGTTGTTCACGCCAAGGGTTCTGGCAAAGTAAGCATTGTCTCCCCTAGTGAAGAGCTCTGCCATATGGCGAAAATCACTAAGGCGATTATTGATGGGCGTCGCTGTCAACATGAACAGCGATTTGGGACGCGTTGCGTTGTCCAACAGATCGTACAGCTGATAATAGCGAGACGGCTCCTCCCCTTCTTCAGGGTTGCCCCGCCGGCCGGGATTACGGAAATGATGGGCTTCGTCGATGATTACGACGTCAGCCAGGTCGGCGATCCTCTTAAAGCGCTCGGGAAACTCCCCCTTGCGGCCAAGGTCCGTGTGACTGAAGACCGCTAGATTGCTAAAATCCGCGCTTCCACCGCCACCGCCAATATGCGGCAGCCAGTCACGAAGGTGCGGCTCCCAGACCCCTTCTTTGGCGGCTTTGGGGGCGAACAGGACGACGCGCTTTCCCTCTTTTAGAACAAGCCGTTCAATCAGCATCAGTCCCACAAATGTCTTACCAAGGCCAACGCCATCACAAAGGAACGCTCCGCCGTGCTGGCGCGCAATCTTCATAAGCGCCCAGTAGGCCTCTTTCTGGTAGCGGTCGATTTTCGGAAACATCTTCGAGCGGGTCTCGTCCCACTCGGTCGCGGTTAATTCGTGACCACGAAAGAATTCCTGCAGGGCTTTAGTATAGATATCAAAGGGCGAATAGGCGCGAATATGCCGGTCGATGGTGTTAACGATTGTGTCGGTGACATCACTGGCTTCATTCCAGTGTGTCTCGAACCATTCTTGCAGCTGAGCAACCTCCCGGGCACTCTGAACCTGAACATTCAATTCGATGTTTTGAGTGAGGCCGGGCTTGGTGAAATTACTCGATCCCACCAAAGCTTGTGAACCGACGACCTCCAATTTCGCATGCGTAATGTAGGTCTTTGCGTGAAACTTTTCCTTGTCATAAACGCGACATTCAATTTGGCCCGACTTCATGGCAGCAAGGATTGCTGGAACACCCTGTAAAAAAGGGTTGGATCCCTTGTCGGCTTCAATGCTGCCGTCAAGCATTTCAATTGCTTTTGCCGTTACTGCGTCCAGCAGGGCTTTTTTCGTCCGATAAGTCATATCCGCACCCATTAGGATACGGATTTTATCCAGCGACTGCCATTTGCCGTCTAACGCCAGAAGCGAGCCAATTTCGAAATAGCCCGTGGCTATATCAAATGCCTTTGCAATTGACGTCCATTCTTCGAGATAGCGTAAGCCGGTCCAACCGGAGACACTATTATCTACGATGAACAGGTCTCGTCCGTTTCGTTCGCCGGTCATTTTACTTTGCCTCCGGGCCAGAACGTAGCTTGCGACTACCCTGCGTTTTCATTCTCTCATACTCCTCCGCAGCCATCACCACGACTACGGTACGATCGTATTTTGTTACGGCAACTGGCGCGGACCTGGCTAGGTCGATCAGTTCACCAAAATTGTTTTTCGCCTTTGCAGACGTGATAGAGCGCATGAGTCCTTCTTTCTTGGGGCCAAGTGTTGTCCAAATTAGACAATTTGGCAAAAAAGGTAGGGTAGTAGCCCAGGGGGTGTGGCTCCCACGTTGTCGGCCCCCGATTCACACCGGTTAGGTTGAGGGGTAACATCAGGCTCCGACGCTCAAACAGGGTCTTTATAAGCCAAGATGACGAGCAATCAGCCCCGCCGGGGCCCCGGGCCTCCACTAGGTAACCAGAACGCATTCCGTCACGGGCGCAGATCAGCTCAGGCGGTCCTTAGTCGCAAATTAGGCCGGGCTAAACTGAAGGGGTTGGCTCACATGGGGCTGGCTACTGGGATGTTCCACAAAGGCTGCCTGCCAAACCCTCGCCCTATACGCCGTGATCAGATCAAGCTGCTGCAAACACCTATGAGCAGGGGCTCTGGGAGCTTCTTGTGACAGTTCTACCCGACATCACCAGCTAGGCGGAATTCTTACATTGTGGTGCGGAATAGCGGGTGATGCTTTGTAAGGGCATGGTGGCTACGTGCTGGCTAGACGGTGGATGCGTGACCGGCGTGGGAAACCCACATGACCCAGAGGTGGGGCAGCTAGGCGTAGAGTTGATTATGGGCTGCTTGGCGCAAATTCAATCAACGCCGAAAGGGAATGATTGTAGCGTTGTCCAAGAATGTAGCCATGCCGTCTTCGGCTACAGTACGGAGGAATTCTTCTTTGGCAGCGTTGTCGGAGGAAAAAAGTTCATCCCACACAATGGACGTTCCAGCGGCGTTCACCACTTCTAACGACCACTCCGTGTCGGTCTCCAACCGATGAATGCACACCTTCACCGTGATGCCGTCTCTAGTCACAGTCTCAGAAAGACCAGATGTGACGAGGTTAGGATCGCGTTCTTGCATTGCACCACTTCAAGTTGGAACTTGGAAATTCTAGCGGTTGCTCAGGTTTCACGGAAGGGCGCAAGCAAGCCCTTGATATCCCACGGCGTTATAGCTCCGCCTCTATCTCAGCTTTACGCGCTAGATACTCCGCCATTGTTATAATCTCACTGCCTTCTTTCGATATCATGTGGATCGCGTCGCCTACTTGGACGGCCGATGTACTGAATTTACGCAGTATCAGCGTGTCACTGTCTTGTATAATCGGTGGCATAAAAAGCTTGGGTTTGGCTTTGGGATCAAGCTTGGGGTGCATGCAACCACACGCTGGGTAATAAGATCTCCGCTTGGGCTTTGACGGTTCTTCGACAATACGCGGCCAAAAGAGAACGTAGGCAAGCAGTATGGCTGCTACCGCTATCAGTGACGCTATGACTACTGTGTTCATACTGACGCTTCTCGCTCAGCTTTCCGCGCTTCATACTCAGCAAGTGTCATAGTCTCAGTGCCTTCACGCGTTACGATCTCGACCTGATCCCCTGTCTGCGCGATCAGGGTGCCACCACTTTGGGCGATTGCCCAGCCACAGCGCATCGTCTCACGTTCAACTGGTCGTTCTATTTTCTGCCTGACCTTGGGTGGCCGACCGCATGCCCACTCTTTGCAAATCCAGAATACCAAGTATGGGCAGAGTAGTGGTGCGGTAATCAAGGTAAAGACCACATACAGGACGAGCGTAGCCAAGCTTTCTTCTAGGTAGCTCTGACGCTCAAATATGAGTTGGTGCGTCACAACCGTGGCGACCATGCCTAGCCAGATGACTAGTATCCACTGCCACGATATCAACTGGGTCATGCGTCGCCCTTATCCCGCACCTTGAACTCACCGATCTCACTTCGTACGCACAGTGTGATAGGTTGATTGGCTATGTCTGCTTCCCACCTAGCTGTCGACGCCGCTCTGGCTTGCAGGTGTCGTTTGATGACGTACGCGATGATTAGCGCTGCGGTTGTGGCGAGCAGGATAGCCAGTGCCATTCTATTTATCTTCTAATTTCAGGACGAAATGGCTGAAATATTTTAGTCTAAACCTAAAATATTCACCTCAGATCAAACATGTCACAGATGAAAAGTTCGGCTCCATTTCTAATGAATGCCGGGTTCACCAAAGAAGCTACTGGTTGCAGATAGCGCCTGTGTACCGGATGCTTAACCCTGCGCCTCGCCTTGTCATGAGTGTGCTTGACTTGCCACTTTGAAAAACCAGTAAAGCGCGAAACTTGATCATATCTGAGCCGCAAACCCGGTTGTACGGGCCTTTTTCCATCAATGTTATAGATGTTGTTTATTATGGCTCTTTCGCGCACCGACGCGCTAGTAAGATAGGTATCCACTGCATCAATTAGGTCTAACTCAGGAATTTCACTCGCCGAAAACAGAGGCGTCGCCTTCTGCTCAATTTTGATAACCTGAATTTCTCGTTTGAAAGCATCGGCAACGAGTTCCGCTCGCAACCCAGAAAATATTTCTGCTTGCTGCTTTTCGAGGTTCCGAAGGTTTATGAGAACCGCCCGCGCCCATGAAGCACTTTTGGTGGTGAGATTTTCGACAAGGGTTGTTAATTCCCACTCAGTGAAGCCTTCTGAGTTTTTGGACTTGAATCCATAGGCAGAGGCCATACCAAGCAAACGTTTCTTATCTTGCAAAAGATCGAGATAAAAACATCTCTCGTTCGCCGGAAGTGATTTTATCAAAACTTCTCTTCGGGCAGCGCGGTTCATCTTTGCGAAAAACTCGGTCGTGAACCCGCTTGCATAGAGTTCAATAGCAAGAACATGCCACTTTCTCCGGTCTGACATTTTGAGTTGTCTACCCCCCAAAGAGACCGATTCATCTCTGGCAGCAAGTTTTTTGAATTTATCAAATTCGATTACGTCAGCCATCGGTGACCTGTTGTGTTATTTGCTCGTAGAGAATTTTTAATTAGGCGCGTCGGAACTAACGACTAGTCTTCGCTTATCTTCAGTAGGGTTTCTCGGGTTTCATCGAAAACAGCTTCATAGAAGCCTATTCCTGCTTCCGCCATTAGCTGTGCCTGCTCGATCAAAATTTTGTCGATGCGGTCTTCTTTTTCGGCATCTTTCAAGTTGGCAATTAGAGCGGCACCAACACAATCACTATGAAACGGGGCGCAAGAGAGATCGGAATCGAATGAAGGGAAAAACCGGACTGTATCGCCCATCAAAATTTCGGAGATAACATCATCGTCAGTCCATCCTACATTATCATGCGAGAGAGGAGCATCTTCTTCGCAGATAATACCAATTGGATTTGGAGAACTGTCACCGGAAAATGGACGCTCTAACAAAAAAGTGAAAAGATATTCTTGTCCGTCCGCATCTTCGGCGTTGGTGATCTGGCTCTGCCCTAATGATATAATATCATCCAAGTGTTTATTAGTGGCATATCGATAAGTGTTATATGCCATGAGACATAAGAAGGGCTTTCCATTTGGATTCCTTCTGATCTCAATAATAATATCCGCTACCTGCCATAACTCCTCTTCCTCACCGCGATCACCGTTGTAGTAGTCACTCTTTTGTAGCCATTTTCGGGCTTGCTCAGGAAGAAAATCACCAACCATTTTGTCAGAATTAAATAATGGCCCTACATCGCTGGGTATATGGAATACTCTTATTTTTTTTTCTATTGCAATCTGTCCAATTTTTAAACTTGGCCACCAATAAAAAGGATCCACTCTACTTGTAAAAAATCGCGCCCATTTGCTGTTGGGGGGTATTTTGCCTGCACGGCTTAGCGCTTCAGTGAGTTTATCGGGCAGTAATTGAGCCGGTCCATATTGGGGAGGTCCGACATCTATCAGATCAAGGTTAACACCACCTCGAATACTCATTGGTGTGTTTTCTAAAATTTTCCATAACTCTGTTAAGCGAGTGTCTTTTGCAATTCTCTCGATTAGGCGTTCCCTATATTCGTCCAAAATATCTTTTGTACTGCGCCCCCCTAAACCTTCGGGCTTATAGACAGGCAAAAAAGAAGTCCCTTTTAGCAGCTGTCTGAAGCAATACTCTTTGTCCCTCCTTTTCACATTTTCATCGTTGCTGGTAGACCCCATTTGGGCCGCTGTGGATGCGAGCGTAGCAAACGTCTCCCCAGAGGCTCCATAAGCCCCTTTTTCGCCAATCGGAGACTCTTCCTCGCCCGGCAGACGAATGAAGCGTTTGCGTTTCTGTTGAAGGCTTTGCAGCCCAGACTTTTCAATAAGCAAACTTACAGCCGTCAGCGGTTTATCTGGGTTCAATTCTGCACATATGCGACCCAGATTCTCCGCCAGAATCTTCTTATCAGCGTCAAGCAGCCTTACTTGAGACCGTAGCTTTTCTTCTAGGATTTCAACTCGAGTTCGCTGTTCGCTCTTTCGATTCTTCAAAATATTTTCCATAGTCTTCATCATTTCTCGAGTTGATTAGTGTTCTGTATTTTTACGATAAATGTGAGGTTTTGGCCTATTTACAGGCAAACAATCTCAGTGGATGTAGCCTGCTGTGATGGATATTCCGTCGTTAGAGATAACCAAGTACGCTTGGCGATACTTGTCGAAATACTTCGCTTGCTGCCCAAGATAACGCGCCGCATTGCGAAAAGACTTTTTCGTGAAATGGAACCTCTCTGTCCCATCCCCCTGTTGATATGAAACCCCAAAGTCTAGGAGCAGATCGATCACTGCTTCAGGGATGCCTCGTTTTTGCATCCGGTGTTCGCAATGCTTTGTTAGAGTAGTCATGCCCAATTGATGCAGTCGGTAACTCGCGCCCATGTTGTTCTCCGTGTGAGAGTTGCTTGGCCTTGGAGTTCATTTCCTTGGTCCTAGGCATCTCCGTTGAAAACAATATGGCTCAGATCGTGTCTCCCTGCATCACCAGTATTGGCTTAGAAAGTGGCTTTATATTTGAGATATAACGGCTCTAATGGTGCTTGTTAATGGCTCCAATTATGGCTCTATTTAGGTGTTCCCGATAATTCAAACTCGCGAAGCTGTTGGCTGGCCCTGTTCTCAGACTTCCACCAAGAATACAATATATTCTATATTTATCAATTAGTTAGTTGTTTTCATAAATCGTGGGAATAACGAATGCCGGCACCCAGCCTGAACCTTCCGCTCATCCTAGCCGTCGCCCTTCTTACGGCCTGCACAGCTGTCCCGCCGGCACCGGCACCGTCAGCCCCTGCCATCCATCGCGACCTCCACGGGCGCATTGAGCGTAGTGGAGCCGCCAGAGCAGCCTTCAAGCACCATCATCCTTGCCCAGCCACCCAGAAGCCTACAGGCCCATGCCCCGGCTACATCATCGACCATGTGATCGCCCTGAAGCGCGGCGGGGCGGATAGCCCGGTATAAATCGCGGGAGCAAAGTGTACCACTGAACCGGCTTTGATTTGGCTGCTGAAGGCGGCGGCAAAGTGTACCGGTCCTGCTAGGCCGTCTTTATGTCTTGAAGGGCATGGAGGGGCTGGAAGGATGTTCACAGTGGAACTTTATGCC
>CANJBZ010000013.1 GCA_947473475.1 Alphaproteobacteria bacterium
GTGACGGTCTAAAATGCTCGAAAAGCGCATCCGGCGCACTCCCTCGTGAAATGCTGCCCGGTTCATCGCGTACCCCTCTGTTCAGGGCACGCTAAAACCGGACAACTCACGAGCTACAAAAACCGGACACATCACGAGCTAACTACATGCCTGCGCTGCGCAACTTGACCCCCAAGTCTCGCGTTCCTACATTCACGTCCAACACAAGATTCAGAGGATTCCATGGCCCCCGTCAAAGTCACCGACCAGAGCTTTCAAGCCGACGTTCTCGATTCCAAGACGCCGGTCGTGGTGGATTTTTGGGCGGAATGGTGCGGGCCGTGCAAGATGATCGGGCCTTCGCTGGAAGAGCTGTCCAACGAATATGGCGGCAAGCTGACGATCGCCAAAATCAACATCGACGAAAACCCGCAAGTGCCGACGAAATACGGCGTGCGCGGCATTCCCACCCTGATGATTTTCCAGCACGGCCAAGTCGCCGCAACCAAGGTCGGCGCTCTGCCCAAGAGCAAGATCAAGGAATGGATCGACGCGTCGATTTGAAGAGGGTGAGTGGTGAATAGTG
Source organism: Alphaproteobacteria bacterium (assembly GCA_947473475.1). Classification (GTDB taxonomy): domain Bacteria; phylum Pseudomonadota; class Alphaproteobacteria; order Micropepsales; family Micropepsaceae; genus CAIYRG01. Next base: position 566 of record CANJBZ010000013.1, read on the forward strand.
AGTAGAAAGTAGAAAGTGCGACGGTTAACGCCCACTACTCACTAATAACCACTCACTACTCACTCCTTTACGAATTATGCGCCAGAACTTTTCCTGCCAGGTAAAGCGACCCGCAGACGAGGATACGCGGCGGGCCTTCCTCGCGGGCACGCGACCAGGCTGAGACCTGCATCATCGCATCGATGAGATCGTCGGCCGGCGAGGCTTCGATCCCCGCTTCGCGCACCGCGTCGTACAGCGCACCGGCGCCGAGGCTTGCCGCTTCGCCGGGAATGCCGATGGTCGTCACATGTTTCGCCAATCCGCGGAAGGGCAGGAAATAGCCCACCGCGTCTTTGGTCCTCAGCATTCCGGTAATCAGATAAAGCGGCTTGGGCGCGCGCTCCTCCAAGTCGGCCATGCTTTGCGCGACCGCTGCGCCGCCGTGCGGATTGTGTCCGCCGTCCAGCCAGACTTCCGCATCCTTCGGGGCGGCATCGATCAATGGACCCTTATGCAGCCGCTGCAAGCGCGCGGGCCATTCGACGTTCTTCAGCCCCCACTCGATGCCCTTCTCACGCGCCCAGCGACCGCCGATCCGGCGCAGTGCTGCGATAGCGACGGCCGCATTGGCGATCTGATGGCGGCCGTACAGCTTGGGCAGGGGCAGATCGAGAAGACCGTCCGTATCCTGATAAACCAGGCGGCCGCGTTCCTCGACGGCGAGATAATCTTCGCCATAGACATACAAGGGCGCGCCAAGCTGATCGGCGCGGCGGATCAAAACCGCCTTTGCTTCGTCGTCCTGCGGTCCCAGAATCGCGTGGACACCGCGTTTGATGATGCCCGCTTTTTCCGCGGCGATGGCGGCGAGCGAGTCGCCCAAAAAGTCCTGATGATCCAGACCGATGGGCGTAATGCAGGTGGCAAGCGGCGGCGGAATGACGTTGGTCGCGTCCAATCGCCCGCCAAGCCCGACTTCCAGGATGAGCGCATCGGCAGGATGCCGCGAGAAGGCCAGAAACGCTGCGGCCGTGGTGATCTCAAAAAATGTAATGGGCTGATCGCCATTGGCCGTTTCGCATTCTTCCAGCGTCGCGGACAGTTCTTCTTCCGAAATCAGCTTGCCCGCCAAACGGATACGCTCATGAAAATGCACCAGATGCGGCGAGCTGTAGACATGCACGCGATAACCGGAGCCTTCCAGCATCGCGCGCATATACGCGCAGGTTGAGCCTTTGCCGTTGGTGCCCGCGACATGAACGATGGGCGGAAGCTTCTTTTCGGGATGACCCAACGCGGCCAGAAGCCGCTCGACGCGATCCAGCACCAGATCGATGCGCTTGGGATGAAGCGCAAGCAGCCGTTCGAGAATAGTGCCGCTGGGCGAAAGCTGGAAACTCATGCGCGGGGTGCGGGTTGCGCGGCCTCCGCTGCCCCATTCGGCTTGGCGTAACCGTTTCCGCGCTGCGGCGCAGGCTGTTTCAGCAAAAGGCGAAGGACGCGTGACAGCGTGTCCTTCAGTTCGCGCCTGTGCACGATCATATCGAGCATGCCGTGCGCCAGCAGGTATTCGGCGCGCTGAAAGCCTTCCGGCAAGCGTTCGCGGATCGTCTGTTCAATGACGCGCGGGCCGGAGAAACCGATGAGCGCACCCGGCTCGGCGATCTGCACATCGCCCAGCATCGCGTAAGACGCCGACACGCCGCCGGTTGTTGGATCGGTCAGCACGACGATGTAGGGAAGCCCCGCCTCATTCAGCATATCGACGCCGACGGTCGTGCGCGGCATCTGCATCAGGGAAAAAATCCCTTCCTGCATGCGCGCGCCGCCGGACGAGACGACGAGGATGAACGGCCGCTTCTCAGCAACCGCCGTGCGCATTGCCGCAACAAGCCCGGCGCCGGCGGCAAGACCGAGCGAACCACCCATGAATTCAAAGCTCTGAACGGCAATCACGACGGGCAAGCCATCGAGCATTCCCCGCGCAGCGACCAGGGCGTCGTTCAGCCCGGTCTTGGTGCGGTATTCCTTCAGCCGGTCGGCATAGCGTTTGTCGTCGCGAAAACGCAGCGGGTCTTGTGGCACGTCCGGCGACGGCAATTTCTCATGCGCGCCATCGTCGAACAGATGGGTAAAGCGGTCCTTCGCGCCGATGCGCATATGATGCTGGCAGCGGGGGCAGACATTGTGCGCGGCGATCAGATCGCGGTGGAACACCATCTCGCCGCAACCGGAGCACTTTTTCCACAGCGTATCGGATGTGATCGACTTCGACCCCATCAGGCCTTTGATCCGTGGCCGGACGAAATTGGTGATCCAGTTCATGGGATGAAGTCTATCACGTTTGAACGGCCGTGGGGTTTCGCGTTTACGCCGGGTTGCGGGCGCAATGGACCGCTTCCGCCAGGCTGCGGCAGAAGCTCAATGCATCTTCTACGATATGGCGCTTGGGTTTTCCTTGCGCAAGGGCCTGCTCTATCCGCGAAACAATGGCGGAACCGACCACCGCGGCATCGGCGATTTGCGCGATTTCGGCCGCCTGTTCCGGGGTTTTAATGCCGAAGCCGACGGCACAGGGAAGTTTGGTGAACCGCTTGATCCGCTGTACCGCCTCGCTCACGTCCTCGGCCGCGAAACTCTTCGTTCCGGTAACGCCCGCAATGGACACGTAGTACAGCAGCCCGCCTGCCCCATCGAGAACCGTTGGCAACCGCGCTTCATCCGTCGTGGGCGTCGCAAGGCGCACGATATCCAGTTCGCATTTGGCGGCCAACGCACGCAAGGGAGCGTCTTCTTCCGGTCCAAGATCGACGATGATCAGCCCATCCACACCGGCATGGGCCGCGTCGCGAAGGAAGTGTTCGGCGCCATAGGCGTGAATGGGATTGAAGTATCCCATCAGGATGATCGGCGTGGCGTCGTCGCGCGCGCGAAACCGCTCGACCATGGCGAGGGTCTTCTTGACGGTTTGACCGCCCTTGAGCGCGCGCATGGAGCCGGCCTGAATGGCGGGTCCATCGGCCATCGGATCGGAAAACGGCACGCCCAATTCGATAATGTCGGCGCCCGCCGCCGGAAGCTTTTCCAGGATTTCAAACGAGGTTTCGAAATCCGGATCGCCCGCCGTGATGAACGGGATGAAGCCTGCGCGTTTCAGCGCGTACAATTCGGCAAAGCGCGCGGCAATACGGCTCACAGTTTTTGCCCCAACGCATTGGCGACGGTGAACACGTCCTTGTCGCCGCGGCCCGAAAGACCGAGCACGATAATTTTGTCGGCCGACATTTTCGGCGCGACCTTCATCACATGCGCGATCGCGTGCGAGGATTCGAGCGCGGGGATAATGCCTTCCAGACGGCACGTCAGCTTGAAGGCGTCCAGTGCTTCCGCATCCGTGATCGACGCGTAATTCACGCGGCCCATCTGTTTGAGCCAGGAATGTTCGGGCCCGACGCCGGGATAATCCAGCCCTGCGGAAATGGAGTGGGCTTCCATGATCTGTCCGTCGGTGTCTTGAAGCAGAAAAGAGCGCGCCCCGTGCAGCACGCCGGGCGTGCCCTTTGACAGCGTAGCGGCGTGATGGGCCGTTTCAACGCCTTCGCCCGCGGCTTCCACGCCGTCGATCGCAACCGACGGATCGTCGAGGAAGGGATGAAAGAGGCCGATAGCGTTCGACCCACCGCCGACGCAAGCAACCAGCAGATCGGGCAGGCGTCCTTCCATCTCCATGATCTGGGTGCGCGCTTCGTTGCCGATCACTGTCTGAAAATCGCGCACGATCATGGGATAGGGATGCGGCCCCGCGGCGGAACCGATGATGTAGAACGTGTCGTGTACATTCGACACCCAATCGCGCAGCGCCTCGTTCATGGCGTCTTTCAGCGTGCGCGAGCCGGAACTGACCGAGCGCACTTCGGCGCCCAGCAGGTTCATGCGGAAGACGTTCGGCTTCTGCCGCTCGATATCGACTTCGCCCATGTAGATGACGCAAGGCAATCCGAAACGCGCCGCAACCGTCGCTGTCGCCACGCCGTGCTGGCCCGCCCCGGTTTCCGCGATGATGCGCGTCTTACCCATGCGCTTGGCGAGCAGAATCTGGCCGATACAATTGTTGATCTTATGCGCGCCGGTGTGATTCAGCTCTTCGCGCTTGAAATAGATTTTCGCGCCGCCGAGATGCTGGGTCAGGCGCTCCGCGAAATACAGAGGGCTCGGCCGGCCGACATAATTTTTCAGCAGGCCGTCGTATTCCGCGTGGAATTCCGGGTCGTCCTTCGCCACCGCATAGGCTTGTTCCAGCCGCAGCAGCAACGGCATCAGCGTTTCGGCGACATAGCGGCCACCGAACGCGCCGAAATGACCGTTGCTGTCCGGCCCCATGCGATAAGAGTTTGGCGCGGCACTTCCGCTCATGCGGCCCCCGCTCTTTGTTCTGAGTACTGAGCATTCCGCGCCGCGCCGGTGAAGGCGAAAATCTTCTCGCGGCTTTTCTCGCCCGGCTTGTCTTCGACGCCAGAGGAAGCGTCCACAAAGCCCGGTCCGGCGATACGGATGGCGCGCGCGACATTGTCCGGCGTCAAACCGCCCGCCACGCCCCACGGGCGCTTGAAACTGCGGCCCGAAAGCAACTGCCAGTCGAAGGCCGCACCAAGCCCGCCGGGGCGTGTGGCGCTTGCGTCGGCTTTGGCATCGAACAGGAAGTAATCGGCAACCTCGTCATAGGCCGAAGCCCCCGCGGCGTCCGCGGAGTCGGCGACCGCGATGGCTTTTATGATGGGACGGCGTGCCAGCACTGCGATAGCGGCGACGCGCGCGGGCGTCTCCTTGCCGTGGAGCTGGACGATATCGGGGTTCACGGCGGCGACCACCTCAGCGACCTCGGCGTCCGTTGGGTCCACCATCAAGGTCACGACGCGGGTACGGCCGCGCATCATGGCCGCCAGATTGCGCGCTTGATCCAGGGTGACATGGCGGGGACTGCGGGGGAAAAACACCAAGCCCCCAAACTCCGCACCGGCCGCCAGAACGGCTTCCGCCGCTGCGGCCGTGGTAATCCCGCAAATCTTCACGCTGACACTCATGGGCCGGGCTTATGGACGAATTTCCGCAGGGCCGAAAGGGGGCAACCACCCTCCCCTTCAAAACCCCAAATCGGCGGCGATGGCACGGGCGGCTTCGGCCGGATCGGCGGCGCCGGTGATGGGCCGGCCGATAACCAAAATATCCGCCCCGGCGGCCAAAGCCCGCTGTGGCGTCATCACGCGGCGTTGATCGTCAAGGGAGCCTCCAGCCGGGCGGACACCCGGCGTTACGATCAGGAAATCGGGCCCGCAGGCGGCGCGGACGGCCTCGATTTCCAGCGGACTACAAACCACCCCGTCGATGCCCGCTTCCTTGGTCAGCTTGGCCAGCCGGACCACCTGCTCCATCGGCGAGCCGGAAACGCCCATGGCGGACAGATCGGCGGCTTCCAGACTGGTCAGAACGGTGACGGCCAAGACTTTCGGCCTGGGCTGCACGGAGGCCGCGGCTTCCACCGCCGCGCGCATCATGGCGGCTCCCCCTGAGGCATGGACGTTGATGATCGCGGCCCCCAGCGGAGCCAGCGCCTTCATGGCGCCGGCAACCGTGTTCGGGATGTCGTGCAGCTTCACGTCGAGAAAAACAGGGCGGCCCGTCTTCACCAGAGTTCGCACGCCCTCCGGTCCGTTGGCGCTGACGAATTCGAGCCCAACCTTGAGCCCACCCACATAGGGCGCGACACGCGTGGCAATGGAAGATGCCGTCGCCAGATCGGGCGTATCGAGGGCGACAAAGATGGGATTGGTTTTGCTGTTCATGGACCGGATGTTTTCGTGGACGGTTTCGCCGCTTCCATTGCCATAGCCGTGGCGATGTCGGAAGCCGCCGCGCGCCGCCGCCGCCCCTTATGGCTGCGCCTGAGCGCCACAGTCGCGCCGCCAACCAGCACGCCAAGAAGAAAGCTGAAGAACACCAGCAGGAACAGCGGCATTACCAGCGCCGAACCTGTTTCGAAGGGATCGAATTGAAAAGCGACGAGTTCACGGTTGGCGACGGCAAGCGTAGCGGCAATCACCGCAACGGGCACCACAACCAGAAAAGTCCAGACGCGCATCGAAGGTTCAGTAGAACGCGAAAGCGCATTCAGCAAGCTGCATCAACGCGCCTGCTTCACGCGGCAGAAGGCTTATTCATTGTCCTCATCGTCGGCGCCGTCGACGCCATCGTTCAGACGCTCGCGCAATTCCTTGCCCGTCCGGAAGAACGGTACGCGCTTTTCGTCGACGGAAACCGCTTCGCCGGTGCGCGGATTGCGCCCCTGCCGTGCGGGACGCACTTTCACGGAGAACGCACCGAAGCCGCGCAGCTCGACACGGTCACCGTTCGCGAGAGCTGCGGAAATTTCATCGAGCACGGTAGACACGATACGTTCCACATCGCGATGGTACAGATGCGGATACCGCTCTGCGAGGCGCGCTACCAATTCCGATTTGATCATGTCCAGCCCCCGGATTGGCAAGCCAAAACGCCACACGCCTGCACACCTAAACTGCCAAACTGGCGCTCGTCCGTCAACTGGCGGACAATCTAAGCCTCTCAGAAATAACGCCTTTTAAACCCAACACAGGTTACGTAAGGCGGCGTCCGACACAGTTTATCTGTGCAAGGTTGCACACTCGGTAAGCGGCTCCGCTAGCGGGCGCGGGCCAGGCGCTTTATTCCGAGGATCACGCCCGTGACGCTGAATATCCACGAAAAAATATGAACAGCGCGGCAAAAGACCTAGCGCCTGGTGCCAATGCAGCGATCCTCGAGACGTCCGAGCGGATGCGAATAGCCGGGCAGGAGAAATGCGGTATTTAGCGCGCAGGCTTCTCGCGGGCACGATACCGTTCCAGGAACGTGATCATGCTGGTGCGGTCCGCTTCCGAGGATTGCCTGAGCCTATGTTTTAGATATTCAACAATGGCATGCGCCTGCCGAGCCGCGATGAAATACGAGCGAAATTTAAAGGGGTGAATGTCGGGCGCTAGTTGCGGGGAATTGGTCAATAAGAGGCCTTCGGACTGCTGGGCGGTTCCCGCAATAACGTTTGCAACTTCCCACCCTGTATGTGTCTGCGCCAAGTCCTTTCTTGCCCTGTTGATAAAATCGTTCAACTCTTCAACCTTGGCTTCTAGATTCGATGAGTTTTCTGGAGGATTGTTTTCGTCAGCCGTTGGCGCACTGCGAAGCAAATCTTCCACTATCTCAATGATCGATCTGTTTAGCCCCCAGTTCAGTAAGTGCAGGAGGTCAAGGTGGGTCTGTTGCGATACCTCAAGCTCTTTTTGCAGAGACTCATGCACCCATTTTTGACCCTCCGCAGCTTCTCTTAACTGGCGGTCCAGGCCCGGTATCTTACCGAGCGCCGTTTCAAGGGCGCTGATTCTTGGCTCGAGCTCATGGCGCAATTCCGGCGCGGAAATGCTTGGCGCGAAGGGTGCCTGCGTCTTGCCCTCAAAGGGAGAAACGTAGCGGGTTTGCGGCACCTGAACTAGGCTTGGCCGCGTCCCGGTAAGAAAAACCAATGCAACGCAGAACACAACAAGCATGAGCCAAGATTGTGGGTTCACAGCCGCCGCACTAATGCCGTTCGCCACGCTTGGCAGATATTGAGCGAGTGGCACCCACAGTGCGGCCAATCCCAAGCATATGACGGTAAGGCCAATCGCCACATACCGGCGCCAGCCTTGCTCCTTCACTGCTTCCCACCCAAACGGTAGTGACCAGCCGAGAAGCAAGGAAATAGCCGCCGTATCGAAGTTATTGCCCATATCGGACTTTACCACGAGTCTGGCTGCCCGAAATTCGGGCCGTTCCATTTTGCACTGGATTTAGTGCGGTCATATGGAACGATGCTACCCGATACCGGAGAAATGCAGCGGCGTATTACTTCGCGCCGCCGTAGAGGCGGAGAGGATTTTCGAGGGCGATCTTCTTGCGCAGGTCGGGCGGCATCTGGTCGAGCAGCAGCGCGTTCTGCTGCGCGCGGGCCAGTGCCACGGTGGCCGGTGGATCGAAATGCTGGTCGCTGCCGATCAGGAAGCGGTCCGGAAAATCGGAATAGAGCTTCAGCCATTCGGGCTTCAGCTTGCCGTCCACAACCGGCGGGTCTTTGCCGGGGAAGCCCGGATCGAATTTGATTTCCATGTACAGATTGGGATTGCGCTGCAGCAGCTCGCGCATCATTTGCGGCGTGCGAAAGCCGACATTGTCCGACCCGGCATGGGCCCAAATGAGCTTGGTGCGCCGGTTATGTGCCAGCAGCCTTTCCAAGGCCGCGATATTACCGTGCAGCGTCGGAGGATTGGGCGCCCCCAAATCGGACGGACGCGGAATGTCCTGCGGCAGCGCCTCCATGTGCAGATCGATGGGCACGTTGTGTTCGGCGGCGATGTCGGCCAGCAGCAGCATCAGCGGCGAATCGGCAGGCGCGTATTCGTAGTCCTTCACCGGGGACTGAGGCAGCGAGAAATGCTCGATCGACATTTCGCCGAAGCCGACGATGCCGGCACGCAGCAATTCCTCGGCCCGGGCGCGGAATTTCTTTTGGACATCGGGACCGGCGTTGCCGGTCTTCGCCGCCTCGATGATCATGGGGTTCAGCGTGCCGCCGCCGCCAAGCGCGGCCAGCTTGTCGGGGTGCTTCTTCACCGCGGCCAGAATCATCTCCGCGTCCCAGGCGCCGGGGCCATCGCCATAGGGCTCGGTCTGGATGAAAGCCTTCGCAGTGTTCAGATGCGCCATGGAATCCAGAAGCAGCGCGAGAGCGTTTTCCGGATCGTTCTGGAAAATATGGACGTGCCCGTCGATGTAGGGGGCGCTCGCGGGCTTCAGAACCGTGGCGCGCGGCGAGTTGGGCTGACCCTGGGCCGATGGGGGCGCAGCCAGCAGCAGAACCGCGGCCGCCGCGGTGGACAGCATCAACCCAGCCGCCGCCAATTTCCCATGCATGTGAGCCATCAGAGCTTCTCCCCTGTTCTGTTCCCTGAAGGGGGGCAAAGCTAGCACAGAACCGACGGCCAAGCGCACCATGTACGGAAGGGGGCTCGTCGAGTAGATTTCGGCCAACAAACGAAGGAGGGATCACGAATGCGTGCGCGCGCAACACGGATAGCATTGGCATTGCTGGCAACCACCGCTTTGGCCGTCAGCGCCGAGGCACAACCCGGCTCGCCCTGCATCAACGATCTGCCCAATCCCTACAAGGAAGTGACGGGCTGGGAGCAGATGCCGCGCGGCTGGGCGCCGACCAACAACGTCTTTGTCGATGCCAAGGACAATGTCTGGGTGATGGACCGCTGCGAGATGAAGGGCTGCATCGGATCGAAGGAAAATTCGATTTGGCAGCTGTCGCCGGACGGCAAGGTGTTGAAAACCTTCGGCGCAGGCATGTTTGCGTTTCCGCACACGGTGAAACCCGATGCCGATGGTAACATCTGGGCGATCGACGGCGATGCCAAAGAGGGCATCGGCAATCAGGTGTTCAAATTCTCGCCCGACGGCAAGCTGTTGCTGACGCTCGGCAAGAAGGGCCAGGGCGGCACGGGCAACGACGTCTTCGACCGTCCGACCGGAATTGCTTTCGCGCCAAATGGCGACATCTTCATCTCTGAGGGACACGCGCCCACCTTCGGCAATTCGCGCATCAGCAAATTCGACAAGACCGGGAAGTTCATAAAGAGCTTCGGCCGTCTTGGTTCAGGCGATGGCGAGTTCAGAAGCCCGCATGTGCTGGCCTTCGATTCGCAGGGGCGCTTGTTCGCGGCGGACCGGAGCAACAGCCGCGTCCAAATTTTCGATCAGGACGGAAAATTCCTGGCGGCGTGGAAGCAGTTCGGCCGGCCCAGCGGTATTTTCATCGACAAGAACGACACGCTGTATGTGTCGGATTCCGAATCCGAGGAAGCACCGGGCAAGGACACCAACAACCCGGGCTGCAAGCGCGGCATTCGCATCGGCAGCGCCAAAACGGGCAAGGTCGATTACTACATTCCGCCGGTTGTGCCGAAGGACCCGAAAAATCCTCCGCCGGAAGGCGTGTCCGCCGATTCGCACGGCAACATCTACGCCGCCGCCGTGCAGGAGCACGCGGTGTATAAGTATGTGAAGAAGTGAGTCATTGGGCGCGCGGACGCGCGCCCGCTGGATGGCCGCTTTCGCGGCCATGACAGTGAGAGCTAAAGCGCCTGCGGGAGAGATTTCCGCAGGCGTTTTGTTTTGCGCTAGGACGGGTCGAGCGAGCCGATATAGGCGGCGACGGAGACGATGTCTTCGTCCGTCAGTTTCGCGACCACGTCTTTCATCACGGAAGCGTAGTCGCTTTTGCGAATGCCGTTCTTGAACGAATAAATTTGGCGGGCGAGGTAAACCGGCGAGCGCCCTGCCAGACTGGGCACATCGTCTTCACCCATCACACCATCACCGTGGCAGCCGATGCAGGCTTCCGTCTTGCCACCGCCGGTAGTGGCGATGTTGCGGCCCTTTTGCCGCGCCCCTTTAGGAACATGAGCGGTGAAAGCGGGTTGTGCGGTTTGCCGAATTGCTTCGGGATTTTCAGCGAGTTCGACAATTCGCAAGCCGATTTCTTCGGTGTCGTTGCCCGGCAATTTGATGCGCTGGCTGTTGCGGCCAACAAGTGTCTTCGGCGCCCGGTCGGCCTCAACGACTTTCGTCCACGGGAGCGGCTTTAGGCCAGCGTAATAGGCGGCTGTCTGCTTGATCTCGTCATCCGTCATGGCTTTGGCGATACCGGCCATGGCTTCGCCGCGCGGACCGCCCCGCGTGCCGGCCGCAAAATCGTGCATCTGACGGGCGAAATAATCTGCGTTCAGCCCGCGAAGGTTTGCCGATTCCGGCTGACCTAATCCGGACGGCAGGTGGCACGTATCGCAGGCGCGCACGGCTGCTCCCTTGCCGCTGACCACGATCGCCGGCGCGCCCGCTTCCGCGGCCGGCTGAGCGGCCCCGCCGGCGGCGGACGCTGGCGCATTGGCGCCGGGCGTGAGGAAGGCCCAACCGGGGCCGGGCGCTTCCGCCGCCAGCGCGGTTAAGGGAAGCAAAACGCCGGCGAGCAGCCACCCAGTTCGTGTCATCGCAACTTCCCTTTCAGCGCCAGAACGTGAGGATATTCAATTGCCGTTGGGCGGCAAGTCACAGCGGCAGCGCGCCGAGCTTCGCGCGCCAAAACCCCGCCCGTTCTTTCAGAAGCGCATCGCGAATATAGCGCGTCTTCTGATCCTCCAGCCTCTCAAGTTCTTCGAACCCGAAGTCTTGGACACTGTGCGTCTTTGCAGCAGCCGCTAGGGCGGCGTTAGTACCGCCGCCGAAGCGCAATGTGAAGTCGACCCGGTTTCGCACCGTCTCGATGTCCGGGGCTTGGCCGACCCAAACCTGGCCCGATGGTACACAGCGCAGCAGATAGATGCCGGCGACGGCTTTGCGCTCCTTGTAAGCGGCGACCGCTTCCTTTCTCACGCTTCTTTCCATGGCGATCTCCTAATTTCATCCGGGTGATATTGACGGTGCAATATTATCCGGGTAAAAACAAGCATGGAAAACAAAGCCTCCCCCCCGCCGGGCTATTCGGCATTCGAAGGAACAAGATTGCTGGCTTCCGGGCCACTCGAAACCGTGGCTCTCGCGATCAAGAGAGCGAGCCAAAACGGCACCGGGCCTTTCCTGGTATTCGACGATTCTACGGGCCGCGTGGTCGATTTGGATCTGCGCGGGAGCGAAGTGGAGGTCGTGTCGCGACTCATCCCTGCAACTTCAAAAGGTCCAGGCCGTCCGAAGCTCGGCGTGGTCGCCCGCGAAGTTACGCTGCTGCCGCAGCATTGGGATTGGCTCAATTCCCAGCCGGGTGGTGCATCCGTGACGTTGCGGAAACTGGTACACGAAGCTCGCCAGTCAGGCGCTGAAAAGGACGGGACGCGCGCCGCTCGCGATGCCGCATATCGATTCGTGCATGCGATGGCCGGCGACCTGCCCGGCTTTGAGGAATCCTCACGCGCATTGTTCGCCGGAGACCGGCAGCGATTTGAAGAGCTGATGGAACGCTGGCCCGCGGATGTGCGCGGCTACGCGCTGCGGCTGGCTTTCGACAGTGCCGCTTAAAATGGACGCTGCCGGAGGGCGTGCGTGAGCTTGACAAGGTGCTCTGAAACGCACCCAGATCACGTCCAAATCGGCAGGGGGCTGCACCATGAGCGCAATCGGCACCGTCTCGGAGTCCGCGCAAACGCGCGTTGGTCTGCTCGATCGCAGACGCATTATCGCGGACACCGATTTCAACCGCTGGCTGGTGCCGCCGGCGGCGTTGGCGATTCATCTCTGCATCGGCATGGCATACGGCTTCAGCGTGTTCTGGCTGCCCTTGTCGCGCGCGCTTGGTCACGACAAATCCATCGCCTGCCCGGACATGACCCTGGCGCAGGCGCTGTTCACCACGACCTGCGATTGGCGCATTTCGGATCTCGGCTGGATTTATACCCTGTTCTTTGTGCTGCTGGGTTTGTCGGCGGCGACATGGGGCGGATGGCTGGAGCGTGCGGGCCCACGCAAAGCGGGCGTGGTGGCGGCGTTCTGCTGGTGCGGCGGCATGCTGATCGCGGCGGCCGGCGTTGTTCAGCATCAGCTTTGGATCATGTGGATCGGCCTTGGCGCCATTGGCGGCATCGGCTTGGGCCTCGGCTACATTTCGCCGGTATCGACGCTAATCAAATGGTTTCCGGACCGGCGGGGCATGGCGACGGGAATGGCGATCATGGGGTTCGGCGGCGGCGCGATGATCGGAGCTCCGCTGGCCAACGCTTTGATGACGGCGTTTCGCACGCCTGAGTCCGCAGGCGTTTGGCAGACCTTCGTCGCAATGGCCTGCATCTATTTCGTGTTCATGATCGGCGGCGCGTTCGGCTACCGCCTGCCGCCGCCGGGATGGCGTCCAGCTGGGTTTGTACCGCAGGAAACGGCCGCCAGCACGATTACCTCCAAGCATGTACACTTGCACGACGCGCATAAGACCAAGCAGTTCTGGCTGATCTGGGCGGTGCTGTGCCTGAACGTATCGGCAGGCATCGGCGTGATCGGCATGGCCTCGCCCATGCTGCAGGAAATTTTCGGCGGCAGACTGATCGGCCAGCCCGACGTGCCGTTCACGGCGCTGGACGCGACGCAAGGCGCGGCGATTGCGGCCATCGCCGCGGGGTTCACCGGACTGTTATCGCTGTTCAATATCGGTGGGCGTTTTTTCTGGGCCTCCTTGTCCGACGCCATCGGACGGAAAAGCACCTATTTCATATTTTTCGCGCTTGGCATTGTTCTGTATGCGTCGGCCCCGTGGCTCGCGCATGCCGGATCGAAGGCGATGTTCGTGCTCGCCATCTGCATCATTCTGTCCATGTATGGCGGCGGCTTTGCGACGGTGCCGGCGTATCTCGCCGACATCTTCGGCACGCAGTTCGTCGGCGCCATTCACGGACGGCTGCTCACGGCGTGGTCGACGGCAGGCATTATCGGCCCTGTCGTGGTGAACTACATCCGTGAGTTCGAGATTTCGGCGGGCGTGCCGCGCGACGCGGTCTACGACGTCACGCTCTACGTGCTCTCCTCTTTTTTGGTGATCGGATTTTTGTGCAATTTGGCCGTGAAGCCGCTGGCGAGCAAATGGTTCATGAGCGATGAGCAGGTTGCGGCGCTACAACCCGCAGCGGTCCATATGGATCACCATCATGCGGCGCCGGCAGCGATGAGCGCCACCGTTTTGCTGGCTTGGCTTGCGGTCGGCATTCCAATTCTGTGGGGCGTCTGGGTCACGCTGCAAAGCGCGTTGGCGCTGTTGGGGTAACTAAAACGCCGCGTCGCGCTTGATGTATTTGAGCGCCTCGAGCTGCTGCGTCCCCTCATAGCGGAGCGAGATTTCCGGATCGTAGAACGAACCATTCGGGGCTTCCGCGATGGCGGCCGTCAGCACCTTGTATTCGCGGCTTTCCGCATGATGCTGTCCGCGGACCACTTCGGCCGCGCATTTTTGCGGCAAGTCATCGAGCATCTTGAAATGCAGCAAGGCGCCGCGCATCGGTGCGACCTTGACGGGAATCTTCAGCTCATGCGTGGAGTTGCGGAATTGCTGACCTTTGCGCCAGCGCGTCAACGCCACCTTACTGATGGTCGGCGCGTACCAGCGCAACGCATCGAGCGCCGGGTCCTTCAATCCCTGAAACAGACGCTCGCGGACGCCGCCATAGTATTGGCGGAAAGGACAAGATTGGGTGTGAACGCTGTAGTAACGGGTGCGGTCGAAATAGGGGCTGTAGTCCAAAAACGGAGCGCCTGGGAGGTATCCGATCTGGCCGAAAGGCTTGTCGGAATACATGTCGATCATCAGCATGACGAGCGTTTCCGCCCCGATCGAATCGAACCAGCCGGTGAGCCGCTTGATGCTATCGGTCTCGCTTCCGGGCCAAACCAGAATTTCGTCGGCGTCCGGAACGATCACCCAGCGGCCGTCGCAATATTCGTCCAGAAGCGAATTTTTCCAACCGACCCCGGCGCCGCCGCCGCTCTGGCCAAAGCTGTCTTGCGTGCTGAAGACGTATGTATCGGGCTGAGCGAGCAGAAACTCGCGCGTGCCGTCGGTCGAATCGTTGTCGACGAAAATAAAGCGGTCGAACCCGAGCTTCCGGTACCATGTCAGCAAATACGGCAAACGCAGCGCCTCGTTGCGCACGATCGCAAGCACGACATGCCCATCGGGCGGAATGTCGATCGCACGCGGCGAAATAAATTCGAGAGCCATAGGTTCTCTTGTGGCCGGCAACGGCGCCGTTTGTCGTTCGGACGCCGGGGTGATATACTTTTAATGTGTATATCATTCAGGGGGGCGCATGCAAGTCGCGAAATGGGGAAACAGCTTGGCGATACGCCTGCCTAAGGCCGTCGTAGACGCGCTGAAACTGAGAGAGGGCGACGATATCGAAGTGGTTGTGGCGGGCACACGGCGCTTCGAAATCGCACGGGACGAACAACGGGAAGCGGCGCTCGCGCGCCTGAGAGCGCTGAGGCGTCCTTTGCCGCCCGGATTCAAATTCTCCCGGGATGAAGCGAATGAACGGTAAGCCGTTCTTCGACACGAACATCTTGATCTACGCTTTTTCGGACGACCCGCGTGCCAACAAAGCCGAAATGCTGCTTCGTTCGGGCGGCGTTATCAGCGTTCAGGTCTTGAACGAATTTGTAAATGTCAGCCGGTACAAGACGAAGCGAACGTGGCCGGAGATCGAGCAAGCGCTTCAACAATTTCAAACCCTGCTCGATCCACCATTGCCCCTCACGGCCGCATTCAACGCGAAAGCTATCGCTCTCGCTCGTAACGATGGCTTTGCCTTCTATGACGGTTTGATCGTAGCGGCCGCGATGCAGGCCGGCTGCGAGATACTCTACACGGAGAATATGCAGCACGGACGAAGGGTTGGAGACCTCCTGATATCCAATCCGTTTCTGGCATGAAAAAGGCGCCCGCGGGGTAAGCCGCGAGCGCCTGATTTCAGTCAAACGACTTTGCGTCTTACTCGTCGTCGCCCTTCTTCTTCTGAGCGCGCGACAGAGCCGCGCCCAGAATGTCGCCGAGGCTCGCGCCTGAATCCGACGACCCGTATTGGGCGACCGCTTCCTTCTCTTCGGAGATTTCACGCGCCTTGACGGAAAGACCGATCTTGCGTCCGGTCTTATCGGCCGAGGTAACGAGCGCATCGAGCTTGTCGCCGACGCCGAAGCGTTCCGGGCGTTGATCGTTGCGGTCGCGCGCCAGATCGGCGCGGCGGATGTAGCTCCGTGCACCACCGTCGAGCACGACTTCCAAGCCGCCTTCCTGCACTTCGGCAACCGTCACGGTGACGACATCGCCCTTCTTCAGCGTAGCGACACGCCCCATCGGATCGGCTGCAAGCTGCTTCACGCCGAGGCTGATGCGCTCTTTCTCCGGATCGACGTCGAGCACTTTGACTTCGACGTTCTGGCCCTTCTGATAGTCCTTGACCGCCTCATCGCCCTGCTTCTCCCAGGAAAGATCGGAGAGATGGACCATACCGTCGATATCGCCGGGAAGGCCGACGAACAGGCCGAACTCGGTGATGTTGCGGATTTCGCCTTCGAGCACAGTGCCCGGCGGATTGGCGTCGGCGAAGGCAGTCCACGGATTTTCCATGCACTGCTTGAGGCCGAGGCTGATCCGGCGCTTGTTGGAATCGACTTCCAGCACCATGACTTCGACGTCCTGGCCCGGCGTGACGATCTTGTTGGGGTGGACGTTCTTCTTGACCCAGCTCATCTCGGAGACATGGACCAGACCTTCGACGCCCGGCTCCAGTTCCACAAAGGCGCCGTAGTCCGTGACGTTGGTGACTTTGCCGCGGAAGCGCGCGCTGACCGGATATTTGGCGCTGACGCCTTCCCACGGATCGGTCTGCAACTGCTTCATGCCAAGGCTGATGCGCTGCGTGTCGTGATTGACCTTGATGATCTGCACTTTGACCTGCTGGCCAACCGAGAGAACTTCGGTGGGATGCGACACGCGCCGCCAGGCAATGTCGGTCACATGCAACAGACCATCGACGCCGCCCAAATCGACGAACGCGCCGTAGTCGGTGATGTTTTTGACGGTGCCTTCGAGCACTTGGCCTTCGGCGAGCGAAGCGACCAGTTCGGACCGTTCCTCGGCGCGCTTTTCTTCAAGCACGGCGCGGCGCGACACGACGATGTTGCCGCGTCGGCGGTCCATTTTCAGGATCTGGAAGGGCTGCGGCATATTCATCAGGGGGCCGACATCGCGCACCGGGCGCACATCGACCTGGCTGCCCGGAAGGAACGCGACGGCGCCGTCGAGATCGACCGTAAAGCCGCCTTTGACGCGGCCGAAGATCACGCCGCTAACGCGGCCACTGTCCTGGAAAGCCTTTTCCAGACGGGTCCAGCTTTCTTCGCGGCGAGCCTTGTCACGCGACAGCACAGCTTCGCCCAAAGCATTTTCCACGCGCTCGACATAAACTTCGACTTCATCGCCGAGCTTCACATTCGGCGGCAGACCCGGAGTCGCGAATTCCTTCAGTGGCACGCGGCCTTCGGTCTTCAGACCGACGTCGACCACGACGAAATCGTTTTCGACGGCGACGATGATGCCTTTGACGACGGCGCCTTCAGCCGGCGAGCGATCGATGAAGCTCTCTTCGAGCATCGCCGCGAAATCGTCGCGGCTCGGGGTGGAAATGCTTTCAGCGGCTCTGGCCATGTAGTCTCCTAGTGTTGAGAAAGCGGACGTGCGGGCAGGCACCCAAACGATCCGGTCCGGCGGAAAGCCGGTGTTCATGTCGGTATGGATTCGCAAGTCTCTCTGCGGCGCCGCCGGGCCTCCTTAGCCCCTGGGGCGGACCGCGAGTGCTTTCTCGACGCTGGTGTGTACCAAGTCGAGGGCCTTCGCGAAGGTGGCCTCTTTATCCAAATCGGAGGTGTCCAGCAAGATGGCGTCTTCGGCTTGATGCAAGGGCGCCACGGGGCGCGCGCGGTCGCGGGCATCGCGGGCCAGAAGATCGGCCTGGAGGGTGGCCAAATCCGGCAGGGAACCGGCGTTTTGGCCCTTCAACTCCAGCCAGCGGCGCTTAGCGCGGACTTCGGGACGGGCGTCCACAAACAGCTTGGCGGTAGCAGCGGGGCAAATCACGGTGCCGATGTCCCGGCCGTCGATTACGGCGCCCCGTGCCGCGTTCGGGGGCCGCACGCAAAATTGGCGCTGATAATCCAGAACGGCGGCGCGAACCTCGGGGATGGCCGCAACCTGAGAGGCCGCCTCGCCCGCCTGCCCGGACCGCAGACGCGGGTCTTCCAGGGCGGACGTATCGATATTCCGGGCCGAGGCGATAGCTTCAGCGGCATTGGAAGGGTCGCCGCCCCGGTCCAGAACGCCCAGGCCAACCAGCCGGTAGAGGGCGCCGGAATCGAGGTGGGCAAAGCCGTAATGGCGCGCCAGCCGCTTGGCCAAGGTGCCCTTGCCGCAGGCCGCTGTGCCATCGATGGCGATGACGATGCTCACGGCTGCAAAGGGCCGATGTCCGCGCCAATCGCCCGCATCAGCTCTATGAAATTCGGGAAGCTGGTCGCGATCATGGCGCCGTCATCGACCGTGACGGGCTCTCGCGATGCCAAGCCCATGGTCAGAAAGCTCATGGCGATGCGGTGATCCAGATGCGTCGCCACCGTGCCGCCGCCGCGAACACCGTCTGGGCCGGCGCCCTCGACGGTCAGGCTGTCGGCCGTCTCCGTGTAACGCACCCCGTTGGCGGCAAGGCCGGCGGCAACCGCGGCGAGCCGGTCGCTTTCCTTGACGCGCAACTCTTCCAAACCCCGCATCAGAGTGGGCCCTTCCGCGAAGGACGCCAGGACGGCCAGGATGGGATATTCGTCGATCATGGAGGGAGCGCGCTCCGCCGGCACTTCGACTCCCCTAAGGGTGGAGTAACGGACAAGAAGATCGCCGATTTCATCGCCGCCATTGTCGCGGCGGTTCTGGATTTCGATATTCGCCCCCATTTCCAGCAGCGTCTGGATCAGGCCGATCCGCCGCGGGTTGAGCATGACGTTTTGCAGCAGAATCTCAGAGCCAGGAACGATCAGCGCGGCGGCAAGCGGGAACGCCGCCGACGACGGATCGCTGGGCACATCAATTGGCGCAGGATGCAGCTCGGCCTCGCCGGTGACGGAAATCGCCGCCGCGCCGCCTCCAAGCGGCTCCACTGTGATCGCCGCGCCAAACGCTTTGAGCATGCGCTCTGTGTGGTCGCGGGTGGCGGCGCGCTCGATGATCGTGGAACGGCCCGGCACGTTCAGAGCCGCCAGCAGCAGCGCCGATTTTACCTGCGCGGAGGCAACTTGCAGCCGATGTTCGATCGGCACGGGATGGCGCGCGCCCTTCAGCGTTGCCGGAAGCAGGCCGCCCTCGCGGGTTTCGGCTACCGTGCCGAATAGCGCCAAGGGCTCCAGCACGCGCCGCATCGGCCGCCGCCGCAAGGAGGCATCCCCGGTGAATACCGTGGTGATGGGCGTGGTGGCGACCGCCCCCATGGTCAGCCGGACGCCGGTGCCCGAATTGCCGAAATCCAGCACGCCGGAAGGCTCGGCAAAACCGCCGACGCCCACGCCGTGGACGCTCCAGCGTCCCTCGCCTTGGCGCACCACGGTGGAGCCGAGCTTGCGCATCGCTTGGGCCGTGTTGAGCACGTCTTCCGCTTCGAGGAGGCCGGTGATAGCCGTCTCGCCGACCGCCAGGGTCCCCAGAATCAGCGAACGGTGGGAAACCGACTTGTCCCCTGGCGCCAGAACGCCCCCCTTAAGATTTACGGATTTGCGCGCGATCAGGGGCTTGTTTTCGGAACTTTCGGCCATACCTACACCGTTCTTCGGTTACGGATTGCCTAAACCAATGGATGGCCCGGTCAAGTCCGGCAGTCACGCTTTGACAGCCCCGTGCGTTCATGGCAAACCCACCGCCCTTAAAGTAACAACCGGGAACAAAAACCTTGGTCAAACCCGATCTCGGCACGAAGCGCGTCTGCCCCTCTTGCGCGGCACGATTCTACGATCTGCAGAAGCGGCCGATCGAGTGCCCCAAATGCGCCTTTACCTTCGAGCCGGAAATGCTGTTAAAGCAACGCCGCACGCGAGTCCCTGAGCCCGCGAAGGCGATTGCGCCCGTCAAGGCAGTCATTGAGGATACAGAGGACGAGGAAGCCGAGGACGACGACGCTGAAGCCAGCGCCGACGACGAGGAGCTCGAAGAGGAAATTCCCGAGGCCGATGAGCCGCTGATCGAAGCCGATGCGGAAGACGGCGAAGAGGCCGACCAGCCCGCGGCAGAAGAGCCGGTCGAGGAAGAAGACTTCGAAGAAGATATCGACGAGGAAGAAGAAGACGACAGCTTGCTGGAGGAAGTCGAGGAAGACGAAGACGACGTCGCCGGCATTATCGATGCAGACATCGAGAAGGACGAACCTTAAAACGGACTTCTCGCGCGTGGGGCCATAGCTCAGCTGGGAGAGCGCTTGAATGGCATTCAAGAGGTCAGCGGTTCGATCCCGCTTGGCTCCACCAAATCAAAACTAGTCTTCTTGGAAAAAGCTGGACCAAAAGTCCGGCTTTTTTATTGCGCGCGCCATGTGCGTTCCATTCCGGTCCCGATGTTTCGTTAGCTACGCCTCTAGTCGCAATCCGGCGAAGTGGATGCCGGTTCGCCGTTAGATTGCGCGCAAAACCAAGGAATCTAGAGCATGATCCGATTCATTTTGATCGGATCATGCTCTAGTCGCAATCGCGCTCAGTCGAACTAAGCTCACTTGGTCGGCCGGTAACGCTCGCCCTCGATTTGGCGGCCACAACCGGCTTCGCTCTGCGCTCTGCCGAGATCTGGTGGGACAAACACCGCGGCCGATGTCCCGCGCCAGGCCTGCGCCAGACGCAGGGAAGGAAGATTCGTGACCATAGCGGACATCGGCATTCAGACCCGCCAAATGACATCCGCCGGAAACCGACGCCGTTTGCAGGAAATCCTAGCCATTTACACCGCCGAAGCCGCCTTAGACCCAGGAACCCAGAGGCAAGTTAGCGTTAGACTGACAGCATCACCGGCTGATAGATTCGTTTTGTGAAAGCAAATTCTCCAGATTGGTCAGCGCAACGCCGGGCAACCGCTCCGCGTATCGCATCCGTTCTTTACGGCGTCATAGCCATCATGACAGTCGACATTGCTGTTCAGCCGGACCGGCTAAAATATTCGGACGCAGTATTGGGGGTGCTCCTGATCGGACTTGCGATGACCCTGACCAGGTTCTTCGTGAGATTCATTACCAAAGAAGCCGAGATTGGCGCACATTTGACGATGAAGGAATCCGGCACTCTTGTGCGCGATTCAATGCTGGTCATGCTGTTTCCGTGCATTACATCACTTTTGATCCTGTTGGGCGCTTGGACCACGACGCGGTGGCTAATTCTGCTCGACATCATTCTCTATTTCGGCGTTGCGGCTGTCTTCGTAATTGGTTTTTCATCGAGCTACGTTCTGGATCGGGATATTCGACTGGGGCTGAAGCGCGGCGCCGTTTGGAGCGGAATGGCCCTGGTGCTCGTGGCCGCAAAGAAATTTGCGGGAGAGTTCGCCTGAGAAGAGCGCTCGCCGCAACGTAATCGTGGAATTGTCAGGTTAATCGCGTGAGGGCACGATGACGGGGCGGGGGATCGACCGATCATGCCGCCGCGGTTGCGGCCGCCTTAGCCGCATGAGCCTCGGCTCCGAGCCGGCTAAGCGTGACGCGCCTATGCACATTATAGCAATCCGGACATTTCAGCCCTACGTCGAAAATGTCCGGAAATAACGCGGTCGAGCCGTCTCTTGAGCAGGTGGCGAACGGCAGGTTTCGGCGGGCTCAGCCAGTCACCCAAAGGCCCAAAAATCGTCATTGCTAGCCCTTCATCCCATTTGCGGAGTCAATCGCCGGCATTTGCAATATCAATTTCCAAAATGGCGCCGCATTCCTGAATATGTTCCTTGTAGAAAACAGGCACTACCGTGCGCGGCAAGTACGGAAGAACTGTTACCTCAAAACGAACATAATAGGAGTGAAGCTATGGGTACAGTTAGCATGCTGGTTATGACGCTTGCCGGGATAGCAACCGGCATTGTAACGGGAATGGTGCTTGAGGGTGCGATGAGTGGCCCGGCTATCGCAATAGCCGCCGGACTGGTAGCCGCCATAGCTTCAGTTTTCGCGCGGCATATGGTTGTGGTTCGTAACGGGCTTCCCGGACCTGATCATTCGAGCCTGACTTCCATCACTATCGTATTCTCCCTGGTTGCCGCATTGGCCGGCGGATTGGCGGCGGAAGAAGTTACGGATCACTTGTTGCACTTACCGCACAAACTCGTAGGCGGATTTGCCGGGCTATTCTCGGCCATGTTGATGGCAATTCTTCTGACGGCCTACCACATGAACCCGGACAAAAAAGGCAACCGAATTCTTACGTAAGGAACCCTTCCTGTACCAAGTCGTTGGTTAACGGTGACGAGCCATGGCATGTCAATCGGCGTGCCATGGCTCCAATGATTTATGAGGATACCTGCTCAGTGGCGTCCGGGATCAGCATTCGCAAGACAGCTTGAAGACTTTTTGTACCGGAGGAATTCTGACCAAATTTTTGCCACTCGTCCTCAGCCGGCATTTAGCGTGACCACGCATCTTGTGAAGGCGCATTCCCAAAAGCCGCTTAGTACGAAAAGTGCCTATCAGGGCAGGCCGGCATCCTGCCGATTTCGGTCCGTGTCAGCAGGCCGATTTGGAAATGCCGGCGTGCCGTTCTTTCATCGGCGTTACAACGGAGATAGGTAGAAGCAGATGAAGTTTACCTTGCACAGCGTAAGAATTTTGAATGTTTTGGCGATAGTGGTGCTTTCACTGGGCACAGGCTCGGTGCATGCGTTTGAAAACGGGTATCGCGTGGAGATCGAGACTGGCGGCGTTTGGCAAAGCCTCAACGATGCGCAGTCCCCTGCCAGAACGACAGCCACATTGTCCCAGGGCAGTCGATTTTCTCTCAAAGAGTTGCAGGGGGCGGGAACGAAGCTCTTCGGCAGATTGTCGGCGGGCTACACCTGGGGCGGCAGGCACCAGATACATGCGCTCTACGCACCTCTGACGATATCGGGAACGGGTGCGTTTTTGACGCCGGTAAATTTCCAAGGGGCGACGTTTGCGGCCAATGTCGCGACTGCGGGTCGATACCAATTCGATTCCTATCGCATTGGATATCGGTACAAGTTCTTGGACGATTCCCAGTGGCAGCTTTGGGGTGGAGCTACCATTAAGGTACGGGATGCGAACATCGCCTTGACGCAAGGCGATGTGGAGGCGAACCGCGCAAACACGGGCGTGGTGCCGCTTCTGAGCTTTTATGCCCGGCGCAATCTCAGCGAACGCTGGAGCGCCATCCTTGACGTTGAGGGTCTGGCCGCGCCGCAAGGCAGGGCGATCGATGCCGCTTTCAAAGTGAGATATCAGGTCACCGATAGAATCGGTTTGAACGCCGGCTACCGCACGCTTGAAGGCGGCGCCGACAACAATAAGGTCTACACCTTTGCGTGGCTGCATTACGGATTATTGTCATTAGACTATCAATTTTAAGCGCGAACTATATTCGTTCCCGCCCCATAATCGTAAGTTTTGACCCAAAATCGTCATTCTGGCCGAGCCGAGTTTCAGCGCGGCTATCAAATCGCCTTGTTCAAGAAAGCCCAATCAGGGCATGAGGAACGACCCGTGCTAGGAAGAGATCAAGCAGACCTCGGAAGTGTACTCAATGCAACCACGGAGTTCCAATTATCAAAAGGAACCCGATACCCCCCATGGAAAACCAAGGCTGGGGTTTTACGGAGGACAACTCTGCGTGTCCCCGTTCGCATTGTTCCGCAAGAATGTACAATTGACTACGGAGGATTGTGAATGGGAAAGAAGGGTATGTGGTTGATCGCTCTTGCTGGCGCCGTTGTGCTCGGTGGAGCCTTATGGGGTCCCGTTGTGAGCAGTGTCGAGCAGCCAAAATACAAAGTCGTTGAAAGCGATCAGAGCATAGAGATTCGCGACTACGCGGCGATGATTGTCGCCGAAGCGGATGTCTCGGGCGAGCGGGACAAGGCAATCAGCGAGGGTTTTCGCATCATTGCGGACTATATCTTCGGTAATAATCTCTCCTCGCAGAAAGTGGCGATGACCGCCCCGGTCACCCAGCAGGCCAGCGAAAAAATCGCTATGACGGCGCCGGTTACCCAGCAGGGTGAGGGGAATTCGTGGCAGGTGCGATTCATCATGCCCGCCAGCTACACCATGGAGACCCTCCCCAAGCCAAAGAATCCTGCCGTCAAGCTGAAGGAGATCGATGGAAAGCGGTTCGCGGTGATCAGATTTTCGGGGTTCGCAGGCGAGGACAGCTTAAAGCGCCACACGGATCAACTGACGGAGTTTGTCAGAGCGAAGAAACTGACAACTGTGGCCGCTCCCACCTATGCCTTTTACAACCCGCCCTGGACGCTGCCCTTTCTGCGCCGTAACGAGGTCATGCTCGAGGTCGCTCGTTAACGGTCATCACGTAGCGCCAGCTCTCGTGCTACCGGCACTCAAGAGCCGAGTTTTCGAATGTTTAGAATGAATTGGGATGCTAAGCACCCAGTGCCGAGTTTTGTTCGGAAAGGCCCACCATGCTTCGCCCTTACTGACTCCGCGCGCGAAGCACTGTTCCGACGGGGGCAGGGCGCAAGCGGAACCGGTTGGACTTTATTGGCGAGTATTGCGCAACTAGATACGCACGGCAGACAATTCCGCCACCAAATCAGCTAAATGCCGTGCGATCTGCCCATCTCCTCGACCAGGCATATTTGACCCAAAAGGGGGGGCAGGCTTGCCGACCTCTCGCCGAGATTTGAGCAGGAACCTTGGCGGTGGGTTGGAAATTGTGGCAACACGCAAAGAGCGGACGGCGGTTTTCTGCCCCCGCGCGCCTTGTTCCAACCAAAACATCAGCGGAATCCATATTGCCTATATGAAAACTCAATGATGGGGATTGATGCTATCAATTTCCCAAATACCTTCACTTCAAATAGGAAAGTGAATGTCTAGAGAGAGCTGGTGCGTTTCATTCGCTATCTGTTCTCTTGGCGGTGGAACGAATAGTGTTACGGAAAGCCAGGCTATGTATTCACATTATATGGACAGAAGGTGCGCGCTTACTTGCCTAGCGGTGGGCGCTAGCTTCCTGGTATTCCCAGCGCAAGCCGTTGCTTCCAATGCTCCCGAAACCTTCGTGAAAACACGCATCGAAGCGGGGCAAGCGATCTTGAAGAATCCATTGCTTTCGGGCGAGCAGCGTCGACAAGAATTTCGAGCTTTCGTGCTTTCTATTACAGATATGAAGCGTGCCGCCCTGTTTACAGTCGGTCCTTATGCCCGGAGTGCTCTGGAATCGGATATTTCACCTTTTGTCGCGGCCTTCACCGAATTCACGATCATGTTTTATGAACGCATATTAGAGAGCCATGCTGAGCGGACCATCCGGGTAACAGGTTCAACCCAGCGTTCGGACGACGACGCGGTGGTAACTGCGGATGTGGTCGATGCGAGTAGCAAGTCTCCTCCACTCAAGATTGGGTTTCGCGTGCGCAAGAATGAACGCGGTGACCCGATCCTCACGGATTTGCAATTCGAGGGCGCGTGGCTTTTGATAAATCAGCGATCCGAATTCGTGTCCTTTCTTCAGCAAAATCGCGGAGACCTTTCGCGGCTTTCGCAGGAGTTGGAGAAGCGAGCCCAGGTGAATCGCAAGCTGACATCGTGAAACGCACTGTAATAATGGCGTAATGTCATGCGTCGCCATCTGTGGATTTGACGGGCCACAATCGTCTTTCTATGGATTAAGATTGAGCGCGCGCCTGCCGACCGGCCCAATAATGGTAAAGCCATAAATCGTCCCCCTGGGGTCTCAGCAGATTTCATGCATATTTGTGTATTAAGCGCACCCAATGAAAGCAAAAATGTCATAGTTCGATGGAAGACTTGCTTGCGCTCGCCGCACAACCGGCCTCCTGGATAGCGCTTCTGACATTGATCATCATGGAGGTTGTGCTTGGTATCGACAATTTGATCTTTGTCGCGATCCTGTCCAACAGATTGCCCGAGCATCAGCGCGAAAGCGGACGCCGGATAGGAATCGGTTTGGCTTTGGTCATGCGGCTTGTATTGCTTGGCGCGATTGCTTTCATCGTGAAATTGGTCACACCGCTTTTCAGCGTTTTCGGCCAAGGCTTTTCGTGGCGAGATCTGATCCTGCTCGCCGGCGGGTTGTTCCTGGTATGGAAAGCGACCAAGGAAATTCACCACCGGGTCGAGCCCGATCAGGACCAAGACGACCATGGCAGCGAGGGCGGCAACCGCAATTTTTGTTCGGCCATTGTGCAAATTGTTCTGCTCGACACCGTGTTTTCGATAGACAGTATCATCACCGCCGTCGGCATGACGGACGATGTTCCCATCATGGTCATTGCGGTGATTTTTGCGGTGGCCGTTATGGTGATTGCGGCAACGCCGCTTTCCAATTTTATCAATGCGAATCCAACCATCGTCATGCTCGCACTGGGATTTCTGCTGATGATCGGAATGGCCCTGATTGCGGAGGGGTTTGGCACGCATGTTCCGAAGGGCTACATATATGCGGCCATGGCGTTCTCGGCCTTGATCGAGTCGCTTAACATGCTCGCTCGCCGTGCGCGTAGCAGAAAGACCGGAGCAGCTCAGCGAGAGCGCGAATACAAGACGTCTTTCTAACAGCACGGCGTCTCCGCGCCGGCAATCCATTCGAAATCGGATAGTGAAAGCGAAGAGTTTCGCCACGGCGAGCGGCGCGGAGATGACGCGTGACTATCCGAGACACCGTCAAAAATCCAAGCATCCATTGTTTTTCGATAGGCATTTGAAAAGCCGATGGCGGGAATTGATGCAATCAATTTCCAATATGCGCCCCAACTGCATAAGTTTTGGATGTCGAGAACGAGAACCCAACAGCAGCGATGTACTCGGCGATCGCAGCACACGAAGGAGACTTCAATGTTCGGCATCAAATTCAAGAAAGCCGCAATCATGCTGCCTCTGGCGCTTGTGTCCGTGGCGCTTGCAACGCCAGCAGCCGCCGCGAACTGGTTCAGCCCCGATCCCGCGACGGGCGTGCGCAGGCACATTGGTTCCGCCCCGAACCCCACGGCGCAGGACATCAGGGAAAGCCGCAAAGCAGCGAACGAGCCCACTATGTCCCTTTTGATGAAGGAGAACGGGACGCCGGAAGTAAAAATATTGCTCGACAGCGACGGCGCCGCACGGGCGATCCTGATTGGAGATACGAGCGACTTCGCTTACGCCACGACAGGGAAACCATTCTCGGTCACGGCGATCCGGTAAACCAAGACATGTTGATCCTTGGCTCCGTTCGTCACCGTATCCCGCTGGGACAGTAAAGCGGGATACGGGACACCAAGGGACAGTGTCATTCTCACAGCGAGTTAGGACCATGAACACGAAAAGTATGAAAACGTCGAAAACGCTCCTTGTTGGCTTACTGATGTCCGCGGCAACAGGCGGGCTCTTCATGAGCCAATGTTCGGCCGCCCAAAAGGTCGAGTCCCGCGTCGCGGCGGATATTACGGCGCAGACGCCCCGTCTGCTTAACCAGGGCAGTCCTGCCAGTTTCGCGGATCTGGTCGAGCATGTGAGACCAGCAGTCGTGTCGGTTGTCGTCGAACGCGATGGACAGCCGCGTATTGCAAGCAACATGGATGACGTGCCCGCCCCATTCGCAGATCGATTCCGTCCGTTTGGACAAGCACCGGGATTTGGCTCCGGCCAAAGAGGCACGCCGCGGGCGATGCCTTCGCCCCGCGCTGAAGCACGGGGATCGGGCTTCATCATCGAAAGCGACGGCTACATTGTGACAAACAATCACGTCGTCGAAGGCAGCACAAAGATAACAATTCAACTATCGGACGGGCGCGAGCTGCCGGCCCGAATCGTCGGGACCGACAAGGACACCGACATTGCACTTCTGAAAGCGGACGGCGGTACGAATTTGCCAACGGTCGTGTTGGGTGACGACAGCCGCATGCGGGTTGGCGATTGGGTCGTGGCGGTTGGAAATCCGTTCGGTCTGGGCGGCACCGTGACCGCGGGCGTTCTGTCATCGATACATCGCGACATCGGCAGCGGTCCGTATACCGATTTTCTCCAGATCGACGCCCCCATCAATCAGGGAAATTCCGGCGGTCCGACCTTCGATATTTCGGGGACGGTTTTTGGAATGAACACGGCGATTTTCTCTCCTTCCGGTGGCAGCGTCGGTATTGGCTTTGCAATTCCGGCCTCGACCGTAAAGGCGGTGGTCGCCCAGTTGAAGGAACACGGCTCGGTCACGCGCGGCTGGCTTGGCGTACAGATTCAAACCCTCACCCCGGATCTGGCAAGCGGCCTAGGCGTAACGGATGCGAAGGGCGCCATCGTTGCGAGCCTGGTGGAGGACAGTCCTGCTCAAAAGGCCGGAATAAAACAGGGCGATGTCATCGTCGGCCTGAACGGCGAGACGATCCTGGACTCGCGCGATCTGACCCGCCGCGTCGGCATGATGCGCGCAGGCAGCAAGGTAGACTTCACCGTCATGCGCAACGGTCGAAAGGAGACAATCTCCGCTACCATTGGCAAGCGCGATTTGCAGCAGGTGGCCGATGCGTCGCGGTTTGGCTCCAGCATCTCGCCCTCGAGCGAGGACATTCTCGGGATGAAGCTCGCACCTCTGACAGGGGAAGCACGCGAGCAGTTCGAACTTGATGAAACGGCAACCGGTGTTGTCGTTACCTCTGTCGCGCGCAACAGCGATGCGGCTAGCAAGGGACTGCGCGCCGGCCATGTCATCATCAGCGCCGGAGGCAAGGACGTACGCACGCCGGCCGACATAGGCCGCGCGGTTTCGGAGGCGAAGAATGCCGGCCGCGAAAGCGTCCTCATGCTGGTCGAAGGCCCAGAAGGAAAGCGCTTTCTGACCCTGAAGGCAGCCTGAACCAAGGATTGTGAAGGGATGAGGCGCCGGAGCGTCCAACTGCGGCGCCTCATCTTCGATATGCACCAACTCTCAAAGGCGACGCAAGCCATGGCAATCTTATCGCCCAAGATCACGGCAGGGAGTCTAACAACCGGTGGGCGCGGTTATTCGGCCCCAGTAGCTTCACGCGGCCAGGGTGGGTTGGACGCGCGGCGAAAGCCTGCTAATTTAACCTTTGGAATTTGCCGGAGCCGCTTGCAGCACCCCAAGGCGTTTGCATTGAGCACACCTTTACCACCCTTTGATTTCGATCTGCTGCGGACATTCGTGGCGATTGTCGATAATGCAGGGTTTACGCGTGCGGCAGAACGCGTTGGGCGCACCCAATCGACGGTGAGCCTTCAAATTAAGAAACTCGAGGAAGGCCTCGGACACGCGCTTTTCGAGCGCAGCGGCCGCGACCTGCGATTGACGGGAGAAGGCGAGATACTTCTACCCTATGCCCGTCAGCTTCTGCATTTGGCCGACGAGGCGCGCTCGCGGCTTCTCGAACCCGATGTCGAAGGCGTTGTCCGTCTCGGAACACCGGAAGATTTTGGGACATTTTATCTCTCCGGTGTGTTGGCGCGATTTGCACGCGCGCATCCGCGTGTCTCGCTCGAAGTGAGCTGCAATTTCAGTTTCAACCTGCTTGAAAGTTTTTCGAAGGGCGCATTCGACCTGGTTCTGGTCAAGCGCGAGCCGTCGGGGCCGACCGGCGGCGTCGCGGTATGGCGCGATGTTTTGGTTTGGGTCGGCGGCCAAAAGCTGGTTTTGGACCCAGACAAGCCGATTCCCCTGGTCCTTGCCTCCGCCCCAGATGTTTTTCGCAAACGCGCGCTGGCAGGCCTTCAGGCCGCCAAACGGGATTGGAGAATTGTGTTTACCAGTCTCAGCAGCGAGGGCCTATTGGCGGCGGTGGAAGCCGGACTTGGGATTGGCGTTATGTCAAAGGACATGGTCCCCAGCGGGCTGAAGGTACTCGGCGATGACGTGGGGTTACCGGCATTGCCGGATACGGAAATCGCTCTATACCGCGCTCCCGGACGCCTCTCGCGCGCAGCGGAGCTTCTGGCCGATGACATTGCCCACACGCTGGGAATGCCACACCGCCGCGCAAAGCTGTAGCGATTTTGTGCGGCGTACGCGGAGCCGTGCGCCGCTCCGGATTGAACCATTGAACTCTTCAATGCGTGCCAGCGGGAGAACTCATTTCACTTCAGGCACAGCCAGAGGCAAACTTCTCCGCAGTTGATCGCAGAGGAGGACCCAAATGAACCGCTCTTTATTGAACAAATCTGGCCGCAAGCTTCGGGCTTGGCTGCAATTCTCTATCGTTCTCGCAGCAACCGCAACGATTACCACCGTGCTTCTGTCTACTGTGGCAAAGGCGCAAACGGGGGCTAAGGATCTCCCCAATATGGCGGGAACCTATAATTGTGTCGGCGATAAAGTGACGTGTGGCTGGTCCGGCACGAAATTCACGATCAAGCAAACCGGGGCCGATCTTGAAATCCGCAACGAAAAGGGCGAATTCGGCCACGCAAAGATGACGAGCGCCATCTCGATCAGCGCCGGCCCTATCTGGAACATGCTTGGCGTTATTATCTCTAACGACAACCGCGTCATTCAGTGGTCCAATGGCACGAATTGGGAAAGGCTAAACTTAAGCTAGCATGGTGTTAAATTGCCCCTGCATTGCTAACGGCGCGCCGGCTTCTCCCTTCCCCAACCCGAGCCGGCGCGCATTTCAAAGCAGGCGTCCCGCAGGAAGCGCGGAAGTAATTTTTGAGCGCCAAGCCTGTGAAAATCGAAGTCAACAAATAGCGCAGCGGGAACCAGGAACATGACGTGCGGACGATGGAATTTTGATCTGGTCTATGGGGCATTCTTTTTTTATGGAATCGTTACACTCGCTTCGAGTCTGTTGCCCTTTCTGCCGTTAGGTAACCAGACAGGACTTTTCATTGGGTCTGGGTTGCTTGTCCCGCTGCACGCTCTATCGCTTGTTGCGCTGGCGGTTGGAATGATCTTTGCCTGCCGCTTGCTTCGCGAGTGGAAAGTTACCGCACTGATCATAGTGCTGATTGCCGATTGGGGATTTTTTGCGGTAGCTCTGGCTTACGCTATTCCTATCGATGTCATGATAGCCGCAAGCGTTACATATGGTTTGGCCACGTGCGCGATTTCTACAATTTGGTTCCTATCGGGCAGAAATCCGCAGTCTCCGGGCCCCGGTGGTTTGCCCACAGGCAAGACGGCGCTGGGATAAAAACATTCGCGGTTATGCGCGGGGCGGCGGCACGACAGGGTACGGGCCTGACTGAATGCAGGCGTTGGGCCGCTGCGGCTCGAAGCTCTCAAGGACTTCCATTAGCGCCGCGCGTCAATTCACCGTGATTGTCCCGTAAATTCACGCCGAAACGGTCGTGCTTTCATCAGGGGTTCCCTGTGGGCTATAGCGGTTCGGCATTGCGCACCACCGCCGTGGTGGTACTTAGGTTCAAGCACAATTCATTGGCGGTCCAACGCCATGAACGCCAAAGACACGAAATCCGTTTTGTCCCGGGGGAGACGCCTATGGCCGCCACTTCTTTACGCACGCGCCTGTTCGCCGGGGTAAGCGCTCTGCTTGCGACGGCGGCTTGCGTGCCCGCCGCCCTCGCCCAGGACATTCCGGAGCAGGTGCTCATCACGGCGCGGCCACCCGATCCCGTCGGCAACGATGCGTTCTCGACGACGATCATCGACGAGCAGCGAATCCAGATCTCGCCGCAGCTGGACACCGCCTTGCGCCAAGTACCGGCGCTGTCGCTGTTTCGCCGCAACAGCGCCGCCTCGACAAATGCCACGGGGCAAGGCGTATCGCTGCGTTCCATCGGCGCCTCCGGCGCGGGCCGGGCGCTGGTGACACTGGACGGCGTTCCGCAGAACGATCCATTCGGCGGATGGATCATTTGGTCTTCGATTCCCACAGAAGCAATTCAGGCCGCCGAAATCGTTCGCGGCGCGGGGGCCGGGCCCTATGGCGCGGGCGCGCTGACAGGCGTGATCGCGCTGACGGAACGCGCGGGCACCAGCGGCGTCGCGAGCATCGAAGCCGCGGAAATCGGCGAGGCGCGCGTGGCGGGCTCCGGCAATGTCCAGTTCGACAATGTGAGCTTCGGCGCCAGCGGCATGTACATGACAAGCGGCGGCTGGATTCCGGTGGCCGATGGGCAACGTAGTTCGGCCGACACGCCACTTTCGCTGAAAGCAACCAATGCATCCGTGCATGGCGGCGTGGAAATCGGTGACGGGACGCAGATCACGGGACGCTTCGGGTTTTACGACGAGCGGCGGAACACAGGCATCCGCGCCGGCTTTTCGAGAGCGAAGGGAACGACGGGCAGTATCACCATCGCCCATCCGGAACGGGACGACAGCCTGGGCTGGCGTATCCAGGGGTGGTTTCGCGACACCGACATTTACAACATCACGTACACGCGCACGAGTGTGAACCCGACGGGCCTGCAATATGCCGTACCGGCGCTCGGCTGGGGCGCCAATGCGGCGGTGCGAGGGCGGCTTTCCTGGCTGGATTGGGAAGCCGGCACCGATTTGCGGCTGGCACAGGGCGAATCGCGCGAACTGTCCACCTTCACCAGCGGACAGTTCCGCAACAGCCGCTTTGCCGGCGGCCGTACGCTGGTCGGCGGCGCTTACCTGGAGGGCGCAAGCCGCGTGGACGACTGGCTGATCACAGCCGGCGTGCGTTTCGACGAATGGCGCAATTACAACGGCCATATCATCGATCGGACGCTGTCGACCGGCGCCATCACGTCCAATATTCAGACCGCGGATGCCAGCGGCAGCGTGCCATCCGCGCGCGCCGGTGTTCGCCGCAATTTGAATGGCGATCTGTATATCCGCGCCGCGGCGTATAATGGTTTTCGTCCCGCGACGATGAACGAGCTTTATCGCAATTTCCGCATCGGCAACGATTTCACGGCCGCCAACTCAGCCCTGAAACCCGAACAGCTCTACGGCATCGAAGCCGGGCTTGGCGACGATCAGGGCGCGTTTACCTGGGCCGCTACCGGCTTCTGGAACAAAATCACCGACGCGGTCACGATCGTAACGCTTGGCATTGGTCCTGGCACATTTCCGGTAGTAGGTTCTCTGCCCGCAGGCGGCAGGTACCAGCAGCGCCAGAATGTCGGCGACATCGGCGCCTTCGGTGTCGAAGGCGAAGCGCAATGGAAGCTCAACGATATGCTGTCGTTGCGCGGCGGGTTCAACCTGACGGACGCGCATGTGCATGGCGGGACGCAGGCTCCGGCGCTCACCGGCAAGCGTCCGGCGCAGACGCCACGCTGGACGGTAACGGCGGGCGTTGTCGCCTCGCCGCTGCCATGGATGTCGGTGGAAGGTTATGCGCGATGGGAATCGCTGCGCTGGTCCGACGATCTGAACACGCTGCCGATCAAGCAAGTGACCATTGTCGATACCCGGGTGAATTTCCACGTGCTGCCGAAGACCGATTTGTACGTGGGCGTCGACAATGTACTCGATGCCGAGGTGCAGACGGCACGCGCCGGCGATGGGATCGTCAATATCGAAGCCCCCCGCCTGTTCCGCATGGGCCTTCGATATACGTACTGATCAACCGCGCAAACAGGCGCTGGCTGTTCGATTACGCCCGAGCAAGCAATTGCCGGTGTTGGACGATTTCGTCCCAACCGGCAGTGCTGGCCATTCCGCCTTCTTCCGCGCAGCGCATGCGGGCATCTTCATCCGCGGAGAGCGCCCGCAGTTCATGGAGAACCTGCAGGCTCGACGGTATCGGCATGCGTTTACCGAAGCGGAGAAAATAGCTCATATCCGTACCTCACAATCGTGACCGATCCTGCATTTGCAGGATTTGCGGCACGCTATCGCATTGGTTTGTCGCGCAATCTAACGGCGAACCGGCGTCCACTTCGCCGGATTGCGCTCTTGGTTTGTCGCGCAATCTAACGGCGAAATTGCGCTCTACGCTCGCGCAACCATTCTGCCGGCGGGCGTGGGCATCAATCCGCCCATTATGTCTTGGATCAAGCCCAACTCTACCAGCCGCTTTCGCGCGCTGACGGGTATCGTCCGGCCCATGAAGCCCTTTGCGACCAGGCACAGCGATGCGAACTCCGACGGCGTAAGGTCGTCCCGTCCAGGAATACGGTTCATGATATCTCGACTTTCGGTTTTGCAGCGAGGTTGTGGCGGGTGGTTCTGCCAGGCGGCGTGAATGTCACGGCGCGACTGTCGAACGAGTCCGTAAACCCCTTCATCCAACGCGATTGCTCCACCGGCGTAACGTAGGGATTGCGCGCAGCCCCGGCCGAAGAAATGTCCGCGCTGTCGCTGGGAAGCAATTTTTTGCCGGCACTCCAGCCTTGCGCATAGATACGGCTCAGCACGTACGCACTTGTGTCGGGGCGAACATCGGTCAATCGCCACACCTCACGTCGCGCGCGAGCGCCGCGGCAAGCGCGCCAGGCTCTACAGGGATGTACTGGGGTATCCCATCGTTCGCTCGGCAGGGCATCACCAAGGACATACGCCGGGAGTGCGTGGACGAAACACGTTCGAAGCCTTCCTCCTCGATCTCTACGGTGTAGACGCCGGGAAGCAGTTCTCCGTCGCGTTCATTCACGACGAAGGGCTGAGCAAAGATTACCGTCTTGGACGTCGTGCGCGTCATCATAAGGTCTCCATCGAAACGGTTTGGGCGTACCGGCAGGGCGCCAGGACGCGGAGCCATAAGAGCGGATACCGCAGACAAAGAACGCCTGCGAAAAATCGGCTAGAGCGCAATCCGACGAAGTGGACGCCGGTTCGTCGTTAGATTGCGCGGCAAACTAAGGAATCTAGAGCATGATCCGGCGAAGTGGACGCGGCCGGAACCGGCTCAATCGCAATCCAGGCTCTCACGCGCGACTTCGAAGATGCGCAAACCATTTTGCCACACTTCAAGTTTCCCGATGTGTTGGCGTTCACGCAGGATGTCCATTGCGGCAAGGCGGGCGTCGCTTTCGTTTTGGCCGGAAATCGCCTGCCACTGGTCCGTAACACCGTGCTTATCGTGGAAATAACAGCGGTAAATCGCCATAAAAGCGCCCTCCTCGGGCGCGAGATCGTCTCGCGAACCTGCTCACAATGGGCAAATTTTTCGAATGGCGTCCACTCAGCGCCTAACGTGCCGCCAAGTCAAGCTGAGCAGCGACAGAAGCGGCCCCGTTCCTTCATGGAACGAGACCGCTTCTGCGCGGATTATTAGCGTTTGATCTTGGAAATTTTGGTTCCTTCGATGCTCACGCCCGCCATCAAACCTTCCTGATCGAAGACAAACGCGTAGGCGTCGTCCTTCAACGTGGAAGTGGACAGATTTTTGGCGACGCCCTCGTTCACAAGAACCACCGTCGGTCCGACGCCGATTTCCCAGCCCTTGGTATCGTTGATGTAAGAAACGGCTTTGTTGCTCATCAGGAAGACAACATAGCCGTACGATTGCGCTCCGGCTTGCAGTCCCCATGAGCCTGAAACGGAATTGTAGTAGTTGACGACTTTCGGGCCCTCTCTCAGGACACCTTCGCCATAGCTCCCGCCGAACACGAGACCGGCCTTTATCACCTTAGGGAACACGAGCACGGCACGCGCACTCTTTGACATCTGTTCGGCAACCGGATTGGTCCGGTAAAGCGTTGCCAGCGCCTGGCTGGCGTCTTTGTTCAGATCTTCGGCCGTCGCGGCGTTTGCGCTGGCGAAGATGCTGACGGACATCGGAATTGCGGCGGCGCTCGCGAGCATGAGCGCTGTAAGAATGGTTTTCATATTGGTCATTGGTATTCTCTTTCTGTGATTATTTCTGTTTCAGGGACACTGAAATTTCAGCTGACGATCGCCCAGGCGCCGTCGGGCTGGCGGCAGGCTTTGCCGCTCGCCTTTTGTGCGCGGCCGCGGATGTAGATGCTTTGCGTGTAGTTGGCGCAGCGGAAACCGGCGGGGTCATTGAAGTAAGTGCCGACGCGGAACTCTCCACGATTGTCGCCGCGCGGGTTTTGCCAGCGATAGGTGGCATTGGATCTGCCGGCGTTGAAGCCGTCGGAATAGGTTTTGTACGCATAGCCGCGGTCTTCGCAGCTGAGATTGTTCGTCAATGCGGCGCCGGCCGCACCACCCGCAATCACTCCGAAGACCGTTGCGCCGGTACGTCCGCCGCCGCTTCCAACAGCATTGCCCAGCAAGCCGCCGATCAGCGCTCCGGCAATCACACCGGCCGGATCTGGTGCGTTACGGCAATCCCGGTAATAGGCATCGTCATTGTAGCTGGACGTTGCGGCGTAGCGTTGGCGCCACATCTGGTCGCGATCGTCGCGGTAGACAACTTCAAAAATGTTCCCCGTCGAAATTCCGGCAAGGAAGTAATCGCTGTTGTCGTTGCGAACCCAATGATAGCCGCGCGGCGGCTGCCGCAAGCCATGCTGCTGCCAATCATTAGCTATATACTGGCTCTGCCGATAGCGATCCGGCAGCCGGTCGCCACGTGACCACCGCGGGTTACCGTAGCGGGCCTGTTGATCCCTGCGGTCCTGGTTCTCGTACCGGTCATTACGGCCCTGTTCGTTGCGATCACGATCATAGCGGCCGTTTTCGGTGCCATTGTTGTCGTTCCGGTTACCGCCATTGCGGTCGCGGTCGCCGCGGCTGTCGTTCTGATCGGAACGGTTACGATAATCGGGCTGGGCCATGGCGGCGGTCGTGCTGCCAAGCAAACTCATCGCGAGAGTAGCGCATAGGAATCGTTTCACGGTATTCTCCAACATGTGCGCCAAGGCCTTAACTTGCGAAACAATGAACTGTCGCGAGGGCAGGCATTAGGCGAAGCGAGCGCGCGTGGCGTGCCGCTGGGATTTAGGCAGGTTCGTGGAAATCGGTGACGACTGTAACTAAAGCGCGTCCGTCATGGCTTGAGTCCGGCTGCGCACGGGGAAGTGCATAACGCCCACCTCCCCGCTCAGCAGTTATTATACCTTTGTCGCAGGCGCGGGCGCGGGATCGACATGCGCTGGCTTTGCTTCCGGCGCATGTGCCGACGCTTGGTGGGGTTTTGGGGCCGCGGACGGAGACGAAATGGGCATATCGATCTTGTCAGTCATGAACAAATCACCTTTCAGAGGCGGAAGAAGAATGCCGCCGTTTTACATATGTGTTTGATGACTTTGATTTACAATGACTGCGTTTTTATTAGATCATTATTATGTTCTATTTCTCTATACTCAGAAATGTTCCATCTTTTACTGTGTTTTTCTGATTTATTTTCTTTGCCGCAAGCCGCTCAGGCCAAAGGAAAAAGGCAGGGAGAGCCCTTGCCTTTGCAGCTTTAAAGAGCGCTTCGGCGATTACTTTAAGGCTTGCTCGGGAGCTTCGAGAAAAAGTCCCAGATGACGGCCGGGGCGTCGAGGTCGCCGGTTTCGCGGCCCAAGCCGCCCCAGTCCTGATGGGTGCGCGTCGGGACGACGTGGCCGCCGCCATGCACGGCATACAGCACCACGCCCGGCTTGCCCGCCGCGGACCAGGTGAATTCGTCCACATAGGTCGGATCGGCAGGGACTTTGTGCGGCAAGCGTTTTGACGTGGGCGCGCTCGTGATGCCTTGCAGCTTCGCCCAATAGGCGCCCGTGTCCTGCGATGAATAAACCGGACCAAGATTGGCGCTACCAAGACGCACATCCCCGCCAGCGAACGGATTGATCGGATCGTCGGTGCCGTTGACGATCAGCATCGGCATGGCGTTTCCGGATGGCGTACAGGCGAGATTGTTCGGCAGCGGCACGCTGGCGGAAATCGCGGCGACACCGGCGAAAAGATTGGCGCGCTCCATCGCGAAGCGGTAGCCGAGCTGGCCGCCGTTCGACCAGCCGGACGAGAACACGCGCTTCTTGTCGATGCCGTGGTCAGCCGCCATTTTGCCGATCATCGCTTCGACGAAACTCTCGTCATCGATATTCATCACGCGGGCCGGTTGCGGCGAGCCTTTGCGGCAGTCGTTCCATGTGGTCTGAAAGCCATCCGGGTAAACCACGACGAAACCATCGCGGTCGGCGAGCTGATCGAATTCGTGTCCGGTGACGTCGCGCATGGATTCGCCATCGCCGCCCGAGCCGTGAAAGACGAACAGCAGCGGCGCATTCGGCTTCAGCGTGCGCGGCGTATAGCTGATGAAACTGCGCTGCATGCCTTTGACGGCGATCTGCTCACGCTTCACGGCCCCGGTGGGTTGCGGCTCCGCTGCACGCGCGCCCACACCACTTTCGTACACAGCCGCGCTCAGCATCAGAACTGCGCCGCCGGCAACAGTAAATTGCTTCGTGTAAGTTGAGAGTGCCATGCCATCCGCCGCGCTTCTGCTACTACGCCTTTATAGCATCGTCGCGATGAAGCACGGATAAGAAAGCGGCTTCAGTTCCCGGCGGCGTATCGATTCATTACAGCGTCAGTTCGATCAGGAACGGCCCGCGCCGGTTGTTGGCGTATCGCAGCAGATCGGCGAAGCGTTCGATGCTATCGGCCACGCCGCCCTCCACGCCTTGCGCCTCGGCCAATTTGACCCAATCGAGTTTCGGCCGGTCGATGGCGAACAGATCGCGCGAGGCATGTCCCGCCTGCGCGCCGACATTCTTCAGCTCGAGGAACAGAATCGCGTAGGTGCGGTTGGACAGAATGATCGTGGTGACGTCGAGATTTTCGCGCGCCTGTGTCCACAGCCCCTGGATCGTATACATCGCGGAACCATCGCCCTGCAGCACGATCACGCGGCGTCCCGGTGCGCCGACGGCAGCACCCGTTGAAAGCGGTATCCCGTCGCCGATGGCGCCACCGGGGACTTGCAGCCAATCGTGACGCGCGGCGGTTTTGGTCGCCGCGAAAAATGGGCCGCGCGAGGTGATCGCTTCGTCGACAACGATGGCGTCCTCCGGCAGCAGCGCTGCAAGCGTCAGTGCGGCAGCGTGCAACGTCACTGGGCCGGCGCCCGGTACAGCAGTGGTGGGATAATCGGGAGTCGGCGCAGCGGGGCAGCCGAGTTCATCGGCGAGCCGCTCCAAAGCGTCGGGCAAATCCTCGTCGGGTTTTGCCAGCACGTGCGAGATGGCATCTTTCGGCGACATGATGCTGGGCTTGCCGGGATAGGCGAAGAACGCGACAGGCTCGGTGGTGCCAACGAGGATGAGGTGCTTCACGTCCTTGAGCTGCGCGACCGCCTCGTCCACGGGATAGTGCACCGATTCCAGCAATGGCCGCCCGCGCCCGCGAGCGATGCGGCCGTTGAAGGTCGGCGCCATGATGCGCGCACCGGTCGCCGCGGCGATGTTGTGCGCGATTTTCAGCGGCCCTTCGAGCAAAGCCGGTCCATACATCAAGATGACCGTGTGCTCACCCAGCCGCAGCGTGCGAGCGGCCTCGCGCACGGCATCATCGGATACTCTAGCTGTCGTAAGCGGCGGCAGCGGCGTGCCGGGAATGCCGCCATCGTTCCAGCTCACGTCCGAGGGCAGAATCAGCGTGGCGATGCCGCCGGGTGCGCGGGAAGCAGCTTGCACGGCCTCAGCGGTATCGGCGCCCAGCGTCTCCGTGCGGAGGGTTTTACGCGTCCATTGCGAGATTGGGCGTGCCCAGGCTTCCACATCGGCGGCCAGCGGCGGCTGGAGCGGCGCGTGGTAGGTCGCCTGATCGCCGACAATGTTGACGATGGGCGTCTGCGCGCGGCGGGCGTTGTGGAGATAGGCGAGGCCGTTGGCCAATCCCGGTCCGCAATGCATCAGCGTTGCGGCAGGCTTCCCCGCCATGCGGGCATAGCCGTCGGCAGCGCCGGTCACCACGCCTTCAAACAGGCCCAGCACGCAGCGAATTCCCGGCGCACGGTCGAGCGCGGCAACGAAATGCATTTCGCTGGTACCGGGATTGGCGAAACAGGTATCGACCCCGCACGCGACCAACGTCCGAACAAGACTCTCAGCGCCATTCATAGACATGATCCTCCCCTGCGAAGCGGGGGAGGGGGACCCTGCGTAGCGAAGCGAAGCAGGGTGGAGGGGGCCGCCGCGTGATGGGAATGTTGGGGAAACAATTCGAAATCACCTCCCCGCAAGGGGGAGGTGATGATCTGTACACGCCTTGCGCGGGTGAGGATCATTTGTGCGGTGGCGGTCGCGTTCATCTTATTTCGAGTCGCGCAGGCCGATGGTGCGGTTGAACACCAGGCGGGTTTCGGTGCTGCTTTTATCGCGGCAGAAATAGCCTTGGCGCTCGAACTGAATGGCCTCGCCTTCGCGCGCGTCGGCCAGCGCGGGTTCAAGCTGCGCATTGCCCAGGATTTCGAGCGAGTTCGGATTGATGTCTTTCGAGAAATCGCCATCGGCGCCCGGATCGGGCCGTGTGAACAGAGTGTTGAGAATCTGAATATCCGCAGGCACCGCGCGCGCCGCCGCCACCCAATGCAACGTCGCCTGCACTTTGCGCCCGTCCGGCGCGTTGCCGCCGCGCGTCGCCGGATCGTAGGTGCAGCGCAACTCCACCACCTCGCCCGCCGCATTCTTCACCACCTCGCGGCAGGTGATCAGATAGGCATAGCGTAGGCGCACTTCGCGGCCCGGCGACAGGCGGAAGAATTTCTTGGGCGGATTCTCCATGAAATCTTCCTGCTCGACATACAGCTCGCGGCCGAAGGGAACGCGCCGCGTGCCTGCGGCCGGATTTTCGGGATGGTTGATCGCATCCATCTCCTCGATCTGGCCTTCAGGATAATTCTCGATCACGACCTTCAGCGGTTTCAGCACCGCCATCCGGCGCTCGGCATTCTTGTTCAGATGTTCGCGCACGGAGAAATCGAACATCGCCGGATCGACCGTGCTGTTCGCTTTCGCCACACCCACGCGGCGCACGAAATCGCGGATGCCTTCCGGCGGAACGCCGCGGCGGCGCAAACCGGCCAGCGTCGGCATGCGCGGA
Organism: Alphaproteobacteria bacterium; assembly: GCA_947473475.1. GTDB lineage: Bacteria > Pseudomonadota > Alphaproteobacteria > Micropepsales > Micropepsaceae > CAIYRG01. Next base: position 41,336 of record CANJBZ010000013.1, read on the forward strand.
TCGTCCCAGCCGTTCACATGCCCCTCGCGCACCAGCGTCGTCAGGGTGCGCTTTGACAGCACCGTGCCCGTGATGTTCAGGCGCGCGAACTCATACTGATGCGGCCGCGACGGAACGGGCAGCGTTTCCAGGCACCAATCATACAGGGGACGGTGGTCTTCGAATTCCAATGTGCAGATGGAATGGGTGATGTGTTCGATCGCATCGGACTGGCCATGCGCGAAATCGTAACTCGGATAGATTTTCCACGTGTCGCCGGTGCGCGGATGCGTGGCGTGGATGATGCGATAGATCACCGGATCGCGCAGATTGATATTGCCAGAGGACATATCGATCTTGGCGCGCAGCACGCGCGCGCCGTTGGGAAATTCGCCGGCCCGCATGCGGCGGAACAGGTCGAGATTTTCGTCCACGCTGCGGTCGCGCCACGGACTGTTCTTGCCAGGCTCGGTCAGCGTGCCGCGAAGACTGCGCATTTCATCCTGGGTCTGATCGTCGACATAGGCTTTGCCCTGGCGAATCAGAAACTCGGCCCATTCATAGAGCTGCTCGAAATAATCGGACGCATGGTAGAGGTGCTCGCCCCAATCGAAGCCCAGCCAGCGCACGTCGCGCTTTATGGCGTCGATATATTCCTGCTCTTCCTTCGCCGGGTTGGTGTCGTCGAAGCGCAAATGGCAGCGGCCCCCGAATTCCTGCGCCACGCCGAAATTCAGGCAAATGGATTTGGCGTGCCCGATATGCAGATAGCCGTTCGGCTCCGGCGGGAACCGGGTCACTACGGATTGCACCCGCCCGGCATCGAGGTCGGCCTGGATAATGTCGCGAATGAAATCGCGCCCTGGCTCCCTTGGGTCGGCTTCGACGGTCATCAAGGCTCCGGTTCTGTCTATACGTAACGCTGTCGGGAAGACGTTTTGGCAAATAAGCACAATTTCGCCAAGGGCTGCGGCTTGATTTGCGTCAACGCCGATCTTTGGCGTGCGCGCTAAGAAGGGTTCAACCCTTAGAGGACGCAGGCCATGAACGGAAAACGCGCACTCACGTCAATCGCAGCTTTGGCTGTCCTGGCTGCATTTCCCTATGCCGGTTTTGCCCAGACGGGCGAAGATCCGCACGCGGGGCACCATGCCCCGGCAGAAGCTGCCGCTCAGCCTTCGATTCCAACCCAGATTCCAGGCCGTGCCGTGGGCATGATGGGCGGGGGTATGATGGGTGGCATGATGATGGGCCAAGGCGGCCCGGGGCCCCGCATGGCCACCGACCACATCGAAGGCCGTATCGCCTTCCTTAAGGCGGAGCTGAAGATCACCGGCTCCCAAAATGCCGCCTGGAACGGTTTTGCGGACGCCCTGCGCGGCAGCGCGAAGCAAATGACGGAACTGCGCGAGAGCATGAAGGCCACGCCGGCTGGTTTCGCGGAACAACTGTCTCAGCGAGAGAAGGTTCTCTCCGTACGTCTTGAGAACACCCGGGCCATGCGAACGAGCTTTGCCGCGCTCGACGCGAAGCTCACCCCCGACCAGAAGAAGATGGCCGGCGAGCTTCTGAGCTCTCCCATGGGGATGGGCATGATGGCCATGGGCGCGCGTCCTCCACGCGAATAAATATACCCCCTGGTGGTATATTACTGTTTACCCCCGGCGGGTATAGATTCGCGCCGTTCTGATGGGAGGCCGCAAGTGGGGCACGGAACCAAGCCGAAGCTGTTGAACCGGCTGAATCGCATCGAAGGTCAGGTGCGTGGAATCACCCGCATGGTCGATGGGGGGCGGTATTGCATCGATGTGCTGACACAGATTAGCGCGGTGCGCGCCGCGCTGGCGCGGGTCGAATCGGAAATGCTGAAGAACCATCTGGATCACTGCATCGAAAGCGCCATCGTCAGCGGCAACGCCAATGAGCAGCGGAAAAAGGCCACCGAATTGATCGAGTTGCTGGACCGGGCGACACGATGAGACTTTTTCCCGCCCTGGTTTTCACGACCACCCTTGCTGCGATGGCTGCGCAAGCCCAGCCGATGGATATGCCGCAGCACCAGCATGGCGCGCCGTCGGAAGAAGACCTGCCACCGCTCGGCACCGGCCCCAGCGTGCAATTCGGCGGCATCCTCGGCGATTATCCGATGATGCGTGATGCGTCCGGCACGTCGTGGCAACCGGACTCCGCGCCTATGGAAGGCATTCACGGCATCGCGGGCGATTGGGCCACGATGCTGCATGGCTACATCGCGGCCATTTATGACCACACAAGCGGGCCGCGCGGCGACAACAAGACGTTCAGCTCCAGCATGCTGATGGGCATGGCCCAGCGCAGCCTCGGCGAAGGCCATCTGACGCTGAAAGGCATGATCTCGCTCGACGCGCTGATGGGAAAAAGCGGCTATCCGCTCCTCTTTCAAACCGGAGAGACGGCGGACGGCGTCACGCCGCTGGTCGACCGCCAGCATCCGCACGATTTCCTGATGGAATTGGCCGGCACCTACAGCACGCCGCTGAGCAGCGATGCGTCCGGGTTCGTCTATATCGGCTATCCGGGCGAACCGGCCCTGGGGCCGCCCGCGTTCATGCACCGCTTCAGCGCCATGAATAATCCCGAGGCGCCGATCGGGCATCACTGGCTGGACGCGACACACATCACCTATGGCGTCGCGACGCTCGGCCTGACATCGGGAGGATGGAAAGTCGAAGGTTCGATTTTCAACGGCCGTGAGCCGGATCAGCACCGCTGGGAACCCGATCGGTTGCGGCTCGATTCCGCTTCCACGCGGCTGAGCTTCAATCCCACGTCCGATTGGGCATTCCAAGTGAGCTACGGCTTCATCAAGGACCCGGAACAGTTGGAGCCCGGCGTCAGCCAGCACCGCGTGACGGCGTCGGCGATTTACAACAAAAAGCTTGAACACGGGAACTGGCAGACCACGCTCGCCTGGGGGCAGAACAATCAGCAGCCCGGCATAACGTCGAACGCCTATCTGCTGGAATCGGCCATCGGCTGGTATGCGCACACGGTGTTTGCACGCATTGAGGACGCGCAGAAGAACGAGCTATTCCCAGAGAGCAATCCCTTGCACGGCCGGATGTTCGGGGTTGCCAAATTCAGTCTGGGTTATGTCTACGACATCCCCATCCAGGAGCACCTCAGCCTTGGCCTCGGCGCCGTTGGCAGCCTCTATACGCTGCCGTCCGCGCTGGCCCCGGCCTACGGAACGGACCCAAGCTCCTATATGCTGTTCGTAAGGGTAAAGCTGATATAGCGCGTATGGGAATACACGGAAGGAGCCCTCTCATGTCTCTGAAGTTTGCAATGGCCGCAGGTCTGGCCGCACTGTTTGCGTTTTCGTCCGCCGATGCGCATCCGCAACTCAAAGCCGCCGGCCCTGCGCCCGGCAGCGTGGTGAATGCGTCCCCGAAGGCGTTGCGCATTCAATTCAACGAAGGCATCGAAGCGGGTTTCTCCGGCGTCGAGATCACCAACGAGAAGGGCGAGAAACAGCCTGTTGGCACGGCAACAAGCGCCCCGAACGATAAGGCCCAGATGATCGTGCCGATCAACGGCGAGCTGAAGCCCGGGAAATATACCGTCGCTTGGCATGCGGTCGGCGACGACACACACCACGTCGAAGGCAAGTACAATTTTGAAGTGAAGCCGTGAATGTAGCCGCGGGGCTTATCGCTTCGCGCTTCGTTCATTATCTGGCCCTTTCGGTTCTGTTCGGCGGCGCGCTGTTTCCGTTTTACGGGATGGCTTCGCGTGCCGGCGGTCCGCGCATTCCGTCGTGGCTGGCTTTGCTGCTGCGTCTAGCGGCGTGGCTCACTTTTCTGAGCGCCCTTTCATGGCTGCTGTTCACGGCGGCCAACATGAGCGGCAACGTCTCCGGGATGACCGATCCGGGCGTGTTATCGCTTGTGCTTCTGGATACCGGGTTCGGGCGAGTCTGGGCGGTGCGGCTGGTGCTTGCGGCCGGCTTAGCCGTGCTCATGCTCGGAGGCGGCGAAATCGGACGGCGGCGGCACTATGTTGTGCTCGCCGGGGCCTTGCTTCTGCTGACCAGTATCGCCCTTACAGGACACGCCGGCAGCGATACCGGGCGCTTCAGCTTCCTGCACCGCGCGGCGGACGCCATTCATCTGATCGCCGCCGGCGTTTGGATCGGCGCGCTCATTGTTTTTTCCCGGATGGTGCTGGCGGCACTGCATTGCGGCAGCGCCACGAGCTTCCATTATGCGCTGGCTCAGTTCTCCGGGACCGGAACCGCGGCGGTCGTGGCGCTGGTGGCGACAGGGCTTATCAATCCCGGCTTCCTGGCGAGCCTGTCTACGCCGTATGGACGCCTGCTGCTCGCAAAGCTCGGCATGTTTGGTTGCATGCTGATGCTGGCGGCCGTCAACCGGTTCTGGCTGACGCCGCGGCTTGCGCTCGCCCTGCACTCCGGAACGGGATTGGGAGCGGCCACCGGCCTGCTCCGCGCCAGCGTGCTGATCGAAACCGCGCTGGCGCTACTGGTTCTGCTTTCGGTTGCGTGGCTGGGCACATTAGCCCCGCCGTAGCGCCCCCTCCGTCGCGCTACGCGCGCCACCTCCCCCGTGAAAACGGGGGAGGAAATTTTATCACCGCATATTGCCGGTGTGGCCGAGGGAATAGCGGCCGGGTTGCGGCCAGACGGTCAGACCGTGAGGTTCGGTGCCGACGGGGATGCTCTTCACCGCACCGGTCGTCGTATCGATGGCGTACACCATCTTGTCGAAACGGCCCGACACCCACAGCGTCTTTCCGTCGGCGCTGACATTGCCCATGTCGGGGCTGCCGCCGCCGGGGATGGGCCAGTTCTTTTCGACTTTGCGCGTGGCGAAATCGATCGCCGAAATGCTGCCGGGGCCGTTGGGCTTGATGTCGCCCATATGAGTGCCGCGATTGGTGACGTAGAGTTTTTTGCCGTCGCGGCTGGGATAAAGCCCGTGCGCGCCACGGCCGGTCGGAATGAAGCCGATTTCTTTGAATTGCTCGGGATCGATCAAATGCACGCCGTCGGCCATCATGTCCGCGACATAGAACACCTTGCCGTCGGGCGAGATGCGAATGTCCTGCGGCATGGAACTCGTCTTCATGCCGGGCATGTTGGGCATGCTTTGCGCGGTCAGCTTCATGTAGTTGAGGACTTTGCGGCCCACCATGTCGATCTTGACCAAGCCGCCGCCGCCGAATTCGCAGGTGAAGATGGCGAACTTGCCGTCAGCGGTGAAATCGGCGTGGTTGAGCCCGGCGCATTGCGGCGTGGCCAGATTAGAATGCATCTCCATCGTCTGCGGATCGCGGAATTCCAGACGTTTCAGCGCCTCGGCAACCACAATGGCTTCGCGCCCGTCCGGCGTAAAATAAAGATTATAGGCGTCCTGAACATTGACCGTCTTGCCGGGCTTGCCGGTCTTCGGATCGATGGGCGTGAGAATCCCGGGCAGTTTGCGCTCGGCGGAGCCCGCCACCCAAAGCGTTTTCATATCCCAGGAGGGAATGATGTGCTGCGGATTGCCGCCGACATTGTAGTGGTCGACCACCTCGAACTTGGCCGGATCGATCACATAAACGTCGCCGGATTTCACATTGGGGACGTAGACGCGGGAGAGCGCGCCCGCCGTTGCCGGGCTCATCTTGCCCGTCTGGTCCTCGCTGTAGACGTTCATTGGGTCGGTGACCGCGGGCATACCGGGTACGGTTTGCACCGGCTGCGCGTGTGCGAGGCCAAGCGTCAGCGCCAGACACGAAACGCCAAACAGGAACGGCAAACGGATACGACTCACGGTGGTTATCCTTCGATTCGCGGAGCGGTACGGTAGACCGGCTTTCCGGCGAAAATTAGTTCTGAATCAATAAGCCACCGTAGCACGCCACAAACCCGATGCGGCACGTTGCCCCGCATCAATTACAGCAATGTCATACGATACTTGGGCTTGAGCAATCAGGCGTGGCTGCTGGCGCGTTCGGCGGCGCCTACCGTGTTTTCCAGCAGCATGGTCACGGTCATGGGACCGACTCCGCCGGGCACGGGTGTGATGAAGGACGCCTTTTCCTTCACGCCCTCGAAATCGACATCGCCGACGAGTTTACCGCCGGGAAGGAAATTGATTCCGACGTCAATGACCACCGCGCCGGTGCGCACCATGGGCGGAACGATCAGGTTCGGCCTGCCCGCCGCAACCACCAGAATGTCTGCCAGAATGGTGTATTGGGCGAGATCGCGCGTCTTCGCATGGCAAATAGCAACGGTGGCCTCGCGCTGCATCAGCATCAGGGCCATGGGCTTGCCGACAATGTTGCTGGCGCCGACAACCGTGACGTTCTTGCCTTCCAGCTCGATGCCTTCGTGTTCCAGAATTTTCTGTACCCCATAGGGTGTACATGGCGGGAAAACGGTTTGGCCGAAGACAAGACCGCCCACATTGTACAGGTGAAAGCCGTCCACATCCTTCTCGACCGAAATCGTCTCCAGAATACGGCGCGGATGGATGTGCGCCGGTAAAGGAAGCTGCACAAGAATGCCGTGAATATCCGGCGCGTCGTTGAGAATGCGGATCTGATCGAGCACGGCATCTTCGGAAATGTCCGCGGGTAAATGCACGACATTGGATTTGATGCCGACATCGGCGCAGGCGCGCACCTTGTTGCGGACATAGACACCGGACGGCGGATCGTCGCCGACACGCAAAAGCGTGAGGGCTGGCGTTACACCGCGCGCACGCAACACGGCGGCACGTTCCGCGATTCCCTTGCGGACTTCCTTTGCAATCGCCAGACCGTCGATAATCTTCGCCGTCATGCCAACCCTGTCAGCGCCTGCATGAAGCGCAGTTTGATATCGACCCCGTCACGCGACGGCAGCACACGCGGAAGGTTTTCCGCTTCCACATGGGCCTGAACGAAAGCCGGTCCATCGCCTTCGTGCAGCACACGGCGTACCGCTTCTATTTCCTGCGAGCCTGAAATCGCGCGCGCGTCTTTGAAGCGGCAAGCCTTCGCAACCCCCACGAGGTCTATGCCGGAATTGGTGTGGCTCGCCTGCATGCCGGTTTCGCCATAATGCCGATTGTCCAGCACCACAATGGAAAGATTGCGCGGCTGCTTAACGCCAATGGTCGCGAGGCTGCCTAAGCCCATCAGCATTTCGCCATCGCCGGTGATGACGGCAATGCGGTCTTTCGGACGGGCGAGCGCCAATCCCAGGCCGATCATCGCGGCGCAGCCCATCGAGCCCCACAGATAGAAATTCAACGGGTGCTCTCCGGCCGCGGCAACATCATAGGTCGGCGCGCCAAGTCCGCTGACCACGAGAAGATTGCCGCGGCCCACAAGCAGGTCCTTCACCAGTTCCCGGCGGTCCAGCATCACTTGCTCCACACTTTGCGGCCGATCAGGCGCTGGGACAGCAGCACGGCGATGGGGACGTTTCCGTCGAAGGCCATGTCGCATGCCGCGCCGACGACTTCATCGACATCGTCCGGATTCTCGATGCGATAGGTGAGGAAGCCGCAGAGACGAAACGATTCCTCTGTTATGGAGCCCATCGGGACTTGCGCCGGATTGAACTCGCCAAATTCGCCGCGCATGGTGACGAGCACCAGACATGGGAAGCCGCAGTTCTTGATAAGCGAAAACATGTTGATGCAATTGCCGACGCCACTCGATTGCATCAGCAGCGCGGCGCGTTGACCGCCGAGCGTCGCGCCCGCCACAAGCCCGACGCCCTCTTCTTCCGTGGTCAGAACCACATCGGCAATGTCCGGGTCATCGATGCAGCGTTGAATAAGGCGGCTGTGGCCGGCATCCGGCACATAACCGACCTGACGAATCCTGGCGCGGCGAAAATGCACGTAAATCGCATCGGGCCAAGTGGCGGCGTTGTCGACAGTGGGGTCCATGGTCAGGGCTGCTTCAGCATGAAGTCGGCGATTTGTTGGCGCGTGGCGATCCAGACATCGGCGCCATCGGCGGCGCGCGCGACGATTTCGCCGAAGTAATGCGCGCCACGCGGGCGGCCAAAAATATGCGCGTGGACCGTCACGTCGATGATGGCGGGTTCGCTGCTGCGGCGGGCGATGGAAAGATTTTCTTCAAACGATTCCAGCATCAGCTTCGGCGGATTGCCGTATTTCATAAACGGCATGTCGTTGACGTCGGTCGCAAGGGGGATCGCGACAATTTTCAAATCGCCAACCTGCTGCACATAGGGCAGATCGTCGTCGAAGACATCGCCGTACCAAGTGTAACTCGCTTCCGCCAGCAAGCGCGGCAGATCGGGCCCGGATGTCCCGCGTGGCGACAGCCAGCCCACCACCGGCTTTCCGGACGCGTCGCGCAGCAAAGCCGTGCAGCGCGCGATGTTCTTGCGGTTGTCTTCAACGGACAACAACGCCGGAACCACATCCATCGTGTAGGAATGCGAGAGCACTTCGTGACCCGCATCGGCAACGGCGCGCACGGCTTCCGGCGCGCGTTCGGCGATGATGGCGCTGGTCATCACGCTGGCTTTCGCCCCATGCGCGGCAAGCACATCGAGCAGCCGGTAAATGCCGCGCTTCACGCCATAGGCCGCCCAGGAAATCGCCATCGTATCGAGCGCGCCCGCGGGCAAAGGGTTGCCCATGGGGCTGATCCCCGGCGCCTTGCCATCCGACCAGGCTTCCAGACAGACGTTGAACACCACGGCAACGCGCTTGCCGCCCGGCCACTGCCACGTCATGTCGGTTTACCTCTTGGATACCGGTCTTATAGACCCCTTGAGAGGGCGCTCGGCAAGCTCCAAGCTGCCAGGAACTGAGGGGTTATATGCCTGCCCGGCTGAAAGCCTTTCAAGCCCCTCTGGGCTTCTTCGACACGGTGGTCGCCGCGCCGTCACAGGGCGCAGCCCTAAAGGCCTGGGGCTCGCGCCAGAACCTGTTTCGGGATGGACAAGCCAAGCCGCGCTGGACGAGGAAGGGCTGAGAACCCGCAATGCCTTCCGCGCACGGCATAAGCGGGCGATCGAACAGCTCGCCAAGGCGCGCAAGGATTACGTCGAAAAACTCAGGGGCCGCTGACGGCCACGCGAAAGGCTTGCGAAGTCCGCGGGGATGGCTAATCCCTTGGGCAGAAAATAGGGGACGAGAGACATGGATATGAACCTGAAGGGCCGCGTGGCGGTCGTCAGCGGCTCAACCGGCGGCATCGGCTTTGCCACGGCGCGCGAACTGGCGCTGCTCGGCGCGACGGTCGCGATCAATGGCCGGACGCAGGCGCGCGTGGATGCGGCAATCGCCAAACTGAAATCCGAAGTAAAAGGCGCGGAGCTGCTCTCGGCGCCGGGCGATCTATCCAATGCGGCGGGCGCGGACGCCATTATCGCCGCGGTCCCGCAAGCCGACATCCTCGTCAACAATGCCGGGATTTTCGAGCCGAAAGGCTTTTTCGACATCCCAGACGAGGATTGGACCCGGTTCTTCGAGATCAACGTGCTGTCCGGCATTCGGCTCTCGCGGCATTACACGCCGGGCATGGTCAAGAAGGGCTGGGGCCGCGTGGTGTTCATCTCGTCGGAATCCGGCCTGCATATCCCGGCCGAGATGGTCCATTACGGCATGACCAAAACGGCGCAGCTTGCGGTGTCCCGCGGCTTGGCGGAAACGGTCGCCGGCACAGGCGTGACGGTGAACGCGGTGCTGCCGGGACCGACCCTGTCCGAAGGCGTCGAGGTCTTCATGCGCCAGATGGCCGCAGGTCAAACCAACCCCGACCTGCAGCAGATGGGCCGCGACTTCATCCGCGAGCACCGCTCGTCCTCGCTGCTTAAGCGTCTCGCCAGCAACGAAGAGGTGGCCAACATGATCGCCTATGTCTGCAGCCCGGCGGCGAGCGCCACCAGCGGCGCGGCCCTCAGGGTCGACGGCGGCGTGGTGAAGAGCATAGCGTAGGACGGGTCGGCGTTCGGTCGCGCCGCCCCCTTCGTCGCGCTGCGCGCACCACTTCCCCCGTAACCACGGGGGAAGAAAAGCTGGACCCTTCCCCGGCGTCGCTGCGCGGGGGAGGATCAAGATTGACTCTGTGGGCTGAAGTCTTATTCAAGACGGCCAAACTACACTGCCTGGGAGGGAGTTTTGGAAGCGCCGCATCTCTTGGTGCACGACAAGAAGGACGTCGTCGGTGTCGTCGTGGTCGAAGGCCTGACAGCCGGGACCGACATGCTTTGCGTGGTCACCGCCGACAACTCGTCGTTTCGCCTGACCACGAAAATGGACGTACCGATCGGCCACAAGATCGCGCTCGTCGATATCAAAGCGGGCGACACGGTCTGGAAATACGGCCAGGACATCGGCCGCGCGGTGGCGAATATCGGCCAAGGCGAACATGTGCACGTCCATAACCTCAAGACCAAACGGTGGTAAGCGCCATGGCGGAGAAGAACGGCATCAACGGTACCTTCTGGGGCTGGCGGCGTGAAAACGGCCGCGTCGGCGTGCGCAACCACGTGGTGATCCTGCCGCTCGACGATCTGTCGAACGCGGCCTGCGAGTCGGTCGCCAACAACATCAAAGGCACGATGGCGCTGCCGCACGCTTACGGGCGTCTGCAATTCGGCGAAGATCTCGAGCTTTTCTTCCGTACACTGATCGGCACCGGCGCCAATCCGAACGTCGCGGCCGTCGTGGTGATCGGCATCGAAGAGGGCTGGACCCAGCGCGTCGTCGACGGCATCCGGGCCACGGGCAAGCCCTGCGAAGGCTTCGGCATCGAAGGCACCGGCGACATCATGACAGTCGCCAAGGCCTCGCGCACCGCGAAGGATTTCCTGCAATGGGCCTCCGAGCGTCAGCGCGAGGAATGTTCCCTATCCGAGCTGTGGGTTTCGGCCAAATGCGGCGAAAGCGACACGACGACGGGCCTCGCCTCCTGCCCGACCGTCGGCAATATGTATGACAAGCTGATCCCGCAAGGCATTTACGGCGTGTTCGGCGAAACCTCGGAGATCACTGGCGCAGAGCATCTTGCCAAGGCGCGCGCGGCAACGCCCGAGATCGGCGAGAAATGGTACCGCACCTGGAAGGCCTATCAGGACGACGTGATCGAAGCGCACAAAACGAACGATCTGTCGGACTCGCAGCCGACCAAGGGCAATATCGCGGGCGGCCTGACCACCATCGAAGAAAAGGCACTCGGCAATCTGGAAAAGATCGGCAAGGAGTGCCGCTACATCGACGTGCTGGAACCGGCGGAAGCGCCGGCCAAAGGTCCGGGGCTGTACTTCATGGATTCATCGTCGGCGGCGGCGGAATGCGTCACGCTGATGGGCGCGGCGGGGTACGTCGTACACTGCTTCCCGACGGGCCAGGGTAACGTGATCGGCAATCCGATCATTCCGGTCGTCAAGATCACCGGCAATCCGAAGACGGTGCGTACTATGTCGGAGCACGTCGATGTCGACGTGTCCGGCATTATCCGGCGCGAAGTCACCATTCCTGAGGCAGGCGATATGCTGATCGACATGATCCGCCGCACGGCGAACGGCCGGTTGACCGCCGCCGAAGCGCTGGGCCATCGCGAGTTCGTGCTGACGAAGCTTTATCGCAGCGCCTAACGGATGCCCTCGCTCAGCCTTGTCGAAGCCGAGGCGCTGGTTAAAGACGCGCTTTGCCGCTGCCGCACGAGCGCGGACAACGCCGCGCTTGTCGCCCATGCGCTGGTACGGGCGGAGGCCGAAGGGCTGAAGACGCACGGCCTGCTGCGGGTGCCGATGTATGCGGCACAGGCAAAAGTCGGCAAAGTCGACGGCTTCGCGGTGCCTACGGTGGAACATCCGCGCCCAGCTCTCATCGGCATCGATGCCAAGCATGGCTTCGCCTATCCCGCGATGTACAAGGCCGTGGATATGCTGGCGCCGCTGGCGCGCGAATTCGGTATCGCCGCGGCGGGGATTAAACGGTCGCATCACGTCGGCGTGGCGGGGCATCCGGTTGAGGCGCTGGCCAAGGCCGGAATGATGGCGATCATGTTCGCCAACGCACCGGCGGCGATGGCGCCGTGGGGCGGCACGAAGCCGACATTCGGCACCGATCCCGTCGCATTTGCCTGTCCGTTGCCGGGGCGCGATCCGATTGTGGTGGATCTGTCGCTTTCCAAAGTCGCGCGCGGAAATATTCTCGCGGCGATCCAGAAGGGTGAGTCCATTCCTGAGGGCTGGGCGCTGGATGTGGACGGAAATCCCACCACCGATCCGAAGGCCGCGCTCGCCGGAACCATGGTGCCGCTCGGCGATGCCAAGGGCACCGCGCTGGCTCTGATGGTGGAATTGCTGGCCGCCGGATTGACGGGCTCCAATTTCGCCGGCGAAGCGTCATCGTTCCTGGACGCGGAAGGACCGCCGCCCGGCACCGGACAGTTGTTCATCGCGATTGACGCCGTGGCCTTCGGCAGCACGCTGCCGCGTTTCGCCCAAATGGCGCACATGATCGAAGAACAAGAAGGCGCCCGCCTTCCTGGATCGCGCCGCCTGGCGATGCGCGCGAAATCCGAGCGCGACGGCCTGCAGGTGAGCGTTTCCCTGCTCGCGGAAATAAAAGCGCTCTGAATCGCCCACCCTCCCCTTGAGGGAGGGTCGAAATTGCGTAAGCAATTTCGGGGAGGGGACACGCTGAGAGACGTCCCCTCCCCGAATGTGCTCGCGCGCTGCCGCGCTCCGCGCATTCGACCCTCCCTCAAGGGGAGGGTGGACCCGTTTATTGTCCAGCGACCCAGGTTTTTAGGACGGTCACGCTAAGCGGATCGAGCGCGATCAGGTCGGCGCGGTAGCCGGTGGCAAGGCGGCCTAATTTGTTTTCGAGGCCCAGTGCTTTTGCCGGAGCGCGCGATGCCATGGCGAGCGCATCCGTCAGCGGAACATCAAGCAACTTCACGCAGTTTCGAACGGCCGTCGCCATGTCGATGCCGGAGCCGGCGAGTGTGCCGTCTTTGGTTTCGACGCGGCCATCTTTGGCGAAGATGTTGCGGCCATAAAGCGAGAATGATTTCCCCGCGCCGCCGACCGGCGGCATCGCATCGGTTACCAGCACGGGCGTTCCCGCACCGCGCAAGGCCAGCCGCAGCATGGCGGGGGCGACGTGAATGCCGTCGGCGATAAGGCCGTACCAGCAGTCTGCGCATTCCAGCGCCGCAGCAATCGGGCCGGGATCGCGCGCCGACATCGGGCGCATGGCGTTGAACAAATGCGTGAAGCCGGTCAGTCCCTCGGCAATCGCCGCTGTGGCTTGTTCGTATGTCGCCATGGAATGACCGAGCGCCACACGCACGCCCGCTTGTGTCAGTGTACGGATGAACCCTTCCGAGACACGCTCCGGCGCCAGCGTGACCAGCGTCACTGCACCATTGAGGGACGTCAGCAATTCAAGGTCGCCTTCTCTAGGCGAGTGCATCAATGAGGGATCATGCACGCCGCATTTTTCCGGCGACAAAAACGGACCTTCGAAGTGAACGCCAAGGACGCCCGGCTGATCGCGCATCGCCGCCGCCACCGCATCGCGCGCCGCACGCATCTTCTGTTCCGTGTCGGTGATAAGCGTCGGCAGCATTGACGTCGTGCCGAAGCGCCGATGGGCCGCGACAATGGCCGCGATTCCTTCTGGCGTGGGATCATCGTTGAACAGCACATCCCCACCGCCGTTCACCTGAAGATCGATAAAGCCCGGCGCCAGCCATGCGCCTTCGGGAAGATTTTCGACAGCAAGGCCGCCGGGTACAGCGTCTCGCCGCACGACGGCGGATATGTGCGTGCCATCGACAATAACGGCGCAGTGCTCGCGCAGCGCCGTTCCGTCGAACACCGCATCGGCGGCAATCGCAAACGCTGGGCCTGTCATCGTGTGCGCGTGACCTTTTGCAGGTGGCGCGGCCTGTCCGCATCCACACCGCGCAGTTTCGCCAATTGCACCGCCGCCGCATAGGAGGTTTGAATGGCGCCCGCCTCCGCCATGCCATGTTCACCTTCTTTTGGCACGACTCTGGCGGCTGCGCCGTTCTGCACTATGTTGAAGCGTGAACGCGGCAAGCTCCAAACGGCTTCCCTCGCGTTCCGAGTTTGAAAGGTGCCGCCATAGAAACCGAACGCGCCAGCCCCCGCTATTCCGGCATAGACCAGTGGGAACCATCCGACGTCCTGGACGCGATGATCGAGGGGCAGTTCGCCGCGGTGGCCGCCGTGCGCACGGCACGTTCGGGCATCGAGGACGCCACCCGCGCCATGGAGGTGCGCCTCGTGGAAGGTGGCCGCATTATTTATGCGGGTGCGGGCACCTCCGGGCGGCTCGCCGTTCAAGACGGCGCGGAACTGATGCCCACCTTTAGCTGGCCCCAGGACCGGCTGCTGATGCTGATGGCTGGTGGCCATGAAGCCCTGCTCCAGGCGGTGGAAGGGGCTGAGGATCAGGCTGAACACGCGCTTGCCCTTATGCGGAAGCACGCCGTTGGACCGCACGACGTGCTGATCGCCGCCGCCGCTAGCGGCACCACCCCGTTCACCCTGGCGTGCCTGCGTGGCGCCAAATCTGCGGGCGCTCTGACTGTGGGCATGGCCAACAACCCGCGCACGCCGCTGCTGACTGAGGCCGACTGTCCGATCTTCCTTGACACCGGCGTCGAGCCCATCGCCGGGTCGACCCGCATGAAGGCCGGAACGGCACAGCGCATCGCACTGAACCTGCTGTCATCGCTGCTGATGATCCGGCTGGGCCGCGTCTACGAAGGCCTGATGGTGGATGTACAGGCGACCAACGCCAAGCTCACCAAGCGCAGCGAGAGCATGCTGGTCCACCTGACGGGACGCAGCGGCGAGGATGTCCGCGAGGCGCTGTCCAACGCCGGCGGCAGCGTGAAATTGGCTGTTTTGCTGCTTCAGGGATGTACGCCGGACGACGGGCGCGCCCTTCTCGGCCGCTGCGGCGGAAAACTGCGGCAGGCGCTTTTCGAGCTGCGGGAGGCGCGCGGCGCCTCGGAATAAGACGGGGATTGTTCGGCCCGGCAAAAGAGTGTGTTTGGCGTGCGCCGCTTATCCTATGCTGTTGGCGAGGCCATATTGGCATCAGCAACGAACAACCGACAGGATAGCGCCATGGCGCAATCGCAAACGATCACCAAGCCCGTAACGGCAACATTGGACGCTCTGCCTGAGGCAAAGCGGGTCCTGGAAGTGCGCAAGCCGCCACGCGGCCATTGGGTCGGCGACGGCTTTCCGGTCCGCACCATCTTTGGCTACGACAACGCTGCGGCGACCACGCCCTTTCTGCTGATGGACTATGCGGGACCGTACCCGTTCCCGGCCGCCTCCAAACGGCGCGGCGTCGGCGAGCATCCCCATCGCGGCTTCGAGACGGTGACCATTCTCTACAGCGGCGAAGTCGAGCATCGCGACTCCGGCGGTGGCGGCGGCAAAATCGGCCCGGGCGATGTGCAGTGGATGACGGCGGGCTCCGGCGTCGTGCATGAGGAAATGCACTCGTGGGACTACACCAAGAGCGGCGGCTCCTTCGAGGCGATCCAGCTTTGGGTGAATCTGCCCGCGCGGCTGAAGATGACCAAGCCGAAATATCAGGGCTTGGTTTCGGCCGATATTCCCGATGTGGCCTTGGCGAACAATGCCGGGCGCGTGCGGGTGATTGCCGGTTCGTATGAGGGCCATAAAGGTCCGGCGGAAACCTTCACGCCGATGAATCTTTGGGACGTCCGCTTGAATGCAAGCGGCGGCGCGGCGTTCATCGCGCCCGCAGGCCATACAACATCGGTGTTCGTCCTCAGCGGCAAAGTGACGGTGAACGGCGCCCAAGCGGCGAGCGCCGAAATGATCGTGCTCGACCGCCAAGGCGAAGCGGTGCGCATCGATGCGGAAAGCGACTCGAAGCTGCTGTTCCTCAGCGGTGAACCCATCGATGAACCGGTGTTCGGTTACGGCCCGTTCGTGATGAACACCGAAGCGGAAATCCGGCAGGCGATGACCGACTACCAATCCGGCCGCATGGGGCATTTGGCGTAGCCCCTGCTCCGTCCGTGCGTCCTTCGAAGCCCGGCGCATGCGCGCCGGGCACCTCAGGATGACGTAGAATGAATTATGGTCTTCGTTATGCTGAGGAGCTTCGCGAAGCGAAGCCTCGAAGCACGCAAGCTCTCAGGTTTTGCCCGGCGAACGGCGCTCTCGGCTCCCGTCCGTAGAGCGGACGCTTACTTTCAAAAATTCCACGAACGCTTGCAACGCGGCGGGGTTTTGGCGGCGGCTGGGGTAGTACAGATAGAACGCATCCGGCGGCGGCGCCCAGTCCTGCAGCAGTGGAACGAGTTTGCGTTCGGCGATGAACGCTTCCGCATAAAGTTTTGCGGAATAGAAAATGCCTTGGCCACCGGCGGCCAAGCTCATGCCCAGGCGCGGATCGTTGACGATGGCCGAGCCATCGACAGCAACTTCTGGGCGTTTGCCCTTTTTCTCGTAGCGCCACGGCATAATGACGCCGTTGCCGAAGCGCATGCGGATGCAATTGTGATCGCGCAAATCCTGCGGCTGTCCCGGTGTGCCGTGCTTTGCCAGATAGGCCGGTGACGCCACCGTTACGACCTCAATGTCATTGCTGATGCGAATGGCGATCATATCGCGCTCGACGCGCTGCCCCATGCGAATGCCCGCATCGAACCGCTCGGCGACGATGTCCTGCAGCGCCGGCTCCGCCAGCACTTCTATTTTTATGTCGGGATATTGCTCCAGAAAACGCGCCAATACCGGCGCAAGCAAAAAATCCGCCGCCGGCGGCACCACCGTAAGCCGCAGCAGCCCGCAGGGCCGGTCGCGGAAATCATTCACCGATTCCAGCGCCTTTTCGTAATCGTCCAGCACGGGCCGCAGCCGCGATAGCAACCGCTCGCCGACCGCGGTCAAACTCACGCTGCGCGTCGTGCGGTTGAGCAGGCGTACCCGCAATCCGTCTTCCAGACTGCGAATGGATTGGCTGAGCGTCGCGGTGGAAATGCCGAGCTGCTGCGCGGCCCGCGTAAAACTCTTCTGCTCGGCGACGGCGACGAAAGCCGACAGTTCGGCAAATTGTGTGCCGCGCATTGTTTGGTTCTCTCGAATAGGTCAGTCGGATTATATGGAATACTCAATCGCCCGCCCAGCGCCCATCTTCCTCTCGCAACTCAAGAAGAGACACAGATGAGCGACATTCTTTTGGTCACCTCGAGCATATTCGGCGAAAACTCGAAATCCAGCGCCGTGGCGCACGACATCCTTGAGCGGCTCGAAACGGCGAAACCCGGCGCCCATGTCACCGCTAGGGAAACCAACACCATTCCCCATTTCAGCGGCGAATTCCTTGGCGCGCTCACAACACCGCCCGATAAACGCGATGCTGCCCAGCACAACATGGTGGCTAATGCCGATGCCATGATTGCCGAAGTCGAAGCTGCGGATACGATTGTGATCGCCGCGCCGATGTACAATTTCACCATTCCCTCGACTCTGAAGGCATGGCTTGATCACATCGCGCGCGCAGGCCGCACCTTCCGCTACACGGAAAAAGGCCCCGAGGGTTTGCTGAAGGGCAAGAAAGTCTATGTCGCGGCCAGCCGTGGCGGCCTGTACGCCAACGGTGGCCCTGCCGCGCCGATGGATTTTCAGGAGCCTTACTTGCGCGCCATGCTCGGATTCCTTGGCTTGAACGACGTCACCTTCCTCTATGCCGAGG
This sequence comes from Alphaproteobacteria bacterium, assembly GCA_947473475.1. Taxonomy (GTDB): domain Bacteria; phylum Pseudomonadota; class Alphaproteobacteria; order Micropepsales; family Micropepsaceae; genus CAIYRG01. Next base: position 59,074 of record CANJBZ010000013.1, read on the forward strand.
GCCAGTCGATCAGCCCGGACGCAGCAGCCGAAGGCATGCGCAAAGCGCGTGCGGCAGTAGCCACCTTGCTAACCCCGTTGGCGGCTGCGGCCTGAGCGAAGCGGCCGGGCCGGAGCGTCCGCGCAGGACTAAAGGCCGCACATTCTACAACTCTAGAAGTGGAAATTGTCCGCCGTCCCTCCTATGGTAGCTCTCAAAAATCCGGGGGAGCGGCATGAGGATAAGGACCGGTCTTTTTGTAAGCCTTGCGGTTGTGGCGGCGTTAAGCGCGGCGGCAACGGCATTCGGCCAAGCGGCCGAGCCGTGGCCGCAATTCGATCCCGATAAGGTCGCAGGCCCGGCGAAGGAGACGGTCCTCTACGGCCGCAAGCTGTTCACCGAAACCTACAGTGTGATCGGTCCTGAGGTGAAAGACGCATCCATGCGTTACTCGGGCAACAATCTCTCCTGCCAAAGCTGCCACTTGCAGGCCGGCACGCAGAAATTCGCTATTCCCATGGTGGGCGTATACAGCACGTTTCCCGTCTTTATCGGCCGCGAGAACGAAGTCCGCACCATCGAGGAACGCATCGAAGGCTGCATGGAGCGCAGCATGAACGGCCGCGTGCTTCCTATCGGCGGCAAGGAGATGAAGGCGCTCGTCACCTACATTCAATTTCTGAGCACCGGCATTCCCGTTAACAAGGTCATCGAAGGACGCGGCTCGCCCAATCTGCCGCTTCTGACCCGCGCCGCCGATCCGAAACGCGGGGAAGCGGTGTACATGGACAAGTGCTCGTTCTGTCACCAGGAGAACGGACAGGGGCAGCGCAAGGGCGCGCCCGGCGAAGCGGCGGGCTATGTCTATCCGCCGCTGTGGGGGGCCGACAGCTTTAACGACGGCGCGGGTATGCACCGTCTCATCGCCTCAGCCAGCTTCATTCGGGCCAACATGCCGTTCGGCACGCATTACGACAAACCGGAGCTTTCGGTCGAAGACGCCTGGGACGTTGCCGCCTACATCAACAGCCAGCCGCGGCCGCATCGTGACCATCTGGACGCCGACTATCCCGACAGATCGCGCAAACCGGTCGACGCGCCGTTCCCGCCGTATACGGACAAGTTCTCTCCCGAACAGCACCAATTCGGCCCCTTCCAGCCGTTGCTGGACGCGCAAAAAGCAGCACCCCAGGCAGCACGTTGATCTGGCAAATCGTTCCGGCGCTGCTCTCAGGAGGAGCGGTCGGCTTCTCCTTAGGTTTGATTGGCGGCGGCGGCTCCATGCTGGCCGTGCCGCTGCTGCTTTATGTGGTGGGCGTTCCCGATGTGCATTTGGCAATCGGCACCAGCGCGTTGGCGGTCTCCATTAATGCGTTCGTGAATCTGTTCAGCCATTGGCGGGCGGGTACCGTGCGCTGGCGATGCGCGCTTCTCTTCGGGTCCGGCGGCGCGCTTGGGGCCGCGGCCGGCTCCACCCTCGGGAAATTGGTGCCTGGCCAGGATTTGCTGTTCCTGTTCGCATTGGTGATGGTCGCGGCCGGTATCGCCATGCTGCAACCGCGCGCGGCAGGCGGGAAAAGTGAGATCCACGTCACGCCCCAGATTGCGATGCGCCTAGTGCTGCTGGGCCTCGGGGCGGGCTTTCTTGCCGGATTCTTTGGAATCGGCGGCGGATTTCTGATCGTACCAGGCATCGTGCTGGGCAGCGGCTTGAATATGCTCTGCGCGATTGGCTCGTCGCTGTTTGCCGTCGGCATATTCGGACTCACGACGGCAACGAATTACGCGCTGTCGGGGTTGGTGGATTGGAGAATCGCGGCGGAATTCGTTGCAGGTGGAGCGGCAGGCGGGGTTTTCGGAATGATGCTGGCCGTGCGCCTAGCCTCGCAAAAGCGTGTGCTGAACTATATCTTCGCAGCGGTCATTTTTTCGGCTGCGGGGTACATCCTGCTCAGGGCCGGAATGGATTTGTTCCCGACCTGAACGCTTCGGCGCGAATCAGCCCTCGCAAAGAATTGCCGAAATAAACTTCCGCCCCATCTAGATCGGACGGAAAGAGAACTGCTTCCTCGCAGCCGCCGCTATCCAGCAACTCACGGCGCAAACAGCCATCGAGGAGTCCGCATGATGCGGCAGGCGTCAGAAGGCGGCCGTCGCGCCGGATGAAGACATTGGTCATGCTGCCTTCCGCGACTTCGCCGCGTTCGTTCAGGAAAACGACTTCGTCGCAGCCCTCCCGGTTCGCGTCTGCGCGCTCGCCATCGTAGAGCGACCGCCACGTCGTCTTGTGGCGCAGCAGCACATCCGCGCTTTGCACAGGATGAGACGATATCCGGTATCGCCATGCCGATTGCGGCTCCTGCAGCGCGAAGGGTTGCGCCGAAGCTTGCACCGAACCGTCATCGTTCAACTGCAAGCGCACGCGCAGCGAACCGGCGGCGCCTTCGATAGCCGCAGCTAACGCGGCGTCCACGCGCGTCCTGTCGAAGGGAATGCCGAAGGCCGCAGCCGAGCGCGCCAAGCGGTTCAGATGCAAAGGCAGCCGGACGAAGCCCTGCGCGGCGTCGTAGCGCAGCGTTTCGATCAAGCCGAGCGGTGGCCTGTCCTGCTCAAAGAACCGCGCTTTGACCAGACATTCCTGATATTCGCCATTCGCCGAAGAATCCGCCACGATACCGCCGCCGATACCGAGATAGCCCTGCCCACCCTTAATCGTCAGTGTGCGGATCGAAACGTTGAAGTCGGCCGAGCCGTCCGGCGCGAAACACCCCACGGCGCCGCAATAGATGCCGCGCGGCGTCGTCTCCAACTCGCGGATAATTTCCATGGCCCGCACCTTCGGTGCACCAGTGATCGAGCCGCAGGGAAACAGTGCCCGCACGAGATCGGCGGGACCCGCAGGTTGCGACAGTTGCGCACGAACGGTGGACACCATTTGGTGCACGGTCGGGTAGGTTTCCACCGCGAACAAATCTTCAACCCGGACTGTTCCGGTTTTGGCGACGCGGCCAAGATCGTTGCGGATGAGATCGACGATCATCAGGTTTTCCGCGCGATCCTTTTCACTCGCCTTCAAGGCGGCGGCAATCCGCGCGTCATCGATGGGGTCATTCCCGCGCGGGGCGGTTCCTTTCATCGGCCGGGCGAAAATCTCGCCGTCGCGAACTGAAAAAAACAACTCCGGCGAGAAGCTGAGAATCGTGCGTTCACCATCGTCCACATAAGCTGCGTGTCCCGTCTGCGCCCCCTGGCGCAACCGTGCATACAAAGCCAGCGGATCGCCTTGAAATGCAAAGGGCGCCGGAAAGGTGAGATTCACCTGATAGACATCGCCCGCGAAAATGTAGTCGCGGACTTTCGCGAAACGTTGCGCATAACCCGCTTCATCGAGCCCATACGCGAGAGGGCCAGCGTACGCCCTCCCGGTTGCACGGCTGGTAAGCCACTGCTCGGCCTGCGCGCCGCTCATGTGCTGCGGCGATTCAAAAAGGCCGAACCAAAGCAGCGGCTGGCCGCCTTCCGGCATTAACCCTGTCAGGCGCGGTTCGAGCGCATATCCCAGTTCGTAGGCGAAATAGCCCGCCGCAAAAAAGCCTTGTTTAACCGCGTTCGAAAGCGCCTCGAGCGCTGGGGCCACTTCAACCGTAGTTTGAGCCGTGACAATGGCGCAGGGGTGCGTGAAGACGCGCAGCCCTGCACCGTGCGGGCGAGAATCATCCAGCAAAACAAATGCTTCGCGCATCGGCTGTACCTGCCCGGCACCGCGGCGAAGAGCAAGTCCCTTAGCGCGTGCCCAGCATCTTGATCGGTTCCTTAGAATTCCTACATTTTGTTCTGAACGGTGCCCATCCGGGGCCGTTTCGTTGAAGAGGTTGCCCGTAGATGGGGACCGGCAAAGCCGCCAAGGAGGGCTTTGACAATGAACCGATCGTTTTTCAACAGCCCGTTTTTGTTGGGCTTTGAGCACATCGAAAAGCTGCTTGAGCGGACGCAGAAAGCGGACTCGTATCCCCCGTACAACATTGAGCATACGGCGGAAAACCGGTTGAAAATCACGCTGGCCGTCGCCGGCTTCCGAGCCGAGGATTTGGCGGTGAGTGTGGAAGACAATCAGCTTGTCATCCGCGGCCGCATCGGCGAAAGCGCCGATAAAACTTTTCTGCACCGAGGCATAGCGAGCCGCCAGTTCCAACGCAGCTTTGTGCTCGCCGAGGGAATCGATGTTATCGGCGCCGAACTCCGGCATGGCCTTCTTACGATCGAATTGGAGCGTCCGCGCCCGCAAAGCGTTGTACGAACGATCCCGATCCGTTCAGCGGAGGTTCACACCGGCAATGCTATCAATCGAACTTGAATGAGGAGGCATAGATGAGACACGAAGAAGAACTCTACGATGACGACTCACCAGAAACCGACGAGCTGGAAGGACCGGCCTTCGAAGGCCACCGCTTGGCTTACATCAAGCAGATAGCCCTCGACGAAGCAAAAGCCATGGGCCTTGTTATCCCGTCGGAGATCAAGCTTCCCGCCAACGTGAAGCTGTTTGCCCTGCATGCTGCCGACGGCACCACCTTGGGCATTACGGACAACTGGGCCTCGGCCTACAGCGCCGCCGTGCAGAACAATTTCGTGCCGGTGAGCGTGCATTAGAGCAAAATCCGACGAAGTGGACGCCGGTTCGTCGTTAGATTGCGCTTTATGCTGCGGACGTGCGGGCTCGCGCTTGCGATACGGCAAGCGCGAGAAACAGAAGTCCTACAAGAATCGCGCCTCCCGCGATGAACAACGCCGTATTGAAACCCGCCGCGCCGTTGCCAAGATATCCCGCTACCAATGGCCCCGCGATTTGGCCAAGTCCAAATCCCGCCGTCAGGACGGCAAACCCCTGTCCCCGTGCGCTTTTCCGGCCAACGGCCAGGATCAACGCCGTAATGGCCATGAACGTGCCGCCGAAGAAAATTGCCGACAGAAGCGCGGCGGCAGGTGAGTCCGTGAACGCCGGCAACAGTATCCCGGCAAGCTGCATGATGTAGGCAAGGGCTAGCGCCGCCGGATACCCAATCCGTTCTGCGGCCGCCGACCAGAAGATGCAGCTCGGCAGGCCCGCCAAACCGGCCACCACCCAGGCCCAATCGCCAATGCCCGCGAGTGCCGGCCGCGACTTGAAGATCGCGACCAGGAACGTGGCCGTGATGGAATATCCAAATCCTTCGCAGGTGTAGTTGATCAGCAGGGGCCACAGCGGCAGCGGTTGCGGCGTTCGCAACGCCGTGCCGTGCGGCAGCCCCGATAGAACGCGCGCGTCTTTGACGGTGCTCAGAATGAAAGGCGCGGCGAGCGCGCATAGGAGCCCCGCGCCCATCCAAAACTGCGACCAATTCAAAATGGTGCCGAGCGTGCGCGTCGCCAGACCCGATAGCGCGATGCCGATTCCGACGCCGCCAAACAGCCAGCCGGCACGCGCTCCCTGCCCCGCGGGCGCCAGCGCCTCGATGACAATGAGCGCCGCAAACTGAAACGCGAACGCGCTCGCAATTCCGGCAAGGCCGCGAATCACCAGCCACAGCGGCGCCGATTCGGTCAGCCCCGTTGCGAATGTCGTTGCAATGCTGACCAGCAAAGCGACACGGAACAGCACAAGGCGCAGCCGGCCTTTCGCTACCAGCGCGGCGAGCAACGTGCCAACGAGATAGCCAACGAAATTGACGGACGCGATTAGCCCGGCCACGTCCGATCCGAAGCCAACCTGCGTTTGCATGAGCGGCAGCAACGGCGTGTAGAAGAAGCGCCCGATGCCCATGCAGACCGTGAACGACAGAATGCCGCCTGACAGCAGGCGGCCGCCGCTGACCAAAGTTCCAGAGGGATCAGAGCGGTTTTCCAGAGCGGAATCGGCGCCGCTCGTCACGGCACGACCGCGAGGAAAGCGCGATGCGGTTTAAGCCGCTTGCGCAGCCGTGGGCTCCGTCAGCAGCGCAAACAGAGTGGCGGCTTGCGGCGCGGCTCTGAGCTTTTCACAGACAGCCTGATTGCGAAGAAGACGCGACACGCGGGCCAGTGCTTTCAGGTGATCGGCGCCGGCGCCTTCGGGCGCCAGCAGCAGGAAAACCAGATCGACCGGCTGATCGTCCATGGAATCGAAATCCACGGGATGATCCAGCTGCGCGAACAAACCAGTCATCTTTTCGATGCCTTGAATGCGTCCATGCGGGATGGCGATCCCCTGTCCCATTCCCGTTGAGCCAAGCTTTTCGCGTTCGACGAGCGTTTCGAATATCCGCCGTTCCGAAAGCCGGGTGATGAGTGCCGCTTTATGCGCCATCTCCTGGAGCACCTGCTTCTTGGTCGTCGCCTTCACATGCGCAAGCACGGCATCGGGCGAAAGCAAATCGGCGATTTCCATGATGTCCTGTCGTGTCTATGCCGGTCCGGCGGAGATATACCCGCCGCGGCCCTGATGTGTCTTCAACTGCCGCATATAACGGCGAATATGCGATTCTGGACCACGGGCGCGGGCGCAAATGGATTCATGGGCGTCCGATTGCGTGGAAGCGAACTGCATAGCGCCAAATCCGAGACGTTCCTTCATGAAGCCTCGACGAACATGTTGCGGCAAGGCCTCGCCAATTTCGATCTGCTTTCCAGCAATACGAATCTGCATCATGTCTTATTTCCAGACTTCGGCTTCCAGCCGCCCGCGAAGCCCGCGTGTCCGAAAAAGGCGCGGAACATAGGTCCGGGTCCTATCTCTGTCAACCGGCGTCGGCTGTTTCCAACTGGCGCAGGCGGCGCCTTTCAACCGACGAGGGAATCCGCAGAGCTTCCCGGTATTTTGCCACCGTGCGCCGTGCAATATCGATTCCCTCCTTTCCCAAAATGGTCACGATCCGGTCATCGGACAAGACGTCGTTGTCTTCTTTGGCGATGAGTTCCCGGATTCTGTCACGAACGGATTCGGCGGAATGGGCTTCGCCGCCGTTCATCGCCTGAATAGCCGACGTGAAGAAGTATTTCAGTTCAAAGACACCGCGCGGTGTCGCCATATATTTGTTCGAAGTCACGCGTGAGACTGTCGATTCGTGCATGCCGATGGCGTCCGCGATCAGGCGCAGATTGAGCGGCCGCAAATGACGAACGCCATGCGTGAGGAAGGCATCCTGCTGCCGCACGATTTCACTGGCGACCTTGACGATGGTGCGCGCTCTCTGGTCGAGGCTTTTCACCAGCCAATTTGCGTTGTTCAGGCAATCCGTGAGGTAGACCTTATCCTCGCGCGAACGCGCCGTGCGGTTCACATCGGCGTAGTAGCGCGCGTTTACCAAAACACGCGGCAGCGTGTCGGAATTGAGTTCCACATGCCACGAGCCGTCCGCGCCTTCGCGAACGTACACATCCGGCACCACCGGCTGCACCGGCTCCGAGCCGTACACCAAGCCCGGTTTGGGATTGAGCGTACGGATCTCGGCGATCATGTCGCCGATATCGGACGCATCGAGTTCGCACAGCGCGCAAAGCGCGGCGGTGTCCCGCTTGGCCACAAGGTCGAGACGCGTCAGCATCGTCTTCATCGCGGGGTCGAGCCGGTCGCGCTCTTTGAGCTGGAGGGCAAGACATTCCACCAGATCGCGCGCAAACACACCCGGCGGATCGAAGCCCTGGAGGATCGCAAGCGTGCCTTCGACATCTTCGCGCGTGGCGCCCAGCCGCTCCGCGACCTCCTGAAGGTCGACACGAAGATAGCCGCTTTCGTCCACCGCTTCGATGAGCACTTCGGCGATGAAACGCTGGTGCGGAAGCAGCGCCGCAATCGCAACCTGCGATTCGAGATGGCTCTTGAGCGTGGTTTCGGCGGTGAGGCGGCTCTCGAAATCTTCGTCGCCTTCCGACCCGCCCGGACCTAAGCGAGACCAATCGGAAGCGGGCGCATCCGTGGCGTTGTTGACCTGTTTTTCGACGCGGGTTTCATCCGTGTAGAGATCGTCATGGCCGGCGTCCAGATCCGCTGTCGTGCCGAAATCTTCCTTGACAAGAGCCTGATCCAGCGGCGCGCTGTCCGTGGCGTCTGCTACAGGCGCTTCGTCGCGCCCATACTCGGGCTCGGCGTTCTGGTCGTCGCGTTCGAGCAACAGATTCTTTTCGACTTCGGTCTCGACGTAATCGGCAAGCTCCAAATTGGAGAGCTGCAGCAGCTTGATGGCCTGCTGCAACTGCGGCGTCATGACCAGGGATTGCCCCTGCTTCAGCTCGAGCCGTTGCGTCAACGCCATGGAATTACCGCCGCCCCCGCCCCGCCGCTACAACGAGAATCGCTCGCCGAGATAGACCCGGCGAACGTCCTTATCGCCCACGATGTCGCCCGGCGTGCCTTCCATAAGCACTTGGCCCTCGTGGATGATGTAGGCGCGGTCGATGATCTCGAGCGCCTCCCGGACGTTGTGATCGGTGATAAGCACGCCGATGCCGCGATCCTTCAGATGACGCACCAACTCGCGAATGTCGTTGATGGCGATGGGATCGATGCCGGCGAAGGGCTCGTCGAGAAGGATGTAGGCCGGATGAGTCGCCAGCGCGCGCGCTATTTCAACACGCCGCCTTTCGCCGCCGGAAAGTGTGATGGCCGGCGTATGCGCCACATGCGTGATCGAAAATTCCGCGAGCAGGCTGTCGACCAGGGCGGCGCAATGCGCCGAATCCGGCTCGACCAGTTCGGCGGCGGCGCGGATGTTTTCCTCGGCGGTCAGCCCACGGAAGATGGAGGCTTCCTGGGGAAGGTACCCAATGCCGAGCCGCGCACGGCGATACATCGGCAGGCGTGTGATATCGTGGCCGTCCAGCGTGATCGTGCCGTAATCGGGCCGGATCAGGCCGGTGATCAGGTAAAAGATCGTGGTTTTGCCCGCGCCGTTGGGCCCAAGCAGGCCAACCACTTCGCCGCGTTGCAGCGTCAGGCTCACCCCGCGCACGACGGGACGCTTCTTAAAACTTTTGCCGATGCGCGTGACGGCGAGGCCCTGAAATCCTTCGATCAGTCTCGGGGTGGGACGTTCCGAAGCGTCGCGCAACTCAAAAGGAGGGGTTGGTTCGTGCATGGCCTGAATTTTGCTTTGGTCTGCTTAAAATAAAATGAAGTTTAGGGTTTTGGCGCTGCCGCGGGGCCGCCATTGGCCGGCGCCGGCGCCCTCTGCGCAGGGACAAAAAGCGCCTGCACGCGCCCGGGCGGCTGCGCGGGCTGACCGGCAATCTGCGGTTCCGCACCGGCGGTCAGGCGCGCGATGCCCGTCGCCATGGCGACTTCGAGAGTCGAGCCGCGCATGACATTCTGTTCCTTGGTGAGAACAACATGGCCATTAAGCCGGAGAATTTTCGTCGGGACGTCGTAGACGCCCATATCGCCGACCGCTTGTCCCGAGGGCGAGTCGACGACCACGTGTCCCGTCGCTTCCATCTTCGATGCCTGTCCGCCCGGCGCGGTGACTTTCACCTGATCGGCATGCAGCCGCACGCTGCCTTGCGTAATGATCACGTTGCCGCTGTAGGTTCCGGTTTCGCCGTTGAGATCGGCAAGAAAAGAATCCGCGTTCACCGCGATGGGTTGATTGGAATCGACCCCCATCCCGGCATTGTTGCGTCGCGCGGGCGCGGGCGCCGCGGAAGCCAGCTCCGCGAGCATCGGCGCGACGCACAGTACGGAAACCAGCGCGAGCATTCGTTTCATTACTCAGTCCCTCTTATCGCAGGCGAACGGCCCCTGTTTATGACCATCCGCACATTGCCGTCGAATTTGAGCTGCTTGGTGTCGCGGTTCAGGGCGAATCGATCCGCCGTGATGTGGCCCATGCTGCCCTCGGCCTCAATCCCATGCTCGCCGTGCACAGTACCGGCTTTCAGGTCGGCCACCGCCGATTGTGTCCTGGCGTCGTAGCCATCCTGCGAGACGATGCGCATGCCACCGGACACTTGCAGAATATGCGTCTTGGTATCAACAATGCCCTGGCCAGCGGAAACATGCAGCGCAGTGCCGTCCTTTAAGCTGATGTCGGCGCCGACTTCTTCCAGCCGCACGCGATCCGAGCCGCGCCCTTCCTGTGTCGCGCGCAAAGCGGTGATGACAAAGGGCAGCCCGTCATTGTCCACGCCCGTCAGACGCGGCTTGATCATGGCCAGATCGCCTTCGACGCGCCCGAGCCTTTCGAACGTCATGGCCATACGCCCGATATCGCGGGGCTGCAGCGCGTAAACCAGCACGGCGACCGCGATGGCGAGCGCGGCCATGGGCAGCGCGCCCTTCATGAACTTTACGAAGACGCTGTAGCGGCGCGCGCTTAGGAGGGTTGCGCGCGGGCTGATACGCCACTCGCGCGTGCGATAAGATGGACGCAATCCGGCCTTGGGCTTGGGACGCTCGCTGCCGGCCGCTGCCATCAGTGCAAACCCGCCCGCAAGCAATCGTGGACATGCAGAATACCAAGGGGTTTGGCCGGCTTCTCTTCGGGATCGACCACAAAGAGACAGGTCACCTTGGGCAAAGAATTGTTCATATAGGCGAGCGCTTCGGCGGCCAGCACTTTTGGCGCTATGGTTTTCGGGTTCGCCGTCATGATGTCGCGCGCCCTGCGCTCGGTCAGTCCAGGATCCATGTGCCGGCGCAAGTCGCCGTCCGTTATGATCCCTGCAAGCCCGCCATCTTTTTCCACCACACCGGCAACACCAAAGCCGCCCGCCGTCATGGTGATGAGCACATCGCGCATCACTGTGTCGGGGCTCACCAATGGCAGAGAATCGCCGGAATGCATCAAATCCGATACGCGCACGAGCGCCCGGCCCAACGCGCCGCCCGGATGCAGCTCACGATATTGGTCGGCGGAGAATCCCTTGCGCTCCATGAGGGCGACCGCAAGCGCGTCCCCCAGCACCAGCGTCAGCGTTGTGGATGTCGTCGGCGCCATTCCGATGGAACAGGCCTCCTGAGCCTTCGGCAGGACAAGCGCCACATCCGCCGCCATCAACAGCGCCGAAGCCGGATTGCTGGCGATGCCGATCAGCGGAATGCCGAAGCGCTTGGCATAGGTGATGAGGTCGGCGAGTTCCTTGGTGTCCCCCGAATTGGACAGCATGATCAGCGCGTCGGACGAGGTGAGTATGCCCATGTCGCCATGACTGGCTTCGGCGGGATGCACGAACTGGGCGGGCGTCCCCGTCGAGGATAGCGTGGCGGCAATCTTGCGGCCGATATGCCCGCTCTTGCCCATACCGCTGACCACCACCCGGCCGCGCACCCCAGCCAGAAGATCGAGCGCCCGGCTGAATGAGCCATCCAGCCCCGCCGAAAGGGAGGCCAGCGCCTCCCGGGCGAGGCGAATCACCCGGCCCGCGGCCCTGAGGTCGGCGTCCTCATGGCTGCTTTGAGGCAAACCCTCGATTTTTGGCATAGGCATTGGCGGCACACCGGTGTTGTGGTTCTGGCCGCTTCCGCCCCGGGGGCCGCCTCTTACCGTCCCCAAGCGAAAATCATGCCAAGTCTTATGAGAGTATGAGGACCCGGCCCCGGCCGATCAAGACCGCAGGTGCACAAAAACAAGGCGTTTTGGCAATAGCCTCGAAAACAAAGGGGGTTAGGGACGGGGCACGGCTCTAATGCGCGAAAATGTCGCCCTCGTTCCAGCCTGCCAGATCCAGCTCCGCGCGGGCGGGCAGGAAATCGAAGCAGGCCTGCGCCAATCCCATACGGCCCTCCCGGATCAGCATGGCATCCAGCCCATCCTTCAGGCGGTGGAGAAAGGCCACGTCATTGGCGGCATAGGCGAGCTGTTGCTCGGTTAGGTTTTCGGCGCCCCAGTCGGAACTTTGCTGCTGCTTGGACAGGTCCACGTCGAGCAGCTCTTTGACGAGATCCTTCAGCCCGTGCCTGTCGGTGTAGGTCCGGGCAAGCTTGGAAGCCGTGCGGGTGCAGTAGACCGGGCCGGCCAGAACGCCCAGATAACGGCGGATCGTGGTCAGGTCGAACCGCGCGAAGTGGTAGAGCTTCAGCACGTTCCGATCGCCAAGCACGCGCTTCAGATTGGGCGCGGCATATTCATCCCGGCGGAACTGCACGAGATGCGCGCTGCCATCGCCCGCGGAGAGCTGCACCAGGCACAGCCGGTCACGGACCGGATTGAGCCCAAGCGTTTCGGTATCGACAGCGATCTTGTCCCCGAGATTGAGATCGCCGGGCAGATCGCCTTTATGGAGCCGAATTTTCAATGTGCCAGCTTTCCCAGACTTTTGTTTTCCAAACTTAGTCCGGCTGCTTAGCAGCCCCAGCCCCCTTCTATCAAATCAGGCGAATTGGTTCCTCGATCCGGTAGGCTCGCAGGTATCGGTCTGCCGCGGCTAGGGCGCCGTGGCGAAGCAATAGAGGTGACCGGAATAACCGTTCATCAGCAGCGAGTTTTTTGAACAGCCGCGGCTCAAATGGGTTGAATTCCAGGAGGTGTTTGGACCGCTGCGGTCGGCATGCGCGACGATGGCCTTGTGGTCATCGCCCTCCGACGTCCAATTGTTGCACGTTGTATCGAGGCCCGTGGGATAGGCGCGGCCCTCTGTATCCGACCCGGTCAGAATGTCGTGGAGATTGGGTTTGTCTTGGGGAATGTACTCCTCACCCTTTTCGGTCAGGGCGTTCGCCTTCTGAATGGTGTTCCGGTCGCGCAGGATATCGCCATGCAGATCAGCCACGTTGGACGCGATGAGCGAGCCCTTCGCATTGTACCAGGGACCGGCGCCGATGCGCGCGCGCGCATCCACGGAAGGATCCCCGCCGGTGGCTTGCGCGCTGAGATAGGCGCGCCACGTACGATCGCCGGCGCCCACCTTGGTGGCAGAGTCCTGGCAAATTTTATCCGCCCCCGCCAACCCACCAAGATTTCCCGTTCCGGTAGCCGCCGTGCTGCTGATGAAAAAGCTCATACGATGGCGAACGGCAGGCGCCGCGGGCTGCGCAACGGCTGCCGCGGTGGCGGTTGCCAAAACGATACCGGCGACGATGACGTTGTATCTCATGGGTTCATTCCTTTTCTCGAACGCAGAGGCGTTGCAGAATAGTCCCGCTGTTTAGCGCACAATTCGAGTGTACGAATTAACACTGTAACGTATGCAATATTCATGGTATTTGTATCGAATCCGCACTACGTCCGCGTTTAATACGCCTTGACCTGTGGCCCCCCATGGGATTAGTGGCGTTGTCTCTTTCCCGCGCGATCCCATGGCAAAACCTGGCGCCAAAGTGCAGTCCGACCGCAGCAGCGTTATTTGCCGCGCGCTGCGGCACGCGATCATCGCGCAGGAGCTGATGCCGGGGGCGAAATTGCCCGAAGACGCTATCGGCGAACAGTTCGGGGCAAGCCGCACCATCGTCCGCAACGCATTGGGCCAACTCGCGGCGGAAGGCCTGGTGGAGTTGCGGCGCAATCGCGGGGCGGCCGTCGCCGCGCCAAGCTGGCGTGAGGCCCATGACATTTTCGACGTCCGGCTGGCGATCGAACAATTGGTCGCCGCCCGTTTAACGGGATCGCTTTCGCCGGCGCAGCTCGCCGCCCTTTCCGCTCATGTCGATCAGGAGGAGCGGGCACGAGGAAACGACAACACCCTGTCGATCCGCCTGGCGACCGAATTTCACATCCTTATGGCCGAAATGACCGGCAGCACCGTTCTCACACGTTATGTGGGCGAATTGGCGTCGCGGTGCGGATTGACGCTGGCGCTATACAGCCGCCCGCACTCGTCGGAATGCGCCGTCAGCGAGCACCGCGCCATCATCGCGGCCCTGAAGGGCAAGAACCCGGCGCGGGCGACGCCCCTGATGACGGACCACCTTCAAAGCGTGGTCAAGCGTGCGCTGATTCAGAAGCCGGTGGAGACGAAACGCGACGTGCGCGACATCCTCTCGGCCTATTCCGAAAACGGTCGCAAGAAAAGCGCCCCGGCGCGCAAGCGCTAGGCCTGGATGTTGTTGCGGACAAGAAGCCGCTCGGCGCTGTCGTTCCAAACATCCATTTGCACGATCTTACCGGCGCGAACGACGAAGCGGTCGACGTAGCGGTTTCCGTCAAAGGGCGTGCCATCAGGCCATTCACCGTACAATGTTCCAACATTGTATACGATGGTTTCATCGACGCCGGGCACGACATCGGTGCGTTCCATGCGTTTCTTCACCCATTTGTAGCGGCGCGCATTGAAGGCCGCGGTTTCGCGCGGGTGAGAATACCTTCGCCCCCCGGTGAAGGTGATCGCGAGATTCTCCGAGACATAGCGTGCCGCCGTCACCGGATCTGGCACCATGGAGGCTTCCAGGAATTTTTCCACGATTTCGGCATCAGATGCGGAATCAATTGTATCAGACATGAACCTCACCGTCGCCATCGCCCCCACTATTGTATACAATGATAAGATATATCCTATACAATCTACGTCTGCCGTTGATTTCGGCAGTGCCGCATTCTTTGGGCGGACGGTACAATGTAAATGGGCCATTTGCCGTAGTGCCCTCTGGCAGGAGGCTTGCGAAATTGATTTTTGCGTCTGCAAGGAAAAATCCGATGCGCGATTTCATGTCCCGCCGTTCGCTGGTTAAGACCGTCACAGGGGCGGTCGCCGCCATGGTGCTGTCCGCCTCGCCTGCCGCGGCACAAGCGACCATCAAATTCGGCCTGGTCGCGGCTCTGTCGGGCCAATCGGCAAAGTCGGGCGAAGCCATAACGCGCGGCCTTTCGCTGGCGATCGACGAAATCAATGCGAAGGGCGGCATCCTAGGCAAGAAGGTCGAGTTGATTAGAGGGGATGGCCGATATCGGTGGACTGGCTGTATTGCGCCTGACTGATGGCGCCGTCATAGCCGCGCTTCAGGACGACGTTGATGACGCCGACAATGGCGTCCGACCCGTAGGTGGCCGAGGCGCCATCGGCAAGAATGTCGAGCCGTTCCAGCGCAAGCTGCGGGATAATCGAAGGGTCGGTCTGACAGCCGCCGCGGCCCTGGTTGGGGAATCTGAGACCGTCGACAAGCAGCAACTGGCGCGAGCCGTGCGTGCTGAGGTTGCGCAGATTGACGTTCTGGGCGCGGGCGATGTAGCCGCCACCGGCAATGACGTCGTTTTGCGGAATTTGATAGACGGCCGGAACGTTCTTAAACAGGTCGGCAATCGTGAGCGCGCCGGTTTCCTTGAAGTCTCCGTCGCGAAATGACGTGACCGGCACGCCAACCGCCGCCGCGCCGTGAATGAGCGAACCCGTCACGAGCACCTGCTCGGGCACACCCGACGGAGCAGCCTGAGCGACTGCCGCTTGAGCGACTTGTACCGGAGTCGCCTGATTTGATGGAGCAACAGTCTGCGTAGACGGGGTTGCCTGTGCGACTTTGACAAGCACGGATTTTCCGGACGTAGCGCCGGCAACAGGAACCGGTTGTCCCATTTGCGCAGAGGTGGCGCTCTGAGCCTGTGCCTGAACGGCGCCCAACATACTGACGAGCGATGCCGAACCAAATAAGAAAGCGTATTTGCTGATACGGCCTGCGCGTGTTGTCTGGAAAAACATCGTAGACAATCCCCCTCTCACGGAGGCGGATAAAAAGACACCGCCCCAAAATCCTCCTTAGTGAAATACCCGCCAAAAACCTGGCGTTTCCCCGTTCATTTTGCGATGTCGAAAGGCCGGTTAAGAGCGCAACACCATGCACTGCGGGCCCTTCGCTCGCTTATGTTCCCGCGGTTTTTAAGAAACGTGGCGGCCCCAAAATCCTCGCCTGACGCTTCTTCCTATGTCGCGGAAGACGTCCGAATTTAAGTGGCGGTGAAGGGAGCTTCATATGGGCCGTTTTACGTAGGAACGAATATGCATGCGGCCTAAATATGAAGCACATCAGGGGACAGACGCATTTCGTATGCACATTTTATGAATATTTGCCGCAAAAATCGTCGATTTTGCATACAATTTGCCTTAGGCGGCCTTCCGTCGATTACCCCTGACACAGGGCTGCGGGCGCAATTTGCGGCTGTTCTTCGTGCCGGCAGCAGCCGTGACGGCCCGATTCGCCGATCCCGTTCGAGCCGCGTGGCGTTAACGCCCAAGGCTTAACAAGAATGGCGGCCTGGAGGCTATCTGCGCCGCCTAAGTCCGCGGCGTCACGGCACAAAATGTGGACTTTTGACCGCTTTGACACACATCAGACGTGGGGTCATAAGCCGCCTGCTATAAGACAAGGCGGCCGCGCAAAAGCGGGAAAGAAAGATGCAGTTTCACCTGAATGGGTTCGTACCGGGCGACCCGGCAATCGCCAACCCTGCCCATCGCTACGCATCGCCCGGCGCCCAAGGCTCACCACCCACCGAAGTCGATGTCCTGATCGCCGGCTGCGGCCCGGCCGGACTGACGCTTGCGGCGCAGCTCGCCGGCTATCCCGGCATTAAGACCTGCATCGTCGAGCAGAAGGACGGCCCCATGTTGCGAGGCCAGGCCGACGGCATCGCCTGCCGCACAGTGGAAATGTTTCACGCGTTAGGATTCAGCGAGCGCGTGCTGAAGGAAGCGTGCTGGATCAACAAGACGACCTTCTGGAAGCCTGACGACACGAACCCATCGCATATCGTCCCCAATGGCTGGGTGCAGGATACCGAAGACGGCCTTTCGGAATTTCCCCATGTCGTTCTGAATCAGGCCCGCGTACACGATTTCTTTCTCGACCGGATGCGGCACGGGGCGGCGAATATCGAGCCGTATTATTCGCGCCGTGTCGTCTCGATCGAAACGCGCAAAGATGGTTCGACGGTGACGCTGCAGCATGCCGATGGAACGTCCGAAACTATCAAGGCGCGCTATATCGTCGGCTGCGACGGCGCCCGCAGCGTCGTGCGCGCCGCCATCGGCCGCGAGCTGCATGGCGATTCCGCAAATCACGCCTGGGGCGTGATGGACATTCTCGCCCTCACCGATTTCCCGGCCGTTCGTTGCAAGTGCCTTATCCAGTCCGCGCATGAAGGCACCATGCTCATCATTCCCCGCGAGGGCGGGCACCTGTTGCGCATGTATGTCGAACTGACAAAGCTGGAAGAGGGCGAACGCGCCGCAAACCGCAATATCGGTATCGACGAGATCGTGGCGAAGGCGCAGCGTATTTTGCAGCCCTATCGCTTCGAAGCGAAGGAAGTGCCGTGGTGGTCGGTCTATGAAATCGGCCAGCGCCTTACCGACAAGTTCGACGACGTTCCGGAAGATGCGCCCGCGAGCGTAACGCCGAGCGTATTCATCGCCGGCGATGCCTGCCACACGCACAGCCCCAAGGCCGGTCAGGGCATGAACGTCTCCATGCAGGATACGTTCAATCTGGGCTGGAAGCTCATTTCGGTTTTACGCGGCCAGTCTCCGCCCTCTTTGCTGCACACCTACTCCGCCGAACGGCGGGCGATTGCAAAAGAGCTGATAGATTTCGACCGGGAGTGGGCCGAGCTTATCGCCTCCACCCCGGAAGACGGCCGCCAAGCCGACCCGGCCAAGACGCGCGACTACTTCATCCGGCACGGACGCTATACAGCGGGAACGGCAACCCATTACCGCCCCTCGCTTCTCACCGGCGAAGGCACGTATCAGAATCTGGCGAAGGGTTTTCTGATTGGCACGCGCTTTCATTCCGCGCCGGTTCTGCGCCTTGCCGATGCAAAGCCGATGCAGCTCGGTCATGCCGGCGGAGCGGATGGACGATTCCGCATTTACGCATTTGCGGGCGCGGGCAATCCCGCCGCGCCGGATTCGGCGATTTCGCGCCTGTGCGATTTTCTGACGGACGACCCGGCGTCACCTGTCCGCCGGTACACGCGCAAGGGCGATGATATCGATGCGGTCATCGATGTGCGCGCGGTGTTTCAGCAGGCGCACGATGTGCTCCCCGTCGATCGGATGCCCGCATTGCTTCTGCCGCAAAAGGGGCGTTTGGGCCTTCGCGACTACGAAAAAATGTTCTGCGTCGATCCCAAATCCGGAGACGATATCTTTGCCCTGCGCGGCATAGATCGCGAGGCCGGCTGCATGGTCGTCGTGCGTCCGGACCAGTATGTGGCCCTGGTGCTGCCGCTAAACGGATATAGGCAGCTCGCCGCCTATTTCGAAGGCTTCATGCTGCCGCAGACATAAAGACTCACGGCGGTACTAAACGGGCTGGCCGAGCTGTTTTCTTTCGGAGGGCTCATCAGCGTTGAGGTCAGCGTTTCGCTCTGCGGGGCGCGCGCCGGTAAACAGCGCGTGGTAGTGGCGAACCATCTCCTCGGCTGCATCGCGCATCGTACGGGGCGGACGCACACCCCTTCGCAGCCGTCGCACCCGTTCCGGGTCTTCCGCCAGCGCAGCGATCGTCTTCGCCCAGCTCTCGGCAGAGTCCGCTCCAAGCAGCACGCCGTCGACTCCATCGGTCACGAGCTCTGCGATTCCGCCGAGGCGGGAGCCCAATACCGGCGTGCCTGCCTGGAACGCCTCATAGACGACGAGAGGGCCGGTCTCCAGCCAGCGGGACGGCACAACCACGAAATCATAGCCTTCCATCGCCTGCCGCACGTCGCCGGAGGAAAGCGCCTCGCGAAATTGCACCCGCGAATCCCCATGAGTGCGCAAGGCCGCGACGTATCGCTCTGAATGGGGCTGTGTCAGGCCGTAGATATCCAGCACGACCTGCGTGTCGCGCATGAGCTCAAACGCCCGCAAAATCGTGTCCAAACCTTTCATCGGATCCAGCCTGCCGAAAAAAGCGAGTCTCAGCTTTGCGCTGGACCGGTCTGGAAGCTGAACAGACGGCGCTTGGGCTGCCCGCGCTATCCGGGCGCCCTGCCGGCAAAGCAGCAACTTCGATTGCGGCACTCCGTTCCGTGCGAGGACGTCGAGAACCCAGTCGGAGACCGCAACTACGCTATCGACCTTTTGCAGCAGCTCTCGAACGCCGGCGTGAAACCCTGTCGTGGCCTGCGCCATCCGGAGGGCGGTGAACACACCGCCGCTCAAGCCGGACCGGGTTACCATCCGTCCCAAAGCGGATGGAAGGCTCGTCAACAGGCGGCCGGCCGGCCGGGGCACGCCGTGATTGTGGAGGGTGCACACCGTGCAACGCTTCGCATCCATAACCCCATCGCAAGACTGCGCGCCGAACAGCATCATCGTGCCGCGCAGACAGCTCACGGTTGGGCTGTGATAGGTCAGAAGGACGCGCGCGCCCGCCTCGTGTGCCGCATCGACCAGCAAATGCGAGACGGCCGCCGTGTGGGCGTGCAGGTGAACGATGTCGGGACGCAGCTTTTGCAGCAAAGCGCGGAAGGACTCGGCCGCAATTGTATCCGGCTCGCCATAGGCTTGGCCGAACGCCGGCTGCGAGGCCTTTTTGAAGCGATAAATCTCCAGGTCCCCGTG
The DNA here is from genome assembly GCA_947473475.1 of Alphaproteobacteria bacterium. GTDB lineage: Bacteria > Pseudomonadota > Alphaproteobacteria > Micropepsales > Micropepsaceae > CAIYRG01. The sequence continues at coordinate 78,475 of CANJBZ010000013.1, forward strand.
GAGATATTTTGCCTCCTGCGTCCCAGGCGCAGCAATAGCAACCCGCAGTCCGAGCTCGCGCATCGCAGCTCCGAGTTCGGATACGTAGACTTCGGTCCCTCCTGCTTCGTCGGAAAAAAAGGTGTAGGGCACATGAAGCACCGAAACCGATGGCATCATCTCGCCCAGCCGCAAGGCTTCCGAGACGGCTTGTTCGACCTGATGCCGATGGAAGTTCTCCATCAATCGAAGCACCTGAATGAACTCGCGCCGTCCGGCATTGCCCATCCGATCAAGGGCTTCCTCGCGCGTAGCCTCGATGAAGGCGATCAGGCGGCCGTTCCCGGCCTTCGCGAACTTCAAATCGGCGTTGAACGTCGTCTCCACCTCGAAGGGGGACATCTTCGATCCCCTGCCGCCAAAGCCGCCACCGCGATGGCGGGAAGGAACATTGTCGGTCGGGATCGCCAGATAGCGCCTGCCATTGATGGGAACGATGGTCGCGCCCTTATCGAACCCGTCGACGATGTCGGGCGCTCGTGACCAGACATAGGCGACCGCATTGATGCTGAGATGCGTTTGCGGATAGCGCTTCCCGCGCCAGGTATTCGCTAGGCGCTGGCCGAGGCCGGCCGCGAGGACCTGATCGCGAAGCTCGGATTTAAGGCCCGCCGTGACCTCCTCCATGAGGCCATGCTCCTCACCCCGCGCTCTGGCTGCCTTCATATCCTTGGCCATGGCGATCAACTCATTGACCATCTCCGCCGCCGATAGGGCGCCAGCGTGGTAGCGCGCGACGGCGTCCTCCAAACGTTTTGAGAACGCCCTGCTCTCCACGACATTGGACTTCATTCGGCTAGAGATTTCGCCGGCCAGCAACTTTCTGAGAGCCTCCAGAGCCAGGTTCTTCTTCTCCATTCCCTGGATTTCGAGCAGGAAATCGGCGTGCCTGTAAACCCGATGAACGAGGCGTTGGGCATGGCCTGGCGGATGTAGTGGGCATCAATCGCATTATGCGGCTGACACGTCTCTCCTCAGATATGATGAACCTGTCTTGAAAGGCCGTGAACCAGGAACGTCATGCCCCATGCCGTTGCAACCGCTTGCGGTGGGCGGCGGGAGCAGGGGGATGGTCCCCCGATCTAGTCGGTTGGTTACCCACGGAATCCGTCACTCCCTCGAGATTTAGACGTTGCTCAGTTTGCCCAATTCGGCCAACACTGGTTCCTCGACGGGGGGACTGAGATGCGTTCCATCACTTCTGCGGACGCCAAGATTAATTTTGGCGCGCCCATCGCCTTGGCACGCGCCGCGCCTATTGCCGTAACCAAATATGACCGCGTGGCAATGGCCGCCGAAGAGTATCGGGGGTTGACTGGCCTAAAACGGCGTCAAAATCCAGCTAAGAGGTTGAACGGCGTTCCCCAACGCTCGTTGAGAACCGTCATTAAATGACACGCGGTCGATGCGTGAGACAGGGTCACTTCCCAGCCACAGAGCCCCCCATTCGCCGTGCTCCTCGCTACAACAAGGGGCGTCGTCAATGAAGACTACCGACATCGATTTCGATCGGCTCCTCAAGCTTCGCTTGGTCGTTGCCAGATTTGGTGAGATGGACCTAGCCAGGTGGTGGAATACTCGGGGGCAGCTCGGCCGGGTGGGAACCGCCGCCGTCCGCCGTGGTTTCCCGCGCACACATTATTTTGCCCAGGCGCGGTCTGTTTTTGCCGTCGCGGCAAATCGCTGCCGCGAAGTATTTGATCCTCCGGATAGCGTCACACTCTGGCAACTTCCAGAAGTAATTGAGGAGGAGTTCGATTCGCGTTGGGAGCACTGGATTGATCACGCAGACAAATGGATCCCCTTTTTTCAAACGTTGGAGATCCTCCAAGGAAGTGACCTCAAGGCAGCGATCCAATCGTTCAAGCTGATCACACACGACGAAGGGGAGCTATCCTCGCGATTGCGACGTTCGGCCGAAGGACGAGCGGTGCCTCTACCCGCGCCATTCACGGGCACAAATGAAGAAATTGCATTACTTGCCCTTGGGTTCGCGCGCGGTGAACCAGGGGCGCTGGCCGTCCCATATGCGAGGCGGGGCCAGACTTGAAGCAAACATCCAACCCTATTTCGCAGCGCCTCGTCCGCAAGGGCGCCCTTGTTGAAGAGGCCTACAATCTGTTTGGAAGCTGGAGGGAAGGTCAGTCCTTCGAGGAGAATTTCAACAACACTTTTCGTGGCGGCTTCCGCAGCGAGGGTTGGAAGAAGGAAGTTCAGACGACACTTGGCCGCAGATTTCGCAACCTGATGGATGGCCAACCGCTCATCATGCTGGCTCGCAAGGGCTACGATCTTTCAGATTGGAAATTTTGTCTTCATTTTTGGGTCGCTGTACATGAAACCCTGTACGGCCTGTTCGTAGGAACCTGGCTTTATCCGCAATACCAATCTGGCCGCCTTGTTCTCCGGACAGAAGACGTCGTGCCGTATGTGCTAACCGTCTGGAAGTCGATCAATAGTGGGAGCAAGCCTCTTTCTGAATACGGGGCTGTTAGGACAGCGCGAGATCTACTTCGAATGGCACGAGATTTTGGAATCCTCGAAAGGGATGGCCCCGAGAAGGCGTTCGCTTCTCTTCATTTTTCAGACGAATTGTTTTTGTACTTTTGTCACGTCATCGCTTCGAAAGAACAATCTGCCGCACGAGTTGTGGGCAGTGACCTGTGGAAGTTGCTCCTCCTCGATCAAGAGCAGGTGCACGCTCACCTGTTGCGGCTTCATCAATATCGGAAGGTAGACTACCAGATCGCCGGCAGCATCATTCAACTCACGCTGCCCTGCGCCAACGCCTGCGAATATGCGGAAAGGATGGTCGCATGAGTGATCTCGTACACCGCATCAGGACAAGTCTCGAGCCTATCCTTGAGTTGCCTGACCCGCGTGAGCGCATCAGCGCTTATCACGACATGCCTTACGCGCTCTGCCGCTATGACCCTGAAGAAGAATTCGAGTTACGCAAACAAATCACCCTGCTTGAGACTCGGCTTCAGCAGAAGGGAAAGCGCATCAGCCGTATATCGTTGGCGCAATGTCTTGATGAGGCGATGCAAACTCAAAGGCCCCTCGAAGATTGGTTTGCAGCGGAACGCGAGCAGGGCACGGATACGATCGTCGAGACGGTGCATTCGGTTCTCTCGGAGTACATGCCCCTGGTTGATCTCGTAGCGGCGCGGATGCCGGACGATCCCGACCCGCTTCGCGATGTTGTTTTCATCTTGCGGACGGGTGCCTTGTTCCCTGTCTACCGTACATTCTCATTGTTGGAGCAGCTGAAGGGACGGGTCACCGTGCCCACGGTCTTGTTCTACCCAGGTGATCTGGACGGCGCTGCAGGGCTCCGATTCATGGGCGTGCTCGCTGCCGAGCATAACTATCGACCAAAAATCTTTTGATGGGATTTCAGTGATGGTCAACGAACCGATCAAAAGCCTCTTTGCGAACGACATCCATCGCCGGATAGAGGAAGTCATCAAGGTCGATCAGACCAGTGACGATATTCTTCGCGATGAAATCAACGAGTACGTAGTGACCGATGCCATTCGGTCTCACTACACCAATATTTTCGAGGCCTTTCGCGAGACACCGAACAAGCCGCACGAGGGTATCGCGATTTGGGTGTCTGGCTTCTTTGGGTCCGGCAAGTCCAGCTTCGCAAAGATGCTGGGTCTGTCTATCGAAAACCGGGCCGTGGCAGGAATCCCCGCGGGTGATCGGTTCGCCCAGCGAGCCGGTGACAACAAACTTCAGGTGCTTCTGAGGGCGATAAACGAGCAGATTCCAACGCATGCCGTGATCTTCGACGTCTCGACTGACCGAGGCATAAGAAGCGGGAACCAGTCTCTTACCGAGATCATGTATGGGCTTTTCCTACAAAGCCTCGGCTATGCAAAGGATCTAGATCTCTCCGAGCTGGAAATTGCCCTGGAAGAAAAGGGGCAGCTTGAAGGGTTTGAGGCCGAGTACGGGCGCCTGTTCAAGAAGGAATGGTCGTACGAGAAAGGCAAAGTCGCTTTCGCTCTCAGCGAAGCGAGCCGGGTTCTCCATAGCCTCGATCCCGAGACATACCCGATGGCCGACTCTTGGGTGAAGGCCGTCAAGAACAAGGCTGATATCTCGCCGGGCAAGCTGGCGGAGCGCGCGAATGAATTGATGAAGCGCCGCCGCCCCGGACAGGCGCTCATTTTCGTTGTCGACGAAGTCGGCCAGTTCGTCGCTCGCGACGTACAAAAGATGCTCGACTTGCAGGCCGTCGTTCAGAGTCTCGGTGTCAAAGGCCGCGGCAAACACTGGATCGTCGTCACTTCGCAAGAGAAGCTCGGTGAACTCGTCAGCGGGCTTGATGACAAGAAGATCGAGCTTGCCCGCCTGATGGACCGCTTCCCACTGCAGGTTCATTTGGAGCCGTCAGATATCTCCGAGGTCACCAGTCGGCGAGTTCTGTCGAAGAATGGTCCCGCGCAGAAGGTGTTGGGAGATCTCTTTGACCAACACCGAGGCCGGTTCACCGAGCACACGCGGCTCACGGCTGACATCAAGCTGCCCGATCTTACCCGGGACAGCTTCATGGACCTCTATCCGCTCCTTCCTTATCAGATCGATCTGATCATTCAGGTAGTATCGGGGCTTCGCACACAGGGCGGCGCCAGCAAGCACGTCGGCGGTGCAAATCGCACCATCATCAAGTTGGCTCAGCAACTGCTGATCAACCCCGCTGTGAACCTCGCCGACGAGCCAATCGGCACCGTCGCCCGGCTCGACCAGGTCTATGATTTGGTCGAAGGTAACATTGGCTCCGAGGTCCGGGCGAAGATCTCTGCCATAACAAAGGAGTTAGAACACCCGCTCGCGCAGCCGGTCGCTAAGGTGATTTGCCTGCTGCAATACGTGAAGAGCGTTCACCGCACGGCGGAAAACATCTCAGCGGCACTTCATCCCGGTGTCGCGAGCGATTCCCAGTTTGCTGCGGTGAAGGACGCACTCCGTCAGCTTGAGGCCGCCAACAAGGTTCGCCTGGGCGACGACGGATATCGGATTCCGACGCCAGCGGAAGACGATTGGGAGCGCATTCGCAACGGGATCAGCCCGAAGCCGGGCGACGCACATCGCATCTACTCCGAGGTGTTGGCCGCGTTCTGGCAACCCCAGCCAAGCCACACGCTCTTTGACACGAAGACGTTCAAGGCTGGCCTCTCCATCCATGGTCGAGACATCGTAGATGGCGACATGATGTTCCACGTCCAGCTGGCTGAAGTTGGTGCATCCTTTCAAGCGCTAGCGACGGAACTGCGTGCGCGCAGCCAACAGGAGCGCAAAAGCGTTTTTTGGGCCGTCGCGCTCAACGACGCAATTGACCGCGAGACCGTCGAACTCTTCCGTTCGAAGGAGATGTTGGCGAGGAAAGAACGCGAAGCCAAAACGGCTGACGAAACTGCGCTCATCGGCGAAGAGAAAATTCGGCAGAGGCGGCACCAGGACGAATTGCGCCGGCTCATAAAGGCCACCTGCCTGGCCGGCAACGTCAGCTTCCGCGGTAACGACCGCAGCCCTGACGACCGCGCCGTCGATATGGGCAAGAGCGCAGCGGACATCCTTAGGGACGTGCTCCCCGAGGTATTCGATCGCTTCAAGGAAGCGGCAGCCAAACCTGCCGACGTGAAGAAGTGCGTCGACGCTCTCTTTACTACGGAGAACCTCCAAGGCCTTCCTTCGGTGTTCGGCACGCTCGGGCTCTTGCGTGATGAAAAGGGGAAGACCGTCTTCCGCGTTGAAAGTGGCGCCTTGGCCGAGGTGCTGTCGCGGATCGAGGAGCGCGCCAATTACGGAGACACGGCGAGCGGCCGTTTCCTCGCTGACGAGCTGGCGAAGGAGCCGTTCGGTTGGGACTTCGAAGTTGTCCGACTGCTCGTTCTCTCCTTGCTGCGGGCCGGAAAGATCCAGGCGACCAGCAAGGGCCAGACGATCGACTCCGCGACCGGGATCGAAGCGCGCGACACTTTTTCGAACAACAATTTTTTCCGCCAGGCTTCGTTCCGGCCGAAGAAGGGCATCGAGTTCGAGGAGCTGGTGAAGGCGTCGGAGGCCTTCCGGGATACGTTCGGAAGCGAAGTCCGCGAGCTCAATGCCGGCGCCATCGTTGCCGAGCTTCGCAAGGAGATCGCGCGGCATGAGGACCCGGTTGCATCGGCGCACGGCCAGCTAATCGCGTCACGGCTTCCAGGCGCTGCGGTCCTTGAAGGTGCCATCGGGCAGATGAAGGCGGTCATGCGCGGCTCGGAGGACAATGCGATCGCGACGTTCAACGCGTCGCATCGGTCGATCAAGGATGCAATCAAACGAGCGACCGAGCTTGATCAAGCCCTATCGGAGCCTCGCCTACGGGACCTTGATCGGGCGCGCAATGCGTTGAAGACCGCGTGGCCTTTTCTCAGCGGAGAGCCCGATGTCGGTGAGGATTTCCGAGCCAAGGCGACTGAGCTCGAAGACCTTTTGGCGCGAGAAATCTTCTACCGGGAGCTCCCCGTTATTGACCAGCATGCGTCGGCAATTGACGCCGAGTATGCGCGCCGATTTGACGAAGCTTTGGATGCTCGGATTGCCGCTTACACCCAGGCGCTCGAACGGCTGGCGCACACGCCTGGCTGGGATGGCGTCGATCAGGACCAGAAGCAGAAGCTTGCGGCTCCTCTCGAGCGGGGAAAAACGCGGAGCCAGGAGCACGTACCTATTCCCCAGCTCAGGTCGGAGCTGGATGCCTGCGAAACGCGTCTTCAAGACGCCATCGCGGAGTTGCACCGCATCGTCGACGGAGACCGTGTCGCGACCGTGAAGCTTGGGGGCTACTTTTCGGGTGGGGTTGAGACCGAAGAGCAGCTCGATGCCGCCCTTGCTGGCATTCGTGAGGAATGTTCGCGCCTGATTGGCACCGGCAAGAAGGTGATTGTCCAGTGATCGGCGCCCACCATGGATAAGTCGACGCGCAACGCGATCGAGCGGGCGACCCAGCAAGCGCGAAAGCTGCTGGACGACGATTTCTCGTCACAGCTTGAAGGCACGTTCGACGTCCTGCGAAGCGGTGTCATCGCAGCAGCCGGTGGCGTCCATCTGTCCGCCCGTCAGGAGTTTCAGCGAGGAAAAATCGTGGCGGCGATCGACCACAAGCGCGCCTCGGGCATGACTGGCTTGGAGGCCATAGCAGACTATGTACGCGACGCTGCCTTCACGACCCTGAATCGCTTCATCGCGCTAAAAATGTTGGAAGCACGAGAACTAGTTCAGGAATGCATCACGAAGGGCGAGCAGTCTGCGGGCTACCGGGAGTTCTGCGGGATGGCGCCGGGGCTCGCGTTGATTGCCAATGCCGCAGGCTACCGACTCTATATTGAGAGCCTGTTTGACGAGTTTTCCACCGAGATCAAGGTCCTGTTTGACCGACGCGACGCCGCTTCAGTCCTGTGGCCAAGGCGACAAACCTTCGAAGGGCTGCTGACAGTCCTCAATGCCTCTGAATTGGCGGGGGTCTGGGGAGAGGACGAGACAATCGGCTGGGTCTACCAGTTCTTCAACAGCGGTGAAGAGCGTAGGCAAATGCGCGATGAGAGCCAGGCGCCGCGGAGCAGCCGAGAAATGGCCGTACGCAACCAGTTCTTCACGCCGCGATATGTCGTGCAGTTTCTTGTCGATAACACGCTCGGCCGCCTGTGGCTGGAGATGCATGGGGAACCGACATCTCTGGTCAAGCTCTGCGATTATCTAGTGCGCCCCGTTGACGAACCGATTCAACCACGCCCGCGCAAGGACCCAAGAGACCTGCGCATTCTGGATCCCGCGTGCGGCTCAGGACATTTCCTGCTCTACAGCTTTGATCTGCTGCTGGCGATCTACGAGGAAGCATGGAACGCCGGCGGACAAACCCCAAGGAGCGAGGCGACGGGGCGCTCGCTGTGCGAGGACTATCCGGACCTCGCCGAACTGCGTCGTGCGACACCCAGGCTAATCGTAGAATCTAATCTCCACGGAGTGGACATCGATCCCCGCTGCGCGCAGATCGCCGCGTTGGCCATGTGGCTACGAGCGCAGCGTGCGTGGAAGGACATCGGCATCGCCGCAACTGATCGGCCGCACATTCAACATACGCATATAGTCGTGGCTGAGCCGATGCCCGGTGACGCAGTGTTGGTTGACGAATTCTCAGCCAGACTTGAGCCACCGCTATTGCGCGATCTGTTCAAAAAGATGGTGGGCGAGAGTTATCTCGCCGGGGAGCTTGGAGCCCTACTTCGAGTCGAAGACGGAATCGCTAAAGATATTCGCCGTGCCCGAGAGCAATTCATAAGACAGCGCCAATTCAGCGCCTTCCTACCAGGGTTAGAGCCGACTAAGAACCAACATGATCTCGACTTCACTGGCATTGATGATGATAGCTTCTTTCATGAGGCCGAGACGCAAATAGTTAAAACTCTTCAATTATTTGCTGAGACTGCGACCGAGAATGCAGCGGTGCGTCGGAGACTGTTCGCAGGCGACGCCGTTCAGGGTGTTGCTCTAATTGACATACTTAGAACCCGATTCGACGTCATCTTAATGAACCCGCCCTTTGGGCTGCCTACTCCAGCTACAAAAAGTGTTCTGAGTAAGGGCTACCCCGACTCTTGGACTGATTTGTTCAACGCATTCCTTGATAGGGCCCAAAGCCTGTCTGCAAATACCGGCGCTTTGATCGGCGCGATCGTGCCTGATCGACTGCTTGTAACTAAAAAGTCGGCAGGCATACGGAAACGACTCCTCGAGAAAATGGGAATCTCAATTCTGGTCGATATCGGACCAGATGTAATGGATCGCGCTGCCGTCAGTGCCGTAATGTTGACCACCAACAGTGGTAATCGTGGAAAAGGTGTTGCTACGCTCACGTTAACGCGAAACGTTGACAATCGAGCGGCTGAATTGCTTTCGTGGTCCAAAGCACCTACAGCACTCTCAGATTTTTCGAAGTTTTCTGGCGTTCCAGGTACGCCATTCGTTGTAGATCAAACTGCGACCGGGATTGAACTTTGGAATCGCCCTGATCGTCTACAGCCTGGTCTCGCAACAGTTGCGACAGGTGCGAAAACGTTTGACGATTTCAGGTTCCTGCGCGCTTGGTGGGAAGTAGTACCTCAGGCGCTGGGGACAAAATGGCTTCCTGTAGACGTCGGCGGAGATTACAAACCGGCACTATCTATTCCCAAAATTGTCGAAAAATGGGAAAATAGTGGATCGGAAATTCGAGCAAAATCGTTAGCTGAACGCGGAACAGAAGCGCAAGTTCTGCAGAGTTCAAAATATTGGTTCAGGTATGGGGTCGCCTATCCATACACCAGCAGTATCGGGTTTTCTCCTAGAATACTGTTCAGTGACTCAATTATTTCGACGGACGCCGTAGCCGTTATTCCCAATGACAAATTCGACACGAATTGGGTTTTGGGCGTTCTGCTATCAAGTTGGACGGAGCTCGCGCTAGCGACATTTGGTACTGGCCGTAAAACTGAGAACTCGTCCGTCAAATCGTTGCCTATAGCGAGGCCCAAAGATTGTGCGGCGTTGGGGCGTTCAACGGCGAAATTGATTGATATCGCGCTGAACGCTGAGTCTGTCGATGAAACTAGTCGCGCCTTTGGCGGGCCGTTAAGCCGAATGGCAAGCGCATTAGTCGAAAATTTTAGCAAAACTGTCCATGAAATAGAGCATCTCAGCTGCCCTGCCTACGGCAAGGCAGCGCCCCCAGAAATTACGCCAGTTCTGATCTCAAGAGCAAGGCATTGGCTTCCTAGCATTGGTCTGTCAGCTCAAACGGCAATCTCTCATATTATAGGTTTGGCGTTTGGTCGGTGGGAGTATAGCGACGAAAAGAATGCAACGTCAAAAGTAGAATATTTGGAGTGGTTGCCGTTATTGCCCCTATCTCTTCGATCAAATCGATCGGCGGGAGACGTCGATATCGCTGTCGATGATGTCGGTCACAGATTTGATCTGGTGAGCCTTGTCGACGAAATAATTGCCCGCCTGAGGCACTCCGGTCAGATGCCTGACGGATATATTCCAGGGCTTGACCTTGGAGATAGCGAATCGATTCGCAACTATGTGAGGAGCAAATTCTTTCAGGAACATATTAAACGCTACTCGTCTGGTGGGAGAGTGGCGCCTATTTTTTGGCAGCTTGCGACGCCGTCAATGGGTTATTCAATCTGGGTGTATATCCATGGGCTTAACAAAGATACGTTTTTCCGAATTCAGAAAGATTTTGTAGAGCCGAAAATTCTACTGGAGCTGGGTCGGCTCGACTCCCTTCGCGCGGAGAGTGGACCGAATCCATCGGCGTCGGCGCGAAGGGCGCTTGAAGTTCAGCGCGCGTTGATCTCGGAGCTTCAGGTCCTACTGGATGAAGTGAAACTGGTTGCGGCGCTCTGGAACCCTGCGCTCGACGATGGGGTAGTGCTGACAATGGCGCCGCTTTGGCGGCTCGTGCCTCAGCACAAGCCTTGGCAGAAAGAGCTCAAGAGCAAGTGGGACGAACTCGCTGCCGGTAAGTATGATTGGTCGCATGCCGCCATGCATTTGTGGCCCGAGCGTGTGATTCCTAGATGCGTGGCAGATCGTAGCCTCGCAATCGCCCATGGCCTCGAAGAGGTCTTTTGGATTGAAGCGGGTGATGGGAAGTGGGAGCCACGACTAAATCCAAAGCGCCCGGTCGACGAGCTTGTGCGCGAACGGACGTCGATAGCCGTCAAGGCGGCTCTCAAGGGACTAAGTGAATCATCCGCCCCGAATGGTCCGAAAACAAGGACACGGAGGACGTCATCGTGACGATCTCCGAAGACACCATCAAGAACGCCGTTCTGCGATACCACCGTGAGTACGACAGATATCTGAAGCTCTCCGCGCGCGTCGCGGAGATATGCAGGTTTGAGATCGTCGAGGGCAACGCAATCCGAGCCCAGGTCACGTTCCGCGCGAAGAGTCCCAAGAGCCTGGAAGGAAAGCTCCGACGCTTCGCGGCGTCTGGGAAGAAGGACCTGCCGAGCGTGCAGTCCGTGTTTGATGCGGTTCGCGATCTCGCCGCCGTCCGCATTGCGACCTACGAGCAGCGGCACGAGGATCAGATCGTCCAGTTAGTTTGCAAGCGGTTCGTGGAATTGAAGGGCGCGACGCCCTCCAGCGAACGCAAGGACAAGAACGCCGCAGATAACAGCAATTTCTATCGGGCCACCCACGTCGAGGCCTTCTTGCCAGAGGCGGATGTGATCGGCACTTACGCCAACGTCTCGGACGTGCCGTGCGAAATCCAAGTCTGCAGCATGATGGCGCATGTCTGGAACGAGATCGAGCACGACCTCGGTTACAAGCCACTGACCGGTTCGCTCTCCGAGCAGGAGCGTAGTCTCCTTATGTCGTTGGGCTTCGCGGTTCGGCAGGGCGACATCACGATCGGAAATCTCTTTGCGGAGACCGAACGGCGGCAGCGAGAACATGGCGGGATTTTCACTGACGTCTATGACTTTGTCGCTCGTGTGCGAGGTTGGTTCCCAGACATCGACTTTGGGCGAAACGCCGGCCCGCTTTATGAGGCGCTACAACCCGTTCGACTCGTTTCGCCTGAAAGCATCCGTAAGCTGATCGCCGTACCTGAGCCGATGACGGCGGCGGCGCAGAGCGCGCTAGACGAATTCTCGGCGCAACTGGCTGCCAAGGGCGATGGACGGTTCTCATTGGATCGTGACTCGTCCGATCTCCTGCTCGTCCTGCTGTTGCCAAAGGTCGCCAATTACATGGTGTCGTCATCCGGCGATGCGGTTTCCGACGGTGTCGCGCGTCTGCGCTGGTTTGCCGCCCGCTTTCAAGAGCTCTCCAAGGTGGAAAGCGGAGGTCTCAGCTGATGCACCCCTTGTATGAATATATCGCGAAGCAGCTCGCCGAGCGGCTCAAAGCCCGAAAGGTGGTTGTTTGGTACGACGTTCGCCGCGAATTCGCGCCCTTTATAGCTGAATTGCGCGGCGGCGCGCGGACGACCGACGAGGCGGTGCCCGTGACCGTCAGCGGCACGGCGGCCCGACTGACGGAATATGACGGCTCGATGTTCGAGCTTCGCACGGTCGTGGAGCCCTTCGTCTGTGGGGATGCCCCGACCGAGTGCATGATCGTTTATCTGCCGGGCTGTGAGCGTGATCGCCAGGGCTCGGTGCTGATGGAACTCGAAAAGGCCGGGGATTGCTATGAGCCCCAGCTGAAGCGGCTCGCGCGCAATGTGCTGCGCCAGCGCTACACCGACGGCGTGATTGACGAGATGCTGGCTCCGCAGCGGGTTTCCTATGAGGACCTCGCGCGTGCATCGTCGGACACGTCTTCGACCGAACCGCCATCGGTTTTGAAATTGATCTTCCACAGCATGTCTGGGAACGAGGGGATCATCGCTGCGTGGCTCGCGAGTTCGGAGCGCGATGCTGAGATCGAGGCCAAAGAGGCGACCCGCGAGCTGGTGAAGCTGGTGCGTTCGAAGCTTGGGCTGGAACTCCCTGACGACGCCGCACTGCCGAAGCTGCGATCCATCACCCTTCGGTATGGCCTGGCAGGCGAATTCAGATGCGATCTCAGCGGCGCTCCACCTTCGGTTCTTGACGCCATCCCATCGCCGAAGACCAAGGATGAGGAAGCGGCGGTTCGGGAGCTCGCCCATCAACTTCGCTCGAAGTTCGCCGATGTCTATCCCGAGATGGCTGATCGCGTGGAGGCCGAGCTGGGGCTTCGCGACGCCGCCGTCCCCGCCGGCACGCTCGGGTCGATCGACACGTTTCGATTCGAGGAACGGGTGCTGCTGGCCCATTGCGGGGACCTGGTCGCGGCGAAGAAGTTCGACGAGGCGCTCGAAATCATCGGGCAACGGGAACACAGCTTCTGGCTGGATCGTGATGTGGGGCGCAAGGCCCAGTGGGAGGCCTGTCGTCGGATGGCTGAGCTGGGAAGCCTCGGCGCGACGGTGCGGGCGGCGGTTGGGAAATCGGGCGGCGATGCCAATGCGTGGATTGGCGCCTACGCGGCCAAAGACGGTTGGTTCA
>CANJBZ010000014.1 GCA_947473475.1 Alphaproteobacteria bacterium
ATAAAGTTCCACTGTGAACATCCTTCCAGCCCCTCCATGCCCTTCAAGACATAAAGACGGCCTAGCAGGACCGGTACACTTTGCCGCCGCCTTCCAGCAGCCAAATCAAAGCCGGTTCAGTGGTACACTTTGCTCCCGCGATTTATATCCGGAATTCCTTTTATCGCTTCGATAAGTACATCGACGCCTTTGATAGGGTCGATCCGTCCGAAATAGGCGAGGCGAAGAACTCCCGCGTCGTCACGGTGGTTCTGGCTGCTTACATTGGTAGGACCGCAGAAGCCCTGCCGGCACAATGTAACTTTCTCTTCAGGCACGCCGTTGCGGGTCAGCACGTCTTTAACCCACTGGCAGACCGCAACGACGCCGTCTGCTTTTTGCATCAAGGATGCAAAGCGCAGATGGGCCGCGGCGGTATTCTCTTTCATGCGCAGAGCCGTCGCGATCGCGCCTTTTACTCCGAGCCCGGCTGTCGTCTTCCCGATTTCGCTTGGCAGCATGGCGACGATATTGCCGAGCGCCGGCGGCACCCCGTTTTTCTGCAGCGAACAGACCGTGCAACGAGCCACATTGAGGACGCCGTCGCAGGGGGCGTCTTCGAACATCATTGTGCCGCGCAAGCAGCTCACTGTCGGCGAGTGATAGGTGAAGACGACACGCGCCCCGCATTCATGCGCCACGTCGGCGACCCTTTCGGAGACGGCTGCCGTGTGGGCGTGCATATGGACGATATCGGGCCGAAGTTTTTGCACGATCCGGCGGAATGCGCCCGCTGCGCTCTCGTCCGGTTCTCCGTAGGCGTAGGCGAGCCGCTCCTGCGCGTCGCGCGCGAAGCGATAGACGGCGATGCCGTTGTGCTCGTATTCCTCGTCTACCGGGCCGGGGGCCGCCACCATTCCCTGGACGCCGTGCCCGCGCATCGCGGCAATCAGTTCCGCGACATAAATCTCGGTTCCTCCCGGGGCGTCTGGGAAAAACGTATAGGGCACATGGAGAACGGCAGGAGAGATACCTTGGCACTCCCTTTAGGATGAGGCCTGGTCCGCTATGGCCCAAGGACCATCTGACGCAGACATTCTGCTGAGTCTTTCTTGAGAAATGGCAGTGTTGCATTGACCTTGCGAACGGAACAAATCGTTATCGGGCTCGACGCCGCCTCTCGTTTACTGTTTAGACAATGTCTTCACGTTAGGAACGTCTATGTCCATCCTGATCTCCGGCGGAGCCGGTTATATCGGCAGTCATATGGTACTTGCAGCCCTCGACAGGGGCGAGCAGGTCGTGGTCGTCGACAATCTGTCCACCGGCATTCGCGGCTTGGTGGCAGAGGCCGCGCATTTCCATCAGGGGAATATCGGGGATCAGGTCCTCCTGCGCGATTTGTTTCGGCAGTATGATGTGACCGCCGTCATTCATTTCGCTGGATCCATCGTGGTCCCGGAATCGGTCGAAAAACCGCTCGCCTATTATCAGAACAACACGGTGGCTTCGCGCAATTTGATCGAGGCCTGCATCGAGGGCGGGGTTAAGAACTTCATCTTTTCGTCGACGGCGGCGGTTTACGGCACTCCGGAAAACAATCCGGTGACCGAAGCGGCGGATCTGGTTCCGGCTAGTCCCTACGGCCGTTCCAAGCTGATGACCGAATGGATGCTGGAGGACGCTACCCGCGCGCATGATTTCCGTTATGTCGCGCTGCGCTATTTCAACGTGGCCGGCGCCGACCCTGGCGGGCGAACCGGCCAGTCAACGCCGCGCGCGACGCATCTGATCAAACGCGCCTGTCAGGTGGCGCTTGAGCGCGTGCCGGTGTTGGACATTTTTGGGACGGACTTTCCGACCAAAGATGGAACGGGCGTGCGCGACTATATCCACGTTACCGACCTTGTTGCGGCGCATGCGCTTGCGCTGGACCATTTGCGCAAGGGCGGGGAATCGTCTGTGCTCAATTGCGGTTATGGTCACGGCTTTTCGGTACGGCAGGTGGTCGAGACGGTGTCAAAGGTTGCCGGCCGCAAGCTTCCGACACGCGAGTCGCCACCACGCTCTGGCGATGTTGCCGAGATCGTTGCCGATTCATCAAAGCTTCAGGCGCGGCTGGGTTGGAAGCCGCAGCATAACGATCTGCTGGAGATCGTTACAACCGCTTATGCGTGGGAAAGCCGGCTGAATTCCGCCTCGTAAGTCTCAAAATTTGAGCGAAGCGAGCATGCGCTTCAACGCCGGTGCTATATCGGGCCGCTCCAAGGCGACGGCAATATTGGCCTGCAGGAAACCAACTTTGTCGCCGCAATCATAGCGGGCACAGGACGTGGTAACGGCGTGGAAGGGAACGTGTCCCAAAAGCCGCGCCATGGCATCGGTAAGCTGGATTTCGTTTCCAGCTCCTCTTTCGCGCCGTTCCAGTTCCAAAAAAATCGACGGCGGCAGAATGTAACGGCCGATGATGCACAGCGTGGAGGGCGCGTCGGCGGGCGAGGGCTTCTCGACCACACCTCTGACTTCCGTGATGTTGCCTCTGGTGCGCCCAGGGTCAATGACGCCATAACGCTGTGTTTCTTCGCGCGTCTTTTCTTCCGCCGCGACAATGACGCCGCCGCCGATTTCGTTATAGGCGTCCACCATCTGCTTCAGCGCGCCCGGCTTTCCCACCATCAAATCATCAGGCAGAACCACGGCGAACGGCTCATCGCCGACAAGATGCTGCGCGCAGAGAACCGCGTGGCCAAGTCCCAGCGGCTTTTGCTGGCGAGTGAAGGACACCGAACCCGTATCGGGCAGGCTTTCCAAAAGGCTGTTCAGCTCCTTGGTCTTCTCCCGGGCCTCCAGAAGAGCCTCCAGCTCGTAGGCATGATCGAAATGATCTTCGATGACGTGCTTGCCGCGGCCGGTTACGAAGATGAACTGTTCGATTCCTGCTTCACGGGCTTCTTCGACGCCATACTGAATGACCGGCTTGTCAACCACCGGTAACATTTCCTTGGGAACGGCCTTGGTAGCGGGCAAAAAACGTGTGCCCATTCCGGCGACGGGAAAGACAGCTTTGCGAATGCGAGGTGTGGACATGATGGGACCGATGAATGATGAGCGTCAAACGCCTATAAAAGCATAAGGTTCCTGAAGGAAACCTTTTGTATAAGCGAATTATGTGGCCACGATGACAGGGTCCACTTCCGTCGACAAGGATTTACCGCATATGAAAATTCTTCTCACCGGCGCGGCAGGGTTCATCGGCTCGCACGCGGCGACCGTGTTTTTGGACAGGGGCCATACCGTCACCGGTATCGATTCTCTTAACGCTTATTACGATCCGGCGCTCAAGCAGGGCCGCTTAGCCCGTTTGACGGGCCGCAACGGCTTCCGTTTCGCGCAGGCGGACATCGCCGACGCAACGGCGCTGAAACGCGCGGCGGGAGACGAACCGTACGACGTCATCGTGCATCTCGCGGCCCAGGCCGGCGTTCGATACGCGCTCACCGATCCGTCCGCCTACACCCAATCCAATCTGGTGGGCCACCACAACATGCTGGAGTTGGCGCGCCACATGAAGGGACTCGGGCAAACGATCTATGCATCCTCGAGTTCGGTCTACGGCAATGACAGCAAGGCGCCGTTTTCCGAAGATGCGCGCGCCGACAAGCCGGTCTCCTATTACGGCGCCACGAAGCGGGCAGGGGAGATGATGGCGCATTCCTATTCGGAACTGTTCGGGCTGAAGCTCACGGGCCTAAGGTTCTTCACTGTCTATGGCCGCTGGGGCAGGCCCGACATGGCCTATTGGCTGTTTACCGAAGCGGTCTTGAAAGGCTTGCCGCTGAAGGTCTTTGGCCAAGGCCTTCTGAAGCGCGATTTCACTTGGATCGACGACATTGTTTCGGCTGTGGTGCGTATGGCGGAAACGCCGTTTGCGAATGAAGGCAGCGGCGCACCGCATCGCGTCTACAATTTGGGCAACAGCCGCCCCCAAGAAGTGCTTTCGCTGATCCGCATCATCGAGAACGCCTGCGGTAAGCAGGCGATCATTGAGCACGCCACCGGACCGGCCGGAGACGTCAACGAAACCTATGCCGATGTGTCCCGCGCCGCGCGCGATTTCGGCTTCAAGCCGTCAACGACGCTGGAAGAAGGTATCCCGCGTTTCGTGGAATGGTACCGGGACTTCTACAAACTTTAGGCGGTACAAAAGGGGTAACACGAAGGTCACCAAGAGACACAAAGGACACAATGTTTCTTCGTGACCTTTGTGAAACCTTCGTGCCCTTTGTGTTACCCCTTTTTACTACTTATCCGACCGGCGGGCGCCCGATGCTGACATAGGCGAAACCGGCCTTTGCCATTTCTTCCGGGCGATAAATATTGCGCAGGTCGACCATCAGCGGCGTCTTCAGAAGCCGTTTCGTGGTCTTCAGATCGAGCGCGCGAAACTCGTTCCACTCGGTCAAAATCACCACGCCGTCCGCGCCTTCCAGCGCTTCATAGGCGTCGGCGCACATTTCCACGTCGAGAAGTTTCTTGGCTTCGTGCATGCCTTCCGGATCGTAGGCGCGAATGCGTGCGCCCTGCCTTACAAGCTCCGGCAGGATCACGAGGCTGGGGGAATCGCGCATGTCGTCGGTGTTCGGTTTGAACGTCAACCCCAGCACCGCCACGGTCTTTCCGGCGACGCCGCCGAAAGCGTCCGCAACCTTATGCGCCATGCGCATCTTGCGTTCTTCGTTTACCGCCGCGACGGCGCCGACGATCCGTGTCGGCGCGCCGACTTCCTCAGCCGTGCGCAACAGAGCCAGCATATCTTTCGGAAAGCATGAACCTCCGTAACCGGGACCCGCGTGGAGGAATTTTCCACCGATGCGGCCGTCGAGACCAATGCCGCGCGCGACGTCCTGCACATTGGCGCCGACCTTCTCGCAGATATCCGCCATCTCGTTGATGAAGGTGATCTTGGTCGCAAGAAATGCGTTCGCCGCGTATTTGATCAGTTCCGACGTCTCGCGCGATGTGAACAGCATCGGCGTCTCGTTCAGGAACAAGGGCCGGTACAACTCGCGCAAAACCGCGCGGGCCTGATCGCTGACGGTGCCGCACACCACGCGGTCGGGACGCCGGAAGTCCTCGATGGCCGAGCCTTCACGCAGGAATTCCGGATTGGACGCCACGTCGAAGTCGGCGTCGGGGCGGATCGCGCGGATGGTATCCTCAGCCCGCTTGCCCGTGCCGACGGGAACCGTGGATTTGGTGACGATCACGGTATAGCCGTCCAACGCCGCGGCGATCTCTTCGGCGGCTTTGAACACATAGGTCAGATCGGCGTGACCATCGCCCCGGCGCGAGGGCGTGCCCACCGCGATGAACACTGCGTCGGCCTCTTTGACGCTGGCGGCGAGATCGCCGGTGAACGACAGCCGTCCCGCTTTGACACTATCGGCGACGACTTCCTCAAGACCCGGCTCGTAAATCGGCATCTTGCCGGCTTTGAGCATGTCGATCTTCGACATGTCCTTGTCGACACAGACGACGTGATGGCCGAATTCCGAAAAGCAGGCTCCCGAAACCAGCCCAACATAGCCGGTTCCAATCATGGCGATACGCATGGTTAATGCTCTAGAGATGCCGGCCTTGTTTGGCCCGCCCCGCCGTCCGGTTCAAGCGGAAGTTTGCCGCGTGGTGAATGGAATATAGCGGGTGGACGCTCTGCGTGGGTTCCCGCATAGTTCCTCGCCGGGGGCCGCATGATTGATGTCGACAGTCTGATTTATGAATATCCGGCGAAGCGCGCCCTCGATGGAGTGACGCTCGGCGTCCGCGCGCAGACGATAACTGCTTTCGTTGGCCCCAATGGCGCGGGCAAGACCACGCTTCTCCGCTGCCTGGCAGCCCTGGACACGCCCTACAGCGGCACGGTTCGGATTGGCGGCCTCGACACGCGGGAGGCGCCGCGTCAAATCCATGCCCAATTGGGCTATTTGCCCGACTTCTTCGGTCTCTACGATCCGCTTTCGGTTCGGCGCTGTCTGATCTTTTCCGCGAGATCGCATGCGTTGGCTGCCGGAGAAGCCTCGGCCGCCGCGGAACGCACGGCGGAGCAGGTTGGTTTGTCGGATCGTTTGGATGTGCCCGCGGCGGAATTGTCCCGCGGCCTGCGCCAGCGTCTGGCGATCGGACAGGCTATCGTCCACACGCCAAAAGTGTTGCTGCTGGACGAACCGGCGGCAGGCCTCGATCCGACGGCGCGACGCGACCTTTCGGATTTGCTTGTGACACTTAAGAGACGCGGCATGACTCTGGTTGTGTCCTCTCACATTCTCGCCGAGCTGGAAGATTACTGCGATGAAATGATGATCATAGAGGACGGGCGAATTGCCGGCGGCGGCGCGCTCAAAGTTCGGGAGGAGGAGCGCGCAACCATTCGCCTTCAACTGGCTTCCCCGAACGATGCGTTGGCTTCGTTTCTGCGGCAGCAGAACGGCATCGAAGTCTTGGACGTCAACGATATAGCCGCCAGCTTCCGCTTCAGCGGCGATGTGTCCGCCCGTGCGGATTTGCTTCGCAGCCTCGTTGGCAATGGATTTCACGTCATCACCTTCGCGCAAGAAGCCCAGCGTTTGCAGGACCTCTATTTCGCCGAAGTGAAGAAAAAAGGCGGCGTCTCCGCATGAACCCGGAATTCGAGCGCAATCTCTGGCTGGAACTGACACCGCGTCGCGTCCTGCAAATGGTCATCGTGCTCGGCCTGATTTTTCTGACGCTGAAGGTGGCCGATCCTTTTGACGGCCGTGACCGGGCAGCTGAATTTCTGTTTTTCGCCATCGTGGTCATTTGGGGTACACGCGAAGCGGCCCAATCGGTCGTCGAGGAAATCCGCGACCGCACCTGGGATTTTCAACGGCTGTCGGCGCTGACGCCGTTCAACATGACCTGGGGTGAGCTGTTTGGTGCGACATCGTACATCTGGCTCGGCGGATTGATTTGCCTGGCCGTCATGATCGCCGTCCAGGGCTCGCCGGTTCGTCCACTGAACATATTCGCCGATCTTGCCATTGGGCTTACGGCGCAATCGGCGGCCCTGTTCGCAAGCCTGCTGGCGGTGCGGCGGCGCCAGAGCATTACGCGCCTCAGCGTCTTTCAATACCAGATGTTTGGAATCGCGACGGCGGCTGCGATGTGGGCTCTATGGGAGCCTGTGGCGAACGCAACGATGCCGATCGGCATTTCCCGCGTACTGTGGTGGAACGTGACGTTCGATGGCCGTCCCTTTCTGGCGGTGTCATTCGCGCTGTTGCTGATCTGCCTTGCGGCCGGGTGCTACCGGCTGATGCGTCTGGAATTGCAGATGCAGAACCGGCCGTTGGTGTGGACCGGCTTTATCGCCATCGCCGCGATCTATGCCGCAGGTTTCGGCCGTCTGCCGGATTCGGTAAATGTAGCCATCCCTGAAAGCGAAGTTGCGCTACGGCTGATGGCCGCGGCGCTTGCGCTTCTGGTGGTCACTTACGCGGCGGTGCTGCACGAACCCAAAGACCGCGTTCTGTATCGCTGGCTCACCGAAATGGCGCAGAAGCGGCGTTG
Organism: Alphaproteobacteria bacterium; assembly: GCA_947473475.1. Taxonomy (GTDB): domain Bacteria; phylum Pseudomonadota; class Alphaproteobacteria; order Micropepsales; family Micropepsaceae; genus CAIYRG01. Next base: position 7,567 of record CANJBZ010000014.1, read on the forward strand.
GACAGCGCTCCTTTCTCGCGTGCAGTGCTGGATGATCGCCTACGCCGCAACGCTGTTGGTTGGCGTTTTTCTGCTCGTGCGCCTGCAAATGATGGACGCGAATTCTTTAGCGCATCAACAGCTGATACCGCTGACCATTGCCGTATCGGGCTTTCTCACGCGCGATCTAGGCATCATCCTGTATTTCGCGCTTGTGCCCGGTCAGAAGCGCGGTGACATGCCGGCGATTGTCGCTTTGGCGGCACTCTACGGATTGGGGCCGCAATTGCTCAGAAGCGCGGGTATCGACAACCCAGATTTCATCCTGCCGGCATTCACAGGAGGGTGGCTGGGCGCCGCCTTTGCCTGGGCTGAGGCGATCGGTGTTTGGACGCTGGTATTCAAGCGGCCGTTCAGGACAGGCGTCGTTTCAACCCGTTCTTAAGTAGCGGACGGCTTCGTCCCGCCCGAACAGATAGAGCAAGACCCTCAATGCTTCCCCGCGTGGCGATTTCAAACCGGGATCGCGCGAGAGGATCAGGCGTGCGTCGTCACGCGCCGCTGCCAGAAGCTCCCCATGAACGGCCACATCGGCAAAGTGGAAATCGGGAAGGCCGCTTTGCTTGGTGCCCATCAGCTCGCCGGCGCCTCGCAGCCGCAGGTCTTCCTCAGCAATGACAAAGCCGTCGTCGGTCGCACGAAGAGCGGCCAGCCGCTGCTTGGCGACGGCGCCCAGAGGCGGGTGATAGACGAGCAGGCAGGTCGACTTCGCCGAGCCCCGCCCGACGCGGCCGCGAAGCTGATGCAATTGCGCCAGCCCAAATCGCTCGGCGTGTTCCACAACCATGATCGAGGCCTGCGGAACATCCACCCCCACCTCGATGACCGTTGTCGCCACCAGCACGGATGTTTCTCCCGCCTTGAAAGCGGCCATGGCGGCGTCGCGCTCAGCCCCTTTCAGGCGCCCGTGTACAAGGCCCACGCGTCCGCCCAACGCTTCGCGCAGCATTGTCGCGCGTTCCGCAGCCGCGGCGAGATCGGATTTTTCGGATTCTTCGACCAGCGGGCACACCCAATAAGCGCGCGCGCCATTGGCCAGTGCGCGCTTCAAACCGTCGATCACTTCATCCAGCCGCGCGGCCGGAAGCACGCGCGTTTCGACGGGGCGGCGGCCCGGCGGCTTTCCCGTCAGGCGGGAGACATCCATGTCGCCATACGCGGTCAGTTGCAGCGTGCGCGGGATGGGCGTCGCCGTCATCACCAGCACATCGGCGGGGCGCTCGCCCTTGCCTTGAAGCTGCATCCGTTGATGCACACCGAAGCGGTGCTGTTCGTCCACCACAGCGACAGCCATGTCTTTGAACGTCACATCTTCGGAAAAGATGGCGTGCGTGCCGACCAGAATGTCGATCTCGCCTGCTTCCAACGCTGCGAGAATTCCTGTGCGCACCAGACCTTTTTCGCGCCCCGTCAGCAACGCGATCCGCACGCCCGCCGCTTCGGCCATCCCTGCCAGCGATGCCATATGCTGCCGCGCCAGAATTTCCGTCGGCGCCATGAACGCGCCCTGGCAGCCGGCCTCCACCGCATGCAACAGCGCCGCCATTGCGACGACGGTTTTGCCCGATCCGACATCGCCTTGCAGCAGGCGGATCATGCGCGAGTCCGATTCCATATCGGCGTCGATATCCGCGATGGATTTCTCCTGTGCTTCCGTCAGTTGAAAGGGCAGAGCGGCAAACGCTTTCGCGCGCAACGCGCCTTTGCTCTTCAGGGAACGTCCCGGCAGGCGGCGAACGGAGTCGCGGATCAAAGCCAGCGCAAGCTGGTTGGCAAGCAATTCGTCATAGGCCAGCCGCATCCGCGGCAGCGCCAACAGATCCAGATCGGCCGCGTTCTTCGGCGCATGGGCCGCTTTCAGCGCCGCTGCAAAATCGGGCCAACCCTCACGCGCGCGGTATGGTTCATCCTGCCACTCCGGCAAGGCGGGCGCCCGCTCGAGCGCATTGCGCACGGCTTTGGCGAGCGTGCGCGGCGGCAGCGCCTCGGTCGTGCGGTAGACGGGCTCGACCTCCGGGATGGAGTCCGCTTCGTCCTCCGCCACGATGAAATCGGGATGGGCCATTTGCAGCCGGCCATTGAAGCTGTCGAGCCGCCCGGACACGATACGCCGCGTGCCGGGGGGCAGCACCTTTTGGATGTGCTCCTCATGCGGCGTGAAGAAAACAATCTCCATCGCCGCCGTGTCGTCCGTCACCAGCACGCGGTAAGGGAGTTTCCGCCCCCTCACCGCCGGAACGTGATCCAGCACGTTCACCGTTACGGTCACGATCTGCCCCGGCTCGGCGGCGATCAGCTTGGGGCGATAGCTGCGGTCGATCAGACTGAACGGCAGGTGGAAGATCAGATCAGCCAGCCGCGGCGGGTTGCCCTCGGTGTTCAGCACCTTGCCGATCAGCTTCTCGATCTTCGGCCCGACGCCGGGCAGAACCCGCGCCTCTGCAAACAACGGATTGAGAATCGCCGGTCGCATGGTTCCCAATTGTAGCGGGTTGGGCTCACGGCAACATTGTCCGCGCCCCATTTTCCGCGTTATAGCGATGCATGGATGTCATGGATGAGATCGAAGTCCGTCGCAAGCGAGCACTTTTCCGCGCGCAACGGCGTGGATTCCGCGAACTCGACCTGATCTTTGCCCAATTCGCCGAAGAACACTTGCCGACGCTGGTCGAACCGGACCTTACCCATTTCGAGGCGCTGCTTTCGATCCCCGATTGGGAGATTTTCGGCTGGATCATGGGCCACGAGCCCGTGCCCGACGCTTACAACGATCCCGTTTTTGCGCAGCTTTGCGCCTACCGCCCCAACTTCGTTTAAATCATGGTCGAACGTCTCACAGCGATAGCCCGGTCGCCCGGCCGTATCACCGTCACCGGCGCCCCTGAAGGCTACGACTCCTACGCCGCCGCCGAAGCAGCCAAGCGCGAGCAGAAGCTTGTGCTGTTTGTGGCGGCCGACGACTCGCGCGCCGCCGCCGCGCTGGAAGCCGCTCGCTTCTTCGCGCCCGAACTTCAGGTTCTGTATTTCCCGGCCTGGGATTGCCTCCCTTACGACCGCGTTGGTCCGCGCTCCGATATCGAGAGCCAAAGGCTGGCGGCGCTTTCCGTATTGGCCGCGCGGGGTGACAAGGCCGGCCCAGCCCTCGTGATCACCACCACCAACGCGCTCATCCAGCGGGTGCCGCCGCGCGAATTTGTCGCCGGCGCCAGCTTCCTCGCGACGGCAGGCAAGCGGGTGGACCGTGACGCGCTGCTGAAATTCCTGGTCCGCAACGCCTACAGCAGCACCGGCACGGTGCGCGAGCCCGGCGAGTTCGCGCTGCGCGGCGGTATCATCGATCTGTGGCCGCCGGGCAGCGCAGAGCCGTTGCGTCTGGATTTCTTCGGCGATGATCTGGAAACCATCCGCCGCTTCGATGCGGAATCCCAGCTTACGACGGGTACGGAAGAACGCATTGCGCTGCTTCCCGCCAGCGAAACGCCGCTCGATCCGGCCTCCATCAGCCGCTTCCGTACCGGTTACATCACGGCGTTCGGCGCGGTGACCGATGGCGATCCGCTGTACGGCGCCATCAGCGAAGGCCGCAAGCACGCGGGGCAGGAGCACTGGCTGCCGCTGTTTCACGAAAAGCTCGAAACGCTGTTCGATTATGCCGGCCGCGCGCAGGTGTTCCTGAGCCCCCATGTGGACGAGGCCCGCAAGGCGCGCGCCGAACTGATCGCCGATTACTATTTGACACGCGAACAATTGCGTCAGGGCGCGGCGGATAAGAAAGAGTCGGGCGGTGCGCCGTACAAACCGCTGAAGCCGGACGCGCTCTATCTCACCGAACGCGAGTGGGAAGCAGCGCTGCACAGCCGCCCCGTGCGCGTGCTCTCGCCGTTTACCGGGCCGGACACGCCTACCTCCACCGATGCTGGTGGCCGTCCCGGACGCGACTTCGCGCCCGAACGCGCCCAGGAAGGCGGAACCGCCGAAGGTCTTGGCCGTGTCAACGTCTTTGAAATGGCAGCCGCGCACATCGCGGCCCTGCAGCAAAGCGGCAAACGCGTCATCGTGGGTTGCTGGACCGAAGGGTCGGCAGACCGCATGGGCGGCGTCCTCGCCGATCACGGCGTCACCGCGCTCAAGCAAATCGCCGATTGGCGTGAAGCCGCCGCTTTGCACAAAACCGCCGTCGGCCTTGCGGTCATCGGTATCGAGCACGGCTTCGAAGGCACTGATTTCGCGGTCCTCACCGAACAGGACGTGCTCGGCGACCGCATGGTGCGTTCGCGCGGGCGGCAGCGGCGCTCGCAGAATTTCCTCTCGGAAGCCTCCGCGCTCACGCCGGGCGATCTCGTCACCCATATCGAGCACGGCATCGGGCGCTATCTCGGGCTCAAAGCCATTGAGGTGCAGTCCGAACCGCACGATTGCCTGGAACTGCAATATGACGGCGGCAAGCTGTTCCTGCCCGTGGAGAACATCGAGCTTCTGACGCGCTTCGGCTCGGAAGACAGCGGCGTGCAGCTCGACAAATTAGGCGGCGTCGGCTGGCAGACGCGCAAGGCGCGCATGAAGCAGCGCGTGCGCGAAATGGCCGCCGAGCTGATCCGCATCGCCGCCGCCCGCGCCATGAAGGAAATGCCGGCGGTCGATCCGCCCGAGCATGCCTATGACGAATTCTGCGCCCGCTTCCCCTACGTGGAAACCGAGGATCAGGAAAAAGCCATTGGCGACGTCATCGAAGATCTCGCCAAGGGGCGGCCGATGGACCGGCTGGTCTGCGGCGATGTGGGCTTCGGCAAAACGGAAGTGGCGTTGCGCGCGGCCTTCGTCATGGCGATGTCGGGCAAGCAGGTGGCCGTCGTCGTGCCCACCACGCTACTGGCGCGCCAGCATTTTCGCACCTTCCGCGCCCGCTTCGCTGGCCTGCCGCTCAAGGTCGCGCAGTTGTCCCGCTTCACGCTGCCGAAAGACGCAAAGGACGCCAAGGCCGGCCTTGCGAGCGGCGATCTGGATATCATTGTCGGCACGCACGCGCTGCTCGCCCAAAGCATTGAGTTCGCGCGGCTTGGCCTTGTCATCGTGGACGAGGAACAGCATTTCGGCGTCAACCACAAAGAGCGGCTGAAGAGCCTCAAAGCCGACGTGCATGTGCTGACGCTGACCGCCACGCCCATTCCGCGCACGCTACAATTGGCGCTATCGGGTGTGCGCGATCTGTCGCTGATCACCACCCCGCCGGTGGACCGCTTGGCGGTGCGCACCTATGTGACGCCGTTCGATCCCATGACCATCCGCGAGGCGCTGCTGCGCGAACATTATCGCGGCGGCCAAAGTTTCTATGTCGTGCCACGCATTGCCGATCTGGCGCAGGCCGCCGAATTTCTGAAAGAAACCGTGCCGGAAGTGAAAACCGCCGTCGCGCACGGACAGATCGGCGCGGCGCAGCTCGAAGACACCATGACCGCTTTCTACGACGGCAAGATCGACGTGCTCGTCTCCACCAACATCGTGGAATCCGGCCTCGACATTCCCACTGCCAACACGCTGGTCATCCATCGCGCCGATATGTTCGGCCTGGCGCAGTTGTACCAATTGCGCGGACGCATCGGCCGCGCCAAACAGCGAGCCTATGCCTATCTGACGACGCCCGCCGACAAGAAGCTGACCGAAGGCGCGCAGCGGCGGCTGCAAGTGCTGCAATCCCTCGACAATCTGGGCGCGGGCTTTGCGGTGGCAAGCCACGATCTGGACATTCGCGGCGCTGGCAATCTGTTGGGCGACGAGCAATCGGGCCATGTGCGCGAGGTCGGCATCGAGCTGTATCAGAGCATGCTGGAAGAAGCCGTTGCCTCGATGCGCGAGGGGCGCATGGACGAGGAGATCGCCGACACCTGGTCGCCGACGATCAGCCTCGGCGCCGCCGTGCTGATCCCCGAAACCTATGTGCCCGATCTGAACGTGCGCATGGCGCTTTACCGCCGTCTGTCCGAATTGGACGACACCCGCGCCATCGACAGCTTCGCCGCCGAACTGATCGACCGCTTTGGGCCCCTCCCCGAAGAGGTGGAGCACCTTTTCAAGATCGTCCACATCAAGCGCCACTGCCGCATCGCCATGGTGGAAAAGGTGGAAGCCGGCCCCAAAGGCGCCACGCTGACCTTCCGCAACAGCGCCTATCCCAACCCGCTCGGCTTGGTGAAACTCATCACCGAACACGCCGGCACGATGAAAGTGCGCCCGGATCAGAAGGTCGTGGTGATGCGCAACTGGCCGACGCCGGAGGCGCGGCTGAAGGGCGCAGAGGCGCTACTGGCGCAATTGGCGCGGCTGGCAAAGGCCGCGTAAGCGAAGCCTTCACGCAGCAGAGAGTTTGATGGACCGCCCCCTCACCCTAACCCTCTCCCCGAACGGGGAGAGGGAAGCGCGCACGAAAATCCCTCTCCCCCAGCGGGGGAGAGGGCCGGGGTGAGGGGGCGGTCTATCCACCCGAATAGCGTCTCAGTTTGATCGCCACGCATTTCGGTGGGCCATTGGCGAAAGTCGCTGCGGAGGCGAATACGGCATGCCCCAGGCGCTTCACTTCACGTCGTAGTTCACGGCGAAGTAGCCGATCGAGCCGGTTTTCGACGTGTCTTTCCACTGGTGCGGAGTCTTGGCGGGGATGGTGATTACATCGCCCACGGTCAGGTGATGATTGGCGCCGCCCTCGATGCCCGCTCCGCGCGTCTGGCCGGGGCCGTCCGCCTTCGGATCGATCAGCTTGCCGCCGGTGAGGAATTCCGCTTCGCCATCCCTGATGATGAAGACGTGGTTGGTGTTGGCGTGAATCTCTGAGCCGCGCTGCATACCGCGATTGGCGATGACGGTCAGACCTTCTTCTTCGATGATGCGCCCGCCCTTGACGAAGGTCGCTGCAATCTTGTCGTGGTCGATGTATTTGACCGTCGGCGGAAAACGAAACCCGGGCGTGTTGTCGAAATTCACGGCGTAATAGGCGATTGAGCCGGTCTTAGAGGTGTCTTTCCACTGGTGCGGAGTCTTGGCGGGGATGGTGATCACGTCGCCCTTGCTTAGGTGATGGCTGACTCCGCCCTCGATACCGGTGCCGCGCGTCTGGCCGGGGCCGTCCACTTTCGCGCCGACCAGCTTGCCGTCGGTGATGAACTCCGCTTCGCCCTCCTGGATGATGAACACATGGTTGGTATCGTCGTGCATCTCAGAGCCGCGCCCCATGACGCGCTGGGCGATGACGATCAAACCTTCATCCTTCAGGACTTGCTCGCCCTTAGCGAAGCTGGCCGCCATCTTGGCGTGGTCGACGGTATGCACCTGCGCCGGAAACCCGGCAGCGAGACCTGCCGTTGCCAGAGCCACGGTCGAAAGCATCGCGGTGAGTGCGAGCGGATATTTCATAAGCGGCCCCTTGGTTGGCGTCATCGAAAGTCAGTTTAGCGCAGACCTCCAAAGAGGCCGAGACGAATTCAGCCCGGTCCCTTGGTGTACGTCACGCGGGGTGAAAGACCGATCTGTTCGTAGCGCAGCCCATCGGACGGCCGGTCGAGCCGCCGCAGATAGACTCCTGTGGGACTGCTTTTGTCGGGCCAGCCGGTAGCCGTCACCTTGTCGCCGTATTTGAAGGTCGTCTTCGATATGCCGACGTCCACGAGTTCGTGGAGATTATCCATTTCCAGCCGCCATATCTGCTTTCCGCCGGACGGCGCGGTGACCGCGATCATCAGGACGGGATGCGGGTTGGAGAAGTGGTATTCCTCAACCGTGCCCTCGGCCGTCACGGAGCGGTTCTGGTCATAAGCGCTCAGGGAATGGTGCGCCTGCGCCACGGACGCGACGAGGCAGAGCCCCAAGATCGGTCCAGTCCATTTCCGCATGTTTCGTCTCCGCATCGTCTTCAACCCCGAAGCTACCGCACTCCGCGCGGCCTGAACAACGGAGAGTTATGAGCACCGGCGCGTTGGATCCTCCCCTGCGAAGCGGGGGAGGGGGACCATGCGAAGCATGGTGGAGGGGGCCTTACTCCGTATGTTTACTGCCCCGCGCGAAGCTCCACCTTTCCGGCCTCGTCGGCATAGGACCGCACCGAAGTTTCCGTCAGAAACTTCTCGTCGCGCAGTTTCTCCGCGGCTCTACGGACGCAGGCGACATATGTGTCCCGCCCCATAGTGTCGTTTTGCGCGAGAAGACCCAGCCGCTGCCATGCCTGGGTCAGCGTTTCGCGTTGGTCGCGCCGGCCATTGTGATTCATATCGACATACATCAACTGGCCGTCCAGCGGTTCCAGCCCTGCGCCATCGAACGGGGAAAAACTGGTCACACCGGCGCTGCCGGAATTGTTGCCGCGCAACGGCGGAAACGGAAAATATGCCCCGAGCGGACAGGCCGTGTCCGGCAGAGCGATCGCAGCAGCGGAACTGACGGCGGGATCGTCCGCACGCGATTTTGGCGGCTCGATACCTTTCTCCACCCAGTTGTCCAGAAGATCGACCGCACTGTCCATCACACGCGACAAGTGTACGACCTGCACATCGCGCTCGCGGTTGTTTTCCAGGTCCTCGTCGCCCTGGTGGCTGACGCCGCGCACCTCATACATGCGGAAAACATTATCCATGCCCTTCTTGCCGAAGAGCTTGGCCATGTTGCGCTTGTTGGTCAGCGCCGTGTCGGAAATGCCGGCCGGCGCATGCTTCGCATCGAACTCGCCCACGACGACATTGGAATAGACCAGCGGATAAGCCTGGTGCGAAATGATCAAGGTCCTAACGAATTTCGCCTTCTCGTCTGCCGTGCGGTACAGGACATCCTGCCCGTTCTTGAACAACACCGGCAGGAACAATCCACCGCCCGGATCGTCGCCGATGAATCCGCTGATGGTTTCCTGCCCGTCCGCGTCCTTGTTGATCTGCGGATCGGATTGGATCGTGTAGTTCAGCCCAAGCGCCGTATAGGTGCCGGCGGAATGGCCCCACCAATAATTGCGCGACGGCTTCTTCCCCAATCGTTGTTTCAGCATATTTCCCACCAGCCGCACCTCATCGAGGATCAGCTCCGGGACCATGTTGATGTTTTGATCGGTCCACACCGTGCCGTCGTCCAGCACGGCGGAAAAATCCCCGGGCACAAAGCCATCGGCATTGCGCCGCGTGCGCGCGACCGCAAACCCGTGTTCGAGCATGGAACGTTCATATTTGTTCGCGTCGAACGGTTTGCCGCCGTCATAATATTCGTTCCACGGACGCAAGGTGCGGCGCAGGAACGATCCCGATCGGCCATGCACCATGACGAAGACTTTCCCGTTCCAGTCCTTTTCCGGATAGGTCAGCGTGAGCGAAGTCCCCTTCTCCATTTGATAGGAGAGGATGCCGTGAAAACGCGGGGAATCGACGTTGCCGAATTGCGTGTAGGTGAAATCCGGCGCCGAGGTGAAATAATTCTGCCGCGCGCCCTCCTTCACGACATAGCCGGAAAGCGTGCCGGAAAGACCGATATCGAGCCGATGATATTTTCGTTGCGCGTCGACAAGACCGTAATCGAGCATGCGGCATTCTTCCTGCCCGACCGCTTTGCCGTTCACACTCTTCTTCGGCGCCATGAACGCATTGCAATTGTCCGCGGAGGGTGCGGCGTTAGTCCCGCCGCTCCCTTGCGGTTGCGCGTGCGAACCCGCCGCAGCAAGAACCGAAATAAGCGCCAAGAACGTTCCGGTCCACTTCCGCATGTCTCGTCTCCGCGTCGTGTTCAACGGATAAGGCTACCGCCTTCGCATGGGCTGAACAACGGTGCGTTACCAAGTTCCGCTTTTCCCCATAACAAGCCCTTCGCCCGCTCAACCGTGATAGCGTCCCGGCGCGCCGAGCGATGGGGGGCATATGACTGAGCAGGACCGCGTCTTTACGAAATGCGCGTGGCGGCTCGTGCCGTTGATGCTGCTTCTCTATTTTGTCAGTTACCTGGACCGCGTGAACATCGCGTTCGCCGCGCTGACGATGAACAAGGATTTGGGCTTCTCGCCCGCTGTTTACGGCCTGGGCGCGGGCATTTTCTTCATCGGCTATTTTCTGTTTCAAATTCCCGCCAACCTGATGCTCGAACGCTTCGGGCCGCGCCGCTGGATTTTCTTCATCCTCATCTTGTGGGGCGCGCTGTCCGCAGGCAACGCCCTGATCCGCGATCCCCTGACATTATATGCGTTGCGCTTCCTCTTGGGTTGCGCGGAAGCCGGGTTATATCCCGGCATTGTCTACTATCTGACACTGTGGTTTCCGGCGTCCTATCGCGCGCGGGTGACGGCAAATTTCCATGTCGGCCTGCCCCTGGCGTTCGTCATCGGATCGCCCCTGTCGAGCTACCTCTTGGAACTTAACGGCCTTGGCGGGCTGCACGGCTGGCAATGGATGTTTGTGCTGGAGGGGCTGCCTGCCATCGTGCTCGCGTTTGTGGTGTTGAAGGTCTTTGCGGACAGTCCAGCGCAGGCAAGCTGGCTCAGCGAAGCCGAACGCGCAACCATCGCAAGACACCTCGCAACCGGCGACGCGCCTCAGCACAAGGTTCTGTGGCGCGCGTTGCTGGACCCTCGCGTCATCGTGCTCGGACTCATCTTTTTCGCCGATCAATGCGCGGCTTCAGGCAGCCGGTTCTGGCTGCCGCAGATGCTGCAAGGCATGGGATTTTCGAATATCGAAGTCGGATATGCGGTTGCGCTGCCCTTCGTCATCGGAATCGGCGCCATGTCCTGGTGGGGGCATTCGGGCGATAAGCGCGACGAGCGGGTATGGCACATCGCGCTTCCGCTGTTGATCTCGGCGTTGGGACTACTGGTCGCCAGTGTCTCGCAATCTCCCATCCTCATTCTTGCCGCTCTGGTCGTCCTCATGATTGGGCCGCTTCTCTTCCTGGCGGCCTTATGGGGTTTCAGTTCGGTATTCCTCGCCGGGCGCGGCTCCGCCGGCTCCATCGCGATGGTCAGTTCGCTCGGCAGCTTGGGCGGCTTTGTCGGCCCCAATGTCATCGGTACGTTAAAGACCGCCACCGGCGCGTATGGCCCCGGCATGAGCGTCATTGCCCTCATGCTCATCGCTTCGGTCGCCGCCGTGCTCATCATGGGCCGCGCGAGCACGGTCCGGGAGAAAGTCAAATTGGCCTGAGCGGTATTCGCGGTCCCAAAATGACTGCGCTGTTGATCCTCCCCTGCGAAGTGGGGGGCTTTCGCACAATCATCACCTCCCCCGTGCGGGGAGGTCGAAATGCTGAAGCGGCTTCAGCCGCGAAGGCATTTCGGGTGGGGGGATTGTTGCCACCGCGTTCCCCCCACCCGAAATTGCTCGCGGAACGTCGCGATCAATTTCGACCTCCCCGCACGGGGGAGGTCATTTGCTGAGGTGGCTCCTCCCCTGCGAAGCGGGGGAGGGGGACCATGCGAAGCATGGTGGAGGGGGCCTACTCCGCCGGTGCGACTCGCGCCGCCTTCGCCACGCGGCGCGAAACCCGCCGTCGCGCCCACCAGATGTTGAATCCGGTAACCGCGAAGAACAGCGGCAGGAAGCCGGAGACGAACACCGTTGCTTGCCACAACAGCCCGAACGGCGCGCCGTAATGCAGTGCGTTCAGTAGGTTGATAGTCCGCTCGGCCGTTCCGTGATAGCGCGGGTCATCCACATAACGGGCGTTTCCCGTGGCCTGATTGAACATGACCAAAATCTGGGGCTGCGTCGCGTCGCCCACCCTCGTGGACTCCAGAAACACCACGATGGGCCTTCCGGCCTGCTCCGGCATTTGCACGCCGACGGCGCGCGCATCGGGCACCGCCCGCACCGCAGAGGCGACGGCCATATCGGCATCCAGAGGCCCCGGCGTGGGCACGAACCCCGCCCTGGGTTCGCCCGAACCCAGGCCGGACGGCAGCACGGCAAGCACGGCGTTGGTAGCGGTCTGGGGGAAGCTCAAATAGACGCCGCTGACGCTCATGATGAGAAACACGGCAAGCGTCCAGATTCCGGCGGCATGATGCAGATCGAGATTAAGCGCCAATCCCCGCGCGCCGCGGCGCACGAAAAACGCACGGCGCCATTGCCCGCGTCTCGGCCACCACAGAACCAGCCCGCTGACGCCCATCAGCGTCATCACCACGCCAAGCCAGCCTACGACTTTCGCCCCGATATAGGATTTCATCGTCAGGAACGCATGAATGCGGATGAGAAAGCCGAGCGCCTCGCCGCGCGGCACCACCTCTTCGCTGCCCAGAACTTTCAGCGACACCGGGTCCACATAAATCTTCACCGGACGCACCCGGCGGCCCGGAGGCTGCATTTGCACGGTGACCGGATCGCCCTCGCGCAGCGCCAGATCGGCGCGGCCGAGGCGGGCGTTGGCCGGCCCCGCCGCCTGCGCAACCTCTATCGCGCGCATGATGGGTTGCCTGGGTCCGGCAGCGGTCGCAGGCGGGAAGGACCGGCGCACATAATCGCTTTGCACCAGCAGCGCGCTACCCGAAATGCCGATCACCACAATGGGAATACACAGCGCCAGCCCAAGCCACAGATGCACGGTCTGCAGCGCGCGCCGAACCCCGCGCCACGCCCCCTCCGCTGTCCTCTCCCGGCTCACCTAAATCTACGCCCGTGCCAAACCTGTGTGGCTTATAGCATCGCCAGCCTGCCCCGATAACGACGCACTTTCGCTGAGTCCGCAATGGGGCAAGCGAATATCAGGGCGGTCTCCTGCGCTCCTCGCCGAACACGCCGACATCATCAGGGTGCGCCCGGATCAGAAGATTGCGGTGATCGGCAATTAGGAGCCGCTCGAATGTCGGCGCAAGCGGCGCTTACCAGATGGCACGGATATAGCGACGTTAGATTTAATCTGCCCCCAACTTGCAGAACTGAGTCTACCTTCCGGTCACAATACTTAGCTGATACGGTGGCCAAAGCTTTTGGGGTCAATGAAATGGCTGGTAAAGTTATTTTTGTCGCGTTTGCGATAGAGGACGAACGTATTCGTGATCTTATTAAGGGGCAGTCCCTTCATACAGATACGCCGTTCGAGTACATCGATATGTCTGTTAAAGAGGCATATGACGAAGAATGGAAAAAGCGGGTTCGTACACGCATTCTACGTTCCGATGGTGTGCTGGCAATCGTTAGCAAGAACTCGCTCAATTCATCTGGTCAGAAATGGGAAATACAGTGTGCTAAGGACGAAAAGAGGCCGGTGCGAGGTATCTGGGCGTATAAGGAAGATCGCACCAATTTAGTTGGCGTGAACACCATGGTGTGGACCTGGGACAATATAGCCGCTTGGATAAATACGCTCTGAGGATTTTCTCTTTTGCGCAAAGCACTAGTTGTCGGCATTGATTATTATGAGCACATCGGTGGACTTCACGGATGTGTAAACGACGCTTTTGGGGTCAAGCAAATGCTTGATCGCCATGCAGATGGGTCAGTTAATTTTTCTCAACCCAAGCTGATGGTCGGAACGGCGCCAACCGATCTCGTTACGCGCAGCGAGCTAAAAGAAGCGGTGCGCGATCTGTTCGCCGACGACAACGACGTGGTTCTTTTCTATTTTGCCGGACACGGTTACATCGAATCCACTGGCGGATACCTATGCGCCAGCGACTGCAAGTCAGGGGATGATGGCTTGCCACTCGCCGAAATTATGACTTTTGCGAATAAGAGTCCCGCGCGCAATAAAATCATAATGCTCGATAGCTGTCATAGCGGGGGGCTCGGGAACCATCCAGTTAATCCTCAACTGACGGAGATAGCCGAAGGGGTCACGATTCTGACGGCGTCGACCAAAGATCAGTATGCAGCCGAAGTAAATGGGGGGGGAGTCTTTACCGATCTGCTAATCGATGCTCTAGGCGGTGCGGGGGCAAACCTTGTTGGCGAGGTGACGCCCGGAAGCGTGTACGCTCACATTGATCAATCGCTTGGGTCTTGGAGCCAACGGCCAGTCTTTAAGACGAATATTAAGCGTTTTGTTTCACTGAGGCAGGTGCAACCCCCACTTCCGTTAGCTGACCTCCAACGGCTGGCTGAGTTTTTCCCAATGCGAGGATATGAATATCAACTCGACCCTTCTTACGAACCTACCGACGCAACAGCAGATGCGGCGCACACAGCGGTTTTTGCAATTCTTCAAAAGTATAATCGGGTAAACCTCTTGGTTCCGGTGGGCGCCCCGCATATGTGGCATGCTGCTATTCATAGCAAGACTGTTAGGCTTACAGCGACGGGAGAGCACTACCGAAACCTAGTTGAACAAGGCCTCATCTAATAATGGATAAGGAGTTAGTCGAGGGCGCCCTGTTTAGCCTCCTTGAACCGCTTGCCGCAATCGAACATGAGCGTTGGGCGCGTTGGCAGCGATACATGCACGATTCTGGCCAACTTCAGGCTGATGGTTCACTGCTCATTCCGGCAGCGTTGGTTCAGCATTGGGAACGACAGATTGCGACACCGTATGCGGCCTTGTCTGAAAGCGAGAAAGAGAGCGATCGCGAACAGGTGCACCACGTTATCAAGTTGATAGTTAATCGCTTCGCCGCTCCTTGGTCCTATTCTTAAAGCAGAAATAGGGTCACAGACATTAGCCCCGTCATCAGCCCCATTAGGGTTTCAGCCTCAACAGCTTCGCCGGATTGGTCTGAGACATCGTCACGATGTCCGCCGCAGAAATGCCTTGGGCCATCAGGGCTTTGTACATCGCCAGCAGGCCGTCGGTGTGCAGGGGATTGGCGGGTTGGCCGAGGTCGGTGGAGAGGACCACGGAGGACGCTCCGACGGCGCGGATCACCTCCACCTCCTTGCGCACCATGTCCGGGCACGATTAGGGGCGGGGGACGTTCAGGGCAGGGACTTCAGTGAAGCCCAAATGAACTGTTGTCGTTGGTGGCAGATCGGCGTTCGGCAGGGGGAGTGGTCTGGAATTGCCGGCGCCAGGAAAGGACACGGCAGGAGTTGGGAGGGCGCCTGGAGTGGACACGAGGGTTACGGGGGGCGGCCCCAACTCAGCAAGGACCGCACTCATTTCATCGGCGTAATAGGAGCGCCCGCCGCAGGTAGAGTTGAAGTCGTTGACCAGTGAATTGCCTCGGTCATTTTCCTTCCGCGCAAGGTCTACGGCAATATTGTAATCGTTTATGGCGGTACTTTGAGCGCGGACGGCAGCATTAAAGCCGTCAACCGATGCCTGACTTCTTGCGTTAACGAGCAGGCGTTGCACATCGAGCGCCTTGTCCTGAGCTTCGATCTGGCTTCGGCGCGCGGTCAACTGGTATTCGTCAGCTCTTGACTGACTTCTGCTGGCATCAATGTTCCGCTGTGTGACGACACAGGTTCGCAACTGATCACGCGTAAGCGCTTGACGGACAAAAAAACGCGACCCTCCAATGCCGCCGCTGGCAGGCCCCAAGGTCACGAGTTCGCGTTGCGGCGTGGGTGGGGCAGGAGGCTCTTCCATAGGCATTTCGACTGCAGTGGTGTCCACTGCCATTTCGAGTGCCGGCTTGTTTGCGGCGCATGACGCAAGAAAAGCGCACGACGCAACAGCGATCGGACTTAGACGCCTCATGGCTCACTCCCATGTTCCATTCATCGCGTAATTTTTGGGAGAATAGAGCCTTCATGGTTAATTTTGAAGGCCGAACTATATTTGAGTCCTGTAAATTGGAAAGCGCCCCTTCCGTAAGGACAGCGGGGCGTTATTTCAGTTTCGCCAAGCCGCGCGTTACACTCTCCTGCAGTCTTTTGAAATTCCGCGGATTTTCGGTGTAGTAGGTGGTGCATCCCAAATAATTCTTGATCGCTGCCCCATCGATCGTTTTCGGAGCGGGATCGGGCTGCTTCGCCATTTGCGGCCGCCCACCTTTGATCCATTCGAGGAGTTTCGTCGGCGGTCCGGTCATGTTGATCCACAGCGCCATGTAAATAAGGGCCTCTGCGGTGATGTTCCGGCCAGTGCCGCTCGCAGCAGCGATGCATTTATCGACTTGCGACGAGACGTGTTCAAAGATCTTCTGATCCATGGAATCGACGACGTCGGTGGCGTTCGCCAACGCCTGATTGACGCGTTCGGTTTGTTCCGGCGTCAGGGGATTATCCGGGCACGGTTTCGAGAGTAAGCCCACATAGGTGCCAATTTCTTGCGGCGTGAAGTTCGCGCGCTGAAGGCAGGTCTTAAAAGCCGCGGTGGCTTCGTCCTGCTTTGCTGCGAGATCGCCTTGCATGAAACCAAAGCTCGCGCCGCTGTCGCCCTTTCGCGCGAAACAAAGGCAATAGGGCGATCCGTCCGAGATTTCATGATCCCGGAGAGCGGTCTTGAGCCCGGCCAGAACGTCTGGATTAAGCATGTTGCCTCCAAGATGAATGGCTTCATGTTGCTAGTTTGGCGGCTACTAGGGTTTCAGCCCCAACAGTTTCGCCGGATTGGCCTGAGACATGGTCACAATGTCCGCCGCTGAGATGCCCTGGGCCATTAGCGCCTTGTACATGGCCAGCAGGCCGTCGGTGTGGAGGGGATTGGCGGGTTGGCCGAGGTCGGTGGAGAGGACCACGGAGGACGCTCCGACGGCGCGGATCACTTCCACCTCTTTGCGCACCATGTCCGGCGTATTCCCGCCATGGACGAGTTCGATATAGGCGCCCAGCTTCGCGGCCTGTTGAATCTCGGCGAGCGTGAGGGGGCCGCCGGGGTTGGTCAGCGCATGCGTGACCATGACGTTCTGCACGCCCTGGCGCTTCGCCTCCGCGATGATCACCAGATCTTCGGCGCCCGAGGAATGTCCCGTCTCCAGCACCAGATTGCTTTTGGCGGCGATAGCCATCACCTGCGCCACCGCCGGCAGAACTTTGCCGTCTTTCACCACGGGCGCAAACGGGCGATTTTCTTTGGTAAGTTTCACCTGCGCCTCGGAGTCATAGGTCGGCAGCCAGACCACCTTGCCGTAGCCGCCTTTGACCTTGGTCATCCATTCCACGGCGGCCGGATTGACGCCGCCGACGGTCAGATCCAGCGAGATGCCGCCGAAGACCTCGATGCCCGGCACGATCTTGCGAAGGAGAAACGCTTGCGACTGCGTGGGCTCGTAGTGATTTTTGATCACGATGGCGCGCATGCCGTTCTGCTTCGCCAGGCGCACCAACTCGATGGCGTCGAGCTTTCTTCCCACGCCATCCGGATCGGCATGCGCGTGCATATCGATCGCGCCGGTCAGGGTTTGCGCCTGCGCTGTTACGGAAAACATTGGCAGCGACAACAGCAGAAACACAGCCGCGAGCTTGGACTTCATGGATGCCCCTTTCCTCGATATGAAATTCATTCTGCCCCCCGATGCACGAGCCATCCCCCGACGGATGAACGGAACTTAGCAGTTTTTGGTGGCGCGGTTACGTCGGGCAAGCTTTCCGTGTGCGCTAAACAACCTGTCATCCCGGCCAAGCGATGCGCAGCATCGCGCCGAGCCGGGACCCACCGGGCCGTTTCCTCCGTGGGTCCCGGATAGCCGCTGACGCGGCTTCCGGGATGACAACGGGGGCAATTTAAGCTGGTGGCGCGCTTTGCGTACCGGCAAGAGCCGGATCTTTGGGCCAGGACGCCGGCCAGAGGCCGAGAGGCATCAGCAGCATGCGCACATAGCTGCGTTCGTCGGGGAGCCCGTCGGGGTGGCCGATGCGCTCGGGCTGCAGCGTCTGGCCGTCTTTCTGCGGTAGATAGAAGGTGCCGAACAGCATGTCCCAGACGGGAAATTCGACGGAGTAATTGCAGGAATAGCCGTAGCCCTTGGGCACGTCGGCCGTGTGATGCCAACGATGCACTTCCGGCGTCACGAAGACGTAGTTCAAAAAGCCGCCTTTCAAATCCGCGCCGCAATGCTGCAGCCCGCCGCCGATGAAGGTGATCGCCGCCGCAATCAGAATCGCGAATGGATCAAACCCGATTACGCCGACGACAAGATAAACCAGGACGTTGCGCAGCGCGTAATCGATGGGGTGCGAGACGTAGGTGTTGAGCGCCTTCAAGTCGGTGACGCGGTGATGATAGGCGTGCAGCTCCCACAGGAATTGGTTTTCGTGCTGCAGCCGGTGCATCCAATAGCGGAAGAAACCGACGAACGCCGTTATCACCACGACCTGCAGCCACAGCGGCCCCAGCGCATCGGACGAGGCAAACAGCAGTTTGCGCCCCAGCAGATGTTGCGGCAGATACGCCAGCACCGGCAGAACCAGCAGCGCGGTGACGAAGCCTACCACGTACATTGTCACGAAGGTCGAGAGGACATCGCGCCCCAGCAGATGCCGCTGCGAGACCGCGTAACGATAGTGATAAATCCGCTCCAGCAAGACCACCACGGCGAACAGAAGCAGCCGGTCCCATTTGGGAATCCAGCTATCCAATTCCGGATGCGTTTGCGCGACGATACGCAGGCCGAAAAAGATCGCCAGCACAGCCGGCAAAACAGCGAAATTTAGAAGTGTGGATTTGCTGACAGCCGGCATGGTGAGCCTCCAAAGGAAGGACGAAACGCAACGCCGTCAAAGGAAGGGCAGGGTAGGCACGCGTTGCCCACGGCGTCAACGCGTGGCCCCCGCTCAATCACCTCCCCCACCGCGGGGAGGTCGAAATGCAGAAGCGGCGTCAGCCGCGAGGCATTTCGGGTGGGGGGATTGCTGCGGATAGCTTCCCCCCACCCGAAATTGTTCGCTGCGCTCCCAATTTCGACCTCCCCGCGTTGGGGGAGGTGATTGCCCGTGCAAGCTGGCGATCATGAGGAGTAGCCGCCACGCCTGCGACGGGCGTAGATTGGGGTGGATAGCGGCGGAGGCAATCATGGCGGGGTGGCGGCGTGCGCTTCTGATGACGGGCCTGTTGGCGGCGGCGGCGATGCCGGGCCAAGCGGCGCCTGCGCCAGTGCCGGATTTTTCGGGGATGTGGGCGCATCCCTCGCTGCCGGGCATGGAGCCTTTGGCGTCGGGGCCGACATCGCTGGTGAATCTTCAGCGGCGGAACGGGCGCAGCAATCCGGTGCAGCTCGTCGGCGATTATCGCAATCCCATCCTGAAGCCTGAAGCCGCCGCCATCGTGAAAATGCGCGGCGAAGAGTCGATGGGCCATTTCGGCTTTCATAATCCGCGCAATCAGTGCTGGCCCAACGGGGTGCCCTTCGTGCTGCCCTCGGCCGGAATGGAAATGTTCCAGCAGAAGGACCACATCACCATCCACTATCTTGTCGATCAGCAGGTTCGGCACGTTCGCCTGAACGCGCAGCATCCCCAGAAGATCACGCCGTCCTGGTACGGCGATTCCGTCGCCCATTACGAAGGCGACACGCTGGTGATCGATACGGTCGGCATCAAGGCCGGGCCGTTCGCGATGGTGGATTGGTTCGGCACGCCGCAAAGTCCGGCGCTGCATGTCGTCGAACGCTATCGCATGATCGGCAACGAAGAAGCGCAGGAAAGCTATGCGCGCGACGCCAAGGAAAACGTCCGCAACCAGCAGCCCTTCGATGCCGATTACCGGGGCAGGGTGCTGCAGCTTCTGTTTACGGTGGACGACCCCAACGTCTTCACCACGCCATGGTCGGCTACGGTTACATACCGCCACATGATCCAGGACCAGTGGGTGGAAAACGTCTGCGCCGAAAACCCGCGCAAATACGGCACCGAAGAAGACGCCCAAGTCCCGACCGCCACCACGCCGGACTTCTGAACGAGGCTTCAGCGCCCTACTCGAATATCACGCGCGTCTGCGCTGCGATCACCTCCCCGCGTTGGGGGAGGTGATTGCGGTGTGCGTGCGTCTTCGAGATGGCCGGCTTGACATAGCCGCCAAATTATATAACAAATGAATTATATAACGAAGAGCGCAAATATGCCAAATCTCGATGCTGCTTTTTCGGCGATGGCCGATCCGACCCGCAGGGCGATCCTGGCGCGGTTGGCGTTGGGGGAGGCGACGGTGATGGAGCTGGCCGAGCCGTTCGACATGACGCAGCCGGCGGTGTCGCGGCATCTGAAGGTGCTCGAAGGCGCCGGGCTGATCCTGCGCCGAGTCGAAGGCGCCAAACGGCCCTGCCGGTTGGCGCCGGCGGCCATCACCGAGATCGATCAGTGGCTCGACATGCTGCGCGTTGCGCTCGCCAGAAACTACGACCGGCTTGATGACGTATTGGCCGAAGTGACACTCAAAAGACGAAAGGCAAAACGATGAGCAAGATGACTCTGACCACAGAAGGCGACATGCACATCGTCGTCACCCGGCGCTTCGCGGCGCTGCCAGAGGCAGTCTATCGCGCCCACACCGAGTCGAAGATCATCCAGAAGTGGCTGCTAGGCCCCGATGGCTGGTCGATGCCGGTTTGCATCATCGATCCGCGCCCAGGTGGAACCTTCCGCTACGAGTGGGTGAACGGCACGGGCCGGGGTTTCCACATCACCGGCGAGTTCGTCGAACTGGTTCCTTTCAGCCGCATCGTCCACATCGAGCGTATGCATCTTCCCGACCCGACGCCGGACAACCATGTCGTCACGACATTCGAGAAAGACGGCGCGGGCACGTTGATGACCATGCGCATGACACTGCCCGATGCCGCAACGGTTTCGGCAATGCTCGCCACCGGTATGGCGGGCGGCATGGAAGCAAGCTACGTCCGGCTGGAGACCCTGATCTGAATCGTTCAATTCATCTGTACACAAACAATGGAGTAACGCCGATGCTTGCCGCACCACAGATCATCCAGACCGAAGCTCAACCCGCTGCCGTGATCCATCTTACCGTCCCGCGCAACGAGATGATGAAAGTCTTCGGCCCCGCCGTCGGCGAGCTGATGGCGGCGCTTGCCGCACAAGGCGCGAAGCCCGACGGCGCGGTCTTCGCGCATCATCTGAAAATGAGCCCAGACGTGTTCGATTTTGAATTGGGCGTGAAAGTCTCCGCGCCCGTGACCGCTGCCGGACGCATGAAGCCGGGCGTGCTGCCCGCCGCCAAGGTGGCGCGCACCGTTTACAGCGGCGGCTACGAAGGCCTGCCCGCCGCATGGGGCGAATTCATGCAATGGATGAAAACCAACGGCCACGAGCCGGCCGCCGATCTGTGGGAGGTCTATTCCGCCGGCCCCCAATCGACTCCCGATCCCGCGGGCTGGCGCACAGAGCTGAACCGCCCGCTGAAGAATTGATGAACCTGGCGCCGGTTCAGGGATACCGTTCCCACACGAACACCGTGGCGACGTTGCGGCCTTCGGCGTTTTTCGCCGGGGGCGTGGCCAGCGACAGATGGCCTTGCGCGTCGAACGAATAATAGCGCTTGGCGGCCTGGCCGACCTGTTTCGGGTTCAAGTTTCCGTCCTGCTGATGCAGCACATAGCCTTCCGCCGTCACCAATTCCCAGCGCCCGAAATAGGACGCGAAGTTGGCCGGGTCCCCGGCCGGAGCCTTGTCCCACCCCACGCGCGCGATTTGTAGGGAGAGACGCCCATTGGCGGTGTAAATCAACTGCCCACCGGCCCCGCCTGGTGTGGCGGGCTTTTCGGCGCCCGTCTCGGCATCGCGCTCGCGGACGTCAATCAGCCGCCATGCGCCGATGAATTTCTCCTTCGGCGGCGCCTCCGCCCCCCACGCCGGAATGGCGGCCAGCGCCAGTATCACCGTCAAAGCACCGAACCTGTTCATCGCATCCCCCGTATCTCGCTGAACTCGAAACTATCACGCTGCGCTGCTATCGTTTAGAGAATGATACAAATCTAAAAACACTGGGGAGGGCCTGCCATGCATAGCCGCTTTGTCATTGCTGCCGCCATCGCGACGCTTGCGCTCGCTCAAAGCCCCGGTTTTGCCGCTACGCCCAACGTGCCGGATTTTGTAAAGGCCGCGGTTGCCGATTCCCATCGTCCCGCCGACGATACGATGCGCGATGCCGACAGGCAGCCGGCAGACATGCTGGCCAATTCGGGCATCAAGCCGGGGGACACGGTGGCGGAGCTCGTCCCGTCGGGCGGCTATTCCACGCGCCTCCTCAGCGCGGCGGTCGGGCCGAAGGGGCACGTCTATTCCATCAACCTGGTGACGTTTAACGACCGCATCAAAGCGCAGATCGCGGCGGTCACCAAAGATCCTGCTTATGCGAATGTCACCGTGCTGGACGAAGATTTCTCGCAGCTGAAAACGCCCGAGCCCGTTGACGTCGTTTGGACGGCGCAGAATTATCACGACTTCCAAAACCCCGGCATTTTTCACGCCGACACCATGGCGATGGACTGGGCGATCTTCGCGGCGCTGAAGCCGGGCGGATATTTTGTGGTTATCGACCACGCCGCCGCTGCCGGATCTGGCGTGCGCGATACCGCCTCCATGCATCGCATCGATGCGGAGGTGGTGAAGAAGGAAGCAATGGCCGCCGGCTTCAAACTGGTCGGCGACTACAAGGTGCTTGGCAATCCCGCCGACGACCACACCAAGCGCGTGACGGGGCAGGGCGGCATCGCCGACAAATCCGACAAATTTTATCTGAAATTCCAGAAGCCGAAATAAGCGGCGCGTTTCACCGCCGCAAAACACCGCCCAACGTGCCGCGCACGATCGCCCGTCCGATCGTGCCGCCGGTTCGCCCGCCCAAGGATTTTCCCAGATCGGCGGCGAGTTGCCCCACCACGCGGTTTGCGACCGACCGTGTAACTTCGCGCGCGATCGCCTGACCGGTTGTCAAACGGCCGCTCCGCGATCCGCCCGTTCCAAAAATGCCGGAGAGCGCGGCGCCGATACCGCCCAATATATCGCTGGCGCCCCCGCCCTGTTGCGGCGGTTGTTCCGCCGGTGCGGTCCCTTGCGTCGCGCGGTTGTGCAACACTTCGTAAGCGGACTCAGCGTCCAGCGCAGTATCGTATTTTCCCCGGACGGGGCTTGCATCCATAACCGCCTTACGCTCATCCGGCGTTACGGGCCCAACGCGGGCGGCCGGCGGGCAGATCATCACGCGTTCCACCATTCGCGGCGTGCCGTTGCCTTCCAGAAACGAGACAAGCGCCTCGCCTTTTCCCAGCTCCATGATCACATGCGCGGTGTCGAGGCCCGGGTTGGCGCGAAACGTGTCCGCCGCGGCCTTGACCGCTTTTTGATCGCGCGGCGTGAAGGCGCGGAGTGCGTGCTGCACACGGTTGCTCAATTGCGCCAGAACCTTGTCGGGAACGTCCAACGGGTTCTGCGTCACAAAATAGACGCCCACGCCCTTTGACCGGATGAGGCGCACCACCTGCTCGATTTTTTCCAACAGCGGCTTGGGCGCATCGTTGAACAGCAGATGCGCTTCATCGAAGAAGAAAACCAGATTGGGCTTTTCCGGATCGCCCACTTCGGGCATCTGCTCGAACAATTCCGAAAGCAGCCACAACAGGAACGTCGCGTACAGGCGCGGCGTCTCCATCAATTTGTCGGCGGCCAGCACATTGATGGCGCCGCGCCCTTCACGGTCCACGCGCAGGAAATCCTTCAGCGCCAGCGCCGGTTCTCCGAAAAATTTCGCTCCGCCCTGATTTTCCAGCACCAGAAGCTGACGTTGGATGGCGCCAACGGTGGCTTTTGAAACATTGCCGTATTCCGCCGTCAGTTCTGCCGCATGTTCCGCGATGAAGCCCAGAACGGCGCGCAAATCCTTGAGGTCGATCAGCAGCAGCCCGTTTTCGTCCGCAACCCGAAACGCGATGTTGAGCACGCCTTCCTGAACGTCATTCAATTCAAGCAGCTGCGACAGCAGCAGAGGTCCCATCTCCGAAATCGTCGCGCGAACGGGATGGCCCTTGTCGCCGAACAAATCCCAGAACACGACCGGAAAGCGGTCGGGCTCATAGTCGTATCCCATGCTCTTGGCGCGCGTTACGAAGGCATCGCTCGATTGTCCTGCCGCCGCGATGCCCGACAGGTCGCCCTTCACGTCCGAGACGAACACCGGCACGCCGGCGCGCGAAAATCCCTCGGCCAGAACCTGCATGGTTACGGTCTTGCCCGTTCCCGTCGCGCCTGCGATCAACCCGTGCCGATTGGCCAGCTTCAGCGCCAGATATTCCGGGCTTTGGCCTGTGCCGACAAAAATTCCGGCGCTGTTGTCATACGGGCTCATCTTGTTTTTCCAATCGGATCGAACGGGACAGGCGTTGACACCCATCGCCCGCGTCGGCGCGCTTGCACCAGACGCGGGCGATGGTGGCATTGTTTCAGAACCCGTAGACGAGCGAAATCCTTGAGATCGTGTCGGTCGATTTGCGGCCGAACGGCGGGTCGGATTCATTGCGTACTTCGTAAGAAAAACGCGCCGCGAGTTTGTCCGTCATCTTGGCTGTGACGGCTGCGATATTGACGATTTGGGTCGAAACATCCGAATAGACCACTTCGGTATCGTTCGTGAAATTCACGGCGTCATTGAACTTATAGGCGTAGACCGAGCCCAGCCGTGCGCCGAACGTGCCCTTGGATTTCCCCGTCGCTTGAAAAACGTCCCGGCGATACCCTGGGCCGCCTTCAATGGTCCATGTCGCGGGCCCCATCATCAAGACCTTATAACCCGCACCAACACCAACAAAGCTACGGCTATCGAACCCTGAGAATTTGTCTTCTTCGTAGGTTCCGCGGAGATTGACGAAGAACCGGTTGGTGATATCGCGGTCCAACTGGCCGGTCAGCGACTAGCGATTGCGGCTCTCGACGCTATTGTTCTTGCCGTAATCGACGCCCAGCGCGCCTTTTACGCGCCAATCGCCGAATTGTTTGGCGGCTTTGATACCGATGCCGGCATCGGTCGATTTGGTATTTCCCGTAATGACGGCGGCGGATATGGCGCCCTCTCCGGTCCATTCGTTCGGATTCGGCATGGGCTGCGCCATGGCAGCCGTACCCAGCATCGCGAAGGCCGCAACACTGGTCATCGACAATCGTGTCATACGAAAACGTCCTTTCTTCTAGGGGGAATGAAATGAAAGGTAAGGCGGAAGAATCTGCCGAAAGTCGTCTATCATTTCACGATGGACATTCCAAAGGACTGTGGCTTTCGTGTGATTTTTCGCACACTCGGCGCGCTTGCAGCAGCCTGCATCCGGTGATTGGCGGCTTTTATTGGCGGCGATGAATCGCATCCTCTTTGGTCGCGGCGGCGTCTGGTGTCTCATTTCGAGAAGCGATTCGCGTTGCGCCCGCGCCTTCCGCCGGATAGATGAAAACCTTCGAGCCGGAGAACACCATGCGCCCTTGGTTTCTTGCCATCGCTGCTTTCGCGCCCATCGTCGCCGCATCCGCCGCGCCCGCGGAAATGCCGGATTTCACCGGCAATTGGCTGCACTCGCCGATTGCCCAGTTCCAGCCTGTGCCGGGCAGCCCTGCGCCGGTGCGCGGAAAGCGCATCGTTGACGCCACCAATCTGCAGACCTTGATTGAAGGCGACGAGACGAGCCCGATTCTGCAACCCTGGGCGGCGGCCCAAGTTGCCAAACGGGCCGAGTCGCGGCGCGTCGGACTGCAGATTCCCACGCAAACGGAGGAGTGCCGTGCGTCCGGAGTCCCCGGCGTCTTGACCCTGACCGCGCCCGTGCAATTCCTGCAGCTGCCGGGGGAGACGGTCATCATCTACCAGCGCGATCATCAGGTGCGGCACATCGCAATGAATGTGCCGCATACGAACAATCCTCCGCTGGCCTGGTATGGGGAGTCCGTCGGTCATTATGAAGGCGATACGCTGGTGATCGATACGATCGCGCTCAAGGGCATGTCGTCGGTGGACACCTTCGGCACGCCGCACACCGATGCCTTGCACGTCGTCGAAAGATACCGGCTGGCTGGCGACGGCAAAAAGCTGGAAGCGACCATTCGGGTCGAAGATACCGGCGCCTTCACCTCGCCCTGGAGCGGCGTCATGATCTACGACCGCGTCAACGTCCCTGCCCTCAGCGAAGAGATCTGTGCCGAGAACAATTTCGACGTGGTGACGAAGAAATCCTATCCGATCCCAACCGCCACGCCTGCCGACTTCTAACCACGCGCGCGACAACCAAGCCCCCACGGCAGGCTTGGCATAAGCGGGAACGTAACCGCGCGCGGGACGTTACAATTGCAGCCAAACGGAGGGCTCCGCTCATGCTGCATTACACGCTCGTATTTCTTGTCCTTGGTCTGATCGCGGCTCTTTTGGGATTCACGGGAATCGCCGGCGCGTCCATCGAAATCGCAAAAGTGCTGTTCTTTGTCTTTCTCGTTCTGTTCGTCGTGTCTCTCGTCATGGGACGCCGCAGGAGCCGAGGGATCTAAGCATGTGCTGCGTGGAAGGCCGGGCAGAGCTAAAAGCTCCGCTCGGGCCTGTACGCGGAATTTACGTTTAGCCGCGGCGCGCGCCTTCGATGGCGGCGACGTCGATCTTGCCCATGGTCATCATCGCATCGAAGGCCCGCTTTGCTTCGGGCCCGCCGGCTGCCAGCGCATCCATCAAAACGCGCGGCGTGATCTGCCACGACAGGCCCCATTTGTCTTTGCACCAGCCGCAGGCGCTTTCCTGTCCACCATTGCCGACGATGGCGTTCCAATAGCGGTCGGTCTCATCCTGATTCTCGGTTGAGATCTGGAACGAAAAGGCTTCGCTTTGTTTGAACGCGGGTCCGCCGTTCAGGCCGAGACAGGCAATGCCTGCGACGGTGAATTCCACCGTCAGCACGTCGCCCTTTTTGCCGGACGGATAGTCGCTGGGCGCATGGTGCACAGCCGTGATGGAGCTGTCTGGAAAAATGTCCGCGTAGAACCGGGCGGCGGCCTCGGCATCCTTGTCGTACCAGATGCAAATTGTGTTCTTCGCCATGTCATGTCCTTTCCTTTTGTCGCGCGCCGCTCCTTGGGGCTCGTGGCCAGCTAGAGGCGGGGGTGGGGCTAATGCTATGCTGGTTTCTCTTAGAGCGCGCTCGCCCCTTCGATTTTGGAGCAGATACGACATGACGCCAAAAACAATCGCCGCCATCGCAATCACGTTCGTGTCGCTGGGCTCTTTCTATGCCTTTGCCGCGGAAGCTCCGGCTGTGGTCGGAACTGCGACGGAAATTGCCGGCGTCGTCGCGGGCGGATCTCCCATCACACGCATCGTGCAAGGGTATAAGGGCCTGGATGATCCCGTCGGGCTGAAGGATGGATCACTTCTGTTTTCAGAACCGGATATGCGCCGGGTGCATCGCCTAAATACACAGACGGACGAGGCGACCGTCTTCATCCCCGAGTCCAATGAATCGCATGGCGTGACGGAAGACGCGCAGGGGCGCCTCATTTCCGCCCAGGCCTGGGATGGCTCGACGCGCATCGGCGTCATTTATCCGAAGGGAAGTGAGGCCACTCTCGCCGACAAATACAACGGCATGCCCTTCAGCCGGCCCAACGATCTGATCGTCACGCGCAAGGGCGGCATCTACTTCACAGACCCCGGGCTCACCAAGCAACAGGCCGAGGAGTTGGTGAAGCGCAACGGCGGTAAGCCATTGGCTCCGCGTCTGCCGCCGGCGGTCTATTACATCGCGCCCGGTCAAGCGCCGGTGAAAATCGAAGACAAACTCATCCGGCCCAACGGCGTTACGCTCAACCGGGATGAAACCAAGCTCTATGTCGACGATTCCAATGGCGAGCACGTTATGGTGTGGGATATCCGCACCGACGGCCTTGTCGAAAATCGGCGCGAATTCGCGACGCTGAAGGGCCGCAGCAACCGCGACAACGGTCTGGGCGGGGTGAAGTCATTCGCTGACGGCATGACGGTGGACGACAATGACCGGCTTTATGTAGCGACCGGCGGCGGTGTCGAAGTATTCAGCCCGCAAGGTCAGCCGCTGGGCACCATCCCCGTGCGCTGTCCACCGGCAGACTGTCAGAACATCGCGTTCAGCGGCGCGAACAAGCAAACCCTCTATATCGGTGGCGCAGGCTCTCTCTATAAAGTCCAGATGATCGCGCGCGGCATCGCGACCCGTTCTAAATAGCGGCGGCTCCGTTGCGGTCAATTCGATGCGGGCGGCGCGCTCGTGCTTGTTGTGCCGGGTGTCTTCTGAGGCGCCTTCATCGGCTCGCTATCGAGGTAGCGGACGGCGAGTGCACTGATTGCCATCAGTACGAGCGCGGCGACGAAGAGACGATACATGGCGGCACCTGGATTTGCAGGGCCGATTTTCCACGTCTTCAAGAAAGGTTCGGCTAATAAGCGAGTGCCGTTCGCTGGTTCGGTAAAGAATGTACAAACACGGAACGTAAAGTTGTCGGCGTTGACCGTGTACGGCTTGCATGACGGCAGAACTCGCGCGATAGACGCCTTATGACGGAATGCTTTCACCTATCTCGCACATGGCCTCACCCCTGCGTAGCGAAGCGGAGCGGGGGAGGAGCTTTCTGATGAAACAGCAGGTCCGGGTCAATTTCGCGTATTTCTGGCCAGGGTTTTCACCGGACCATTTCCGCGCATTCTTCCCCTATGTGTTCGAGAAGTACGATCTGGTCGTCTCGCCCGATCCTGAAGTCGTGTTTTATTCGGTGTTCTCGCCGCAATTCCGCCCCTATGCGGATGCGCGCGAAACGCACGCCGTCGCGAGGGCTCCGGCGGGAAAATATCTGCGCGTCTTCATCACCGGCGAAAATTTCGAGCCCGACATGGCGCATTGCGAATTCGCGATGACGTTTTCATCGCTGGTCGATCACCCCAACCATCTGCGTCTGCCGCTTTGGGTCTATGAGGGGCGCGGTTACGGCTATCTCCCCGATGCACTGGTCAAGCGTGACGATACCGATTGGGAAAAGATCGCCGATGCCAAGTCCGGCTTCTGCAACTTCGTCTATCTGCACGAGGTGCCGTATCGCGACGCTATTTTCCGCTTGTTCAACGCCTACAAGCATGTCGATGCGGCCGGGCGCTGCCAGAACAATATGAACGGCTGGACGGTGCCCTATGCGCCGAACCGCATTGCCGCCAAGGTGGATTTCTTCAGCCGGTACAAATTCACGCTCGCGGTCGAGAACACGATCTGGCCCGGCTACATGACCGAGAAGCTGGTCGATCCCATGTTCGCCAATAGCGTGCCGATCTATGTCGGCGACCCACAGGCCTCGCGTTTGTTCGACACAGCGAGCTATGTCGATTTCACGCGCTTTGCATCGATGACGGAGCTGTTCGAATTCGTGCGCGAGGCGGACAATAATCGCGACCTGTATCTGAAGCTGCTGTCCGCGCCTTGGTACCGCAACAACAGCGTGCCCGATTACGCGCGCGACGAGACCATTCTCGCTTTCTTCGACCGCATCATGGAAGCGGTAGTTTTGCGGCCGTAGCTTACCGCTCGCGCCCCCTCCGTCTCGCCCGGCACGCCGGGCGATCCACCTCCCCCGTAACGACGGGGAAGAAATCCGTCAGCCGATTTTGATGTAGGTGGTTTTGAGCTGCGTGTATTTGTGAAATGCGTGAAGCGATTTGTCGCGTCCGTATCCCGATTGCTTGTAGCCGCCGAAGGGCACCTCGATGCCGCCGCCGTCGCGCGTGTTCACCGTTACCGTGCCGGCCCTTAACGCGCGCGCCATTGAATGGGCTTTGCTCAGATCGTTGGTCCAAAGATTGGCTTCGAGACCATATTTTGAATCGTTGGCGAGCAGAATCGCTTCCTCTTCCGTCCTAAACGTGATGGTCGAAAGCACCGGCCCGAAGATTTCCTCGCGGGCGATGCTCATCTGGTTGTCGACGCCGTCGAAGATCGTGGGCTCGATGTAATAGCCGCCGGTTTCTTGACGCACCTGCTTGCCGCCGAGCGCCAGTTTCGCGCCTTCGTTTTTGCCTGCATTGATGAAACCGAGGACGCGCTGGGTTTGGGTCCCATCGACCATGGCGCCCATCTGCGTGCGCTCGTTCAGCGGATCGCCCGGCTGATAGCGTTTGGCGAATGCGGTGACTTTCGACAGGAATTCATCGTGAATGGAATCTTCGACCAATAGCCGCGAAGCCGCGTCGCAGACTTGCCCGGAATTGTAGAAGATGCCGTCGGCAGCGCCCTTCGCCGCATCGTCCAGATCGGGCGCGTCGGCGAAAACGATATTCGGAGTTTTGCCGCCGCATTCGAGGCTAACGGATTTCATGTTGGATTCGGCGGCGTATTTCAGGAACAGCTTGCCGACTTCGGTCGAGCCGGTGAACGTCAGCGCGTCCACATCCATGTGGCGGCCCAACGCTTGCCCCGCGGTTTCGCCAAATCCCGGCACGACGTTGAACACGCCCGGCGGAATACCCGCTTCTACCGCCAATTCCGCGATACGAAGCGCCGACAGCGGCGATTGCTCGGCGGGTTTCAGCACAACCGAATTTCCGGCCGCCAGCGCAGGGGAAAATTTCCAGGCCGCCATCAGCAGAGGAAAATTCCATGGCACCACGGCGCCAACCACACCGATGGGTTCACGCGTGATGAGGGCCAGCGCATTCCTCGGGGTCGGCGCGATTTCGTCGTAGAGCTTGTCGATCGCTTCGCCGTACCAGCGGACGCATTCTGTTACGGCGCGCAGGTCGCCATGACGCGCGTTGAGAATCGGTTTGCCCATGTCGAGCGTTTCAAGCAGCGCCAGCTCATTGGCGTTCTTCTGGATCAACTCCGCAAAGCGCACCAACACGCGCTTGCGTGTCCTGGGGGCTTCGTTGGCCCAGACGCCGTCATCGAAGGCCGCACGCGCCGCCTTGACCGCGCGATCCACATCCTCCGCGTCGCACGCTGCAATTTGCGCGAGCACGGCGCCATCGACAGGTGAGGTGCATGCGAAGGTTTTGCCACTGGCTGCATCGGCGAAGGTGCCGCCAATAAATGCTTGATGCCGGAAGGCGAGGCGGGAGGCTTCCGCCCGCCAATCGATAGCTGCGCTCATGATCTAACGTCCGCTTTAGTTAGAGGGCGTTGTACCATAACGATTGCGGCACGGCGGCGGGCCTAAGCCTTGGTGTTCTTTGTGTCTCTTGGTGTCCTTTGTGGTTCCTCTTTCTTGGGATATCCCAGGTAAGAAGGGAAACCACAAAGGGCACAAAGGAGACACGAAGGTCACAAAAACAGCTCGCCTGATGCTCGAGTGGGCATCGGCTATCGACAGATCGTTGAATCGGAATGGGTGCCGCGTCGCGGCGAATGCAGGATTACTTAATCTTGCCTTCTTTGAAGGCGACGTGCTTGCGGACCACGGGGTCATATTTTTTGACGGACATCTTTTCCGTCATCGTGCGCGTGTTCTTTTTGACCACGTAGAAGAAACCCGTGTTGGCTTCGCTGTTCAGCCGGATCTTGACGGTGGTTGGCTTGGCCATGGGAACAAATCCTTAAAAGTGCGCGAAGGGCGGCTAAACTAGCTTTCCGCGTCCGCAAGTCAAGCGCGAGAGCCGCAAAATGAAACTGCCGCCCGCACCGTTGGGTGCGGAGCGGCAGTTCTAAACGGTACGGATTATTTCATCGTCACGAGATAGGCGATCACGTCCGATTCGTCCTGCGGATCGGAGAAGCCTGGGAAGCCCATCTTCGTGCCGGGGACCTTCTTCTGCGGGCCCGCCAGGAACTGGTTCAGCGTTGCCGCGTCCCAGGTCAGGGCGGCCTTCATCATGGCCGGCGAATACATATAGCCGGCAGCGGTCGCGGACTTGCGACCGACGACGCCAAACAGATTCGGACCGATCTTGTTCGGCGCGCCCTTCGCATTCGAATGGCACACGCCGCAATTGTCCATAAATACGCCTTCACCGTTCTTGGCATCGCCGGCAGCTGCTGCCTGGGCAACCTGAGCGGTGAGCACAAAACCGGCAACTGCGATGCTTGCCGTTACGGCGCGTACCGCCGAAGTCAAAATCCGAGCCACGGGAACTCCCTCGATTGTGTTTCCTTATGACCATAAGGCCATACAATTTACGCATAGCATAAAATACCTGCCTAATGGCAAATTGAAGGCAGTCCTTTTTTACAGGTGCTTTACGACCGCTTTCCCCCTCCGTGGAATGTAAAAAGGGGCGGGCCGGGGAGCCTGTGAACCCGGCTCGAGCCGGGCCTCGACCTCATTCAGGACGCACTGCGTGATGGGCAGGATGCCGGCGGCCCGTGCCTCCGCCAGGGTCAGCCAGACCAGATTGAGAAGCTCGCCGGAGGCTGTTTCCGGGGCTCGGGCGGCGGCGATATGTTCCGCATTTACCATGAAAAATCGCGCATCGAAGCGGCGCGGACTGCCCGGCGGCGTAATGGCCCGGGCGATGAAATCCAGACATTCCAGATCGGGCGCGACACCTTCCGAGAAGAAGCTCCGCCATACCGGGGACCGGGTCTGGGGAAGGCCGGAAGCACGCTTGCCGATCAGAAGCGCGGTCTCCTCGAAGGTCTCGCGGATGGCCGCGAGGGCCAGCGCGCGTGCCCGGGAGGGGGACGTTCCAGCTGCGACTTTCGCGCGCACCTCAGGTCTTAACTCACTGGTAACCGTGAGGCGCATGTCGCTCGGGTCCACCCGGCCGCCCGGAAAAACGAATCGCCCAGGGAGGAAAACATGGGTCTTGGCTCGCTCGCCCATGAGCACGCGGACAGCATCCGTGTCCCGCCGGACCAGTACAAGAGACGCGGCGTCCTTCGGACGGACGTATGGGTGCCGAGGGCCGTTGTTCTCAAAGATGAAGGGATCGATGTCTACCATTCTCTCGCCCCCGCAGGGGGGGAGGGCCAGGGTGAGGGGGAGCTCTCGCCGCAGCTCCTCCTGCACAGAATAATGATGCGCTCGTGCC
Source organism: Alphaproteobacteria bacterium (assembly GCA_947473475.1). Classification (GTDB taxonomy): domain Bacteria; phylum Pseudomonadota; class Alphaproteobacteria; order Micropepsales; family Micropepsaceae; genus CAIYRG01. The sequence goes on from CANJBZ010000014.1 coordinate 40,381, forward strand.
GTTGCTTAAGGGTTCGAAAAATCTGTGGGTTTGTCACCATCGCCCCCTCACCCCGACCCTCTCCCCCTCCGGGGGCGAGGGAGGTTGCGCTTACCTGGACGCGACGGGCGTTTCGACATGACCTTACTGCTGGTGTCCTCATCCTCCGCCAGATCGAAGCGCAGGCCACCCGTTAAAGGGGCAGCCTCGGCGAGCCGTACACGGACAATGGCGCCCAGGCTGTAGACCGTGCCGGAACGCTCGCCAACGAGGGCGTGCCGCTTCTCGTCATGTCTAAAAAATTCGGCGCCAAGCGCCCGTATTGGCAGAAGGCCGTCGGCGCCCGTTTCCTTTAAACGCAGAAACAGGCCGAAGCGGGTCACGCCCGTAATCCGTCCGTCGAACACCGCGCCGACGCGGTCTTGCATGAAGGCCGCGACGTAACGGTCCACGGAATCGCGTTCCGCGGCCATCGCCCGGCGCTCGGTCATGGAGATGTGCTCTGCGGTTTCGGACAGGCTTGCAACTTCCGAATCCGACAAGCCGCCCTCGCCCAATTTCAAACCGCGGATCAGGGCGCGGTGTACGACGAGGTCGGCATAGCGCCGGATCGGCGAGGTAAAATGCGCATAGCGCTGAAGGTTCAGTCCGAAATGGCCGATGTTCTCCGGCGCGTAGATGGCTTGCGCCTGTGTGCGCAGCACGACGTCGTTCATCACCTCTTCATACGGCGTACCCTTGGCGCGGGCGAGAATCCGGTTGAAGACGCCGGGCTTCATCACCTGGCCTTTGGCGAAGGGAATTCCGATGGTTTTGAGGTAATCGGAGAAGGCGTAGAGTTTCTCCAGACTTGGCTCTTCATGCACCCGGTAGATGAGAGGCTGGCGCGCTTTCTCCAAAGACTCCGCGGCCGCTACATTGGCCATGATCATGAATTCTTCGATCAGCCGCATGGATTCGAGGCGCTCGCGGAAGGCTATGGTTTGAATCTTCCCATCGGCGCCGATGATGATGCGGCGCTCGGGCAAATCCAGATCGAGCGGTGAGCGCACATCGCGCTCGATCGTCAGTGTGCGATAGGCGTCCCAGAGCGGCTGCATGACATCGGCCTGCAGGGTTTGCGCCTTTGCATCCGGCTTCCCGTCGAAACAGCGTTGCGCTTCGGCATAAGTCAGCCGCGCGGCCGAGCGCATGATGGCCCGCAGGAATTCATGCCGCCGCTTCTTGCCTTGTGAGTCGAAAACCATTCGCACGGCCAGACAGGCGCGTTCCTGGTCTTCCCGCAGTGAACACAAGTCCGCCGACAGGGCCTCGGGCAGCATCGGCACCACGCGATCGGGGAAATAAACGGAGTTGCCGCGCTTCCAGGCTTCGCGGTCCAGCGCCGAGCCGGGCGTAACGTAATGGGCGACGTCGGCGATCGCGACGATGACGACATGGCCGCCCTTGTTGGAGGGATCGCTATCGAGTCCTGCCCAAACTGCGTCGTCGTGGTCGCGGGCATCTTCCGGGTCGATGGTGATGAGAGGGATTTTACGCAAATCCGTTCGCCCGGCAGGCTGCACCGGTTTGGCGCCTTCGGCCTGTTCAATCGCCTCGCGCGGAAAGTCGGTCGGAATACCGTGGGCGTGGATGGCGATAAGACTGACGGTCTTGGGCTCGTTCATGGAGCCCAGCCGCTCGACGATGCGGGCTCGCGGTCCGCCAATTCCGTGCCGCGACGAGGGTTCGATCACCACCAGCTCGCCGTCTTCCGCGCCGCCTAGATCACTTTGCTCGACGGAGAAGGCAAACCGGGTCTTGCGATCGATCGGATCGATACGGGGCAACATGCCCTTTTCGCGCTTCAGCACGCCCAGCACACGATGGGCGCTGGCGCCCAGGTTCTTGATGATGCGGCCTTCATAGGCCGTGTGGCCCTCGCGGGAGCGGCTGATTCGGGCCAATACCTTATCGCCACGGCCGGGCGCTTTGGTTTCGTCGCGTCCCGGAAGAATCAGGACCGACGGCGCTGGGCCTTCGCCCTTCCATTCCAGAGGCCGGCCCAGCGGCTCGCCGTCAGGGTCTTCGCCGAAGATTTCCAGAACGGTGACTTCGGGCAGTTCGCCCGCAGGCACGAAACTGCGGCGGTTCCCCTTCGCGATCGTGCCCTCTTGCGCCAGTTCCGCCAGAATATGCTTAAGAATATGGCGGTCGGCGCCTTTCACCTTCAAAGCCTTGGCGATGTCGCGCTTGGTATCGCCGGGGTGCGCAGCCAGGTGCTCAAGCACGGCCTTCTTGGTCAGGGCGGGCAGGGAACTGTGGGCGGGTCGTCTTGCCAAAATAGTCCTCTTCTTCACGGCTGCTTGAACATAGCCTTAAATTCGGGCGGGCGGGGCAGGATCAGGCTTTGCCGAAAACTACGTTTCACTCTATAAACCCGCGCCTGGGTGGTAACTCTGCCAATCCCTGACAGCTACATTGGAAGGAAGGATACGGGGCATGAGCACGACGCATAAGTCGTACTTGAGCATGTTCGCGGCAAGCCTCATGGGCACCGCAATGTTCATTGCCGCGCCGGCGATGGCGCAACCGCAAGTAAAAGCGGATCAAATCGGTGGCGTTGTGACCGGCGCAAAAGGCCCTGAGGCTGGCGTGTGGGTTATCGCGGAAACCAAAGACCTGCCGACGAAATATGTGAAGATCGTCGTGACCGACGACCAGGGCCGTTATCTGATTCCGGGCCTGCCCAAAGCGAATTACGACGTTTGGGTCCGCGGTTATGGCTTGGTCGACTCGGCGCACACGAAGGCGGCGCTCGGCAAGGCGGTGAATTTGAAGTCGACGGCGGCTCCGAACGAGGCTGCGGCTGCGGAATATTATCCCGCCATCTATTGGTATTCGATGCTCAACGTCCCGGAAGCCAAGCTCTTCCCGGGCACCGGACCGGCCGGCAACGGCATGCCCGTGACCCTGAAGGACCAGGGCCAGTGGATGCGCTTCCTGAAGACCGACAGCTGCAATTCCTGCCACCAGTTGGGCGACAAGTCGACCCGGACGCTTCCCTCCGTCCTCGGCCATTTCAATACGGCTGCGGAAGCTTGGGAGCGCCGCATCCAGTCCGGCCAGGCGAGCCCGCTCATGGTCAACGGTATCGGCAATTTCGACACCGCCCGCGCGTTGGCGAATTTCGGCAATTGGACGGACCGCGTGGCGAAGGGAGAACTTCCCTTCCAGAAGCCGTCGCGCCCCGTCGGCATCGAACGCAACCTCGTTCTGACGGAATGGGACTGGGCAACGCCGCAGACCTATCTGCATGACGAAATCGCCACCGACCGCCGCAACCCGACGCTGAACGCAAACGGCATCATCTATGGTTCGCCGGAAGCAAGCTCGGACAACATCCCGTGGCTGGACCCGGTCGATAACAAAGCCGGCTTCTTCAAGACGGAATGGCGCGATCCGAAACTGCCGTCCACGAAGGATGGCCCGATCTTCAACGACTCGCCCTATTGGGGCAAAGACGCGATCTGGGACAGCCACACGGAAGTTCACAATCCGTGGATGGACCAGATGGGCCGCGTTTGGTTGACGGCGAAGATTCGCCCGGCCAATGCGGAACCGGCCTTCTGTAAGGCTGGCTCGAAGCATCCTTCGGCCGTTGCATTCCCGCTCACGCGTTCGGGCCGTCAGCTTGAGGTCTATGACCCCAAGACGAAGAAGGCGACGCCGATCGATCTGTGCTTCTCGACCCACCATCTGCAGTTGGACAAGAACGACATCATGTGGTTCTCCAGCGGCAACACCAACGACGAAGTCGTCGGCTGGTTCGATATGCGCAAATGGGACCAGACGCATGACGAAGCGGCCAGCCAAGGCTGGGCGCCGTTCGTGGTCGACACCAATGCCAACGGCAAGCTCGACGAGTATGTCGGCGTTGACGCGGCCACCGACCCCAAGAAGGACAAGCACGTGAAGGTCGGTTTCTACGGGGCTTCGCCGAATCCGGCGGACGGCACCGTGTGGGCGTCCTATCTCGGCTTCCCGGGTGGCGTTGCCCGCTTCGATCCCAAGACGAAGCTGACCGAGTTCTATGAGGTCCCGTACAAGGATCCGAAGAACCCGCGCTCCGGCTTCAGCCCGCGCGGCATGGACATCGACAGCAACGGCATCGCTTGGCTGGCGCTGGCGAGCGGTCACATGGCGAGCTTCGACCGCAAGCTCTGCAAAGGTCCGCTGAACGGTCCCGTCGCGGGCACCGGCAAGGCCTGCCCGGAAGGTTGGAAGCTGTACACGGTCCCCGGCCCGCAGTTTAAGGGTCTGGAAGTCGCCGATGGCAGCGCCGAAGCCCCGTATTACGACTGGGTCGACCAGTTCGATACGCTGGGTCTCGGCAAGAACGTCCCAATCGCCACCGGCAACAATTCGGATGCGCTGTTCGCGCTGGTCAACGAAAAGTGGGTGACCATGCGCGTGCCGTACCCCATGGGCTTCTTCGCGAAGAACATGGACGGCCGCATCGACGATCCGAATGGCGGCTGGAAGGGTAAGGGCATCTTCTCGACCTACTCAGGCCGTTCCGCGCCGCACATCGAAGGCGGCAAGGGTCAGCAGAGCAAGGTCGTGCACTTCCAGCTCCGTCCGACTCCCATCGCGGACTAAGACGGGCTGAAAGCCTAAGCAGTTGAAAAGGGCGGACCGAGAAATCGGCCCGCCCTTTTTCTTTGAAATTGCGCGGTTGAATCTGCCTATCAACCCATGTCATGGCCCGGCCCGACCGGGCAATCCAGCAGGCGCGCGTCCGCGCGCCATTGAGCCTGCGTCGCCTGGATGGCCGCTTTTGCGGGCCATGACACGAAGAATCTGCCCCATGCTGCGGTTGCGTTAACGCTGATGTGCGTCGTCTTGGTCCGTGCCGTCTCGTGCTTAACCGCCGGATGCGGTATAAGGACGCGCGTCATACGAGTGCGTCAGGGCTTCGCTCTCAAAACCACCAGGGAAGGGACACATGAAAACCAGAACAGCCAGTATCGGCCTGCTTAGTGCCAGCGTCGCGGCATTGGTGTTTGCCGCCGCTCAGCCCGCAGCCGCCCAGCAAGCGCGCGTGGATGCCGATGATATCGGCGGCGTGGTCACCGGCGCTAAAGGCCCGGAGGCCGGCGTCTGGGTGATCGCCGAAACCAAGGACCTGCCCACGAAATATGTAAAGATCGTCGTTACCGACAATCAGGGCCGCTACATGCTGCCCGATCTTCCCAAAGCCAATTACGACATCTGGGTCCGCGGTTACGGCCTGGTCGATTCACCGAAAACGAAATCGGCGCCCGGCAAAACGCTCGATCTGAAAGCCGTTGCCGCGCCGACGCGCGCCGCGGCTGCCGAATATTATCCGGCGCAATATTGGTATTCGATGGTGAAGGTCCCGGCGGCGAATCTGTTCCCCGGCAGCGACGCCAATGGCATGTCCAAGCAGATGACCGATCAGGGCGTCTGGCTGCGCAACATGAAGACCGACGGATGCATCGGCTGCCACCAGATCGGCGACAAGGCCACCCGTACGATTCCCTCCGTACTTGGACATTTCAATTCCGGTGCCGAAGCCTGGGAACGCCGGCTGCAATCCGGTCAGGCCAGCGGCCCCATGATGGGCGCCATCGGCCGCTTCGACACGCAGAAGGCGCTCGCCATGTATGGCGATTGGACCGACCGCGTCGCGAAGGGCGAACTGCCGAAATTCGATCCGCCGCGCCCGCAAGGTATCGAACGCAATTTCGTCATCACGGAATGGGACTGGAATACGCCCACCGCCTATCTGCATGACGAAATCGCCACCGACCGCAACAATCCTTCGGTCAACGCGCACGGCATCATTTACGGTTCGACGGAAGCGAGTTCGGATTCCATTCCGTGGCTCGATCCGGTCGACAACAAATCCGGTTTGCTGAAGACCGAATACCGCGATCCCAAGACGCCGTCCTCCAAGGATGATCCGATCTTTGCGGACTCACCCTATTGGGGGAAGGAGCCGATCTGGGACAGCCACACCAACGTTCACAACCCGATGTATGACAGCCAGGGCCGGCTGTGGCTGACGGCGCGCATTCGTCCGCAAGCCAACCCGGCATTCTGCAAGGCTGGTTCGAACCATCCTTCGGCGAAGGTTTTCCCGGTCGCGCGTTCAGGGCGTCAGGCGGAAATGTTCGATCCGAAGACGCGCAAATTCACGCTGATCGACCTCTGCTATTCGACGCATCATCTGCAGTTCGACAAGGCGGGCATGCTGTGGTTCAGCTCGGGCGGCGGCAACAACGAAGTCGTCGGCTGGTTCGATCCGAAGAAGTTCGAACAGACGCATGACGAAGCGGCCAGCCAAGGTTGGGCGCCGTTCATCATCGACACCAACGGCAACGGCAAGCGCGACGTCGGTTGGGTCGAGCCGAAAGGCAAACTCGATCCGACCAAGGATATGCGCATCGTCACGGGCCTTTACAGCGTGTCGCCCAGTCCGGCCGATGGCACGGTATGGGGCACGGTGCTCGGCTTCCCAGGCGGCGTTGCGCGATTCGATCCCAAGACGCTGCTCACGGAATATTATGAGGTGCCTTGGAAGAACGCGAAGGTCGCACGCGGTGGCTTTGCTCCGCGTGGCGGCGACATTACCAGCGATGGCGTGTTCTGGACGGTGCTCGCCAGCGGCGACTTCGCCAGCTTCGACCGCCGCCTCTGTAAGGGCAAACTTTCCGGCCCGGCGCTTACCGATCCGCAGAACCTCTGCCCCGAAGGGTGGAAGCTCTATCAGATGCCTGGGCCGCAGTTCGAAAACCTTCCCGCGGGCACCCAAGGCGCAAGTGCCGAAGCGCCGTATTACAACTGGGTCGACCAGTACGACACGCTCGGCCTTGGCAAAAACACGCCGATCGCCACCGGCAATCAGTCCGACTCGCTTGCGGCTCTGGTGAACGAGAAATGGGTCGTCATGCGGGTTCCGTACCCGATCGGCTATTTCGCCAAAGGCATGGACGGCCGTTTCGACGATCCCAATACCGGCTGGAAGGGCAAGGGCCTGTTCTCCACCTTCTCCGACCGTGCCGCCACCCATATCGAGGGTGGAAAAGGCCAAATGAGCAAAGTCGTCCACTTCCAGCTCCGCCCCGATCCACTGGCGAAGTAAGGAAATCCCCTCTCCCCCTCGGGGGAGAGGGTTAGGGTGAGGGGGCGGTGCCTCCCGAGAGTTACCCCCTCACCCCAGCCATCTCCCCCAGGGGGGAGAGGGAGATCGCTACAAGGCGGTTTCCGACCGTGGAAACCGCCTCTGTTTTTGAGTAACTATGGAATCCATAGCCGGGGCGGTTCGTTTCTGCGGCGCCATCCGCTACAAGAATTCAGTCAAACCCAATCAATGAGGGACGGGACATGAGGATGAAGAAAGCAGCCGCTTTGGCCATGCTGAGCGCCAGTTTTGGGGCGCTGTTGTGCGCTGCGTCGGTCGTACCGGCCGCCGCGCAAGGCGGTGCGCAGGTGCGCATCGACGCCGATGACATCGGCGGCGTCGTTACCGGCGCGAAAGGCCCAGAAGCAGGCGTGTGGGTCGTCGCTGAGACGCGGGACCTGCCGACCAAATATGTGAAGATCGTCGTCACCGACGATCAGGGCCGCTTTGTCCTTCCCGACATGCCCAAGGCCAATTACGACATCTGGGTCCGCGGTTACGGTCTGGTCGATTCGCCGAAAGTGAAGGCGCAGCCGGGCAAGACAATCGATCTCAAATCCGTACAGGCGCCCAACCGCGCCGCCGCAGCCCAGTATTATCCGGGCATCTATTGGTACGCGATGATGAAAATCCCGCCCGCGAACCTCTTCCCCGGAACGGGCCCGCAGGGCAACGGCATGTCGCCAACCCTGAAGGATCAGGGCCAGTGGCTGCGCTTCACCAAGACCGACGGCTGCGGCCATTGCCATCAGTTGGGCGACCTTGCCACGCGCACGATCCCGCAGAGTGTCGGCCACTTCAACACGTCCGCTGAAGCGTGGGAGCGCCGGCTGCAAGCCGGTCAGGCCGGCCGCAACATGATGGAAGAACTGGCCAAGTTTGACGTGCAGCGTCAGTTGGTTCTGCTCGGCGATTGGACCGACCGCGTTGCGAAGGGCGAGTTGCCGAAAAGCGATCCGCCGCGTCCGGTCGGCACGGAACGTAACGTTGTGATGACGGAGTGGGACTGGGCGACGCCCACCATGTACGTGCACGACACGATTTCGACCGATAAGCGCAATCCCACGGTGAACGCGCACGGCCTGATCTACGGCGCACCGGAAGCCAGCTCCGACAACGTTCCCTGGCTCGACCCGGTCGACAACAAGTCCGGTGTGATCAAATCGGAATTCCGTGATCCGAAGACGCCGACGACTAAGAACGATCTCATCCTTGCCCCGTCGCCCTATTGGGGCAATGAGGCGATCTGGGACTCGCATACGATCATTCACAACCCGATGTTCGACGAGACGGGCCGCGTCTGGCTGACGGCGCGCATTCGTCCCCAGCCAAATCCGGCCTTCTGTAAAGAAGGTTCGGATAATCCGTATGCGAAGATTTATCCCAAGGCGACTTCCAACCGTCAGGTCGAAGTCTACGATCCGAAGACCCGCAAGATCGACATGATCGACACGTGCTTCAACACGCACCATCTGCAGTTCGACAAGAACGGCATGCTGTGGTTCAGCGCCGGCGGAAATTACGACGTCGTCGGTTGGCTCGACATGAAGAAGTGGGATCAGACGCACGACGCAGCCGCCAGTCAGGGCTGGGCGCCGTTCGTCATCGACGTCAACGGCAACGGCAAGCGCGACATCGGTTGGACCGAACCCAATGCCCCGACCGACAACGCCAAGGACAAGCGCATGGTGCTTGGCTTCTATGGCGCGTCGCCGAATCCGGTCGACGGCACGATTTGGGGTGGCGTCGTCGGCTTTCCCGGCGGCGTAGTACGCTACGATCCGAAGACGCAGCTCTCCGAATATTATGAATTCCCTTACAAGAATGCGAAGAACCCGCAATCGGGATTCAGCCCACGCGGTTCCGACATCGACAGCAAGGGCGTATTCTGGGCCGTGCTTTCGAGCGGTCATCTCGTCAGCTTCGACCGCAGCCTTTGCAAAGCAAAGCTGAACGGTCCGGGCGCTGCCGATCCGCAGAACCTGTGTCCGGAAGGCTTCAAATATTATCAGATGCCTGGGCCAGAGTTCGACGTTCCGAAGGGTACGCCGGGCGCCTCCGCCGAAGCGCCGTATTACGTCTGGCTCGACCAGCACAATACGTTCGGCCTCGGCGAGAACACCCCCATCGTGACCGGCAACAATGCCGACTCGCTGAACGCGCTCGTCAACGGCAAGTGGATGGTGATGCGCGTGCCTTATCCGATGAGCTTCTACGCAAAGAACCTCGACGGACGCATCGACGATGCGAATACGGGCTGGAAGGGCAAAGGCTTGTGGACCCAGTACTCAGGCCGTTCTCAGCCGCATCTTGAAGGCGGCAAGGGACAGCAGAGCAAGATCATCCACGTCCAGTACCGGCCCGATCCGCTGGCGAAATAAGCCGGTCTAATCGGAATGCGAAAAGGGGCGGGCGCCGAAAGGCCTCCGCCCTTTTTATTTCGGTTGCGTGGCCAAGCCCTGTCGGACCGATGCGATACGGCACGTCTCCCTTCACATGCGGTATTGCGTGAAAAACCCTATGACATGCGCCGTGTAATCTTGGGGAATTGCGGCAAGGAAAATGTTGTTTCCAACAAGATTGGTCAGTCCAGCGTAGTGAAAATCGTCCAACGTCTCGTGCTCGAGACGGTAATACCAGCGCAGGCTGATTTGTTCCGAATAGGTCCAGGTGAGCTTTGCTTCTAGAATATGGTGGGCGAATTGCTGATCGGGGAAACCAAAGCCGGCTTCCAACGGCGTGAGCCCCGACGAGATGGCACCAAGTCCGGCAAAGCTGTAGGCAAAATCGCTCGTTGCCTGTGAGTATGTGTAATCGAGCCCGCCGGAGAATTTCCCGACGCGATACTCCGCGTTGATCCCGAACACATGATTGGTGTCCCGCACGCGCTCTTGCCAGGAGTTGGCCGCCGGATAGTTGGGGCCGCCCGCCGATGCGTCGCTGCTTGCGCTGCGAGCGGCGTTTACGGAGGCTGCCGTACGCCAGTGAAACTGAAAGCCGTAGAACGCCGTCAGCGTTAAAGCATTTGAAATCCGGTCCGTGTAGCTGACGTTGGCATCGTAGGTGTCGAGCGCTCGCAATCCGTAATCGGCATCGTAGTCGGAGCGGCGATAACTGCCGGTCAGTTGAAAATCGGAATCCTCCGTCAGGACAAAATTCGATTGGAGTTTGGCGGTATGTTCCCGCCGGCCGGCAACATCGTATTTGCGAAATGTGTTCAGCGCATATGGCGCATCGCCGTTGGGCGGACGCTGCACGTAGCCCGGCAGAGAAGATGAACGCGCGAAGATGTAAGGATCGGTGACATAGGAACTGCCGTCACGGTCGGCATAGCTGTACGAGAAACGCACCGTTCCCCATTCGTAACCGGTGGTGTTGATGTCCGTCTCCACCGAATTGTCGCGGGAGTGCAAGACTTCGCGATTGGCACGGTCGATCTCGTCATGGGTGATCGAGAGCGCGATCCGCGTATGATCGGCGGCGCGATAATCCGCTTTGCTCGTGATCTTCAGCTCATTGCTTTGGAATGGAATATTTCGGATCGGAACGTCCGTTCCGGGAATGGCCGGTGTGTAAATTCGCGATAGCGCGCCGTCCAAGCCCATATAGCCATATTCACCGGTCAACGGATTGAAGGCCGAATAGTCGGTCTTGTTGTCTTCGTTGCGGTATCGGGTCTCGAGCGTCAGGGCGAGATCCCGGTCGGCATTCCAGCGGAATTGGACGAAGCCATTGACCGCGTCGAGTCCGGCTTTTGCCGTCCGGCGCGATAAAGCCGCAATGGTGTTCCAGTTGGCTAGGTCAACCGGCGAGCGGCCGCTGTTTGCGGCGGGCGGCAGCAAGTCGTCGTCCTGTCGCATGATCGCGTAGGACGCGTTGGCAGCGACTTGGACATCGGAAAGGATCCACGCCGCATCCGCCTTTATGGTGTGGTAATCGTTGTTGGGCGCGAGGGCGATGCGCCCGCGCGGCGGAGCGAACGAACCCGCCGGCGTTCCAAGCCCGGGATTGTCCCAGGTGAGCGCGGCAAAATCGTTGCGAAAGAAAGACCCGGCGTAAGTGACATTGGCCTGCAGTTCTTCGCCTTTGTAGCGCGATCCGATGGATAGATCGGTCGTGCGGTATTTGACGGGTTGCACGAGTTCGGCGGCGCCGCGTCCGGGGAAGGAAAATGCCGATCCGATCGGCTTATTGCCGTCACGCCATTCGTTCGCGGCATTCAAGAACAATTCCCAGGTGTCGGAAGGCGTATAGCTCAACGCCATGCCGGTTGTGGTTCGGGAAAACCCAAGATTGCCTGGCAGTGTTTGGCTCAGGGCGCTCCGTACTTGGGCCGCTGTCGCGGCTCCAGGCACGGTCCCGGGCGTCAATGTCAGGTCGGAGGTTCCAATTCCATTCCATGGCGCAGTGGCGTTTGCTGCGAGCATATGCGGCGCCGCAACGAAGCCGAGATTGAAGCGGAAGACGCCGAAGCGCCCCCCCGATAAGGAATAGGATTGATCGTCGCGACCGATGTTGCTCCCGGAAAGCGATACGTAATTGGCGGTCTTCCGATTTTCGGCATACATGCCGAAGCTACCAATGACGCCACTCGACCAATCGCCATATTCGGAAAAGGTCGCCGCGTGCGTATTCGATGCGTTGTACAGGACGCCCGCATCGGCCCATCCCGAACGCCACCAATCCGGTGCGTCTTTGTCTTGCGTCAGTTCGGGAAGGAGAAATGGCTTAGGATAAAGATATCCGCTCGGCGAGCGCGAGTTCGAAATGAATGCCGACAATCCGCGGCTATCCGTGAGAACGCCAGGGATGAGGCCAGACGGATTGAGTTCATTTCCAACCCCAAGCGAAATGCCGACTGCGGAATCAGCATAGGCAGCGCCCGGCGTTCCAATCAGCAGGAGGATAAGCGCACCCGGTCTTGCGCCACGGAGCGGACTCATCGCTGCAAGCGCGCTCCCGCAGGACTGTTGGACCCGTGAATTTGCGAATGGCAATTCGCGCAGGCTCGCCCAAGCAGGCGCACATCGGGAAAAGAGCTGCCGGCCATATTTCCGCGCGTCATCAGCAAGGCGTCATGACCGGGCTGAATGTGGCACTGCTGGCAGAGCAAAGGCGCGGCCGTTACCAGCAGCTTCTCGTGATTAGAGCCGTGCGGCGCGTGGCAGTTGGTGCAGGAATCGCGCACCGGCGCGTGATCGAACAAGAAGGGGCCGCGTTTTTCAGCATGACAGCCGTAGCAGATTTCGTTGACGCTGTTTGCCTTTAGAAGTGGCCGGGTCGTGCTGCCGTGCGGATTGTGGCAGTCGGTACACGATATTTGTCCCTCCGGCAGGGGCATATGCGAGCGCCGGCGAAATTCCGCGCGCTGTGTCGCATGACACTGGAAACAGGTTTCATTGATCGAGCGCTTAGCGGTCAAGCCGCGCGCGGAGAAGTTGGCCTGCGGATTGTGGCAATCGCTGCATGCAACATCCCGGCCTTCATGGGCCGATCCTGACCAGAATATGCGCTGGCCGCCGCGATGACAGGTCAGACACTGCGCGTTTTGTTGTGCGATCGGAGTTCCACCATTGTGCGTGAAGCGGATGATGGTGGTCTTGTTCAAAGGGTTTCGCAGATGCTCCGATGCCGGGCCGTGGCAAGCTTGGCACTGCTGTCCCTCCAGCGCATTGCGGGGATTGAGTGTGAAAACCTTTGCATGCGTCGTGTGCGCCCAATTCTGCGCTTCCTGCGTATGACATCCCGCGCAGACGCCCGGGTCGATGTAGCTGGGTGCTCTTGCGGACGAGCCGCTGGCCGGTGGATCGGACGCGGCGGCCAAAACTCCCGAAGCGGGATCCCGGGGACGTGAAACGGCGCCGGTGTCCGTAGCGGCAAGATAGGTCCGTATTTCTCCGAACAATCGATCCGCGCCTTGGTGTGGATCGGCCTGTCCAGATTTGCTGGCCGGCTGTGCCACATCGAACGATTCGGCCCGCGCAACGCCCTGTAGCAGGAGAATTGCGCACGCGATGCTCGCGAAGACACGGAGAGTATGTTCCATCCCATTTGAAAGGTAACAGGCATTGACCCCGTGGCCTTGATTTCGATCAACGCCCCGCACCGAGACGGTTTCAGGTGGCAGAACGCCCCAAGGGCAGCCTTGCCGGGATTTGCTAGGCTTTGTGCGGCGGCAAAGTCTCGCTTAGACTGGTGCATCGGCATTTCCACAAGGGGTACGAGGATGATCAAACGGTTCGGCATGTTGGGGGTGAGTTTCGCGGCTCTCATGGGCGCGGCGGCAATGACGCCCGCCATCGCGCAAGTACAGCTCGATGCCAATGACATTGGCGGCGTCGTGACGGGCGCAAAAGGGCCGGAAGCGGGTGTTTGGGTCATCGCGGAAACGAAAGACCTCCCGACGCGCTTCATCAAGATCGTCGCGACCGACGATCAGGGCCGCTATCTGCTGCCCGATCTGCCGAAGGCGAATTACGACGTCTGGGTGCGCGGCTATGGGTTGGTCGATTCACAGCATGTGAAAGCCGCACCCGGCAAAGCCCTGGACTTGAAAGCCACGCCTGCGCCGAACGAAGCGGCCGCCGCTCAGTATTATCCGGCGGTCTACTGGTTCTCGATGCTGAAAATTCCGGACGCGAAGCAATTTCCGGGAACGGGCGCGACGGGCAACGGCATGCCGGTGTCCCTGCAAGACCAAGCCAATTGGCTGCGTCACCTCAAGACGGATGGCTGCAGCTCGTGTCACCAATTGGGCGACAAGGCGACGCGCGAACTTCCCACGCAGCTCGGAAAATTCAACACGAGCGCGGAAGCTTGGGAGCGGCGCATTCAATCGGGCCAAGCCGGCATTCTGATGGTGCAGGCGGTCGGCGATCTGGAGCCCTCGCGCGCTTTCGCGAATTTCGGCGATTGGACGGACCGCATCGGCAAGGGCGAGCTTCCCTTTGCCAAACCGTCGCGTCCCACGGGCATCGAGCGCAATGCGGTTCTGACGCTGTGGGATTGGTCGCAGCCGACCGCTTACATGCACGATCTGACCACCACCGATAAGCGCAACCCGACCCTGAACGTGAACGGCGTCATCTATGGTTCGCCGGAATTGTCGTCGGATTACGTCGCTTGGCTGGACCCGGCGAACAACAAGACCGGTTTGATCAAGACGGAATGGCGCGATCAGAAAACGCCGACGACGAAGACCGGACCGCTTGTGGCGCCGTCACCCTATTGGGGCACCGAGCCGGTGTGGGACAGCCATTCGCTGAACCACAATCCCATGATGGACGAGAAGGGCCGCGTCTGGCTGACCTCGCGCATTCGCCCCGACGCGAATCCGGCCTTCTGCAAAGCGGGCTCAAAGCATCCGTCCGCCGTCGCGTTCCCGCTCAATCAGTCGCGCCGCGAAATGCAGATGTACGATCCGGCGACGAAGAAGATCGTCACGCTGGATACGTGCTTCCCGACGCACCATCTAAACTTTGCGCATGACGGAAAAATCTACTTCTCCAGCGGCAGCAACAACGACCCGGTTGTAGGCTGGTTCGACACGAAGAAGTGGGACGAGACTCACGACGAGCAAGACTCGCAGGGGTGGGCGCCGTTTATCATCGACACCAACGGCGATGGCAAAGCGGGCGAGTATGTCGAACCCAACCAGCCCGTCGATCCGAAAAAGGACAAGCGCGTCCTGCAAGGGCTGTATTCGGTTTCGGAAAATCCCGCCGACGGCACGATCTGGGCGGTGGTGTTGGGCTTCCCAGGCACGGCGACGCGCTACGATCCCAAGACCAAGCTGACCGAGATGTACCAGGTCCCGTGGAACGATCCGAAAAATCCGGATTCCGGATTCTCACCGCGCGGTGCGGACATGACCTCCGACGGCGTGTTGTGGGCGGTGCTGGCCAGCGGCCATCTCGCAAGCTTCGACCGCCGTTTGTGCAAAGGGCCGCTCAACGGTCCTGCCGCCGCCACCGGCAAAGCTTGCCCCGAAGGGTGGAAGCTCTACACGATCCCCGCGCCGCAATTTAAGGGCGTCGCGATGAAGGGCGGCAGCGCGGAAGCGCCGTACTACGATTGGGTCGATCAGTTCGACACGCTGGGCCTCGGCAAGAACACGCCGATCGCCACCGGCAACATGTCGGACTCACTGTTCGCCATGCAGAACGGCAAATTCGTGACGCTGCGCGTGCCGTATCCGATGGGCTTCTTTGCCAAAGGTATGGATGGACGCATCGACGATGCGAAAGCCGGCTGGAAGGGCAAGGGCATCTACGCCACCTATTCCGGCAGCGCGAGCACCCACATCGAAGGCGGCAAAGGCCAGATGCCCAAAGTGATCCACTTCCAACTCCGCCCCGATCCCTTGGCGAAATAGAGAGGATGAAGCATGAGGCAGGTGATCGGTGCAGCCGCGTTGCTTGGTGGCGTTTTGCTTGGCCCTCAAGGCCAAGCAGCAGCGCCGGACATGCGGCCAGGGCCATTCGAAGCTCACCTGACCACGCTTTACGGCGCGCGCCAATACGATGCGCTTACGATGGAAATCGCTGGAGCGCAGGGCAACGAGGCGCAAGTTCGCGTCGTGAATTGGCTTTTAGCCCAGGAATCATCCGGGGGCATGAGCACGTTTATCACTATAATGGATGCGTCGCGCTTGTGGGTGTTGTCGGCGAAGTTGCCTCCCGAGCAGCAGAACCGTCTTAAGGAGCAAGCAGCCGGTCAATACCTACTGACCAAGTGGTTGATGCAGACAGAGGGATTTCAGTGCGCCGATCCAGAATCGGTCGAGAACCGGTCAGCCCTTTTCTTCGCTAGCGCACAGGCGCGAGAGATACAGGCTTTTATCGAACAGTTGCCGCAGGAGCGGGCCACACAAGTACGTGGGATTAGTTTGGGCCTCATGCTGCTTAGTTTTTCACGACGGAAGAACGATGACTGGCTCTGCCGCGCAGGTCCGCATTATTTTAACACGTATGTGCGGCAACATCCTGGCGTGTTGGATACGTCCAATCCCGATGCCAAAGTCGTAGTTCCCGATGATCCGAGCATAGAAGCCGAATTCGTTCCATTTTCGGAATGGAAAGAAAAACGTATTGGAGCCTACAAAGCTCTAGATGCAGAGTTAGGCTTGCCTCCCACCCCTGCGGTGCTTCTGCAGGGAAACGGTCAATTCAAGTAATCCGATATCGTCAACACATCCCATTCGCGGTCAGGGTGCCGCTGGGGCAGATATCGACCGGTGGCGGGCCAAAGGGACTTGGGCCGGAATTGGCGGCGTTTGGCATCGTCTGCAACTCTTGCGGTAGCGTGCTTTGGTTCGTGTACGGCGGTTTGATGGGCGGGTAGGGCGCCACGCGATACTGGCTTGCGGTGTCGGGAACGGCAGGCGGCGCCAACTGCGGATCGAAGTTCCGCACACCAGGTGAGCCTGGGAGGCCTGCGAGCGGCACACGGCCCGTAGCAGCCGAACCGCCGATCTGCGGGGTCACCACCGTTCCGGGAACCAGCGTAATGCCGCCGGGAACATCGCCGGTTGTTTGGGCGAAAGCTGCGCTGTGAAGTGATGCGGATGCGACCAGTGCAGACAGCGCGATGGCAAACATTTCACCGTGGCCGGCCTCCGAGCCGGCCATCCAGCAGGCGAGCGTCCGTGAGCCAATGAGTCTGCTGCGCCCGTAGACACGGGCGCGCTGGGTGGCCGGGGCAAGCCCAGCCATGGTGAATTTGGGATTGAGCCCGAACCGAACCGAGCGCGCGCGCATACACAACACCTAATGCGCGCCATCCCCGCTCACAAGGCTTGCCCGTAACAACGTGATCAGGCCTTCGCCGCTGCTTTGCGCTTTGGCTTCGCCGGGGCAGCTTCAGCACTCGCAGCTTTGGCCTTTTTCGGCGCTGCCTTCTTGGGAGCTGCTGCCTTGGCCGCAGGCGCTTTTGACGTCTTCGTTTTCGTCGCTTTCGCAGGCTTGCCGCGCCCCTTCTTGGACGGCGCCATTGCGGCGCGCGCGACCAATAGCGCGACCGCTTCCTCCATGGTCACGGAGTTCGGATCGGAATCACGCGGCAGCGTGGCGTTGACCGTGCCGTCGGTGACGTAAGGCCCATAGCGGCCCTTCATCACCTTGACCGGAGCACCGCCGCTCGGGTGCGGACCTAATTCCTTCAGCGCTTGACTGCCGCGCGGGCCGCGTCCGCCTTTTTCCTTGCGCTCGGCCAGCAGCGTCACCGCATGGTTCAAGCCGACGGTGAACACATCCTCAGGGCCTTCCAGCGAAGCATAGGAGCCGTCATTGGAGAGGTAAGGCCCGAAGCGGCCGAAACCCGCCATGATCGGTTTGCCGTTTTCGGGATGCAGTCCAACCTCGCGTGGCAGCGACAGCAGCCGCAGGGCCTTTTCCAAATCCACGTTTTCAACGGAAAAGCCCTTCGGGATTCCGGCCCGTTGCGGCTTCTCGCCATTGCCAAGCTGCACATACGGACCGAAGCGCCCCGACTTCAGTGCAACCTCTTCGCCCGATTGGGGATCGATCCCAAGCACGCGCGGAGAGGTATCGCCGTTCTCGTCCCCACCGCGTCCCATTTGGCGTGTGTAGCGGCATTCGGGATAATTGGAGCAGCCGATGAAGGCGCCGAAGCGCCCGAGTTTCAGATTGAGCCGCCCCGAACCGCAGGTCGGGCACAGCCGCGGATCGCCACCGTCCTCGCGCGCCGGGAACATATGCGGCCCGAGTATTTCGTCCAGCGCATCGATGACATTGGCGAATTTGAGCTGTTTGGCTTCTTCCGTCGCCGGGTGGAAATCCTTCCAGAAATCCCGCAGCAATTGCTTCCACGACAGTTCGCCAGCGGAAACTTCGTCGAGCTTTTCTTCCAAATCGGCCGTGAAGTCGTATTCGACGTAATGCTTGAAGAAGCTCGTCAGGAACGCGGTGACGATGCGTCCCTTGTCATCGGGAATGAACCTCCCGCGGTCCATGCGCACATAGGAACGATCGCGCAAAGTCGACAAAATGCTGGCGTAGGTGGACGGGCGGCCGATGCCGAGCTCTTCCATCTTCTTCACCAGACTCGCTTCGGAGTAGCGCGGCGGCGGCTCGGTGAAATGCTGCTCGTCGCGGATGGCCAGCAGCTTCAGCAGGTCACCAACGGAAAGCCTCGGCAGGCGCCTGTCGTCTCCATCGGCTTCATCGTCGCGGCCTTCCTGGTAGAGCTTCAGAAAGCCGTCGAACAGCGTCACCGCGCCTGTGGCGCGAAGGCGTGTCTGGCCGTCGGGCGACCCGACGTCGATGGTTGTGCGCTCTTGCTCGGCGGATTCCATCTGACTGGCCAGCGCGCGCTTCCAGACCAGTTCGTAAAGCCGCGCCTGATCGGAATCGAGATAGCGCGCTACAAGCTCGGGCGTGCGGGCAAAGCTTGTCGGACGGATCGCTTCGTGCGCTTCCTGCGCGTTCTTTACCTTCGATGTGTATTGGCGGGGACGCTCGGGAACGTAGCGGGCGCCATGCAGCTCGCCGATGACATCGCGGCTTTCCGCAATGGCTTCACCGGCCATCGTCGTACCGTCGGTGCGCATATAGGTGATGAGACCCACCGTCTCGCCGCCGAGATCGACGCCCTCATACAGCCCTTGCGCAATCTTCATCGTGCGCGCGGCGGGAAAGCCGAGCTTGCGCGAGGCTTCCTGCTGCAGCGTGGACGTAATGAAGGGCGGCGCGGGATGGCGTTTGACCGGCTTCTTCTCGACCTCTGCGACGGAAAAGTTTCCACCCTGGATCGCCGCGACGGCGCGCTTTGCTTCCTCGGCGTTGCGGTGCGAAAGCTTGTCGAGCTTTTTGCCCTCCGCGTGAGTCAACTTGGCGGTGATGTTGCCGCCGGACGCCGAGAAATCCGCTTCGACCGTCCAATATTCCTGCGCCTTGAAGGCTTCGATCTCCAGCTCGCGCTCGCAGATCAATCGCAGCGCGACGGATTGCACGCGCCCCGCCGAGCGGGCGCCGGGCAGCTTTCGCCACAGCACGGGGGAAAGCGTGAAACCGACGAGATAATCGAGAGCACGGCGGGCGAGATAGGCATCGACCAGCTCTTCATTGATCGCGCGGGGATGGGCGATGGCGTCCAGCACGGCCGACTTGGTCACGGCGTTGAACACAACCCGCTGCACCTGCGCCTTACCGAGGGCGCGACGCTGCTTCAGCGCCTCCAGCACGTGCCAGGAAATGGCCTCGCCCTCGCGGTCCGGGTCGGTTGCGAGGATCAACGTGTCGGCGCCCTTCAGCGCGTCCGCGATGTCCTTCAGGCGCTTTTGTGCCTTGTCATCGACTTCCCAGATCATGGCGAAGTCGGAATTGGGATCGACAGACCCATCTTTGGGCGGCAAATCGCGAACGTGCCCGTAGCTGGCGAGCACGATGTAATCACGGCCAAGATATTTGTTGATGGTCTTCGCTTTGGCAGGCGATTCGACGACCACAACGCTGGAAGCTTCTGACATCGGCCCTGCGTATTGTGAATTCATGCCGCACGTCTTTGCCTGGAAAGGCACCCGGACGCGGCGGGCGCGGACACTGGGGTAAGTTCCAGACCCGTGTCAACGGCGGGCACTGCTACTACCGCGCGATGAGTTAATCATTAATAGGAAAAATTCAACCTGAAGCTGAGTTCAGCGCCAAGAAACTCGGTTTCCGGGATGCCGCTGGACCCGTCCCGCCAGTTCAAGCTCTAGAATCACGGTTAACACGGCAGCGGACGGGGCAGCACACTGCCGTATGATCTCGTCAATTTCGACCGGGGCAGGGCCCATCTTCTCCTCGACCAGCTGACGCACGTGGTCCGCTTCGCTTTCGAGCCCCCCCAAGTCGGCGGGGAAGGGCGTGCTCGCCTCCGGCTCTTGAAAGGAGCCCCCCAGCATCGGCCGCAACGCGGCAAGCACATCCTCGGCGCTTTCCGTGAGCGCGGCCCCCTCGCGGATCAGCCGGTTGGCGCCCTTTGCCCTGGGATCGAGTGGAGAACCGGGAACGGCAAACACCTCGCGGCCCTGCTCCAAAGCATAGTTCGCCGTGATGAGCGAGCCGGACCGTTCGGCCGCTTCGATCACCACCACGCCGCGTGCCATGCCGGAAATCAGCCGGTTGCGCCGCGGGAAATGGCGTGACAGCGGAGCCATGCCGAGCGGCATCTCTGAGACGATAGCGCCCCGCGCTTTGATCGCGTTGTAGAGAGCCGCGTGCTCAGGCGGATAGACGACATCGATGCCGCCGGCGACGACCGCGACGGTTCCGGTTTCCAACGAACCCGTGTGCGCCGCATGATCGATGCCGCGCGCCAGACCTGAAACCACGACCAGCCCGGCATTGCCAAGATCGGTTGCCAAGCGCGTGGCGAATTTGATGCCCAGCGCCGAAGCATTTCGCGCGCCGACAATGCCGACCATTTCGCGCTTCAGGGTGGGAATGTGGCCGATGACGGAAATCAACGGCGGTGGCGGTTCCAGAGCCGCGAGGCCGGCGGGAAATTCCGGCTCGATCGCGGCAATCAGCCGGCCGCCGATACGCGCCAGTCCGTCGATTTCGGCAATCGCTTCGGCCTCGCTCGGAATCCGCAGATCCTTCGCACCGCCACGGCGTGCCAGGCGCGGCGCGGCGTCAAGCGCTTCGCGCACATCGGGATAGCGCGCGAGCAAACTCGCAAACGTAACTGGGCCAATCGTGTCGGTTCGTGCCAGCCGCACCCAGGCGCGCCGTTCATCCTCCCGCAAAGCCCGGCGCATCGTCATCGCGATCGCCCTATCCTCGGTTCTTGGCCCTGAAGCAAACGGACGATGTTCTCGCGGTGCTTGACGTAAATAAGGAGGACCATGATCAGCGTCAGCAAGGCGAACAGCGTCGTCCCAAGGAAAAGGAAATAAAGCGGCGTCAGCGCCGTTGCGACAAGCGCAGCGAGCGAAGAGTAGCGAAAGGCCTGTGCGATGCCGAGCCAACTCGCGCAGATAAGAAGTCCGACAGGCCAGGCAAGCGCGAGCACGACGCCGATGAAGGTGGCGACGCCTTTGCCGCCCTTGAACCCAAGCCAGATCGGATAGAGATGCCCGATGAAGGCGCCCAGTCCGGCAAAGACGCCGAAGCTTTGGCCGCCGAGATTAAAGCCCGCGACAACGGCGATGTAGCCCTTAAGCCCATCGCAAAACAGCGTGGCGGCGGCCGCTCCGCGATTGCCGGTGCGCAGCACATTCGTTGCGCCGATATTGCCCGAGCCGATCTTGCGAATGTCGCCGGCCCCGGCCAGCCGCGCAAAGATTAGTCCGAACGGAATAGAGCCCAGCAGATAGGCCAAAAAAAACGTGGCCAGAACATAAGGCCACGCTGTTTCCCACCGGATCAGGGCAAGCGTTTCAACCATCTTATCCGCTTGCCGCTTTACGGCGGCGTTTCGGCAGCGTGAAGCCCGCGCCTTCGGCGCGCTCCGTATCGGGAAAAATCACCGTGTCGTGGCCGGCGGCCAGCCGCAATGTCGTGCTCTCGCTGTCGTAATGTTTCGTGCGTTTGTTCGCGACCACGAAATCCGCAATGTCCGTTTCGCAATAGAAACAGCGCAGCCGGTGCTCGCCGACCACGTGGAAGCGGTTGCGCGTGTATTTGCCTTCCTGCGGATCATGCACGATGCAATTGGGATTGATGCATTCAATTCCCAGCGCGTTCGGCTGGTCGTACAGGGGACGCTCGTCGGGCTTGAAGCCGCCGGGATAGCGTTTGAGTCCAGTGCTTTCGCCAAAACCGAGAATGGACGCGATAAGCGCCATGCGGATGGGCACGCCGAACGCCGCTTGGCGGAAATAAGCGGCGCGGCGGTCGGAATCGAGCGCAATGTCCAGCTCTCCGACGCGGGGCAGGGGATGCAGCACGCTCGTCTTGGAATAGCGTTTGTCTCTAAGGAAACGCTGGTCGACGGTCGGATAGTCCTGCGCCTTGCCGGTCCAGCGTTCCTTCTGGAAGCGCGTCACATACATGGCGTCGACGTTCTTGCGGACTTTCAAATTCGCGTCCGCGATCAGCGCCAGCTGGTGCGGCTTGTCCGCCGTCATATAAAGAGCATCGACCGAGGAATTGTCTTTTTCGTAGCGCGCGCGCGGCACGGCATAGCAATTCAGCTCGTTGCGCAGCTTCCAATCGACATGGGCCGGCAGCTCCATGCCTTTGGCGGGCATCATCATGATGTTGGCGCCGAAGCGGGCCAAGGCATAGACAAAGGAATGGATCGTGCGGCTGCCCTTGAGGTCGCCCGAAATGGCCACGTTCAAATGCTGCAGCTTCTTGCCTTCCTGCAGCAGCGTGAACAGGTCGCACAAGGTCTGGGTCGGATGCTCATGGGCTCCGTCGCCGCCATTGACCACCGGCACGTTCGCGTAAGTGGCGGCCAGTTTGACCGCGCCATCGCGCGGATGGCGGATGACCAGAACGTCCGCATAATTGGATGCGACGCGCACCGTGTCGGCAAGGCTTTCGCCCTTGGCCGCGGAGCTTGTCGCGGGATCGGCGCTGCCGATCGATTTTCCGCCCAGCCGCAGCATGGCGCTTTCGAAGGAAAGGCGCGTGCGGGTGGACGGTTCGTAGAACAGGCTCGCCAGGATCGAGCCCTGCCCATCGCTTATACTGCGGCCGATGCGGTGCGGGACGTTGGGATCGCTGAGCTTGCGCAGGAACGATTGCGCGCGCGAAAAAATACCCTCGATCTCTTCCAAGCTGAGATCGTTGATAGACGTGATGTGGCGGAGATCGTGCATCAAAGCGAAGGCTTATAGGCAGGGATGGCCCGGAAGCAAAGCCTTACCCGCGAAGCCTCACAGGTTTCTTACAAATATTTGAAAAGGCGCGGATTTGCCTTCACCGTCAGCCAGAAAACCTTGGAAATGTTGCAGCATAGCGTCCGGCATTTAACCGAGCGTCGGCGTCTACGCAGACGATCTGGCGGTGGCGTTCCTCTATTACCGCCCCCTGCTGAAGCGGCTATCGCGGATTAGCGATTGTCCTTAAGCGGTCGAGCGCGCCCTGAAGGATGTAGGCCGCCGCCATTTTGTCCACGACTTCCCCGCGCCGGCGGCGGGAAGCATCCGCGTCGATCAGTGTCCGCGTCACGGCGGCGGTCGAGAGCCGTTCATCCACCATGACCAGCGCACAATCGGATACCGCCTCGAAATTGCGGGCAAAGGCGCGTGCGGACTGCGCAGAGGGGCCATCCGAGCCATCCATGTTGAGCGGCAGACCGATGACGAGCCCGCCGATGCTGTGCTCGGCAATCAGCTTCATCAGAATGGCGGCGTCTGTCTTAAAGCGCCCACGCGCTAGGGTTTGGAAGGGTGTTGCAATGTTGCGTGTCGTATCGGACAGCGCCAGCCCTATGGTTTTTTCGCCGAGATCCAATCCCAACAGCCTCTGCCCTTGCTTCAGGACTGGCGGGAGGTCGGGCAGGGCGACGATTGGCATCTCTTCAGCTTCTCTTCGGAAAGGATTTCATGGCCGGTAAGTTCTCCCCCGTGAAACCTGGGCTATCGCATCTTAAATTACCTCCCCCTTGTGGGGAGGTCGAAATGCTGAAGCGGCTTCAGCCGCGAGGCATTTCGGGTGGGGGGATTGCTGCGGCCAGCCTCCCCCCACCCGAAATTGCTCGCGAAAGGGCGATCAATTTCGGCCTCCCCACAAGGGGGAGGCGATTTCTGCGCAAAATTCACGCTCAATTTGAATATGCGATAGCCCCGCTTCGCAGGGGAGGATCATTTATTACCTCCCCTTGCTTGCGAGGTGTACCGTTGCTAGCAAACTTGTAGCAAACCCTTCCCGGATACCGTTCATGGCTGTGGATCGAGATACCGTCCGGCGCATCGCCCGGCTTGCCCGGCTTGCCGTCGATGAAGACCAGGTTGTGGCGATGGAAGGCGAGCTGAATGCGCTCCTGACCTGGGTGGAACAACTGCAGGAAGTTAATGTCGAAGGCGTGCCGCCCATGGCAAGCGTTGTCGAGCAGCGCCTGAAACTGCGCGAGGATGTCGTAACGGACGGTGGTTATGCGCAGGACCTGATGTTGAATGCGCCTCAGACCGAAGACAATTTCTTCGTCGTGCCGAAAGTGGTGGAGTGATGGCGCTTAGTTCCGACCCGACCCGCTTTACGATTGCCGACGCGCGAGACGCGCTGGCCGGCAAGCAGATTTCGGCCACCGAATTGGCGCAAGCGCACATCACGGCGCTCACCGCTGCCACCGCGCTGAATGCCTTCATCACCGAAACGCCGGATCGGGCGCTGTCGGCGGCGGAAACCTCGGACGCGCGTATCGCAGCGGGTGAGGCAAGGCCGCTCGAAGGCATTCCGCTGGCGATCAAGGACTTGTTCTGCACCAAGGGCGTGCGCACGACGGCCGCGAGCCGCATCCTCGACAATTTCTTTCCTACCTATGAATCCACCGTCACGCAGAATCTGTGGGACGCGGGCGCGCTCATGTTGGGCAAGACCAATCTGGATGAGTTCGCGATGGGCTCTTCCAATGAAACGTCCTATTTCGGCCCGGTCATCAATCCGTGGCGCGCGCGCGGCCGCAACGAAGATCTAGTGCCCGGCGGTTCCTCCGGCGGTTCGGCGACGGCGATTGCGGCTCATCTTGCGCTGGGCGCGACGGGGACGGACACCGGCGGCTCGATCCGGCAGCCCGCGGCGGTCACGGGCATTGTCGGTTTGAAGCCGACCTATGGCCGTTGCTCGCGCTGGGGCGCCGTCGCGTTTGCCTCATCGCTGGATCAGGCGGGTCCGATGACGCGCACGGTTCGTGATGCGGCGATCATGCTGAAGGTGATGGCTGGACACGACCCCAAGGATTCCACCAGCGTCGATACGCCGGTGCCGGACTATGAGGCGGCCCTGAACACCGGCGTGAAAGGCCTGCGTGTCGGTATACCCAAGGAATACCGCATCGACGGCATGCCCGAGGAAATGGATGCGCTGTGGCAGCGCGGCGTGGACTGGCTCAAAGCGCAGGGCGCCGAGATTGTGGATGTCAGCCTGCCGCATACGAAATATGCGCTGCCTGCCTATTACATCGTAGCGCCCGCGGAAGCCTCGTCCAATCTCGCGCGCTATGACGGTGTGCGTTACGGCCACCGCGCTGCGGGCGTTTCCGACCTGATCGGCCTGTATGAGCGCACTCGCGCCGAAGGCTTTGGCCGCGAAGTCCGCCGCCGCATCATGATCGGCACCTATGTGTTGTCGGCAGGCTATTACGATGCCTATTACCTGCGGGCGCAGAAAATACGCACGCTGATCGCGCGCGACTTCACGCAAGCCTTCCAGCAATGCGACGTGTTGTTAACACCGGCAACGCCGAGCGCCGCGTTCGGCATCGGCTCGAAAACCTCCGATCCGGTCTCCATGTATTTGAACGATGTTTTCACCGTGACCGTTAACCTGGCGGGGCTGCCCGGCATGTCGGTCCCTGCCGGTCTTTCACAAGACGGTTTGCCCCTGGGACTTCAAATCATCGGCAAAGCCTTTGATGAGGAGACGGTATTGCGGGCAGGGCGCGCGATCGAGACGGCCGCGGGATTCAATGCCCAACCACAATCCTGGTGGAGAACCGCATGAGCGAAGCGGGAAACAATTCGAAGCTGCTCAATGGCGCGACCGGTAAATGGGAGGTCGTCATCGGCCTGGAAGTCCATGCGCAAGTCGCATCCAAGGCGAAGCTGTTTTCAGGCGCGGCGACCGCGTTTGGGGCCGCGCCCAACAGCCAGGTGAGCCTCATCGATGCGGCCCTGCCGGGCATGCTGCCGGTGATCAACCGTTTCTGCGTCGAACAGGCCGTGCGGACAGGGTTAGGCCTCAAAGCCAAGATCAATCTGCACTCGGTGTTTGACCGGAAGAACTATTTCTATCCCGATCTACCAGCCGGCTATCAGATCTCGCAGTACAAGCAGCCGGTGGTGGGCGAGGGTGAAATCTTCGTCGATATGCCCGGCGGCGAAACGATCACGGTCGGCATCGAGCGGCTGCATTTGGAACAGGACGCCGGCAAGAGCATCCACGATCAGCATCCGGACTATACCTATCTCGATTTGAACCGCGCCGGTGTCGCGCTGATGGAAATCGTCAGCCGGCCCGATCTGCGTTCCTCGGAGGAAGCCGCCGCTTATTTGCGCAAGCTGCGGGCCATTCTCCGATATCTCGGCACCTGCGACGGCAACATGGATGAAGGCTCCATGCGCGCCGACGTCAATGTGTCGGTTCGGCGGCCCGGCGATCCGCTCGGCACGCGCTGCGAGATCAAGAACGTCAATTCTATGCGCTTCGTGCAGCAGTCGGTTGATTATGAGGCGCGGCGCCAGATCGACCTCATCGAAGCGGGGGGCACGATCAAACAGGAAACACGCCTGTTCGACTCGCGAACCGGCGAGACACGTCCCATGCGGTCCAAGGAAGAAGCGCATGATTACCGCTATTTCCCCGATCCCGATCTCTTGCCGCTGACATTCGAGCAGGCCTGGGTCGACGAATTGGCGCGCAGTCTTCCGGAGCTGCCGGACGAGAAGAAGGCGCGCTTCATACAGGCGGGGCTTTCCCCATACGACGCCTCGGTGCTCGTCGCCGAAAAGGAAGCCACCGATTATTTCGAAGCGATGGTAGCGGCCGGAGCGGAAACGAAAGCCGCTGCGAACTGGCTGAGCAACGAGTATTTCGGCCGGCTCAACAAGGCGGGAATGGGAATCGGTGAAGGTCCGATTTCACCGCAAGCCGCCGGCGCGATTGTGTGGATGGTCATAGACAAAACGATTTCCAGCCGCGGCGCGAAGGATCTCACCGACATCGTTTGGCACGAAGGCGGTGATCCGCGCGCGATTGTGGAAAGCCGTGGGCTGAAGCAAGTGAGCGACGAGAGCGCGATCGAAGCGGCCGTCGCGGCCGTCATGAGCGCCAATCCGGACAAATGCGAAGAGGTGAAAGCGAAACCGAAAGCCGCTGCATGGTTCGTCGGTCAGGTGATGAAATCGACGGGTGGAAAGGCCAATCCGCAGACCGTAAATGCGATCCTTCGCCGCCGTCTCGGGTTGCCGGAAGATGGGTGATTCGTCGCAATCTGTCGATTTTCGCAGCCGGAGCGCGTTGTCAAGCCGTGCCGCCGCATTTTCGTCCGCACAAAGATGATGCAGAAAAAGCTATATTTTATCGAGCTTTTTGATTTTTCGCTTGACAGCGGATTTTGCGCTTTCAGGCTTGGTATTGCTTCATTAACCTAACCTCCGCATATTTCCCGACGTTTTTGGAAGGTGCGTGTTGCGCCTTTCGAACTCTAAAGGGAGTCGTTTCCAATGCCGATGACTGCAAAAAAGAAGCCTGCTCGTAAAACAGCAGCGAAAAAGACGACGGTGCGTAAAGCTGCGGCGAAGAAGCCCGCCGCCCGCAAGACCGTCGCGAAGAAGCCCGGCCGTAAGCCGGCCGTGAAGAAGGTCGTGAAGAAGGTCGTGAAGCGGACCGTTGCCAAGAAGGCCGTGAAGAAGCCGGCCCGCAAGGTTGCTGCCAAGACGGCGAAGAAGCCGGCGAAGCGCCGCACGACTCGTAAAGCCGCGCCCCCCGCGACGCCTGAAGCGTAGGCTTTTTTCGGGTGGTAAAGGCAAAGGCCGCGGCTTCTCTGTAAAGAGGGTCGCGGCCTGCCCGCCCCAAAACTCTCTCATACCCCTTCGATACATATCGCTTTTCCAACCGCCTCTTTGCCGCGCCTCGCCGGTTGGGCTAATCCTCGTGAGCAAGTTTGCCGGGGATCAGAATGCAAAAAGCAAAACGCAGCGCATCGCACACGCCAGCACACGCAAAGCCATCGGCCAAGCGAGCCGCCAGCGCCAAGCCCCGGCCGAAAGCGCCGCGGGCCAAAGCCGTTCATCCGGTCGAGCTTTATATGTGGCCGACCTATAACGGCATCAAAATCAGCATCATGCTGGAAGAGTGCGAGCTGCCCTATGTAATCAAGGGCATTAACATCAATCGCGGGGAACAGTTCGACACCTACTTCCTTTCGCTCTCCCCCAACAATCGCATTCCAGCCATTCTCGATCCGGACGGTCCCGGCGGGGAGCCGATTTCGGTCTTCGAGTCCGGCGCCATCCTGCAATATCTCGGTCGCAAGACCGGCAAGTTCTATCCCCGTGACGAGTGGGGCCGTGTCGAGGTGGACCAGTGGCTGTTCTGGCAGTGCGCCGGGTTCGGCCCGATGGCGGGCCAGGCGCATCATTTCCGGGAATATGCGAGCGAGAAAATTCCCTATGCCATCGACCGCTACACCAACGAAATGAACCGCCTCTACGGCGTGATGAACAAGCGCCTCGTCCACCGCGATTTCCTGGCCGGCGATTATTCCATTGCCGACATGGCGTGCTGGGGTGTCGTCAAAAGCGCGCACCGTCAGGGCCAAAGCCTGGAGGATTTCCCCAACGTCAGCGCCTGGTGGGACCGCATGAATGCGCGGCCCGGCGTGCAGCGCGGAAGTACCGCCGGCGACTTTCTGCGCAAGCCCGATTACGACGCAACCAAGGATCCGCTGGCCGCCGTGCACCTGTTCGGACAGACCGCACGTTCATGAATGCGTAACCACTATGTATAATCCGCAGGTAGGACTAACGCGGATTAAGGCATCGCGGCGGCAACGTTAACGTCCCTTTAGGATGAAAATTCCCATGATCGACTCTCACGCGGAAAGGCCCGAAGGCCGATACCGCGTGAGGGTGGCCGGTAATCCGGCGTGGGCGTCGTCTGACTCTGAAGGGGAGTATTTGCGATGGCATGCATTGAGATCGACGATTTGCAGCTGTTTGAAACAGAGGCGCGCAAGGGGCGCATCGAAGCCCTCTACAATCTGGGCCTCGCCTATTCGACGGGACAGGGCGTGCTCGTCGACTACATCGCGGCACATAAATGGTTCAATCTTGCCGCCATGAAAGGCGTCAACGAAGCCCGTGCGTGGCGCGCGCAGCTCTCGCGCGAAATGAGCTCAGGCCAGATCGCCGAGGCGCAACGCCAAGCGCGCGAATGGCTGGCGCATTGAACCGTTACTGAATGCCCGCCAGAAAGGCATCGATGGCTTCGACGGCTTCCGGCTCGTCGAGAAAAGGTACGTGACCACGGTCTTTGACCGTTACGGCAGCGAGATCGTTTTTTTCGGCCTTCATGCGCAAGGCCGCTTGGGCTGAAAGCAGTTCGGAGTTCTCACCGCGCAGGAGCAGCGTGGGCACGTTTTGCAATGCCCCAAACCATTTCCACAAATCGGCGGCCCCTGAATCGGTGCGCGGGTTTGTACCGCTCCCTTCAAGGATGGCCCGCGGAAAATTCGGGTCGTAATTGCCGGCGATCCGGCCGGCATCCTCACGGTACAAAGCCCGCGCGAATTCACGCCAGCGCTCCTGGCTCACATTGGGGAAATGATCCCTATTGTTGCGCTCAAGTGCCTCGGTTGCTTCTTCCCAGCTGGCAAAGGATGGCGGCGTCCGCATCACCGCGTAGATGCGTTCCAGCCCCGCCGCTTCCAGCTCCGCACCCATGTCGTTAAGGATGGCGCCGGCCACTCGCCCCGGCGAAAAGGTTGCCATCATCATGGCGATCACACCGCCGCGCGATGTTCCAAGCACGATGACCTTCGGCAGATCCAGCGTCGCAACCAGCTGCAGCATGTCGCTGGTTTCGACGGGCACCGAATAATTCCGCGGATTGGGATCGTGGGCGGAACGGCCGCGTCCGCGCAGATCGGCGGTCAGCACGCGGCGGGTTTGGGCGATATGCCCGGCGATGAAATCGAAGTCGCGCGAATTACGCGTCAGTCCGGGGATGCAAAGAACCGGCGTTAGGGACGAGGCGTGGGGATAGTCCCGGTAAAACAGGCTAAGCCCATCTTTCGATCGGTAGTGCCGCTCCTCAAAGCTGGTCATTGCGCGGCAGTTGCACCCGGCAGGTTGCTGGAACCGCTCGCTACAGTTCGCGCTGTAGACGCCTGACGGATGGCATTCATGCTCATGGGGTTGGGGCGATACAGGTCGGCAATGATGCCGAGCTTCTGGTCCGCATTGTTCAGCCGGTTGCGATAGACCTCAAGGTTTTCCAGCACGCGCTCGACGTAATTGCGCGTCTCCGGGAAGGGAATGGATTCAATCCAATCGACGGGATCGATGCTCGGATCGCGCGGATCGCCAAACGTCTCGACCCAGTTGCGGACATTGCTTGGGCCGGCATTGTAGGAGGCAATCGCCAGGATGTAGGAGCCTTCCCAGCGGCCCAGATATTCTGAAATCGTCGCCATGCCGAGCTGCATATTGTAGTCGGCCTTGGAGAGATCGTTTGGCCGGTAGGGCAGCCCCCTCATGCTCGCGGCGCGCTTTGCCGAAGCCGGCATCAGCTGCATGAGCCCGCGCGCGCCGGCGGTGCTCACGGCGTTGACGTCGAATTCGCTCTCCTGACGGGCAAGACCCAGCACTAGCGCGGCTTCGGGGGCGTCGCCGGAAAAAGACGGAATCGGCAGGACCGGGTGGAGATAGGGCTGCAGATAGACATCGTTGTAGCTGGCGTTCTTCGCGACCTTGACGCCGAGGGCCTGATCGCCGGTAGACGCGACGAGGTCGGCCAACATGGCGAGCCGCTTGGGATCGGGCGTGTCGGTTGCCAGCGCCAGCGCAAACTGCCGGACCGCCGTGCGATCGTTCAAGTCCATCAGCAATTTCATGGCCTGCACGCGCTCGTCCGCTTCGAAGGCCGCGCGCTCAGACGGCAGCGGGTCCGACGTCACGACGTTTACATGCAGGAGCGGTGCATCGGCGAGATTGGCCAGCGCGAGTTGTCCGTAGAACACTGCGGGATAGGCGGCGGCGAGGCGATATTCAGCGGCGGCATCGGCCGGCTTGTTCATCGCTTCAGCGGTGCGCGCCAGCCAGTAATGCGCGCGCGCCACGCTGATCGGGTACGTCACGCCTTTCGCCAGCCGGTCGAAATGCCGGAAGGCGAGGTCGGGCCGATGCTGGTATTTCAGCGCAATCCAGCCGGCCAGGAATTCCGCATCCATGAAGGCGTTGCCGGCTTCCGGATTGAGGGCGGGCGCCGAGGCGAGCTGATAAGCGATATCGTACTTGCCCACCTTCATGGCATCGCGCGCCATAATCTGCCGTTCCACCGACCAACGTTCCGGCGCCGCCAAGGCGTCTTTGTCGGCCGGCGCCTTGGTCATCAATTCCCAGGCGTCCTCGTCCTGATCGCGTCGGCGCAAGGCGCGCGAAGCTTCGAAGATGAGTTCCGGATCCTTGCGCACCGTTTCCGGCAGCGATGCCAGCAGCGTTTTGACCGTGGCCGGACTGGTCTTCAATTGCAGCAACGCGTCCGCCAGCCGGCGCGACTCCGCATCGACGCGTGTCATCTGCCGCTTGGCCCCGCCGACGTCTTCACGGGCCACCTGCTTCAGCAGGCGAGCGCGATGCTCCGCAGGCCCAAGCACATTGGCGTAGGTCGCGGCAATGCGGTTTTCGTCGAAGGGCGAGAAGGTGAATTCGCACCAGCCCTTGCGGATCAGCGCGATCCCCTCGGCCCGCTTGCCGGTGTCCATCATGGCCGCGCCAAGACGGATATTGCCGTTGCCGGAAATGGGCGGATGCGCTGAGAACCAGGAAATGACTTCGCGCGGATCGAGATCGTCCGGCATGGTTTTTTCGGCGCGCGCGGTCAGGGCATCGCGGCGCGGCCAATTGGGATGTTCGTTCAAGAAGGCGCTGATCGACTCAAAGCTCGCACCGCTCATGTCGTCGAGCAGATAGCGCCACTCCACAATCAGGCGGCCAATCTGGCTTCCGGATTCGGCAGCGAGCAGGCGCGCGCGATTCCAGTTCTTGCCGGACGTGGCGAATGCTTGAGCCAGCAGGCTGCGATTGGTGTTCGCCTCGCTGCTTCCCGTCTTGCCGGAATCCTTGGCCGCCGGTTGAGGGGCGGCATCGGCCTGGAGCGATGGTTTGGCGACCGGGATAGGAATCGAGTCCACGTCGTCGGGCGCAGACGCCTTTGCCCGCCCGCTGTTTTTGCTGGGGGCGCTGACGGCGGCGGATGATTTGGTGTGAGGTTTTTCAGGCTTTGCCAGCACGCCGGTTGCCGTGGGCAACAGCGCAAGTCCGAGCGACAGAGCCGTGATGATGGGGCCCTTAGCGGTCAGTCCGAAACGGTTACGCGCTTTACGCACTCGAAAAGCCCCGGCGTTCAGCCCTCAAGGATGGTAAATCATACCAGCGATCTTGATGCTCTTACCACTCACATCGGCGCGTTATATCCGATTTGGGGTGAATTCTTTGCGTGGTTGCGCGCGCGGCGCTAAGGTCGCTATGGGAATACTAGAAAATCATTAGGGATTGGTATGGCTGTCGTCGATCGTTTGAAGGGTTCCATCACTGCGCTCATCACGCCGTTCAAGAACGGCGAATTGGACGAGGCGGCGTTCAAGCGGCTTGTCGAATGGCAGATCATCGAGGGAACGCATGGCTTGGTGCCGGTCGGCACAACCGGCGAATCGCCCACGCTCAACCACAGGGAACATATGCGCGTGGTTGAGCTGTGCGTGCAGACGGCAAGGGGCAGGGTGCCTGTCATTGCCGGGGCCGGCTCCAATTCGACCAAGGAAGCCATCGAGCTGACGCGTCACGCCAAGGAAGTCGGCGCCGATGCCGCTCTCTCCGTCACGCCCTATTACAACAAGCCGACGCAGGAGGGCGTGTATCGCCATTTCGCCAGCATCGCCGAAGCGGTCGATATTCCTATCGTGCTCTACAATATTCCGGGCCGCAGCATCGTTACGATTTCGACGGATACGATGGTGCGGCTGGCGGCGATAGCGAACATCGTTGGCGTCAAGGATGCGATTGGCGATGTCGCAAGGTCCAGCCGCGACCGGGCTGGGTTGCCCAAGAGCTTCGTCCGGCTCTCGGGCGATGATGGTTCCGCGCTCGGATTCTCGGCGCATGGCGGCATCGGATGCATTTCGGTCACCTCCAATGTCGCGCCCAGGCTTTGCGCGGAATTCCAGAACGCCTGCCTCGCCGGCGATTACGCCAAGGCGGTGCTCTATCAGGACCTGTTGATGCCGCTGCATGACGGGCTGTTCTGCGAGGCGAGCCCGTCACCCACCAAATACGCGGCGTCCCTGCTTGGGCTTTGCGAACCGGACGTGCGTCTTCCGATCGTTCCCATGACGGACGCCGGCAAAGCGACAGTCCGGGCAGCGATGTTGCACGCCGGACTGATCAAGGACTGAAATGGCAAAGAAAAAGGATGACGATCAAAAGGTCGTCGCCGACAACCGCAAGGCGCGCCACGAGTACTTCATCGAGTCCACGCTGGAAGCGGGCCTGATGCTGGTGGGCAGCGAAGTGAAATCGCTGCGCACGGGCAAAGCCAATATCGGTGAATCCTACGCCCAGGCGAAGGACGGCGAGATATTCCTCGTCAACGCCTACATCCCCGAATACCTCATGGCGAACCGCTTCAATCACGAGCCGCGCCGCGTGCGCAAATTGCTGGTGCGCAAAGGCGAGGTGCGCCGGCTGTCGGCGGCCATTCAGCGCGAAGGCATGACGCTGATTCCCCTACGGGTTTATTTCAATCCGAAAGGCATGGCGAAGATCGAATTGGGTCTCGCCAAGGGCAAGAAGCTGCACGACAAGCGCCAGACCGAAAAAGCGCGCGACTGGGCCCGCGATAAGGCCCGGCTGATGCGCGCAAAGGGTTGAGCGGCCATGGCGGACGACACACCTGAAAAGCCGGGCTTGTTGGGACAGATCAAGGACAAGCTCATTCGCTCGAAAGAGGAGTGGGCGAAAGTGGGACGTTTGCTGACGGGCCGTCCCGACATGGGCCACGTCAATCGCCTGCCGCCGGGACAGAAGGAAGTGAAGAACTGGCCGGTGTTGGATTTGGGCGTGCAGCCCGATATTCGCCCGGATGCGTGGCGGCTGGAAATCGGCGGCTTGGTGGAAACGCCGGTGGTCTGGACGCTGGACGAATTCATGGCGCAGCCGCAGGAGGATTTCCTCTCCGACATTCACTGCGTCACGCAATGGAGCCGCTACGACAATCATTGGCGCGGGGTCTCGGCGCGGCACATTCTGGAGCTCGCGAAGCCGAAGCCCGAAGTGCAGCACGTGCTGTTTCATTCCTTCGACGGCTACACCACCAATGTGAAGCGCGTCGTATTTGAAGAGACCAACGTGCTGCTGGCGCACTCCTGGGAGGGCAAGCCGATTTCACGCGAGCACGGCGGGCCGGTGCGCGTGATCGTTCCGGACTGGTATTTCTGGAAGAGCCCGAAATGGATCAGCCGGATCGAGTTCACCGCCGACGATCAGCCGGGCTTCTGGGAAGTGCGCGGCTACCATAACGAAGGTGATCCTTGGAAAGAGGAACGCTATGGGTAGAACAAGGGTGTCATGGCCCGGCTTGATCCCCGCTTTTGCGGGGACGCCACCCAGCCGCCGCGCGTCGGCGCGGCGAATGAGTTTTATGATTGCCTGGATGGCCCGCTGTTGCGGGCCATGACACGAGAGGTAGGAAGCATGCCGGAACAGATTTGGGATGAATTTCTGACGGAGCGGGACAAGGCGGTGTTCGCGGCGGCCGGTTACGGCGTGCGTGCGGGCTTTGGCAAACGCCCGGCGCTGCTGGTGATCGACGTGTCCTACGCCTTCTGCGGCGACAAGCCTGAGCCGATCCTTGAATCCATCAAGCGGTGGCGCAATTCGTGCGGTGAAGACGCGTGGGCCGGCATCGCGCAGATCAAACGGCTGATCGACAAGGCGCATGAGAAGGCGTTGCCGGTGATCTATACGACGGGCGTGCGCCGCGCCGACAATTGGGACGCGGGCGCCTGGGCACGGAAGAACTCGCGCAACGGCGAAGCGCCGAAGTCCGGCAGCAATCGCGACGGCTACGAGATCATCGATGAGATCGCGCCGGGGCCGAAGGACCTCGTGATTTACAAGCAGAAGCCATCGGGGTTTTTCGCCACCCCTATGGCGGGCTATCTCACACAGCTTCAATGCGACAGCGTTGTTGTTGTAGGCACCTCTACGTCGGGCTGCGTGCGCGCCACCGTCCTTGATGCGTTCAGCAACAATTATCGCGTCGCGATGGTGGAAGACGGCTGCTTCGACCGCAGCCAGGCGAGCCACGCGCTTACGCTGTGCGACATGAACGCGAAATATGCCGACGTCGTGAAAACGGACGAGGTGCTGACCTACTTCGACACGCTGCAGCTCGGCCTGTTCGATCTGCCACGAGGCACGTCATGAATCCACCCTCCCCTTGAGGGAGGGTCGAACGCGACGTAGCCCGAAGGGCGAAGTCGGGTTCGGGGAGGGGATTGGACGGCGGCAAGTAATCCCCTCCCCGAAATTGCTTCGCTTCGCTCTCGCAATTTCGACCCTCCCTCAAGGGGAGGGTAGGATTTTCACCGAAAGTCTTCGGGTTTTTCGAAGCCTTTGGCGGCGAAGCCGCGCGGCGTGACGCGTCCAGCTTGCGCGCGGGCGCCGCGATACTCCTTTAATTCGCTGGCCGAGAAGGTACGCCCGTTCGCGTCGCGCAAGCCTTCCTTCCAATTGTACATCACCACATCGGCCAATTCGCCCTCACTATAACGCTGCAGAATTACGCCACGGCCGCGCGCCAATTCCGGTGCCTCATCGGCGGGAAACACCAGGAGCTTGCGGTTCTTGCCGAGCACCGCGACGGAATTGCCTTCCGCGAGCGTGCATACCAAGGCTTCCACATTGGGCGGGACGTTCATCACCCTTTTGCCGGAACGCGTCATCGCGACGGCTTCGTCTTCATTGGTGATAAACCCATGTCCGGATGTGGCGGCCAACAGCAGTTTGCGTCCCTCCTGATGGACGAACATGATGGTGATGTCGGCCTCGGGCGGCAAATCGATAAAGTCGCGCAACGGTTCGCCAAGGCCGCGCCCGCCCGGCAGCTTCGCACAGTCGAGCGTGAAGAACCGGCCGTCCGTCGCGAACAGCATCAGCCTGTCCGTCGTTTGCGCATGCAGCCAGAATTTGCGCTTGTCGCCTTCGCGATATTTCACGGAATCGTTTTCTTCCTGGTGCCCTTTCACCGTCCGTATCCAGAGTTTTTCGGAACAGACGATGGTGATCGGCTCTTTCGGAACAGCGGTCGCGAGTTCGGCAAGCTCCTCCGCGACGGCCAGGATTTTCTCGACGTCTTCCGCCCGCGCGATCTCGGTCCGGCGCGCGCCGAGATCGGTTTTCAATCCGAAGCGGCGGTCGATATCCCTGACTTCTTCGATCAGCTTCTCGGATTGCTGTCTTTCGGACCCAAGCAGCTTGGTGAGCTCTTTCTGCTCCTTGGTGAGCGCGGTGTGCTCCTCACGGATTTGCATTTCTTCCAGCTTGCGCAACGCCCGCAGCCGCATGTTCAGAATGGCTTCCGCCTGCCGGTCGGTCAGCCTGAACGCCGCCATCAGTTTCGGTTTGGGCTCATCCTCCGTGCGGATGATCTTGATGACCTTGTCGAGGTTCAAATAGACGGCGAGATAGCCTTCCAGAACCTCCAGCCGGTCGGCGATCTTCGCCAAACGAAACCGCGTACGCCGGCCCAGGACTTCGCGGCGGTGATCGATGAACGCTTGCAGCGCCTCGCGCAAACTCATCACGCGCGGCGTCACGCCCATGTCGAGCACGTTCAGGTTCAAGCTGATCCGCGTTTCCAGATCGGTCTGCCGGAAAAGCTGCTCCATCAGAATTTCCGGTTCGGCGGTGCGGCTCTTGGGCGTCAGCACGACGCGGATGTCTTCGGTCGATTCGTCGCGGATGTCGTCGAGCAGCGGCAGCTTCTTCTCTTCCAGAAGCTGCGCGATGCGCTCGATCAGTTTGGCCTTCTGCACCTGATAGGGAATTTGATCGATGACGATTTGATAGGCGCCGCGGGGACCCTCTTCGCGATGCCACCGCGCGCGGACCCGGAACGAGCCGCGCCCCGTGCGATAGGCTTCCTGAACGCTGGCGGGATCATCAATTAAAATACCGCCGGTTGGAAAATCCGGGCCGCGCACATGCTTGAAAATAGTGCGATCCTGGACCTTTGGATTTTCGATCATCGCAATGATGGCCTGGCACAACTCGCCCGCATTGTGCGGCGGGATTGACGTCGCCATGCCCACGGCAATGCCGGTCGAGCCATTGGCCAGCAGATTGGGGAACGCGCCCGGCAGAACGATCGGCTCGCGGTCTTCGCCGTCATAGGTGGGGCGGAAATCGACGGCGTCTTCGTCCAGACCCGTCAGCAGCGCTTCGGCAACGGCGGTGAGGCGGCTTTCCGTGTACCGCATGGCCGCCGGATTATCGCCGTCGACATTGCCGAAATTTCCCTGCCCTTCGACCAGCGGATAACGGACGGCGAAATCCTGCGCGAGGCGGACCAGCGCGTCGTAGACGGCCTGGTCGCCATGCGGGTGGAACTTACCGATGACGTCACCGACCACGCGCGCGCATTTCTTGAAACCGGCGGCCGGGTTCAGCCCCAGTTCGCGCATTGCATGCAGCAGGCGGCGGTGAACGGGCTTCAGCCCGTCACGCGCGTCCGGCAAGGCGCGTGACGTGATCGTCGATAGGGCATAGGCCAGATAACGCTCGGACAGCGCCTTGCCGAGCGGCTCCGGCCGTATGTCGTCCTTCAGGGGAAGTTCACCCATTTAAGCCACCACAAATCGTTGAAGGGGGTTTTAGTCCGATTCGCGCATGCCGCGGGCGGCGAGATCGGTCAGGCGGATGCGGGCTTCCGGAATAGCGCGATTGTGCGGCGTCAGCACCCATTGTTCCAGGAAGTGCGCCGTCAGTTGCAAGCCCGCCAGCAGGTCGTCCGCGTTCGCCTCGCCTGCCTGCCGGCCCAGGAGAAAGGCAGGCAAGGACAAGAGCCGTCCCCGGTAGGGCGCCCCGGCATCGCGCGAAACCGCGCGCCCTGTTCGGGGCGAAACGTAAATCAAATCGTCGGGTGTTCCCGTAGCCGCGCAGCGGGCGAGATCCAGGCCAAAGCCGAGTTCGTTCAGCAGTCCGATTTCCCAGTGTACGAACAGGGGCCCCCAATCCGCGAAGCCGTGGGCGGCAATCATCTCCAGCAGCGCGTCGGCTCCTTCAAAGGCCGCCTCGTGCGGTTCGCGTTCCGGCAGAACCGCCCCCGCAATGGCCGCCAGCGCGTTCAGTCCCGCTAGAGACGCGCGTTCCTCAAAGAAGTCGGACGCGCGCGACTTAGCCAGTTCGACGGTGAAATTGCCCAGATGGTCCGGCAGCCGTGCGCGCCATGTCAGCGTGATGCGGTTGCCCGGCTGGAGCACCGCCCTTCCCTTGGACGTGGAGCCGCCACGCACCATGCCGAGGTGACGCCCATGGGCGCGCGTCAGCGCTTCCAGGATGCCGGAGGTCTCTCCGTGCGTCCGTAAGGAAAGCACAATCGCGTCGTCAGACCATTCCATGGCGAGGGGGTGAGTAGTGAATAGTGAGCGGTGAGGTAGAGCGGGTCGCGCCACCGTTCACCACTCACTACTCACTACTCACGCTTTGAACAACCCGTGAACGGATCTCATGCACAGGCTGGGGATAACTCAGTAACTCATTGATCTCGTGGGAATTCCAGGCCCCACTCCCGGTAATGTGCAATCTTATCTCCCCAGCCTGCCAGGACCTTGGTGTGGAGGAAAAGGTGTACGCGGCGGCCGAACAGGTCTTCCATCTCCCTGCGTGACGCTTCGCCGATCCATTTAATGGCGCTGCCGCCTTTGCCGATAACGATCGCCTTCTGCCCTTCCCGTTCGACAAAGATGGTTTGGTCGATACGGACGGAGCCATCCTTCAGCTCCTTCCAGGAGTCCGTCAGGACCGTCGAGGCGTAGGGAAGCTCATCGTGCAGCCGCAGATAGAGCTTTTCGCGCGTGATTTCCGCCGCGAGCAGGCGTGAGGGAATGTCCGCGGCCTGATCTTCCGGGTACAGAAAAGGCCCCAGCGGCATCCGCTTTTCGGCGTATTTCAACAGCGCCTCAAGCCCATCGCCTTTGGTGGCGGAGATCATGAAGGTTTCGTCGAACACGCCGGTCTGATTGAGGCGCTCCGCCAAAGGGAGCAATTGATCGCGCTTTACCGAGTCGATCTTGTTGAGCACCAGCGCGGCTTTTTTGCCCGCCTGCTTCAGCCCGTCGACGATGCGATCGGTATCCACCCCGGCTAAGCATGAAGCATGGGCGGAAAGTTCCGGCGCATCCACCATAACGAGAATGGCATCGGCGTCAGCCGCTCCGCCCCAGGCCGCTTTGACCATGGCACGGTCAAGCCGCCGCTTCGGCGCGAAGATTCCGGGCGTATCGACGAACACAATCTGCGCATTGCCGTGCATCGCGATACCGCGCACCGGAATGCGCGTCGTCTGCACTTTCTGGCTGACGATAGAGACTTTCTGACCGACCAGCGCATTGACCAGCGTCGACTTACCGGCGTTCGGCGCGCCAAGCACCGCAACGAATCCACAGTGGGTGGTCGCGCTCATTCTTTCCATACGCCCAAACTCATGAGCATGTTGTGTGCCGCATTCTGTTCCGCCTCGCGCTTGGTTGTTCCCTCGCCACGCCGAGGTTCGTGGCCAGCTAACCGTGCCTCCACCGTGAATATTGGAGCGTGGTCGGGTCCTAACCGTTCCATCACGGTGTAGGACGGCTGAGCCCTGTTGGGCAACGCTCCCGACTGCGCCCATTCCTGCAGCGCCGTTTTGGCATCGCGCAGTTCGGCTTTCAGGCCCTGAAACTGGTCCTCCCAATGGCGCAGAACAAATTGCCTTGCCGCTTCGAGGCCTCCATCGAGGTACAAAGCGGCGATCACTGCCTCGCAAGCGCCGGCCAGGATCGCACTTTTTTGCCGGCCGCCGCTGCCCGATTCCGATGCCGCCATGATGAGATGGGGCGCCAGCCCGGCGGATTCGCCCGCTTTGGCGCAGGCATCGCGGCGAACCAGAGCGTTCAACCGGACGGCCAAGCCGCCTTCCTCGATGCCGGGATGATCGGCAAAGAGCCGCTCTGCCACAATCAACCCAAGCACCCGATCGCCGAGGAATTCCAGCCGCTCGTTCGATTTCGCGCCGATGCTGGCGTGCGAAAGCGCCAGCTTCAGCAGCGAGGGATCGGAAAATGTGTGCCCAAGTTGAGACTCGAGGGTGGTCAATTCGTCAATAGACGAGCTTGCCGACCCGGCCGTAGCGGATCGCCGACGGCCATTTCCAGACTTCCCAGAAGCGCGAGCTGCCATCAGTGGAGAAGAAAATGATTTCCGCTTTGCCGACAAAATTCTCGAAGGGAACATAGCCCACGCTGGCGCGGCTGTCCGAAGAATTGTCCCGGTTATCGCCCATCATGAAATAATGGCCTTCGGGCACGACGAAGACCTGGGTGGAGTCCAGATCGCCTTGTGTGTCGCGGTCCAGCACGTTGTAGGAAACGCCGTTCGGCAGAGTCTCGCGATACTGCGGGACATGGTGCGGCTGCCCGCCGAAGTCCTCAATATAATCGGCAACCTTCACCTTCGGCACGGCCTTGTCGTTGATGTAGAGCACGCCGTCTTTCATCTGGATGCGGTCGCCTGGAAGTCCAACCAGACGCTTGATGTAGTCGGTCGAATTGTCGCCGGGAAACTTGAACACCACCACGTCGCCGCGCGTAGGCGCAGAGGCAACGTACCGGCCCGATATGGGGACGGCGCCGAACGGGAAGGAATAGCGGCTGTAGCCGTAGGCCGCCTTCGACACGAACAGGTAGTCACCCACCAGCAGCGTCGCCTCCATCGAACCGGAGGGGATATTGAAAGGCTGGAAGATGAACGAGCGGATCACGCCTGCAATAAGCAGTGCGTAGAAGATGGTCTTGATGACCTCGAACCAGGATTCCTGTTTCTTGGCAGGCTTGCCGCCGGCGCTGGCGGTCGAAATTCCGGATGCAGTGTGATTGAGGTCTTCATTCGCCATCTAAGGCCGGCCTTTTCATGCTTTTCCCGATCTTCCCGGCAAAGCGGGAAGGAAGCGGAAGGGGACGTTACGCGTCAAGGGCGTGCGGATCATCTCACTATATATAATTATACAGTTTATGAATTGTCTTTGTTCTGCGACGTTTCCGACACGGCACTGATAATCACGATCGCCTGGGCCAGGGGGAAATCGTCCGTCAGAGTTAAGCTGATCTGGGCTTTCATGCCCTGGGGCGTAATCTCGGCCAGGCGCTTGGCGGCTCCGCCGGTGAGTTCCAGCGCCGGCTGGCCGGACGGAAGGTTGATCACGCCCATATCCCGCCAGAAAACGCCGTTCTTAAAGCCGGTTCCCAAGGCTTTAGCGCAGGCTTCCTTTGCGGCAAAACGCTTGGCATAGGTGGCCGCACGCGCCACGCGGCGCTCGGACTTGCGCTGTTCCAGATCGGTAAACACACGGTTGATAAAGCGGGGACCAAACCGCTCCAGCGTCTGCTCGATTCGCCGTATGTCGATCAGATCGGTGCCCAAGCCAATGATCATACCGCGCTCCGGGCTTCGTCGATGAGGGTGCGCATGCGCTTCACAGCGGCATCCAGCCCAATAAAGATGGCTTCGCCCACCAGAAAATGACCAATTTGTAATTCAACGACTTCCGGGATGGCGGCGATGGCGCCCACATTGTCGAAGGTCAGTCCATGACCGGCGTGAACTTCCAAGCCCAGCGTGGCCGCAATGCGCGCCCCCTGGCGCAAATCTTCCAGGTGATCGGCAACCGCCTCCGAGTCGCCGGCCAACCCGGCCTCCTGGTAGGCGCCGGTGTGCAGCTCGACAACAGGTACACCCAGCGATACCGCCGCTTCCAATTGCCGGCGCCCTGCTTCGATGAAAAGCGTGACGGCGATACCGGCGGATTTCAACGTCTGGATCATCGGCTTCAACCGATTGTGCTGGCCCGCCGCATCCAGCCCGCCTTCCGTGGTGCGCTCCTCGCGGCGCTCCGGCACAAGACAGCACGCATGCGGCTGCGATTTCAGCGCGATCGCCAGCATTTCATCGGTTGCCGCCATTTCCAGATTGATCGGCAGCGCCGCCTTCACCAGCCGTGCGAGATCCTCATCATTGATATGACGGCGGTCTTCGCGCAGATGCGCAGTGATGCCATCGGCGCCCGCCGCCATGGCGAGTTCAGCCGCGCGCACCGGATCGGGATGCGGCCCGCCGCGGGCGTTTCGAACGGTGGCGACGTGATCGATATTCACGCCAAGGCGCACGCGCGTCATGCTCATCTCAATGTTTCGTCGCCTGCTCGAACGGCAGCAGGCCTTGGGACTCTACCACCGCGCCTATGCGGCCATTTCCCTGATCGTCGGTGTCCAGTCCGCGCACCCGCTCGACGGCTTCCACCGCCAGATCGACCTTCAGTGCACGGATCAGATTTTCCAGATGCGCGGCATCGCGCACCTCCACGTCGACCTGGAACTCGAAATACAGCGGATTGCGGCTGGTGATCTTCAGATTGGAGATATTGGCGCCATTGTTGCTGATGACGTTGGCGAGCGTTGCCAGCGCGCCGGTGGAATTCTTCAGCCGCACCAGGATGCGCGCGACCGACAGCGCGCCGCCATGGTCCTTCCAGCGCACGTCGATCCAATCCGCCATGCTGTCCTGATGCCGGTCCAGCACGTCGCAATCGATGGTGTGGATGACGCAGCCCTCCCCTGGAACCATCAGGCCGATGATCCGGTCACCGGGAATGGGATGGCAGCAGGCACCCAGGCGATAACCGATCCCTTCCGTCAACCCGCCGATGGAAACGCTTGCCGAATTGGGCTCCATATAGGCGCGCTTGCGATTGGGATCGGTTTTCAGCTCCGGATAAACGGCCTGCAGCACTTCATGAGCGCGCAGGGCGCCGCGGCCGACATCGGCATAGACGTCCTCCGGATTCGACAGCCTCAGTTTACGCAGAACGCCTTTGATGGCCTTGTCGGTCAGTTCGAAATGCTCGTCGGCGAACACTTTTTCCAGAATTTTCCGTCCCAGAGAAACGTGCTGGTCGCGCTGCGCGTGACGCAGATAACGGCGGATTTCGGCGCGCGCGCGTCCGGTAACCACGAACCGTTCCCACAGTGGCGACGGCGTCTGCTCGCGCGAACAGATGATCTCGACCTGATCGCCGTTCTTGAGGGGGGTATGCAGCGCCGTGTGTACGCCGTTCACTTTGGCTCCGACGGCCGTGTTGCCGACATCGGTATGAACGAAATAAGCGAAATCGATGGGCGTCGCGCCGCGCGGCAAGGCAATCAAATTGCCTTTCGGCGTAAAACAGAAAACCTGGTCCTGATAAAGACTGAGCTTGGAGTGCTCGTAGAATTCTTCCGGGTTGGCGCCCCGTTCGAGCAGGTCCACCA
Organism: Alphaproteobacteria bacterium; assembly: GCA_947473475.1. Classification (GTDB taxonomy): domain Bacteria; phylum Pseudomonadota; class Alphaproteobacteria; order Micropepsales; family Micropepsaceae; genus CAIYRG01. The sequence goes on from CANJBZ010000014.1 coordinate 84,002, forward strand.
CATCGCGCAGCCATTCATACGCGCTCATGGCCGTCGGATCGTTCTCGTCGATCTTCTCGCGGTAGCGCCAATGCGCCGCCACGCCGCGCTCAGCGACATCGTGCATGTCCTGGGTGCGGATTTGCACTTCGACGCGCTGGTTTTCCGGCCCCATGACGGTGGTGTGAATCGAGCGGTAACCGTTCGACTTGGGAAGCGAGATGAAATCCTTGAACCGCTCCGGCACCATGCGCCAGGTGCGATGCAGAACGCCCAGAGCCTGATAGCAACCATCGATCGAGCCAACGACTGCGCGAAATCCGAACACATCGGAAAGTTGCTCGAAATTGATCTTCTTGTCTTTCAGCTTGCGCCAAATCGAATAGGGCCGCTTGGCCCTGCCTTGCACCCAGGCTTCGATGTCATTCTCGGCAAGCTTGCGCTTGATCTCGTCGGCAATGCGCTGAATGCGGGCCGAGGACTGCCCGTCCAACAACTCCATGCGCCGGACGATAGACTCGCGCGCTTCCGGATCGAGTTCGGCAAAGGCGAGGTCTTCGAGTTCTTCGCGCACATTCTGCATGCCGATGCGGCCGGCAAGCGGCGCGTAGATCTCAATCGTCTCCTGGGCGATGCGGCGGCGCGTGTCCTCGCTTTTCACGTGCGAGAGCGTGCGCATGTTGTGCAGGCGATCGGCCAGCTTCACCAGCAGCACGCGAATGTCGTTCGACATCGCCAGCATCAGCTTGCGGAAGTTCTCCGCCTGCTTGGTGCGCTCCGAAAACAGCTCCAACTGGGAAAGCTTGGTGACGCCGTCGACAAGGCCCGCGATCTCGGGGCCGAAATTCTGCTCGATGTCCTCAATCGTGGCGGACGTATCTTCGACCGTATCGTGCAGCAGCGCGGTGGCGATCGTCGCCGTGTCGAGCTTCAAATCCGTGAGAATGCCGGCAACTTCCAGCGGATGCGAAAAATACGGATCGCCGGAGGCCCGCTTCTGCGGCCCATGCGCCTGCATGGCAAACACATAGGCTTTGTTCAAAATGGATTCATCCGCGCCGGGATCATAAGCGCGCACCCGCTCGACCAGCGTGGTCTGCCGCATCAACCGCGGGCGCTTAGCCGTCATGACACGCCACCCTTAACCCTCCCCTTGAGGGAGGGTTGATGCGGCGCAAGCCGCATCGGGGAGGGGAAATACGTTCCAGCCGATCGCTTCGCCGCCGTGAAACGAACTACTCTTCGTAATCCGAAGTGTCCTCGGGTTGAGGTTCCGCACGGCGCTGCGCTTCGGAGGTAAGAGCGCGAAGCAGCTCTTCCTCGGTAAGCTGACGGTGCAGCATCTCTTCGCCGGCAGATTCTTCCGGCTGGGGCGCGGGCTCAGGCTCGTCCACCTCGGCGTGACGCTGCAGGCTTTTGATGAAGTCCTCGCGGAGGTCATCGGCCCTAAGTTCTTTGATGGCAATTTCGCGCAATGCGACGACGGGGTTCTTGTCGCGATCACGGTCGACCATCGGCTCCGCACCGCCGGAAAGCTGGCGCGCCCGGTGGGCGGAAAGCAGAACGAGTTCAAAGCGGTTCGGGATCTTGTCGACACAATCTTCAACGGTAACGCGAGCCATCCGGACCTCTTAATGGGGGAGAGTCTGATAATTTATGCGACGCGGCGCCCCAGAGCAAGGGGGCGCCGCAGGGCAATCGCATATGAACCAGTTGGCGGGCGGCAAAGTACATTTAGAATCAGCGCGCCTCCTCCTGCGCAATTTTCGAATCCGTGGGGCTGGTCTAACGCACAAAAGGAATCCCGAAATTCCATATGCGATTGCCCTGGGGGGCGCCGGCAGGTTAAAGCGTCCTACCCCTCATTCCGGGGCGGGCGTCGCCATGTCGGCGCCTTTGGGAATTGTGTAGACCGCCAAGATCTTCGTCAGTGTCGGGCCAACCTTTACACTGTGCTTGACCCCGGATTCCAGCCGGAAGCTGCCCCCGGCTTTCACATGCATGGTGCCCTTGCCCTCGATGATGAAATCCGCCTCGCCGGCCAGAACATAGGAAATCTCGACCCCTGGATGGGTATGGCGGGCCGCAACGGTGTTCGGCTCCAGGTCGGTCTCGACCAGGAACACGGTCATGTTGCTGCCCGGCACATCGGTCTGCTGCAGGACGGTTCGCTTAGGGACGTAACCGCTGCTCGGGGCGGCAGACGCGGATGCGGCGCAGACCAAGCCAAGCGCGGCGGCGGCGAGAATGGATTTCTTCAGCATACGGGTCTCCTCCATTATTGTTGGCCATACGTGTTTGGCGGCAAAATATCAGCGGAGCGGAACTCCGTCGATGGCGCTCACGCCACCCGTTCGATTTGCGAAGGCGGCAGCGCCGCAATGAGTTCACTCAGAGACTGTCCCGTGACCGGGTCGCGCCAGTCCGGCGCTATATCGGCCAACGGTACCAGTACGAATGCCCGCTCCCGCAGACGCGGGTGAGGAAGGTCCGGCGAGCCCGACTGAATACGGCCGTCATAATCGATAAGATCGAGGTCCAGCGTACGCGGTGCGTTGGGCCGGTGCCGGATGCGGCCGAACTGCGCCTCGATCTTGTGAAGCGTGGCCAACAGCGATTCGGGCGAGAGGTCTGTTCGCACGCGCGCCACCGCATTAATGAAAGGGGGATCGTTGGGATCGGGCCATGCTGGATTTTTAAAGAAACTAGATTGGCTTTCAATCGTTATACCGTGTTGAGCCAGTTCGCATAGCGCCGCCAGAAGCGTGTCCGCGGGCTGACCTGCCGGGGAAGGAACGTTCGCGCCAAGGGCAACCAAGATCACGGGGTTCCTTTCCCGTCACTTTGTTCGACGTGTACACCGCGCTCCATTAGGGCGCGGTTGAATTTCAAGAAATCATATTCGGCGGAGGCCATAAATGCTCTTCTATCCCCAGGAAAGGATTGCTCTTTTCGTTGATGGCGCCAACCTTTACGGCGCTGCCAAGGGGTTGCAATTCGACATCGATTACAAACGCCTGCTTGAGCTGTTCGCCCGCAAAGGGCTGTTGGTTCGCGCCTTCTATTATACGGCGCTAGCCGAGGATCAGGAATTTTCGCCCCTACGCCCGCTGATCGACTGGCTCGATTACAACGGATTTACGGTCGTGACCAAGCCGTTGAAGGAATACACCGACGCCCAAGGGCGCCGCCGTGTCAAAGGCAATATGGACATCGAGCTCGCCATCGACGTGATGGAAATGTCCGAGCGCGTCGATCACATTGTCATCTTCTCCGGCGACGGCGATTTCCGGAAGTTGGTTGAAGCCGTCCAGCGGCGCGGCCGCCGCGTGTCGGTCTGTTCGACGATCCGCACACAACCTCCGATGGTGGCCGACGAGCTGCGGCGTCAGGCCGACAATTTCATCGAGCTGGACGAACTCAAATCCATGATCATGCGTGAGGGCGGCCGGCAGGCTTCGCCTCAAGGCCAAACCAGCGACGAAAGCGCCTGATCCCCCCGGCTCCGGCCGTTGCGATTGGTCGCCTCCCCCAGGTGGCAGAATTGCCGCATAGTCAATCACCTGCCTCCTGTGGGCAGGCGATTACTTTGCCGGGGGGAAGCGTGCCGACACCCAATCATCAGCCGCCGGAGAATTGTCCGTTGTGCCCGCGGCTGTGCGAATTCCGCCAGCAGAACCGGCGAAAATTTCCCGACTTTTTCAACGACCGGGTGCCGAGCTTTGGCTCGATCGACGCGCCGCTGCTGATTGTCGGCCTGGCCCCCGGACTGAAGGGCGCCAACCGCACGGGGCGTCCGTTTACGGGCGATTCTGCCGGTGAGTTGCTGTACGGCTCGATGAAGCGGCACGGGCTGGCGCGCGGTGATTATAAAGCCCGCCCGGACGATGGCTTCGAACTTGCCGGTGCGCGGATCACCAATGCGGTGCGCTGCGTACCGCCGGAGAACAAGCCCGTCCCGGTAGAGATCAACACCTGCCGCCAGTTCCTGATCGCCGAATTGGAAGCCATGAAGAATTTGCGGGTGATACTGGCTCTCGGTCAGATCGCGCATACGAGCGTCATTCAAATGTTGAAACTGAAGCGCAAGGATCATGCCTTCGCGCATGGGTCGCGGCACGAGCATAATGGACTGACAATTCTCGGCAGCTACCACTGCTCGCGCTACAACACCAACACAGGCGTTCTGACTGTAGCCATGTTCGACCACGTCATGGGCGAAGCAAAGAAAGCCGCGGGGCTGTAGTTACCCACCCTCCCCTTGAGGGGCCTCAAGGGGAGCAACCTCAGGGCGTCCGGGAATCGTGCGCTATGCCCGTATGGACTTGGCCTCAGCCGCCGGGTAAGCCGGATGCTGCATTTCATGCAGCGCGTCTATGACAACGGCCTCCTATCGCGGGCTTTACATCAATCTCGACCGCAGCAGCGCGCGCCGCGAGCGGATGGACGCACAGCTTGCCTCTTTCGGTCTGCAGGACCGCTATTCCAGATTTGCGGCTGTCGATGGGGCGTCATTGCACCCGGCGCGCATCAAGCCGGGTGAATTGGGCGCGTTTCACTCCCACATGCGCGCGCTCGAAAGCGCGGCGAAGGGCGGCGTCCCCGTCCACATTCTGGAAGATGATGCCCTGCTTTCCGGGCACGTGAAGCCGGTCATCGAGGATTGCATCGCGGCACGCCTGCTTGACCGCTTCGACCTTGTGTTCACCGACACCTTCATCCCGCCGCATCTGGGCATGTTGAAGGCGCTGAAGGATGCATTCGACCGCTGCCCCATTTCGGACCAGCGGATTTTACGCCTGAACGATCTTCAGGTGCTCGATCTGGCACGGGAGAACTTCTCCTGCCTCACCTCGTACATCGTCTCTCCAAATGCCTTTGCGAAAATCCTCGTGCTCTATCGCGCCGAATTGGCGAATGGGGCGTCGAAGCCTGTGGATCTGTTTTTGCGCGATTGCGCACGGGACGGGCGGTTTACCGCCGGCCTCCTGTTTCCCTTCGTTACCAGTTTCGATCTGGCGGACGTCGCGGAAAGCACCATCGCTGCGGGAACAGCCGGGTCAGGCCCGTCGGTGATGACGCTGGCCGTGTTGCGCTATTTGTTTTTCGTGAAGCGCGATGTGGCTTATGCGCAGACCTGCCTCGATGCGGCGACACAAAAAAACCGCAGCCCGATTGATCCGCACCACGGCATGATTGCCCAGTCTCTGGAATTCGTTTTGTCCGCCGATTTTCAGCAGTTCTAATTCAGGCGTGGCCGGTTACCAGCCAGAGGGCGAGGCGAAGCCGAGGTTCCGATGCAAGCCTATGGTTTGGCGTTCCGGCGTAGATCGTAGAACGCGATCGCAGCAGCGTTGGAAACGTTGAGACTTTCCATGTTGCCGCCCATCGGAATGAAGGCGCTCGCATCGCAGCGTTCGCGCACCAATCGTCTGAGCCCCGTTCCTTCCGCGCCTAACGCGATGGCGACATCACCGGGCGGAGCGGCATCGCCAAGCGCGACGTCTCCGTCGCCGGCCAGCGCGATGCGGTAGAAGTCGAGGCCGCCCAATTGCTCCAGCGCCCGGGCGATGTTCACCACGGCCACCCGCGGCACGATGTCGAGCCCGCCGGAGGCCGCCTTGGCGAGAACCCCCGATTCCGGAGCGGCATGACGATCCTGCACAACCACGGCGGCGACATTGAAAGCGGCGGCCGAACGGAGAATCGCACCTTCATTATGGGGATCGGTGATTTGATCGAGCACGGCCACGAGCCGGGGGCGGGGGGCCTCATCCAAAATCTCTTCCAGATTCATCGCGGGCAAGGGCTCACATAACAGCGCCACTCCCTGATGCACCGATCCAGGGGGAACCAGCCGGGAGACGGCTTCCAGCGAACTGACCGTTACCCCGTCGGTTCGCTGGCGAAGCAGGGAGGCCCCCAACTCCGATTCCGCCCGTTCTGTCAGAACCGCCCGGCGGATGCTCCGCCGCGGATTGGCCAAAGCGGCTCGCGCCGCGTGCAGGCCATAGAGCCAGAACGCGGTTTTGGACGCGTCCGAAGAGGGGGAGGGGCGGCGAGGTTGACGGGTCACTTGGGCCTTAAATGGTGGGAGGACGTCGAATGCAAGCTTTTGGGCCGGTTTGCGGTCTTTGTACATCACCTTGCCGTGCCAGAGCTGTCAGGGGGCAGGGCAATCGCATATGGAATTTCGGGATTCCTTTTGTGCGTTAGACCAGCCCCACGGATTCGAAAATTGCGCAGGAGGAGGCGCGCTGATTCTAAATGTACTTTGCCGCCCGCCAACTGGTTCATATGCGATTGCCCTGTGTCAGGGGGCGCTTGCACTTCCTGGAGGGGTAGCTTACCTGTGGCTTCGGTGAAGAAACGGCAGGGTCGTCGAGTTTTTGCCGGCCATCGTAATCTCTCATCAACCTCTATTGACAGGCCGCCTTAATTCACCAATATGCGCCCTCCGCAGTCTTCTTCCGGAGCGACCCCGCTTTGCCGGCGTGCCACACTGTCTTTGGCCCCGGTTTTTGGCGTTACCAAAAGGCGAATGCGGCCTGAGTGAATGTAATCCACGGTTTTGACGCCACGAAAGGCATCAACGGGGGAGTGTCCCGAGCGGCAAAGGGGGCTGACTGTAAATCAGCTGCCAACGGCTTCGTAGGTTCGAGTCCTACCTCCCCCACCAGTTGGCGAACAGACGGAGGACTAGGGTCAGAATGGAAGGTGTTCCGGTGCCCGTGTTCGTCTGCTGTTTTCCGGAATGCGGGTGTAGCTCAATGGTAGAGCAACAGCCTTCCAAGCTGATGACGAGGGTTCGATTCCCTTCACCCGCTCCAGTCCTGAGCTGCTTGGCAGCTACGGCTGGGTGAAGCAGAGAAAAAATAAAGAATGGACCGCACCGAGGGCGGTCCAAAGAAAAGGTAGAGATTATGGCCAAGGCAAAGTTTGAACGTACGAAGCCGCATTGCAACGTCGGAACGATCGGTCACGTCGACCACGGCAAGACGACGCTGACAGCGGCGCTGACGCGGGTGTCGCACGATAAGGGCTGGACGACGACGGCGATTTCCTATGATCA
>CANJBZ010000015.1 GCA_947473475.1 Alphaproteobacteria bacterium
GTAGAGATCGTCGCGCAGATATTCGAGCACGCTCTGCGCGCCCAAACTGCCGCCAAGCGCCAGCCCGTAGAGAACCGGACGCCCGCACGCCACCACATCGGCGCCCAGCGCCAACGCACGGAACACGTCCTGACCGCGGCGGATGCCAGAGTCGAAAATGATCGGTATACGTCCCTTTACCGCATCCGCCACGCGGGGCAGAACGGTGATCGCCGCCGGCACGCCGTCCAGCGCACGTCCGCCGTGGTTGGAGACGTAAACCGCGTCGATGCCGCGCTCGACGGCCTGCATCGCAGTGACCGGCGACATCACGCCCTTCACGACGACCGGCAAACCCGTCTCCTGCTTGATCCACAGCATGTCGTCCCAGTTCAGGTCGACCTTGCGGCGGCCCATGATCTGCGCCGCCTTCACGGGGTCTTTCTCCTCCAGCGGGGCATTGCCTTTGCCGAGCGAGACCGGAATGCGGAAATCGTTGCGGATATTGTTGTCGCGCGGATAGGCCAGCGTGGAATCGATGGTCGGCACGATCGCCGAAAATCCCGCCGCTTTGGCCCGCAGGATAAGCTCCCGCGCATAACCCCGGTCAGCGGGGAAATAGAGCTGCATCCATTTCGGGCCGGGATGGGCCTTGGCCACATCCTCCAGCGGCACGTTGGACTGCATCGACAGCATCATCAGCGTGTTGACGGCCGCTGCCGCCTGCGCGGTGCCGATTTCCTTCGACACATGCGCCAGGCCATGGCTGCCCATCGGCGGAATCATGATCGGGAACGGTAGCTTGTGGCCCAGGATGGTCGCCGACAAATCGGGCTTCAGCACGCCCGCCAGAAAATGCGGCTCGATGCCGACGGCCTGCATGGCGCGCAGGTTTTCCGCCTTGGTATATTCCGCGCCCGAACCGCCGAAGATGTAGCCATATCCGCCCTTGGGAAGAATTTTCTCGGCTTCGATTTCCAACTCGGCGGTGTTGACGATTTTGAGCTTCTTCACCTCTTTGCCGCCTTCGTAGACGACCTTCTCATCGCCCGGACGCACGCTGCCGCCGCGTTCCTGTCCCGGACCTGCCGGGGCTTGAGCGCGCGCAGGCGTCGCGGCGGCTGCGACCGCTGTTGCGGCCAGAGCACCGGTGAACAGAAAGTCGCGCCGTTGCACGTCCATGAAATCCTCCCAGATCGTGACCGGAAGCACCGGCCCTCTATTGTGTTTAGCCGAACGCCGCCGTCAGGGCGCGTCGGAAATCGTCACCTTCAGGTCGTGGAAGAAGCTTGCGATTTCCGTCGCCGCGTCGAAATCGGCCGGATAGGCGAAATCGTACTGAACCACCCATTTGCCCGCGACATTGCAGTAATAATACTGGTCAGAGCGCAACGGCGCACTCGCCACACCGCCGGCAAAGTCGTACCGCGCGGCAATGCCCATCGCGGAAGGGAATCCCTCTATCGCCGGCGCTTCAGGCGGGTCCAAAGGCTGCACGTTGCCGCGCCTGCGCAGCAGCGCCTCGCGGCCCGCAGCGATGTAATCCTTGCAGAAATTCGGCTCATCCGGCGGCAGGAACACGATGAAGGTCGCGGAGATGCGCCCGTCGGGCCCGGCGTAACCATACGCGGCGCTGGCGGCGCCCTCGCCGCCTCGGCTTTCGCGGAAGCGCGTGAAATCGCCGATCTGCTCCGGCAGCACCATGCCGGACGCGGGATGCACGAACGGACCACTGACATGCGTGGTTTGCGCAAAAGCCGGCAAAGCGGCGAGTGAGCACAGAAGAAATAGACCGCTTCGGATCACGCCCTCACCCCATCGGCCCAAGGTCCCAGGCGCAATCCTAGCCGAAATTCGGCTCAAGAAAACGCTGCGAATCGCTTCTCCAGCCGTTCGAGCAGAGCTTCTTCTTCAAAACCCAGGGTCTTGAGCCGGCCCGCGCGGGCAAGCACGGCCAGCCCGGTCACGGCGGCGGTCAGCAACACGACATCGGCTTGATCGTCCCGGCTGTTCGGGGTTCGCCCGGCCGCCTCTGCAAAGGCGGTCAGCGCGGCAATCAGCTTGCCGTTGAACAATCTTTCCGCTTCCGTGGGGGCTTCGCCAGAGTGAAGGGTCGCAGCCGCTGCCGGAAGTGCCCCGCTGTTGCGCATGAGGTCCAGCGCGGTTTTGGCTGCAAACTGCAACGCGCCCGGCCCGCCTGCCCGGGCGAGCGATCCCTCTTTCAGCGAGCGCGCCAGCCCGCCCAAATCTTCGGCGGCCAGCGCCAGAACCAGTTCGGCGCGGTTACGGAAATATTCGTAGACGGAGGCGGGTGCGTACCCGGCTTCCCCGGCGACCGCGCGCAAGGACAGGGCGCCGGTTCCTTCGCGAGCCGCCACCCGGCGGGCGGCTTCCAGAATGGCAGTGCGGTTGGCCGCTCTTTGGCGGCTGCGCCGTTCGACCCGGCGGGCAAGGGCTTCGCTCATGGAACCCATGATAAGCGATTCTCTCCTCCGGCTTCGTGGTAAAACAAAACGGCCTTGGAAATCCGGGGCTTTACCGCGGATGCGCCGCGCGGAAATCGGCTGCAGCTTTGTTGTATGCCAGACCGACGCGCTCCTTTTCCTTTTGGTTGGCGTCACCCTTTTGTTCGAGCACCCGATAAATAGACGGATCGAGTGTCTCCTGTTTCCCTGCCGCCGCGTTTTGCCGGAGGTCGAAATCATCCAGCAAACACTTCTGATAGCTATCGGACGAAGCAATGAACGCCGTAACATCCTTTGCGGCCTGACTCATTTGCGGTGCTGTTGAGACCTTACCATCCGGCACTCCAGGCGCGACAGGCTCCGGGCAGGGAAATGTCACGGCATTTTCCGTGGAGCTGGATGACGTTCCCGAAGGCTGATTGCCTGCGGGTCCGCAGCTCGCCAAAACGAGCGCGAGCACTAGGAAAGAAGCCTTGCTCGTGAAGCGGGGCATGTGACGCGACAACTCCAATAGACGAGATCCACCCGCGTTCCGCGTAGTAGGGGATTAAGGATGCGCCGCCTTAAATGCCTTGTAGGCATTGTTATATGTGGTGCCGACCCTTTGCTTTTTTGCCTGAAGCGCATCAGCCTTGTCATCCAGGGTTTTTCTCACCGAAGGATCGAGCCCTTTCTTACTGTCCTTTGCTTCTCGTTCTTTGGCGTTGAACTCTGCCAAGAGGCACTGCTCGTATTCCTGTGTCGCCCGCATGTAGGAAACGACATCCCTATTGGCCTGCGCGAGGGAAACTTGCGTGGACGTCGTGCCATCGGGAACGACGGGTTCAAACGGCTCCGTGCATCTGCCCTGAGCGAAAGCCGACGCAGACAGCATGGTGAACGTCGCGGCCACTACAAAACGGCGAGCAAACATAAGGCGCTCCTTCCCTCAATACCTCAACGGGCCGGAATAGAGCATAAAGCGGCTTTGCGCTCCAAGAGTTATTGCCGCAGCGTCAGGCAGCAATTGGTTGCAGCGCCACTGCGAACCCCTCAACTGGGATTTTTGTCTCGTCACGCGGCGAACATTCGATCAGTCCCATCACCTCAAGACCGCACGCCGGCGCTTCCTGCCGAAGGTAGGTTTCCGAATGGCGGAAACGCCGCTTGGGGCCCAGTTCATAGGTTTCGCCGTCAGCCCTTTCGACGGTGAAGAAAAAGAAGCCGTCCGCTTTCAGCCGCCGGCGCGCACCGGAAAACACGCGCGTCAAGTCTCCCAGATAAACAAGTGTGTCAGCCGCGAGAATCAGATCGTAGGCCGGGCCGGGCTCGTGGAGGACCGTCTCAATATCGCCCACGGTGAGCCCGCCGTAGATGCCGCGGGACCGCGCCGCTTCAATCATCCTGGGCGAAAGGTCGACACCATCGATCTTCGCGGCAAGGTCTTGGAAAGCGGCGCCCGAAAGCCCCGTGCCGCAACCGAGATCCAAGATCGTCAGCGTCTCCGGCTCCGCGAACATGATCATATCCGCGAGCCCGCGCAGGATGCGCGGCGCGCGATAAGACAGTTCGTCCAGCATCCGGCGGTCGTAATCGGCTGCGAATTGATCGAACAGATGCCGCACATAGCCGGGGGCCGAGCGGTTGGCCTGACGCATAACCTCAGCAGCGGTAATTTTCGACGCTGCTTCGGCGGCCAAAGTGGACGTATACGGAATGCCGGCCAAAATCTGTGCAGCCCGTTCCGCCTCTCCCGCTTCCAGCCAGGCCGAGCCCAGTGCCAGCCGGGCCGCATCGGAGGACGGAACGAGTTCGGCGGCGCGCTGAAACTCGGCGATGGCGGTGGGGAGATGGCCGCATGCCCGCAATGCTTCACCGAGCGCGACCGCCGCATCCGCAATACCGGGCGCAAGCGACGACGCTTCGCGCGCTACGGCAAGCGCCGCGGCCGTGTCGCCAGCCGCAAGCAGCGCGCGCGACAGTGCGATGCGTGTGAGAATGCCGTCGCGTCCGCTGGCCGCCGCCTTGCGCAGCAGCGCAACGGCGCGCGCTGATTCGCCCGCTTTGACCAGCGATTCGGCCTCGGCAATCGGATCGGATTTGGCGATCATATTCGCTTTCCACGCCCGCGGACGCGGGCGTGCTGGGCGGCCGGGTCAAGCCCGGCCATGGTGAATGTGGTTAGAAACGGTGCACACATCAAATGCAAATGTCGGGACGCCGGAGTGGTTGCGAAGCCGGAAATACATCCAATTCCTTAAGCGGGCGACATTGCGCGCGTTACGGAGAGCGCCGGGCCGGCGGCCCAGGAATCCGACAGTGGCACGCCGTGTTTCTCGATTTCCAGGACCGCATGGGCGTAGCCTTGCGCGATGGCGCGTTCGAAGAATTTCCAGTCGCGCATGCCGACGCCGTCGAGTGGCGGCTCAAACAGAAAATCGGCGTCCGCGCGCACGGCACGCCGCTGCAAATCGCTGCCGACAGTTCCCGCCCGCATCAAAATGGAAATGATCGAGGGCGAGCCGCGCATGCGCTGCCCGATAAGCGACCAGATCGAGCGTTCGCCATAGCGGTCATCGTCCGCGCGCAGATCGATGGCGCCCGAGACATCGACCGCGACAATCGGGCCGCGCGCCTCGGCGGCCATGACATCGACGGGGAGATTGTTCATCACGCCGCCATCGACCAGCAGATGGCCGTTTGCCGTGGTCACCGGAGGCAAAATACCGGGTAGCGCCACGCTCGCGCGCAAGGCCCGCCACAGCAGACCCGTGCGATGCACATAGTCGCGCCCAGAGGTGAGATCGGAAGAAACGCAGAAAAAGGGCTTGGACAAATCCTCGATGCGAACGTCGCCAAAATGTTTCTGCAGTAAGGCGCTGACCCGCGCGCCGCGGAAGAGTGCGATCAGCGGGATCGTGAAATCGGACAGAGGCCGGTTGATGACGAAGGCGTCACGCACGCGCTCTTTCAGCTCGTCGATGTCCCATTCCATCGCCAATCCAGCGGCGATGACGCCGCCCATGCTGGTGCCCGCTACATAATCGAAGGGCACGCCGGCTTCCTTCAACGCCTTCAGCACGCCGATATGGGCAAAGCCGCGCGCACCGCCGCCCGCCAGCACGATATTGACCGAGCATCCCGCGATAAAGCGCGCCAGGCGTTTCATGTCGGCCGTATTTCCGGCGCGCAAATGGTGATGCGTTCCGAACAAATCGCGCCTCAGTTCCACATGCTGCGGCACACCCCCGCGCGTCCCGCCCGGGTGCACAAGAAGCAGTTCCGGCGGGGCAACCATCTCGCGCTTGAAATAGCGCCGTTCAAAGGGATGTAGCGGCACTGCCTCGTCGGAACGCGCGATCAACAACACGCGGTCGGCCTGCCTCAGACAGAACTGCGTCCAGGTGCTGTCGGGCTGATCGCCCTGATAAAAGATGACATCGTGCTCGGCTTCGATCCGGTAGAACCAGTCCGCGGACTGTTCGGACACCGATTTGTCCAGCACCGCCGCTTTGGCTCCCATCTCGATCAGAACCGAGCAGATACTGTGGGTGACCGCTTCTTCGTTCAGATCGCGTTGGAGCGGAACCACGGCAAAGGTTTTCGGCCGTGTGCGCTGATGGGCGCCGCGCGTGGTTTCGCGCAAACGCCGCACCACGATCTTCAGAAGATTGAGCATCGCGCGCGGATAGCGCGTCAGCAGCATTTCGAAGGCTTTGGGCCCCAGCCGCAGCAATTCGGTGTCGCGCAGCGCAACCAGCGTCGCGGAATGCGATTCGCCTGTCAGCAAAGACATTTCGCCGACGGTTTCGCCGGCGGGTATGGTGGCGACCAGACGTCTGCCGCCCGCCTCCTGCTCTACGAAGACGCCGAGCGACCCGGTGACCACCAGGAAAACGGCGCGGTCATTCTCGCCGTCGCGGGTGAGGTGCATACCGCCGGGAATGCCGAACCAGTCCGCTTCCACCAAAAGCCGGCGGAGCGCCTGATCGCCGACCTCCTCCAGAATACTGAAGGTCTTCAGCCGCTGCAGCAGCGTCTCGGGAAAAACCGATTCGGAATTGCGGAACGGTGCCAGCAGAGCCGTGTCCAATGCGTGCGCGATGCCTGGCGTCATTTTACCAAGCCGTCCAGCCGCCGTCCGCCGCCAAAACGCTTCCCGTGACGAAGCTTGCGGCAGGACTCGCCAGGAACAGAATGGGGCCGCATATCTCATTCGCGCTGCCTGTGCGGCCCAGCATCGTGCGCTGCGCCAAGCGTCCGGCAAATGCCGGATCGTTCGTCGCCACATCGGGCTTTGGAAATGGCCCTGGCGCGACGGCATTCACGCGTATGCCCGATGGACCAAGCTCCGCCGCAAGATGCCGCGTCAACTGCACCAAGCCTGCCTTCGCTGCGCCGTAATGGGGCGGACTCATCTGGCCAGATTCGCTGTAGAGCTTCGGGTCGGGACTTACCGCAGCGTACATCGTTGTCACGTTCACAACACTGGCGTCGCCACCCTGGCGCGCCGCCTGCGTCAGAGCCTGCCGCGCCGCACGCACCGCTTCGAATGCCGCCGTTACCGCACTGCGATAGGTGGTGTCGAAATCGGACTCGCTGACATCGGGGAAGGCTTTGGGCGTCATCGTCACAGCGTTGTTGATCAGAATGTCGAGCCGCGGCAGACCGCCGAAAAACTGCCGTACGGTGGCGAAATCCATCATATCAAAGGCAGCGCATTCCGCGTTGAGTCCCGCCTCCCGCAGCTCGGACGCAAACGCGGCCAGACGGTTTGCGTTCCGGCCGTTGAGGATCACCGTGGCGCCGGCCCTGCCAAGCGTGAAAGCCATCTCACGGCCAAGATATCCCGCCGCGCCCGACACAAACGCCAACCGGCCGTCGAGGCGAAAGGGATTATTGGTGGTCATTGCGGCTTCCATTGGGCGGGATCGAGCAGCCTTTCGAGTACATGCGGGGCGTCTTGTTCGATTCGCAGGCAGTCTTCCCGCGCCAGCGGCGGGCGGGCGGCCAATCTCAAATTGTCGAAAAGCTGCTCCTGTGTTTCCTGTCCCACGACAATCCCGTCGATCCAGTCCTGCCCGCGCGCAAAGGCGAAAGCAAGGTCGGTGACGCTTTCGCGGCCGAACATCGTTGCCGTATGCGCCAGCCATTCCATCAGCCGTAGCGGATCCACGCCGGGAATTGCGGGCCAGACATCGGGCTCGCTGGCGGCCAGTACGCCTTGCAGCAGTATGCTCCGCGCATGAACGGTGACATCGGGGCGAGAGCGAAGCCGCGCAGCGACTCCGGCCTCACGCCAGCGCCAATCGAGCAGGTTGAAAGGAAGCTGAATGTGCGCGACATCCGGATCGGCCAACGCGCAATGCGCTTCCGCCGGCGATTGCACGGAAACACCCAGCGTTCGGATCACACCCTTGGCGACATAGTCTTTCAGACGCCGCCAAATGGCCCCGTCGAAGGCGGTCATATGGCTGGCACGATGCAGCAAAAGACAGTCCAGCCACTCGCGCCCCAGCGCCGCGCGCGATTGCGCCACGCTGGTTTCGACAGCCGCGTTCACCGCAGCCGGGGATGCGTCCATGGGAAGTTCACTGAGCGGCGCCAGCTTTGTGATCGTTAGGACGTCGCGCCCTTTCAGGGCTTCCCCCAGGCGCTCTTCGGCGTCGCCATAGGCCCGCGCCGTATCGAAGGCGGCAACGCCGCAGTCTGCCGCGTGACGCAGCAGCCCGATAGCAGCTTGGCGGCCGGGCTTCCCGGTGCGATTGGCGGCGCCGTAAACGAGCCCCAACTGCGCCGAGCCCATGACCAACGCGGCCGGGTGGCCTGTGCGCATCCCTGTTCCTGAGCCCTCGACTTACGCGCCCAATCCTCGCCGGTCATGGTAAAGGTGGGGTTACTATCTAAGGGTTCTCCTGCGTAGCGGCGCGTTTCTCCAGACTGGATGGCTTATGAAGCGGTTTGCGTACCTGATCTTCGTGGTCTTGCTGGCGGCGTGCGCCACTACCCCGCCCCAGCCCACGCCTCTGCCGCCGTTTGGGGCTCAAGTGAGCGCCCTGAAGTCGCGAATCCTGGAACTCGTCGAGGCAGAGCGCCAGCGCTCCAACGGCGAGGCAAAGCCGCTGATGCTGGATCCCGAACTGATGAACGCCGCACAGCTTCATTCCGAGGAAATGGCCATGAAGGGCTCCTTCGACACCGACAACCCCAACGGCAATGTCGCCGTGAACATACTGCTGGGGGATCCCAAATTCCGCGGTGTGGTCGGCGAAAATTCCGCAGCCCAATATTTCACGCCGGGTACGCGGATCGATACGGACGGTTTCGCGCGCGGCTTTCTGGACATTTGGCTGAAAAGCACCGACCACCGGATGAATCTGGTTTATCCGCGTTTTGAAAAGACAGGCATCGGCATCGCGGTGGGCGGCAACACGATTTACGCGGCCGAGCTGTTTGCAAGCGATCTGGGCCTGCCCGAGCCACCGTAAGAAAGGGCCGCTAAGCATGTCCGGCTCCGAAGCGCAGCGCATCGACACCTACTCCGCTTTTTGGCCCTTTTACCTGCAACAGCACGCCAAACGCGAAACACGGCTTTGGCACATTGCCGGCACGGGCGCAGCCAGCGTGATCCTTGTCGCGGCGATCCTTACCTTCAGCTTCGAGCTTTTCCTTGCCGCCGTGCTGGTGGGCTACGGCCCCGCCTGGATTTCCCATTTCGTCATCGAAAAGAACCGGCCCGCGACCTTTCGTTACCCGGTCTGGTCGCTGATGTCCGATTATCGGATGGCCGCACTTTGGCTCACGGGGCATCTCGACCGAGAGCTCGCCGAGGCTGGCGTTTCATAAATTGCATCGCGCGGCTGACCCGGAATGAACGGCGGTATGTGACAATTTCCCCAAAGGTCCCCAGGTTTCCTGCCTCGCGCCATTAACCATACTTTACACCACATATTGCCCTGGCTACTTTCCTTAGAGGGGCATGCGCCGTCAAAGGCGAAATGAAGCACAAACTTCCTTGGAACGTGACGGGCATTCCGTCGGAAGCACGCGAGATCGTGCGTACGGCGGCGCATCGTGATGGCATCACCGTTGGCGAATGGTTGACGCGCCGCATTCTTGCCGAACGCGCTGAACCGCAGGAGGCGGACGCCGCGCCGCGCCAGCGCGCCGAAGCGGACTGCGACGCCGTTCACCGCATCGACGATACACTTCATCAGTTTACCAGCCATCTTGAGCAGGGAGAGCGTCTCCAGCGCGAAGCGCAGCAGGCGATGAGCACGGCGGCGAGCGATATCAACGCCGCTACCCGCGAGCAGGCGCAGGCCTTTCAGCATTTGACGACTCGCATCGACCGGATCGAGCGGAACGGCGATGCGACCGCAACGCGGGACGCCGTGCGCGGCCTGCATCAAGGCCTGTCGCAACTGGCGGAGCAGATCGCCACGAACGCCAATGAATCGACTATCCAGATCGGCGCACTGGTGGCGAGCGTTGAATCGCTCGCCGGCAAGCTCGCGGCATCGCGCGAGCTTGCCGATTCCCTGGCGCGTGGGTTGGAAGAGAGAATGACGGCGCTTGCGGGACGGCTGGAGCGCACCGAAGAGAAGCGTATTGCATCCGTCCAAGACGTTTCCGACAGGCTGAAGTTGGCCGATGAGCGCCTGGAAGAGACGCTCGGACGCCGTCTCACCGGCATCGAGCGCGTTTGGAAGACATCACCAGCCGCCTGGAGCGTTCCGAAACCCATCGCCACAGCGACATCTCCGTGCAGGAGGCGCTTCGCAACACAACGGCGCGGATAACATCGGCGGAGAAAGAGGCGCGCGAGTCGCTGGGCAAGATGGAAGCCAGCGAGCTTCCGCCCTCCGCGGAAGCCGTCGTAACCGATCCCAAAGAGCATTCTTCGGGCATTGCTGCCCAACAGGCCAACAAACCGGCCACGCCGCAGGAACAGGCGATTGTGCCCGCCACCGCCGGTTATCTCGCGCAAGCGCGGCGCGCAGCGCTGGCGGCAACGGAATCGGACTCGGATACATCGCGGCGTTCCCGTCGCATACGCATTCCGTCCGAGGACCGCGAGCCTGAGCGCAAAGGAGGCACTCGCCGTCCGCTGGCGACCGCCGCCGCAGTCCTGCTCCTCGCCTCTTCGGGCTATTACGTCGTGAGTTGGGAAATTGGCGCAAAGCCGGTTGCAGTGGTCAAGGCAATGCCGGTTGAGACCGCCGCCCTTCCGAATCCTGTTGCTCAGTACGGCATGGCATCGCTCTCACCGGCGCCTGGCCCCGCTCCGCTGGCACAGCCTTCAGCGCCGGTCGCCGAACCCACATCGCAGTCCCAACCGGCAGCCACCTCCCTTACCCTGACGGCCAGCCTTGCCGCCCAAGCCCTTGCCGGCGACATGAAGGCGGCCAGCTCGCTCGGGCTGAAATATGCGGATGGTGATGGCGTCAGCGTGAATGAACCCGAAGCCGTGCGCTGGCTGACCAAAGCCGCAACGGCCGGAGACCCCATTGCCGCTTACCGGCTTGGGACTTTGTATGAGCGGGGCCGCGGCGTAGCGATCAATCCAAAGCAGGCGATCCATTGGTATGGCGAAGCGGCTAAATCGGGGAACAGGCGCGCCATGCACAATCTGGCGGCCGCCTATGCCGGCGGCGCCAATGGCGAGAAAAATTTCAGCGAGGCCGCACGCTGGTTCAAAGCCGCCGCCGAGCTTGGCCTGGCCGATTCGCAGTTCAACATTGCCGTGCTCTACGAACGCGGCCTTGGCGTGAAGCAATCCTTGAGCGAAGCCTATAAATGGTACGCGATCGCGGCGGCCTTCGGCGATGAGGAGTCCAAGTCGCGTGTCGCGGCGCTAGTCAATCAGCTGCCTCCGGCAGAGCGCGAAGCCGCGGAAAGGGCTGCCAAGACCTACAAGCCGCAGCCGATCAGCGTCGTCGCCAACGGGAATTGACGCTTCGCGGTCTTGCCAGGGAGTGGAATTGGCGAAAATGAGGGTATTCTAATTTTCGCTTTGTGATTTGTGCGAGTTCCGCATCCCGAATGGAAGTTTATCTCCCTGTCGCCGAGCTGTCGGTCAACTGGGCCATGATTTTGGCCATGGGCGCGGCTGTCGGTTTTTTGTCGGGAATGTTCGGCGTCGGCGGCGGGTTCCTTATGACGCCGCTTCTGGTCTTTTACGGCATTCCGCCCGCCATCGCCGTGGCGACCCAAGCCAGCCACATCACGGCATCGTCCCTTTCGGGCGCCCTCGCGCAATGGCGGCGTCAGGGCGTGGACGCCAAAATGGGCGGCCTGCTGCTCGGGGGCGGTTTCCTCGGATCGGCCGTTGGTGTCTATGTGTTCCGCATCCTGCAGCAATCGGGTCAGATTGAGCTGGTCGTCACCGGCAGCTACGTCATCCTGCTGGGCTCCATTGGCGGGCTGATGCTGAACGAAAGCATCCGGACGATGCGGGCTGCCAAAGCGGGTATGCCGCCGCCGGCGTCCTCCTCCATCGGCCAACACAGCTGGATCCATGGATTGCCGTTCAAGATGCGATTCCGGCGGTCGCGGCTGTACATCAGTGTCATTCCGCCCATCGTGCTCGGTTTTCTGGTCGGGATTTTGACCGCCATCATGGGCGTAGGCGGCGGCTTTATCATGGTCCCGGCCATGATCTATTTGCTGCGCATGCCGACCAACGTGGTGATCGGCACATCGCAATTTCAGATTCTTTTCGTGACCGCGGCGACGACAATCCTGCACGCCGCGACGGATCAGACCGTCGACATCGTGCTGGCGTTCCTGCTCGTGGTGGGAGGCGTTCTGGGCGTGCAGCTCGGCGTAAGGGCGGGATCGCAGTTGCGCGGCGAACAGCTCCGGGCGCTGCTGGCCGTCCTCGTCGTCGGCGTCGCACTAAGACTGCTCATCGGTTTGGTGACCACACCCGACGACATCTACTCCATCGTCACGAGTACCCCATGATGGGCGGCCGGTACATTGATTGTCATTCCCGGCGTGGTGGCGCGTCAGCGTCACCACGGGAAGTGAATCCGTCTGGAAAAAAGTGGAGCTGGTTCTGGACGAAGTGGATGGCCTTCCCTCACCGCGCTTTGCGCGGCTCGCCGGGCATGACATCGTTTTTTTGTGCTCTGATCGCGTCGTTTATCCTCACCGCCCCCAGCCGCGCCGACGATCTCGTCTCCGGTCTTTCCACCGACCTTATCCAAATCACGTCAAACTTCGCGGGCGCCGATATCGTGCTGTTCGGGGCCATCGAGCCCTCCGAGGAAGCGGGCCCCGCGAAGGATCAGGACCTCGTGATCGTCGTGCGCGGGCCGCAAGCGGACATGACGGTGCGGCGTAAAGAGCGGGTGATGGGGATTTGGGTCAACCGCGAACAAGCCGTCTTCACAGGCCTCCCCGGATATTACTTCCTGGCCAGCACGCGGCCGCTCGACGACATTGCCTCGCTTCCGACCTTGCAGCGGTTTCGCCTCGGCACGGCCAATCTCGAATCCACCTATAAGGGCAGCATGACGGCCGGCAACGCCTTGGCCTTCCGTGCCGCCGCCATCCGCGACCGCAAGCGGGAGCGGTTGTATTGGGAAAGTCCGGCCGGAATCGAATTCCTGAGCCGCACGCTGTTTCGCGCCCGCATCGCGGTGCCGGCGTCCGTACCGCCGGGCGAGTACCGCGCCGAAGCCTATCTTTTTCAGAACGGCACGGTCGTCAGCGCGCAATCCTCACCGCTGTTCATCGACAAAAGCGGCTTCGAGCGGCGCATCTACAATTACGCCTACCAAGCTTCGTTCGCATACGGCTTCGCAGCCGTTCTGATGGCGTTTGCGCTGGGCTGGGCCGGCTTCGTCGTCTTCCGTCAGCGCTGAACTCCGCCGCAGGGGCCGGAGGTTGACGTTTCGGGCGTATTGTACATATTCTTGTACAAAGGAGACATCTCATGCCCGTCGTGACCTACAGTTACGCCCGACAGAACCTCGCAAAACTTATGGACGAGACGGAACGCGATCGCGCTCCGATCTATATCTCCCGGCAGAAGAAGCGCGGCGCCGCTGTTTTGATGTCTCTTGAAGATTACGAGGCAATGGAAACGACGATGCATCTTCTTAGCAGCCCCAAAAACGCGAAGCTGCTGCGGCAAGGGATTGCAGAACTGGATGCAGGCAAGGGCGTGAAGCGAGACATCGTCCCTGTCGCGAAGCGCAGTCGCGTAAAATGAATATCGTTTGGGCCTCGGCAGCCTGGACGGATTATGTTGCCTGGCAAAATCAGGACGAGCGTATCACCGGGAAAATCAACGATCTCGTCGCGGACATTCGGCGGAATTCGTTCACCGGGATCGGAAAGCCGGAACCTCTCAAAGGAAGCCTGGCCGGATGGTGGTCCCGGCGGATCACGGACGAACACAGGTTGGTGTACCGCGTCGTCGGCAAACGCGGCGATAACCAGCAGTTAGAGATATTGCAGTGCCGCTTCCATTATTGAGCGCCGCGATTATCCCGTGAACGCCTGAATACCCGTCTGCGCACGACCCAGCACCAGCGCGTGGATGTCGTGCGTGCCTTCATAGGTGTTCACGGCTTCCAAATTTAGCACGTGCCGGATGACGTGGTATTCGTCCGACACGCCATTACCGCCATGCATGTCGCGGGCGACGCGCGCGATGTCGAGCGCCTTGCCGCAATTGTTGCGCTTCATCAGCGAAATGGCTTCCGGTGCGAGCTCGCCCTTGTCGGCCAATCGGCCGAGCCGCAAGGCGCCCAAAAGCCCCAGCGTGATCTCGGTCTGCATATCGGCGAGCTTCTTCTGCACAAGTTGGGTGGCCGCCAAAGGCCGTCCGAACTGCGTGCGGTCGAGCGCGTATTGCCGGGCCGCATGCCAGCAGAACTCGGCCGCGCCCATCGCGCCCCAGACAATGCCGAAGCGCGCTTTGTTGAGACAGCCGAAGGGGCCGGCAAGGCCCTTGATGTTCGGAAACATGTTCGCTTCCGGCACGAAGCAGTCTTCGAGCACGATCCCGCCGGTCGGCGAAGCGCGCAGGGAGAATTTGCCGTCGATCGACGGTGTGGAGAATCCTTTTGCCCCGCGCTCCACGATGAAGCCGCGGATGCGGTCGTCTTCCGCCTTAGCCCACACGACCGCGATATCCGCGTGCGGCGAATTGGTGATCCATGTCTTGGCGCCGTTGAGGTGATAGCCGCCCGGCGCTTTGGTCGCCCGCGTCTTCATCGAGCCGGGGTCCGAGCCATGGTCCGGCTCGGTCAGACCGAAACAGCCGATCAACTCGGCCAGGGCCAGCTTGGGGAGATATTTCTTCTTCTGCTCCGGCGTGCCGTAGGCATTGATAGGATGCATTACGAGCGCGCTCTGCACGCTCATCAAGGAGCGATACCCGGAATCGACCCGTTCCACTTCCCGAGCGATCAAGCCGTAGGAGACGTTGTTCAGGCCCGCGCCGCCCAATTCTTCAGGCAGTGTCGCGCCCAAGAATCCCATGCGGCCCATCGCCTGCATGGTCGCACGGTCGAAGCGCTCGTGGCGGAAATCGTCGCGGATGAGCGGCATGAGTTCGCTTTGGCAGAAGCGCCGGGCGGAATCGCGCACCATGCGCTCTTCTTCGGAAAGCTCCTGCTCGATCAGCAGCGGATCGGTCCAGTCGAATTCAGCCATTGTCTTATCCCCCGACACCAATATCGATCACATTCATCCCGCAAAAAACGCCATCGCAGCGTCCTTGTAGGCGCGGTCGCCAACGGTGGAATGATGATTGCGCTTCGGCACGGCTACCGCCTGTCCGCGGGCAAAAGCGCGCGCCAGCGGTTCGGGCGAACCGGCCCAATCGTCCTGTTCGCCGCATACCACCAACACGTTTTGCGGCAACAAGTGCAGTTCTTCAGCCGTGAAGCTGTGGCCTGGGCGGCGCATGCAGGCGGCCATCGCCACTAGATCGTCCCCCGCCTTTTCGCAGAAGGTGCGAAATTCGCGGGCCACCGGATCGGTGATCGTCGATGGATCGCGCGTGGCCAAGCCTTTGGCGATAGTCTCGGACCGCTCGCCGGAGCGGCGGAAATACTGCTCGCCCATACCGGCCAAGACCACGCGGCGAACCCGCCCCGGCGCATCGTGCATCAACCGGATGGCGAGCTGCGCGCCCATGGAATAACCCATGAGATCGACCTCGGGAATTTCGAGCGCCGCCAATACCGCGATGACATCCTTTGCCATGCGGCCTTCGTCGTAATCCTCGGGATCGTGGGGCTTGCCGGACTCGCCATGGCCGCGGCAATCGATGGCGATCAGCTTATGCCCCGCCTTTTGGATCGTCTGGTACCAGTTGGTGTTGGCCCAGGTGATATTGCGGTTGGCGCCAAAGCCGTGAATCAGAACGACAGGCGTGCCCTCGCCCATGCAGTCATAGGCGATGTCGTAACCGTCGGAGGCCGTGACGAAATAGGTCATGGGGCGGCTACGTCGCGCGTTTAGGCCTGCTTTGCAAGCGGCTTGCGAATGGCCCGAGCAAAGGCCAGCATGGGTCTATGAATCGCTGGCTTTTCATAGGCGCAATCAACGGCTTCCTGGCCGTCGCGGCCGGGGCATTTGCTGCCCACGGGCTGGAGGGGCGTGTCCCGGCGCGCGGGCTCGAGATATTCCAGACGGGGGCCCACTACCACCTTGCCCATGCGCTGGCATTGGCGATGGTTTCACTGGTCGCAGGTTCGGGGGCGGCCTGGGCCAGCCGCGCCGGTTGGGCGTTCACCGTGGGAATCGTCCTGTTTTCGGGCTCGCTCTATTTCCTCGGACTGACCGGGTCACTCGCCCTGGTGCTGCTTACCCCTCTGGGCGGCGTATCGTTCCTTGCAGGCTGGATTTTCCTGGCGCTGGCCGCGCTCAAGCGCCCTTCAACCTAGGGTCTAAACCTGCGACGTTGCGCCGGTCATGCCGCCATCCAAACACATCGAGAGCTTTTCCTACGCGACGGAAGAAGACGCGCACTTCAAGCGACTGCTGATCCGCGCCGTAGAGCGCATGACGGGACAACCCTATCTGAAGCGGCTCTATGATGAACACTGGACCAATCCCTTACCCGGCGAAAGCTTTTGGGCGGCGGCCTTGCGGCAGCTTGAGCTAAGGGTGGTTTGCAACGACGAGGCGTTGCAGCGCCTTCCCAAAACCGGACCGCTGGTTATCGTCGCCAACCATCCCTTCGGCGTGCTGGACGGGCTGATTATCTCTTACCTGGCGTCCCGCGTGCGGGACGACTTCCTGGTACTGACCAACAGCGTTCTGTACCAAGCAGAGGAAATACAATCATATTTGCTGCCGATCGATTTTGCCGAAACCAAGGAGGCGCTGGGGACCAATCTGAAATCCCGCGCCAAGGCTAAGGCCCGTCTGGTGAAGGGTGGCTGCGTTGTGGTCTTTCCCGCGGGCGGGGCCTCCACCGCGCCCAAGCCCTGGAGCAAACGGGCCGTCGATGCCGAGTGGAAGAATTTCACCGCCAAGCTGATCGTATCGGCCAAAGCGCCGGTGGCGCCGGTCTACTTCGCCGGACAGAACAGCCGCCTTTTCCAGATCGCCAGCCATATCAGCATGACGCTGCGCCTCTCGCTGTTTTTCAAAGAGGTCTATGACAAGATCGGTAGCGAGATTCACATTCGCGTCGGCGAGACGATCCCTTATACCGACCTGGAAAAATTGGACCGCAAAGATTTGATGGAACACTTGCGCAAAGCAACCTACGCATTAGACACGGATTTGCCGCAGGGCCCCGTAAAAGGGCGGCGGCCAAGGCGCTCGCATGTTCGCGCGGCGAAGCCCGCATGAGCGAGCGTCCGCGCGTTGGCCTGCTTGTCACCTGCCTTGCCGATATGTTTCGGCCGCAAGTGGGATTTGCAGCGGTGCGCTTGCTGGAGCAGGCGGGCTGCGATGTGGACGTGCCGGAGCAAAGCTGCTGCGGCCAGCCGGCCTATAATGCCGGCGACGCGAAGGACGCGGCCGCTCTCGCGCGCAACGTCATCGCCACATTTGAACGTTACGACTACGTTGTCGTGCCCTCGGGGTCGTGCGGCGGAATGGTGAAGCAGCACTATCCCAAACTGCTGGCAGACGATTCCAAGTGGGGGCCGCGCGCGGAGGCGCTGGCGGAGAAGACGCATGAGCTGTTCTCCTTTCTGGTCAATGTGCGTGGGATGAAAAGCGTGCAGGCAACCTGCAGCGCCAATGCGGCCTATCACGATTCCTGTTCGTCGCTGCGGGAGATGGGCGTCGGCCCAGAACCGCGCATGCTGCTGAAATCCGTGGACGGATTAAGCGTTCACGATCTCGCCGAAAAGGAAACCTGCTGCGGCTTCGGCGGTTTTTTCTCCGTGAAATATCCGGAAGTGTCCGCGCGTATGGCCGACGACAAAATTGCCGATGCCAAGAAGACAGGAGCCGACACGCTTTTGGCGGGGGACCTTGGCTGCCTGTTGCATCTGGCCGGTCGCATCGCACGCAAGGGAGAGCCGTTGCGCGTGCGCCACGCCGCTGAGGTGCTGGCCGGAATGGCCGATACGCCCGCCATCGGTGAGGACGAGACATGACCACCGACGCGACTGCTTTTCCGCAAGAGGCCAGAGCCGCGCTGACCAATGCGAGGTTGCAAGGGGCGCTGAACCATCTGAAGGAAGGCTTTCAGGTCAAGCGGGCCAAGGCCTTTGACGCTTACCCCATTCCGTTCGAGTCCCTGCGCGAACAAGGCCGCGCCATCAAGGAAGCCGCACTCTCGCAGCTTGACGAACTGTTGCTGCAATTCGAGGCGAAGGTCACCGCCAATGGCGGCAAGGTCCATTGGGCGCGCGATGCGGCGGAAGCGCGCGACGTCATTACCCGCATTCTGAAGGAGAGCGGCGCCAAAACGGTCACCAAAGGAAAATCCATGGTGACCGAGGAAATCGAACTCAATCCGCATCTAATCGCCAATGGCCTGACACCCGTCGAGACGGATCTTGGCGAATACATCATCCAGCTTCGCAACGAGCGGCCGAGCCACATCGTAGCGCCCGCCTTTCACCTGCGCCGCACCGACGTGGAAGAAAGCTTCCGCGAGGCGCATCAGGCGCTTCCGTCTTCGCGTGTGCTCGACAACCGGCCCGCGCTGGTGTCCGAAGCGCGCGGCATTTTACGCCGCCATTTCGAAGCGGCCGATGCAGGCATTACGGGCGCCAATTTCCTCGTTGCCGAAACCGGCAGCGCCATCATTGTCACCAATGAAGGCAATGGCGATCTGACGCGCCTTTTGCCGCGCACCCATATTGTGGTGACGGGCATCGAGAAGGTCGTGCCGCGTCTTGAGGACGTGTCCATCCTGCTTCGCTTGCTCACGCGCTCGGCGACGGGGCAGGAAATTACTTCCTACGTCAGCTTCATGAGTGGGCCGAAACACGCGGACGACGCCGATGGGCCGCAGAATTTTCACGTCGTCCTCGTCGACAATGGCCGAAGCGCCTTGCTAGGAAGTCCCGTGCGCGAAGTGCTGCAATGCATTCGCTGCGGCGCCTGCATGAATCACTGCCCGGTTTATGGCGCTATCGGTGGTCACGCCTATGGCGCGACCTATCCGGGACCCTTGGGAGCCGCGCTCGATCCCGGCCTCGACGGGTTGGCCAAGACGTATCACCTGCCCTTCGCGTCCAGCTTCTGCGGGCGGTGTGAAACCGTTTGTCCGGTCAAAATTCCCCTAACGAAAATCATGCGCTTTTGGCGCAACGAATCCTTCTCGCGCGGCATTCCAGCGTCGTCCTTTAACCGCGGTTTGAAGCTCTGGGCCTGGGCTGCGCGGCGTCCCGCGCTATACCGGACATTCGCGTCCCTCGCTGCTCGCGTCATGCGGATGATTGCCGGCAAGAGTGGCCGCGTGCGGTCGTTACCGTTCCTCACAGGCTGGTTCATTGTCCGCGATCTCGCAAAACCCGCGTCCGAAAGTTTTCAGTCGCAATGGCGACGGCGGCCATGAGCAGTGCGCGCGATTTCATCCTCGGCAATCTCGCGAAGGGACGCTCGGCGGTTACGCCGGTTCCCGATTATGCGCTGCCCGGCTGGACCTACGACGTACCGGAACATTTCATCGCCAAAGCCAAACTCAGCGTGGCGGATGTCCACACCATCGCCGCGCCGGACGATGCGCCCGAGGCCATATTGTCGATTCTTGCGGCGCAGGGATTGCTGCCGCGGCTGCACCTCCCGAAAGTCTCGCCACTGAATGCGCTACCGTGGCATCGCGCGCCGGGCCTTTCCGTCGTATCCGAGCCGCCCACCGGCGCCGATAGCGCCTTTTCGCGGGCCGATTATGGCATCGCCGAAACGGGCACGCTGGTATTTTTCTCTGCGCCGCAGAGTGCATCGTCCTGGCATTATCGTCCTGGACGCGAATTCGTGCTGCTGCCCCGCGATAGCATCGTGCCGCGCCTTGAAGACATCATCGCACACGTTCGGTCGCGGGGCGGCATGCCGGCCACCCTAAACCTTGTAACCGGGCCATCCCGCACGGCCGATATCGAGCAAACCATTGAGCTTGGGGCGCATGGCCCGCGCGCACTCGACATTCTGATCGTGGGCTGACGCACAAATTTTCACAATTCGTTAGCGATGTTGGGCACTCAGGCGGTGCCGGATTAAACCGCACGTTAATGTCACACGCCTATTCTGCCGCCGAATTCCACGGCTTAGCGGAAGGCAACGACACGCGTGCGGCACGTCCGGTCCCCATCGATAATGTTTTGCAGCGAGCGTGCCAGTGCATAGCTTACTGGCCGAACGCCGGCTGGGTGAAGCCATGGACGCCGCGCCCTGCGCGGTGGCTCTGGTCGATGCCGATCTGCAATTGGTGTGGGGGAATTCTGCCCTGCGTTCGCTTGCAAGCACGGGCGGACAAGACATGCCGTGCGGCAAATCCTTTTTCGCTTTTCTCAGTGCGCTCTCGGGCGGGGAAATTTCTCCTGACGTGCTTAGGACCGCGGCATCAAGCAGGGTAAGCCGCGAGATTGCGGTCGGCGGCAACTGGTACTTGCTCGCGGGAGCCGGCTTGTCCGACGGCGGTATGGTGCTTACGCTTTCAGACGTCACCAGCATCAAAGGCCGTGAACGCGAACTGGCCGATGCCAAAATGGCCGCGGAGTCGGCGAGCCGCTTGAAGTCGCAATTTCTGGCCACCATGAGCCACGAGCTGCGCACGCCCTTAAACGCCATTCTCGGCTTTTCCGAAATCATCCGCGACGGCATTTTCGGGCAAAATCCAAGCTCTTGGGAAAAATATGGCGAGTACGCCTCGTCCATCCATGCCAGCGGCCGTCATCTGCTCTCGCTGATTTCCGAGGTGCTCGACCTCTCCAAGATTGAGGCCGGGACGTATGTCCTGGACATGCGGACCGTCGACTTGCGGCACATTCTTGAGGCGGCGCTGATCATCGTGTCGCCAGCGGCCGAAAAAGCAGGCGTGGAGCTTAGAGCCGACCTTCCTGCCGAATATGTGTGGCTGATGGCCGATGAGCGCGCCGTGCGGCAGATCGCGATCAACCTGCTCTCGAATGCGGTGAAGTTCACGCCGCGCGGGGGCACAGTGACGGTTGCGTTGGCGGCGGATGAAACCGAGGCCGATTTCACGGTCACGGACACCGGCATCGGCATCGCCAAGGAGCACGTGGAAACCCTCTTCGAGCTGTTCCGGCAGGTCGATTCCAGCATCCGGCGGCGCCATGAAGGCACCGGGCTGGGCCTGGCGATAACCAAGCGGCTGGTTGAGCTGCATGGCGGCACCATTCGCCTCGAAAGCGAGCTGTCGGTCGGCACCATCCTCCACGTGAACCTGCCGGGCCGACGCGCCGATGCCGGCTTTGCGGACGCCAGCGAAGCCGCCGCATAGGCCGATTGGCCATCGCCCTCTCATTGGGGTAAGCCTTGCGTGGTTGCCCATGCGCGGTTTAGAGCGCAATCCGGCGAAGTGGACGCCGGTTCGTCGTTAGATTGCGCGCCAAACTAAGAAATCTAGAGCATGATCGGATTCCTTTTGATCGGATCATGCTCTAGTAAACAGAGCCGCCGCGAGATGCCGCAGCCTTCATGTCCGTCGAATCCACGCCAGACGAATCGGCTCTGCCCGCCTGGCTGAGGCCGCTTCCGCGCGTGTTCCGGCACCGGAACTACCGTCTGTTCTACGCCGGCCAGGGCATTGCCCTGATTGGCGCGTGGATTCAGACGGTGGCGCTTTCCTGGCTCGTATACCGGCTGACCCATTCGGTGTTTTTGTTGGGGGCCGTCACCTTTGCCACGCAGGCGCCGATTTTCTTCATTGCTCCGTTCGGGGGCGCGATTGCCGACCGTTATGACCGGCGCACCGTTTTTATGGTCACGCGCGCGCTGTGCATGGTGCAATCGATCGTCCTAACGGCCATGACATATTCCAATTCCATCGGCATCGGCACTATCCTGGTGCTTGCGCTCATTCTCGGCCTTATCACGGCGGTCGAGACGCCGGTGCGGCAGTCGTTCACCGTCGATATGGTGGGACGCGAAGATTTACGTCAGGCCATCGCCTTCAACGCGATGCTGTTCAACTTCGCGCGCACGGTCGGGCCTGCGGTGGGCGGGCTGATCGTAGCTTCCTTGGGTGAAGGGCTCTGCTTCCTGCTGAACACAATCTCTTACGCCGCCGTTTTGAGCAGCCTGTTTGCGATGAAGACGCGGTCCAAAATCACGAAATCCCATACGCATCCTTGGCACGACCTGAAGGAAGGCTTTCGCTACCTCATCCACCATCCGCATCTGCGCATGGTGCTCTTCCTTTCGGCCATGTGCTCCTGCTTTGGTACCTCCTACCTCGCGCTGATGCCTGCGTTTGCACAAGACATCCTGCATGAAGGGGCCGACGGACTCGGTTACCTGATCAGTGCCTTTGGCATCGGCGCCATAGTTGGCGCGATCGTGGTGTCTCGCTTGCCGGAGCGCCGGCTTGCCCTGATGCCGACCGTGACCGCCGTATTGCTCGGGGCAAGCCTCGTCGCGTTCGCGAACACAAGCACCATATGGCTGGCCTTGCTTCTCGTTCTGCCCACGGGGTTCGGTTATCTTGGCGTGGCCGTTTCCAGCAACACGCAGGTGCAGACGCTATCGGACGATGCGATGCTCGGACGAACGATGTCCTTCTACGCCATGGGGTCCCTTGGAACCCCGCCTTTCGGCGCGCTGCTGCTGGGTTATGTGTCCGATCTCATCGGTGTGCGGGGCGCCTTCATGCTGAGCGGCGCGATTTGTCTTATCGCTGCCGGGATTTCCCTGATGAGCCTGCGCCGGCGCGGGTTTCTGCAACCGGTTGTCCGCGAAAACGCTCAACCATGATGGGCGGGGCGCCGGCAGCCGAACTGGTACGCAAGCTGCAGACCGCGGTTGCACTGCATCGCGACGGGCGGCTCGACGAGGCCGAGCGGTTTTATCGCGAGGTGATCCAGCAAGCCCCCGCGCAGCCCGATGCGCTGCATTTTCTCGGCGTGTTGGAAGGTCAGCGTGGACGACACGACGCGGCCCTTATGCTCATGGAGCGGGCTATCGCCATAAATCCGCGCCTGACCGCGGCGCTCTACAATCGCGCCAATCTGTTGCGCGAGTTGGGCCGGCGGGAAGACGCCCTGGCAGGATACAGCGCGGCACTGGCCGTCAAGCCGGACAACGCGGCGGCGCTGAACAATCGCGGCGCCGTTCTGGACGAGCTTGGGCGGCATGAGGATGCCATCGCCGATTTCGATCGTGTTCTGAGACTGCAGCCCGCCCACGCCGATGCGCATGTGAATCGCGGCAATGCCCTGCAGGCCCTCTCCCGCTTCGATGCGGCTCTGGCTGGTTATGAACGCGCGCTCGCATTGGAACCAGGCAATGTCGCGGCGATCTATGGCAAAGCCAATGTGTTGGCCAGCGTTGGACGCGGCAGCGAAGCCCTTGCCGCCTACGACCGCGCACTCGCCTTGGGCGGCGAAAATGCGGACGTGCTCAGCAACCGCGCAAACCTGCTCGGAAACCTGCATCGGATCGATGCGGCGCTCGACAGTTTTGCCCGCGCCATCGCGGCGGCGCCGGACCGCGTTGAACCGTATACCAATCGCGCGGTTGTCCTGATGCACGCATCACGGTTTGAGGAAGCGCGAATGGACTACGAGCGCGCTCTGGCGATCAAACCGAACCACGAACCGGCGCTTTATGGACGAGGATCGGCGCTGATCGAACTCAACCGGCACGACGAGGCAATCGCGGCTTTGCGCGAACTGGTGCAGCGCAATCCGGATTACCCGTATGCGCAGGGCATGCTGGTGCATGCTCAAAAGACGGCGTGCGATTGGCGTGATCCAGCCGCGGAAAGCGCGATGGTAGATGCCATCCGCGCCGGCAAACGCGTGGCAAGCCCGCTGACGCTGCTGGCGGCTTCGGACTCGGCGTCGGCGAAGCTTCTCTGCTCGCAAATTCTGGTGCGCGACAAGTACAGCGGGCCCTACCGCAGTCTCTGGAGCGGCGAGGCATTCCACCATGACCGCATTCGCATCGGCTATCTTTCGGCGGATTTGCGCGTTCATCCGGTGGCGACTCTGATGGCCGGTGTTTTCGAGCACCATGACCGTTCGCGTTTCGACACCATCGCGTTCTCCTACGGGGCCGGCGATGGCAGCGCGATGCGCGCGCGGCTCGTGCAATGTTTTACGCGCTTTCACGACATAGGCGGCTTAAGCGACGATGACGCCGCAGCCCTCATCCGCAAGAGCGAAATCGACATCCTCATCGATCTGACGGGCTTTACGGCGAGCGCCCGCACCGGAATTCTCGCGCTCCGCCCAGCGCCCGTACAGATCAACTATCTTGGTTTTGCCGGTACCATGGGCGCACCCTTCGCGGATTATATCCTCGCCGATCGCATCGTGATCCCAGAGGCGCAAAAGCCGACCTACACCGAGAAGGTGGTTTACTTGCCCGGCTCCTATCTTCCGCACGATAGGACGCGGCGTATCGCCCCGGCGCCGTCCCGGGCCCAAGCCGGACTGCCCGAGGGCGCGTTTGTGTTCGCCTCCTTCAACAACAGCTTCAAATTGGCCCCTGCCACATTCGACGTCTGGATGCGGCTTCTGAAGGCGGTGGAGGGAAGCGTGCTGTGGCTGTCCGCGCCAAATCCCGCCGCCATCCGCAACCTGCAGCGGGAAGCGGAAGCCCGAGGCGTCAGCGCGGCCCGGCTGATCTTCGCCGCACGCGTGCCCGCGCCGGAAGATCACCTCGCACGGCTCGGGCTCGCCGATCTTTTTCTGGACACGCTTCCGTACAATGCTCATACCACCGCCATGGACGCTTTATGGGCCGGACTGCCGGTGCTCACGGCAATTGGGGAAAGTTTCGCGGGCCGCGTGGCGGCCAGCCTGCTTCATGCAGCCGAATTGCCCGAACTGGTGTGTGAATCGCTGGTTTCTTATGAGGCCGCGGCGCTGGCGCTGGCACGCAATCCAGGCCAGCTCGCAACTATCAGAGAAAAGCTGGCGGCCAATCGCGCCCGGTGCTCGCTGTTCGACACGGAGCGTTTCACGCGTGGTCTCGAGCGTGCGTACGGCGCGATGTGGCAACGCACCCAGCGCGGCCTGCCGCCCGAAAGCTTTGACGTAGAAGTCCTACCATGAACGACACGCTCCTGCAGAGCGCCTGGCGGATGCAGCAGGCAGGTCAAACGATGGATGCCGCGCGCATCTATTCCGACATCCTGCGCGCCAATCCGCGCAATTTCGACGCCTTGTTTCAACTGGCCAATATTCACCTCGGCAACGGGCGCTACGGCGACGCCCAGCAGCTTTACGCGATCGCGGTCAAAGTGAACGCGGAGCGGCCGGACCTGTTCTACAATCAAGGCTGTGCGTTACAGAACCTTGGGCGCCCGCAAGAGGCGCTCATCGCTTACGCACACGCCTTGGCGCGCAATCCCGATTATATGGAAGCACGCAACAATCGCGGCACCGTTTTGCTCGCGATGAAACGCTATTCCGAAGCGCTCACCTGTTTCGACCGCGTGCTGTCCAGCCGCCCGGATCTTTGGATGGTGCACAACAATCGCGGTACGGCGCTTTTGGGCCTGATGCGGTTCAAGGAAGCGCTGGCCGCGGCGGACGTTGTCTTGGCGCAAAATCCGCGCGATCCACAGGCCTTGTACAATCGTGGCGCGGCTTTGGTGCTGGCAGGGCGACGCGAAGAATCGCTCGACTGCTTCAACCAGGCGCTGCTGGCCGATCCTAACCATGCCGATGCGTATACGCACAGAGGCATCGTGCTGGCGATTCTGAACCGGCACGAGGAGGCGCTGGCGAATTATGACCGCGCTCTTTTCCTAAAGCCCGGCGATATTGAGGTTCTGTACAATCGCGCGACAACGTTCTGGTCGTTGAAGCAATTCGAGGTGGCAATGCGCGACCTCGAACAGGTTCTGACGATCGACCCTGATTATAAATATGCCCGCGGAACCTTGGTTCAGACGCGCTTGCAGTGCTCCGAATGGCGGGACCTCGCCGAACATGAGGAGAAAATCGCCGCCGATCTCGCCGCGGGCAAGCTACGGCTCAATCCGCTGGCGAACGTTACGATTACCGATTCGCCCGCCGCGCTGTTGAAATCCGCACAGCTTTGGGTCGCGAACGAGTGCCCACCGCAACAGCCCGTCTGGAAGGGCGAACGCTACGATCATCAGCGCATCAGGGTCGCCTATATTTCCAGCGATTTCCGCCGCCATGCGGTCGCGCAGCTTTCTGCGGGACTCTTCGAGCACCATGACCGCTCGCGCTTCGAGATTACGGCGCTGTCGGCGCTACCGGGCGATGGCACGCCCATTCGGAGCCGCCTGGAAGAAGCGTTCGAGCATTTCATCGATGTCCATGACAGGAGCGATGACGAAATCGCGAAACTGCTGCGTGACATGGAAGTCGATATCGCCGTCGATTTGAACGGCTTTACACAGCACGCCCGCACCGCCGCATTTGCGCAGCGGCCATGCGGCGTACAGGTGAACTTTCTCGGCTTTCCCGGCACCATGGGCGCGCCTTATATGGATTACATCGTCGGCGATCCGACGGTCATTCCGGAAGCGCATTGGCCCTATTTCCAGGAAAAAGTCGCCTATCTGCCACACAGCTATCTGCCGAACGATTCCGCGCGGGTCATTGCCGGGAAGACCTTCACCCGCACGGCGCAGGGTCTTCCGGAGCAAGGCTTCGTCTTCTGCACGTTCAACAATCTGTTCAAGATCCGGCCGGAGATTTTCGACGTTTGGATGCGTCTGCTGCGCGGGATCGATGGCAGCGTTCTATGGCTGCCGGAACTGATCCGCAGCGCGATGGACAATCTCAGACGCGAGGCCGAGGCGCGCGGCGTTTCGGGCGAGCGGATTTGCTTTGCGCCGTTTGAGCCTTCGCCGGAGGACCATCTGGCGCGATTGAAACTGGCGGATTTGTTTTTGGACACGCTGCCGTACAACGCGCATGCGACGAGTTGCGATGCGCTGTGGGCGGGCGTTCCAGCTTTAACTCGGATCGGTAACAGTTTTGCCGGGCGGGTCGGAGCCAGCCTGCTCAACGCGGTGGGGCTTCCCGAACTCATCGCTCAGACGCAGGATGAATACGAAGCCATCGCGCTGAAGCTTGCGCGCGAGCCGGCCATGCTGGCGGCGCTGCGTGATAAGCTCGCCCGCAACCGGCTGACCCATCCGCTGTTCGATACCGCCCGCTTCACGCGAAATCTTGAACGTGCCTTCACGACCATGTGGGAACGTCATCAGAGCGGGCTGGCGCCGGAGCATTTTGCGGTCGCCGACTCTCCGGCGCCATGAACGGGGCGCTGATCGAGACAGCCCTCTCTTATCAGCGCGCCGGACGGTTCGACGACGCCGAACGGCTCTACCGGCAGATACTTCGCGACAATCCTAAGCACATCGATGCCCTGTATCTGCTCGGCTCACTGGCGTTTCAGCGCGGTCGCGCGCAAGAGGCGCTTGACCGGTTCGATGAGGTCTTGCGGGCTCATCCGGGAGTGGCGGAAGCACTTTCCGCCAAGGGGGCCGTGCTCTCCAGTTTGGGCCGGCATCAGGATGCACTGGCCGCATACGACGCCTCTCTAGCGACGCGGCCCAATCAGCCGCAGGCCTGGAGCAATCGCGGCAACACTCTGCTGGCGCTCGGCCGGAGTATGGATGCGGTCCAGAGCTATGACCGCGCTCTCGCCCTGCTGCCGGATTATCCCCATGCGCTACGCAATCGCGCCTCGGCCTTGGTTGCGCTTGGCCGATTGGATGACGCGCTGACCAGCGTGCAAAGGGCCTTGCAGCTTGCGCCCCCCTTTGCCGAGGCATGGCAGGACTGCGCCGGCATTTTGGTGCAGCTCGGGCGGCGTGACGAAGCGATTGTCGCCTACGACCGCGCTTTGGCGTTAAGCCCCAGCGATGCCGCCCTGCTCTATGGCCGGGCCAATGCGCTGTCCATTTTGAAGCGGTATGACGAAGCGATCCGGGACTGTGAAGCGGTTCTGTCAAGCCATCCCGACTATCCCTACGTCCGCGGCGTTCTAATCCAATCGAAACTGCAAGCCTGCGATTGGGGTGGGCTTGAAGGGCAGACGGAACAGATCTCGCGCGGCATTGCCGGTGCGCAGCGGGTGATCACGCCCTTCAACCTGAAGGCCTTGTCGGACTCGCCGGCAGAGCATTTGCAATGTGCCCGGAATTGGATCGCGCACGAGATTTTGCCCGCGGCGACGCCGTCCGCGCCCCGAGCGGGGAGGACGCACGATCGCATCCGGCTGGCCTATGTCTCGGCTGATTTCACCAACAGCGCGGTGGCCAGTTTGATGGCCGGTGTCTTCGAGCATCACGACCGAGGCCGGTTCGAAGCGATTGCCGTCTCGTTTGGACCGGAAGACCGTATCCCCATGCGCATGCGGCTTGAAGCGGCATTCGAGCGATTCATCGATGTGCAAAGAATGAGCGATGCGAAAGTCGCTGCGGCGCTGCGCTCCATGGAAGTCGATATTGCCGTCGATCTGATGGGCCTGACGGGCCCGTGCCGAACCGGAATTTTTGCACACCGGGCCGCACCCGTTCAGGTGAACTATCTCGGCTTTCCCGGAACCATCGGCGCCCCGTTCATGGATTACATCGTGGCGGACGCGACCGTCATCCCCGATGGGCAGCACATTCACTACGCGGAGAAGGTGGTCACACTGCCCCATTGCTATCTGCCGCCCGGCGACAGGCGCGCTATCCCGGAACGTCCGCCCACACGCCAAGAAGCAGGTTTGCCGGCGAGCGGCTTCGTTTTTGCCTCGTTCAACAATGCCTACAAATTCAATCCGGCAATGTTCGACATCTGGATGAACCTGCTGCGCGCGGTCGAGGGAAGCCTGCTGTGGCTACCGGAAAACAACGCCTATGCCCGGCGCAATCTGATCCGCGAGGCAGAACGGCGCGGCGTATCGGGCGAGCGGATTGATTTTGCCCCTTTGCTGCCGGATGCAGGCGCGCACTTGACCCGGCTTTCATGTGCCGATCTGTTTCTGGATACCTGCCCCTACAATGCCCACACCACATGCATGGATGCGCTATGGGCTGGGCTGCCCGTGGTGACGTTCATGGGCAACAGCTTTGCCTCGCGCGTGGCGGCAAGCGCGTTGAAAGCGGCCGGCATGGCGGAGCTGATCGCCGAAAGCGCGCAGTCGTACGAGGCGCTCGCCCTGGCACTGGCGCGCGAACCAGCCCGGCTTCAAGCGATCCGGTCAAAGCTGGCCGGGCAGCGAAGCACGGCGCCGCTCTTCGACACAAAACTTTTCACGCGTGGCCTGGAAGCCGCTTTTATGACGATGTGGGAGCGGCAACAGAGGGGCGAACCGGCGGCGCCCTTTGTTGTCGCGCCGTGCGCCTAATTATGGTTCATTGCGGCCCGCATGAACGATCATATTTTGCAGAATGCATGGCGGCTGCATCAGGCCGGACAGTTCGACCAGGCAGCCCGGCTCTATAACGAGGTGCTGCGGGCCGACCCGCGCCATTTGGGCGCGCTGCAAATGCTTGGCTATCTGCATTTCCAGAAGGGCGAGCTTGCCGATGCCGACCGGCTGATGCAGCGGGCCCTGAAACTGAACCCGAATTCCGTCGATATCCTTTATAACCGCGGCTGCGTGCAGCAGGCGATGGAACGGCCAAAGGATGCGCTTGCGGCCTTCGATCGCGCGCTGGCGCTGAAGCCCGATTATGCACCGGCGATGGTCAACCGCGGCAACGTGCTGGCGCAACTGGGACGCTTCGCCGACGCGCTGGCGAGCTATGATCTGGCGCTCGTTATGATGCCAGCTTCCGGAGAACTGCTTCTCAACCGCGGCAATGCCCTTTTTGAAATGGGCCGCTTTCGCGAAGCCCTGCAAAGTTACGAACAGGCCCTCGCGAAAGAACCGCAACAGCCGCTTCTGTGGAACAATCGCGGCAACGCGCTGGCGGAACTTGGACGCGCTCAGGACGCGGTCGCGAGCTTCACGCGGGCCATTGCGTTGGTCCCGAACGATCCGGATTGTTACGTCAGCCGCGCGGGGCAACTTGCAAAACTCGACCGCACGGCGGATGCGCTAAGCGACTACGAGAAGGCGATCGCCCTCGATCCAGCCCATATCGCGGCCATTCACAGCCGCGGGCGGCTGTTACGGCAGACAAATCGTCTCACGGAGGCGCTGGCGAGCTTCGAGCGGATATTGGCTATCGAGCCGAAACACGTCGAAGCGGTCGTCGATATCGGTGTCGCGCTGATGGATTTGAAGCGCAACGAAGAAGCGCTCGCCGCCTTCGACAAGGCGTTGGCGATTCAACCCGGTCATATGGAGGCGCTGATCGACCGCGCCAGTGTGCTGTTGCGGTTGAGGCGCTTCGAGGAGGCGCGCGCCGATGCGAGCCGCGCACTAGCAGCAGACGGCAACAGCGCGGCCGCATGGCATAACACAGGCACGGCGCTGTCGGGGCTGAAGCACTATACGGACGCCCTGCCCTACTTTGACAAGGCCATCGCTCTGGCGCCTGGTAACGCGCCCTCTTGGAGCAATCGCGGCGGCGCTATGATCGCGCTGAAGCAGGAAGAAGCGGCGATCCCTTACATCGACAAGGCGCTCACCCTCAATCCGCGCGATCCTGAAGCGTGGGTCAACCGGGCGCGCGCTTTTACCGGCGTGAAGCAACTCGGTCCCGCCATTGAAGCGTGCGATCGCGCGCTGCAAATCGATCCGGACCACAGCGCGGCGATGCGCGCTGGGATTCATGCGCGCCTGCATGCCTGCGATTGGACGCGGCGCGACGAAGACAAACGGCGCATCACAGCGGGGTTGGCCGACGGCGTGCGCATCGTCAATGTGCTGGACCATCGGGCGCTCTGTGAATCCGAAAGCGAAAGCCTGAAAGCCGCGCGCCTTTGGATAAAGGAAGAGTTCCCCGCATCCATCGCGCCCCTCTGGCGCGGCGAGCGTTACAGCCACGACAAACTCCGCATAGCCTACATCTCCACGGATTTTCGCGACCATGCGGTGGCGTTTCTCATTGCCGGCTGTTTCGAGCACCACGACAAGAGCCGTTTCGAAACGACGGCCATCTCGCTGCAGGCCGGCGACGGCAGCGAAACCCGCCGTCGTATCGAAACAGCTTTCGACCGCTTCATCGATGTGACGCAGATGAGCGATGCCCAAGCCGGCGCGATGCTACGCGAACAGGAAATCGACATCGCCATCGACTTGAACGGCTATACAGGCAATGCGCGCACGGGAATTCTGGCGCACCGGCCGGCGCCAGTGCAGGTCAACTATCTGGGTTATCCAGGCACGACGGGCGCGCCGTTTATGGACTACATCATCGCCGATCGCATCGTCATCCCGGAAGAGAACCGCGTCCATTACAGCGAGCAGGTCGTCTATCTGCCGCATGCCTATCAGGCAAACGACCGCAAACGCCGGATTGCGGAGCATACGCCGACCCGCGCTGAGGCGGGATTACCGGACACAGGATTTGTTTTTGCCTGCTTCAACCACACGCACAAAATTGGGCCGGAGATGTTTGGTATCTGGGCCCGGCTTCTGCAGCGGATCGAGGGCAGCGTGCTCTGGCTGTTTGAAGACAATGCGCTGGCAGCGGCGAATTTAAGGCATCAGGCGGCGGCGCGCGGCATCGCTCCGCAGCGGTTGATCTTTGCGCCGCGCGTGATGCCGCCTGAGCATCTGGCGCGCATACAGCTCGCCGATCTTTTCCTCGACACCCTCCCCTACAATGCGCACACCACAGCCAGCGATGCATTTTGGATGGTATTGCCCTTGGTCACCTGTCCGGGAAAAACCTTTCCGGCGCGCGTGGCGGCGAGCCTGTTGCACGCTATCGGATTGCCGGAACTCGTGACGCATTCGCTGGAAGAGTATGAGGCGCTGGCGTCCGCGCTGGCGCGCGATCCGGCCCGTCTGGCCGCAATCCGGGCCAAGCTGCTGCGAAATCGGGATACCGAACCGATGTTCGATACCGCGCGATTCACGCGCGATTTGGAATCGGCTTACACCACAATGTGGAAGCGGCAGCAGGCCGGACTGGCGCCCGAAAGTTTTGCGGTACCGGCGGATGCGTGTTGACGCCCTCACTGCCGCTGCGAAGGCACATTTCGACGCGGGGCGCTTCGAGGATGCGCTGCGCCTGATACAGGCAGCCGCTTCCGCCGAACAGAACTCACCTCAGCTGTGGAGCAATTGCGGCACTATCCTGGTCGCACTGCACCGTTTTGCCGAGGCGGAGGATAGTTTTTCGCGTGCGCTGTCACTCGCGCCCGATTTCGCGGGCGCGCTACAGAACCGCGCGCAGGTGCGTATGCGGCTGCACCGCTATCAGGATGCCGCGCGGGATTACGAGGCGCTTCTGGCGCGCAATCCCGGCATACCCTTCGCGCAAGGGTCGCTGCTGCGGGCAAAACTGCAAGCCTGCGATTGGGAGGGATTACCTGAACACTGGACGCGGGCCGACGAGGAATTGCGGGCCGGGAAGCCGGTTTTGACCGCGATAGCCGCGACCGCCTTGTGCGAGACGCCGGAAGATCAGTTGCGGGCCTCGCGCACACTGGCGCAGACGCGATTTCCCCCGCGCCCACCTCTCTGGAAAGGCGAACGCTATCGCCACGACCGCATCCGTATCGCCTATGTGTCCGCGGATTTCCATGCTCACGCCACCACGATCCTGGCAGCTGGGCTTTTTGAATCGCACGACCGAGAAAAGTTCGAGACGTTCGCCGTTTCGTTCGGGCCGAACGATCACAGCGCGATGCGTACGCGTGTCGAAAGAGCGTTCGAGCATTTTTTCAGCGTCGCCGGTAAGAGCGATATGGAAATAGCCCAGCTCCTGCGACAGAACGAAATCGATATCGCGGTCGATCTGAAAGGATTCACTGACGACTCCCGGCCTGGGATTTTTGCCTCACGGCCTGCGCCGCTGCAGGTGAATTACCTCGGGTTTCCGGCGACGATGGGCGCGCCTTACATCGACTATATTATTGCGGACGCGGTCACGATTCCGCCGGAGGACCAGCTGTTTTACAGCGAGAAGGTGGTCTATCTGCCGGATACCTATCAACCCAACGACCGTGGCAGAGAACATCCCGAAGTGACGACCACCCGTACCGAGGCGGGACTGCCGGAGAATGGTTTCGTCTTCTGCTGCTTCAACAATGTCTACAAGATAACCGCCACCGTGTTCGACGTCTGGATGCGATTGGTACGCGATGTGCCGGGAAGCGTTTTGTGGCTGCTCGAAGACAACGAAACGGCGATGCGCAATTTGAAACGCGAAGCAGAGAAGCGCGGCGTTACGCCGGAGCGGCTGATCTTCGCCCCGCGTGTAGCGCCGGACGCGCATCTGGCGCGGCATTGCTTCGCCGATCTGTTTGTCGATACCGCGCCTTACAATGCGCACACCACCGCCAGCGATGCGCTGTGGATGGGGCTGCCCCTTGTCACCCGCGCCGGGCGGACGTTTCCGTCACGTGTTGCGGCATCGTTGCTGTACGCGGCCGGGGCGCCCGAATTGGTGACCCATTCCCTGCCCGCGTACGAAACGCTGGCTCTTTCGCTTGCCCGCGAACCGGAACGCCTCCGCGCACTGAAGGCGAAATTGGAGAAGGCGCGAGACACCGCGCCGTTGTTCGACACCCTGCGCTACACACGCAATCTCGAACGCGCCTTTGTCACGATGTGGGAACGCCAGCAGCGCGGCGAGACGGCGGAAAGTTTCGCGGTATAGGCAAGGCCCGCGCCCGCTTCGTGACACACTGTCCCGCAACTACCCATGGCTATGGCAGATGTAATCACCTCCCACTTGTGGGGAGGTCGAAATTGATGTGTTAGCCCCGCCGTAAGTACGGGGGAGGATGAAATCTATTGCGGGGGTGGGCCTTGGCTGATGCGAACCAGATCGTTTGGGCGTATCCATTTCTTGAAGGCGGTCTGAATCTCGACCGGCCCCAACGCGATGTAACGTTGCGCGGCGCGCGTCGGTTCATCGAAGGGCAAGTCCAAATCCCAGCGTCCGGCGAGGCCGCGCGCGATCCCTGAGATGCTGGACTCACCAAGCGGAATCTGCCGCAGCATCAACGCTTTCACGCGCTGCAGCTCTTCGGCGGTCACCGGCTCGTCCTGCATCTTCTTCAGTTCCTGCGCGATGATTCCGCTGGCCTTTGAGACATTTTGCGGATCGGAGGCGAACTGAATGAAATAGTTCGCGCGCGTGCGTCCGGCGTTCATGTCGGCGCCCACCGAATAGACCAGCCCGGCATTCTTGCGCAGATCGATGGAGAGGCGCGTCGAATAGAAACTGCCACCCAGAACCGCATTGCCCAATTGCAGCGCGTAATAATCGGGATGCGCGCGATTGATCGGGATTGTCTGGCCGAGCACGACCATGTTCTGCACCCGGCTTTCATCCGGCACCGCCACAATCTTGGACCGGTTGTTCGGCACGACCGGCAAGTCGATGGGCGGCTTCTCGCCGCTCGCGGTCCAGCCGCCGAAATACTTCTCGGCCACTTCGCGCGCACGCTGCGGGGTCACACGTCCCACCATGACGATGGTTGTCAGGTCGGGCCGGAAGGCCTTGCGGTAATAGTTGACGATGTCTTCGCGTGTCAGAGAAGTTACGCTTTCCGGGGTCGCGTCACGCAGCGAAGGATCCCCCGCGGGGAACAGAGCTTCCCGCAGATTGCGCTGCATCAGGTAACCGGGGCTTTTCATCTGGGCGGCAACCACCCGCGCCACCTGGCCCCTCACAACGTTCAAAGCTTCCTGCGGAAAGGCTGGGTGAAGTTCATTATCCGCCAGAAGCTGAACGCCGCGGTCGAGATCGCGCGTCAGTGTTTGCACCGAGAAATCCGTTCCGGCGCTTTCCGATGCGCCGATGTCGTCCAGCGCCTTCTGGAAGGCAACGCGGTCGAGCGTTTCGCTGCCGTACTCGAACAGCTCGCCCATCACCTGGGAAAGGCCTTCCTTGCCTTGCGGCACGTTCAATTCGGGCCGCGATTTGATATGGCCGTAGATGGTGACGGTATCGCTCACGTCTTCGGGCTGCACGACAAGGGTCAAACCGTTGGGCAGTACACTGACGGTAGGGTGTACGCCGGACGCAGGCACCGAAAGCCGATTCAGCGCGCTTTCGGCCCAATCGGGAAGCTTGGTGCCCTGCGCCTCACCCAGCGCAATGCTTTCCTGCCCGCCAAACCCGCCCGATGCCACAGGACTGCCCGAGCCGCGCGGGACCAAAACAGCGGTGATGGCGTGATCGATATCCAGATAGCGGCGGGCAACGCGGTTCACATCCGCCACGGTGACTTTCCGGATACGCTGCAAATCTTCATCCGGCGAACGCAAATTGTAGACCGCAACCGCTTCGGACCAGATGGAGGCGAGCCCGTCGATGGAATTTTTCTGAAATTCCGCCTGGCGCTCCTCGGCGATTTTAGCCGCCTCGACCAGCTCCGGGGAAACGCCGTCCGCGAGGATTTTCTTCAACGTCGTGCGCAGCTCGTTTTCGGCGGCTTTGGCATCCCCATCCGCAGGATAGGAAATCGAGGCATAGGCCATGCCGACTTTCGGCAGCGGATCGAGCGAGAAGCCCGTTGCGAGCGCCTTGCCCGCCGGAACCAACTCATACAGATCGCCGCGTTCGCTGTTCAGCACGTCAGACAGAACCTCAAGCGCGGGGAAGTCCGGGCTGTCGAGGCCGGGCATCCGCAGGGCCAGCACGGCCCCCCCATTGGGATTGTCGGTCGGGATGGATATGGGGGCCACGCTCTGCAACGGCTTGGGATTGATCGCCGGATGGGTGCCGAGAGTCTTGCGCGGGATCGAGCCGAACAGCGTGCGTATTTTCGCAAGCGTCGCCTGCGGGTCGAGATTGCCGGCGACAACAAGAATGGCGTTATTCGGGGCGTACCATTTGTCGTAGAAAGTCTTCAGGTCGGCCGCCGTGGTTTTCTCGAAAGACGGGCGCGAGCCCAGCGCGTCGTGCTCGTAGGGCGTTCCGGCAAACACGATTTCGCGCAGCTTCTGGAACATCACATAATTGGGGCTGGAAAGGTCTTGCGCGACTTCCTGCGAGATCGCGCCGCGTTCCTGATCCCAGTCCTTGGCATCCGCATTCATGCCCTGCATGCGCGTGGCTTCGATACGCAGAGCGACGTCGATGTCTTCGGACGGCACCGTGAAGAGATATTGCGTAAGGTTCTCGCGCGTATTGGCGTTGAAGTTTCCGCCCATGATGCTGCCGATCGCGGCCAGCTGATCGGCAGTCAAGCCCGGACTTCCGCGGAACATCATGTGTTCCAAAGCGTGGGCCGTGCCGGGGAATCCATCCGGTGTGTCGTTGGACCCGACGAGATAATTCACCGATGTCGCCACCACCGGCGCAAGCGTATTGCGGACCAGAATGACCCGCAGTCCGTTCGGCAGCGTCGCGCGCAGAATGCCCGGTTCGCTGGCGGTTGCTGCAGCGGCTTGAGCGGGAGGCGGCGCCGGGTTGATAAATCCGGCAAATCCCAGAGCGGCCAGAGCAACGCCGCCGAATATGAAGCTCGCAAACGCAAGTTTGCTCGCCCTAGGTGCGCGAGATTTGCCCATGAAAATGCTCCTGAAAACGATGGATAGCGGCATGAAACGCCCGGACGGCGAACCCGTCTATCTTAGTTCCGCAAGCGTTACATTGTAACGTTTCTTTATGGTCTTCACGTCCGCGTGGGTGAAATCACCTCGGCTGAGACACCACGTCGATGAAGGCCGGCTGGCCCTTCTTCACCACGGCGATAGCGCGCGCCAGAGCCGGTCCCAAATCGGCCGGCTTGTCCACGGGGCCTTCCGCGTAGACGCCGAAGGAACGGGCGAGCATGGCGAAGTCGATGTTCGGATCTTCGATTGCCGTGCCGATGCGCGTTTGGTCGATTCCGCGTTCAT
The DNA here is from genome assembly GCA_947473475.1 of Alphaproteobacteria bacterium. Taxonomy (GTDB): domain Bacteria; phylum Pseudomonadota; class Alphaproteobacteria; order Micropepsales; family Micropepsaceae; genus CAIYRG01. The sequence goes on from CANJBZ010000015.1 coordinate 36,951, forward strand.
GCCGCTGGGCCATGAGCTGCACATGCATCCATTCCTGATGGTAGGCGCGGTTGTTGTGCAGCACGAACAGGATGGGAATGCGGTGATGCGCGGCGGTCCACAGCACGCCCGGCGACATCAGAAAATCGCCATCGCCATTCATGTGAACGGTGATCCGCCCATGTTCCTTGTTGGCCAGCGCCGCGCCTAAGGCGCCCGGCGCGTTGTAGCCGACGCCGCCGGCGCCCGAGCCGCCGATGGAGTGGTAATGGCGTTCCATGTTCCACAGGCGGTAAGGCCAGTTGCTCATGTGGTGCGTTTCGGTGGCGAGAGTCCATTCTTCGTGCTCGATGTGGCGCCAAACTTCCGCGGTCAGCCGCGCGGTGCTGATGGGGCTTGCGTCCCATCCCAGCACGGCCTGCGCGTTAACGGCCTTGATGAATCCTGCGCTCATGTCGCGCAGCTTCTTCGCCCGCGTCTCGATGGCCGATTTGCGCGCCGGGGTGATTTCTTTTTCCACCGCGCGGATCAGCGAGGGCAATGTGGCTTCCGCATCGCCCGTGATCGTCAGATCGGCGGGCGAGTATCGTCCGTACACGGTGAAATTGTTCTTGGGGGCGACATCGGTTGTGCCTAGCGCAATCACCTTCGCGCCGGCCTTTATTTTGGACGTGACGGGGTGGCCGATGATGTCGGCCATGGCATTGAGCGTGGCGTACAAATCCATCGGCTCCAAAGCCAAAATCACATCGGCATCGCGGATCGCCGCGCCGGTCCGCTCGGTGTGGTTCAGCGGATGGCGGTTGGGCATATTCATGCGGAAGCGTTCGTCGACAACCGCCGCGCCCAGCGTCTCGGCAAGCTGCACCAGCAGCTTGGGTCCGGCTTCGGTGCGCGTATAACGGCTGGTGACGATGACTGGATTTTCAGCGGCGGCCAGCATTTTGGCCGCTTCCGCGACGGCCCCTGTGTCCCCCATGGATTGCGACCGTGCCCGCAATTTCGGGATGAACAGCTTCTCCCGCGCCGGGATTTCGTCTTCCTGCTGACCGGCGTCGAGAATGGTCAGCACCGGACCCATGGGTGCGGTGGTGGCGATATCGTAGGCGCGCACCATGCCTTCGGCGAAGTCTTGCAGGTTCTGCGCCTGATCGTCCCATTTGACGTAATCGCGCACGATGATCGCCTGATCGTGGGCGCTGTGGGGCCATTCCACGCCGGTACCGGGACGCCGTTCCGTGCCTTGCCCGACGTTACCAGCGAGCACGACAGCGGGCGCTTGGTCTGCGAAGCAATTGTAGATCGCCATCGCGGCGTGCTGTAGCCCGACCACGCCATGCACCATGGCCGCCATCGGTTTGCCGGCGATCTTGGCGTAACCGTGCGCCATCGCGACGGAGGCTTCTTCGTGCAGGCAGGTGATGAATTCAGGCTTCTTGTTCTTGCCGTAGTTGACGATGGATTCCTGCAAACCCCGGAATGTCGATCCTGGGCAGGACGCGACATAGTCGATGTCCAGCGCCCTCAGGCAGTCGACCATGAAATCCGAGCCGGTCCGGCCCACCGTCAGCTTGCGCGCATCCGGTGTGACCGGCGCGTTTTCGCGCACGACTGGCGAGGTCGCGGGGACGGCGCTTGTGGTTTCCGCCGCGGATGCCTTGCCCGTAGCAGCCAGACCAAGGGCTGGGGCGGCAGCGGCGCCTGCCAGAAACTGGCGGCGGGGGATTTTCGGAGTTTTCGACATGGTTTGGCCTCCCTTTATTTGGCGCGCACTATGCCACGCACCTAAGCCGGAAGGCAGAGCCCTTAGCGGGGAAGCGCAGCGGTGTTATCGTCGCGCCAAACTGGGAGGACAGCATGAAACGGCACTTCGTTAAGGGGGTAATGTTTGCGGCGGTGGCTTTTGCCGGCGCCCAGCCCGTGATGGCGCAGAACAAGCCGGTGGTGCCGATTTTCAAGGTGGACTCGAATTTCCCGACACTACCGGAGCATATGCTGCTTGGCGGCGTCGGCGGTGCGACGGCTGATTCCCACGGCAATGTCTGGGCCTTCCATCGTCCGCATACCCTCGAAGAAGGCAATGCCACCGAGAACGGCTGGGGCCCGGCGCCGCCTGTCGTCGAGTTCAGCCCCACCGGAAAATATCTGCAAGGCTGGGGCGGGATCAGCAAGGACGGCCAATATCAATGGTTCAACCGCGGCGGCCTGCATGCGGCCTTTGCCGAATGTCCGTCTTGCACGTCCGAACGGCGGCTGAACGGCGATGGCCGTCCCGGCAGCGGCGAGCACGGCATCGCCATCGACGCACAGGACAATGTCTGGCTGACCGGCAATGGCGACGGCGATGGGCAGGTGCTGAAATTTACAAAGGACGGAAAATTCCTGCTGCAAATCGGCAAGGGCGGCGTTGAGGTTGATTCCAACAACACCACGCATTTGAGTCGTCCCGCAGGCATCACCGTCTACGACAAGACCAATGAGGTGTTCGTCGCGGACGGCTATGGCAACCGGCGCGTTATCGTGTTCGACGCCAAGACCGGCGCGTATAAACGTCATTGGGGCGCTTACGGCAACAAGCCGGACGACAAGGCCTCCAAGGGGCGGCAGGCAACCGGCATGGGACCGGCGCAGTTCAACACGCCGCACGGAATCGAAGTTTCGCGCGACGGCATCGTTTATGTGACCGACCGCGCCAATAACCGCCTGCAGGCCTTCACGCTGGAAGGCAAGTTCATCAAAGAAGGCTTCATCAAACGCGTGTCCAAGGGCACGGGCACGGCCTTCGGGGTTGGACTATCCGCCGATCCGGAGCAGCGGTTTTTGTACATCGCCGATGGCTCGAACGAGCGCATCGCAATTCTGGATCGCCAATCGCTACAGGAAATCGGCCACATCGGCGGCCCCGGCCGCAAAGCGGGCGAGTTCTTCCACCTGCACAGCCTGGACGTCGATCCGCAAGGCAACATCATCACCGGCGAGTCGCAGGGCTACCGCGTCCAGAAATTCGTCTTCAAAGGCCTTTCAAAATAACCCCTCTCCCCTTTTCGGGGAGATGGTCAGGGTGAGGGGGCGGTTTCAACGCGCCTCAGTCATCGACGAACAACGGAGTATCGCGATGCAATGGGTTTTCAGAATTCTCGCAGTGCTCTTTTGTGTCTCCGCGCTGTCCGCGCAAGCCGCCGACACAGCGCCGACCGGTGCGTGGCGCACAACCGGCAGCTGTTTCTTGCTGGCGTTCATCCTGACCGATGGCGGCCGCGCGCAGACGGTCTACGGGACCGGCGAAGAGGACGAGAACGCCGCCTGGGCTTGGGATGGCAGCACCCTGAAGATCACATCGAAGATGTTCGACCTGGACACCTTTACGGCGCATGTATCCGACGACCGCCTGGAAGCCGATTATGTCTGGCACGATCTGGACAATGACAAACTGAACCACCAAGCGTGCGAATTCGAACGTTTCACACCGTTTGGCATTTAGAGGAGCGGGACATGAGTCGGTTCATTCTTGCGGCGTCCATTGTTCTGGGAATCGGCACCGCTGCTTTGGCAGCCCCCGCGCCGTCGAATACGGCGATCCCGGACTTTGCCGGCATCTGGTGGCATCCTTCGCTGCCGGGTCCGGAGCCGCTGGACAATGGCCCGACCGGGCTCAGAAACATCATGCGGCGTGTCGAAGATGGCGCCAGTGACTACGCGCGGCTCGTGGGCGACTATCGCAATCCCATCCTGAAACCGGACGCGGCGGCAACCGTCAAAAAATTCGGCGAAATGTCTCTGGCCGGCGAGGTCTTTCCCAATCCGGCCAACCAATGCTGGCCCGAGCCCGGGCCATTCATCTACAAGAATTTCGGGCTGCAAATCCTGCAGCGGCCCGATCATCTGCTGATGATCTACGATCAGGATCATGAAATGCGCTATGTGCGCATGAACCAGCCGCATCCAAGAAACCTGAAACCGTCCTGGTACGGAGATTCTGTCGGCCATTACGAGGGCGATACGCTGGTCATCGACACCGTCGGCATTCGCGCCGACCGGCCGTTCGCCATGCTCGACCTCTACGGCACGCCCTACACCAAATCGCTGCACATGGTGGAGCGGTATCGTTTGATCGATTACAACCAAGCCAAAGAAGCCATCGACCGCGACTTCAAGGAAAACTTCCACGCCGCCGCCGGCATCATCGACCGCCTCTATCGCGGCAAGCATTTGCAGGTCTATTACACGGTCGACGACGAAGGTGTTTTCACCACCCCTTGGTCCGCCACGGTCACCTATGGCCGTGGCGTGACCGATTGGCCGGAAACCGCCTGCGCGGAAAATCCGCACGTTCCTTACGGCGAGGATGAGCACGTTCCAACGGCCGCAAAGCCGGATTTTTGACGCCCTTATCCGTCGCCGCCGGGCGCTACTGGCCCGGCGATCCACGTCCCTGGGGGAGGTGCTAGGTGCGTGGATGACCGGCATAGGCCGGCCACGACGAAACGGACAATCAGTCGAGAAGCGCTTCGTAATAGGGTGTTGTGAAGCGCGGGCGCGCCAAGCCGCGCGGAATGCGCACCTCGCCCGGCTCCAGCCATTGCGTCTGAATGGGCGAAGCGTTGCCGCCGAGTTTTCCGATGGCGAGTTTGTTGTATTCGCGCGCAAACTGCTGCCACAGCGGATTGACGGGATTGGAACAGAAGGGATCGAACGAGAACGACACGCCCGGCCCGCCCGAATAGAGCCCGTATGGCTTTTTCGTATTCTCCGGCCGCGTGACGAAATAGCAGGCCCAGCCGTTCGGCGCGAAACCCGTGCGCTCCTGAAACGCTTTCGTAAAGCTGTAGGCTTCCGAAATGACCCGGCGGAATTGCGAGAGATCGTGCTCGTAATATTGAAAATCGAGCCGGCGCTCTTCGGCGGTTGGCCGCCAATATTCGTTCACAAAATCGGCGCGTGAATAGACCAAGCCTTTCGGCTGTGGCACCGCGACACCGTCGAAGCCATGCTGGATGGCCAACCGCTTGGCGCGTCGAAATTCCTCGCACGCCGGTTGCGCTGCTTCAGGTGTTGTCGCGCCCAGCCCCGCTTTGAAGCGGGAATCCGTGAACGCGGCGAGTTGATGCAGGAACACGATGGCCAGCAACGCATCGCAGCGGTCCCGCATCGCGAGCAGGCTCGCCGCCAATTCTTCAGCCGACGGATAACCGGCAAGGGCAATGTCCGACCGGCACAGCGTCGCGGGCCGCACTTCGATCTGGCATTCCACCACGATCCCGGAAAGGCCGAACGAGCATTTGAAGGCGTAAAACGCATCGCCGTCTTTGACGTCGTCCAGCGTGCGCAGTTCGCCGCGGTCATCGACATAGGTCAGGGCGACAACGTGCGCCGAGAAATATCCCGGGCCGTCGAGCGAGGATTCTTTGGTATCACCCACGGCGACCGAGCCAACCGTCGCTTCGCCGATCTCCGCCTGAAATGCCACCTCGAATCCCTGGGCCTGCAGCCACATATTCAGCTTTTTCAGCCGGCAGCCCGCCTGAACGCGCACGATCTGGCGCCCTGTGGCGTCGCGTTCGAGGCCCAAGACCTCATCGAGCTTGCAAAGGCACACCATCGTGCCGCCGTCGTTCACAATCGTCGCCGTAACCGACGCCAGCGAGCCGACGGGATTGACCGGCGTCGGAAACGCCTCTCGGTCGCGCACGATCGCTTGCACGTCGGCATAGCTGACCGGTTCGGCATAGACGGCCGGTTTCGTCGTGCGGCTCAGGCCCCAATTGCCAACAATCTTGCCTTCGCTTTGCAGAAGACCGTGAAACGGCTGCATCGTCTTTCTCTTGGCCTTAAGCGAGTGCCGCATAGCGGCCAACATCCAGCGGCGCGGCCAGCAGCGGCACTGCGGCCGCTACCGCTTCGTGGAAATGCGGGGTCTGATTGTGTGCATCCAGCGCGCCGGTGCTGGTCCATTCCTCGACCAGAACAAAACGCTCGGGCGCGCTTTGGTCCTGCAGCGCCTCATAGCTGACGCATCCGGTTTCTTTGCGCGAGCAATCCCTTAGCCGCAGCACAATCGCCTTCACCGCTTCGGCCGCATCCGGCCGAGCGACAATCCGCACTATCACCTGACAAGAATTTTCCATGGTGCCCTCCTCTTATCCCGCCGCTTTTACGGCTGTAGAGGCACCCCGGATCACAGGCCGCTTAAGCTTTTCTGCTGGCCCTGACCTGCGACTTTCGCGGCCTTGCAAGCCCCTCGGACAATCCCGCATCTTCCGCTCTGGTATTGCGGATGTGTTACCCGCTCGGGAGGGGGCGTGCATGAACAAATTAACTCTCATCGGCTTGGGCGCCCTGTGCCTCTCGCCGCTGGCTTTTCCTTTGTTTTTCGACAGCGGGGATGAGTTTCCGTCCTGGGCCTATCCTGTGGAGGCGCAGCAACGGCCGGGCGGCCCGCGGGTTGCGACGCCGAAAGACGATGGCAAGCAGTTCCGCGTCCCCGACAGCGATGTGGCGCTGACACGCACCCAGATCGACGGCAAAGACGAAGCTCCAGATTGGCACCCGAACGATCATCCGGCGATGCCGGACGTGGTGCGCGCGGGCAAACCCGGCGTGCGCGCTTGCGGCTATTGCCACATGCCCAATGGGGCCGGACGGCCGGACAATGCGTCACTCGCGGGGCTGCCGCAGGATTACATCAAACGCCAGATCGAGAATTTCAAAACCGGTAACCGAAAAGGCTCCAAGTCCGAACGCACCGTGCAAAAGCAGATGATCGAGGTGGCGAGTAAAGTTTCGCCCGAAGATGCGGAGGCGGCGGCGGCTTATTTCTCGTCCCTGATGCTCGCCTCTTATTTGAAAGTTGAAGAGGCGGACAATGTGCCGAAAACCGTCGTCGCGGGCGGCATATTGGTCAAAGACCCGGCGGGCGGCACGGAGCCGATCGGCAAGCGCATCATCGAAGTGCCGGAGGATTCCGAGCGCGCCTCGTTGCGCGATTCCCACACCACTTATGTCGCTTACGTACCGAAGGGCGCTCTAGCCAAGGGCAAGACCATCGTCACGACAGGCGGCGGCAAAACCACGGCGTGCGCGACATGTCATGGCCCGGACTTGCACGGCGCCGGAGACGTACCGCATATCGCGGGCCGCTCGCCGAGCTATGTGATGCGCCAGCTTTACGACATTCAGCATAATGCTCGCACCGGTTCGGTCACGTTCATGCAGCAGGTCGTGCAGAATTTGGAGCCTGACGACATGGTCGCCGTAGCGACCTATGTCGCGAGCTTGCAGCCGTAACCGTAAATCGCCGCGTCATGGGATGACAAAGGCGCTGTTTCGGCTTCCAATGGAACAGCTTCTCGCACGCAAGGTGTCACCATGATCGATCACACCGGCTTTTCAGTTTCGGATTATGAACGCGCAAAGGCGTTCTACACGCAGGCTCTGGCGCCCCTCAGCTATAGCCTGCTCAGGGAAGTGCCCGCCGGCAAGACGGAGCGCGGATTTGCGGCGGCTGGTTTCGGAGCCGCCGGGAAGCCGGATTTTTGGTTTGCCGGCGAGGGGAAACTGGCGCAGCCCCTGCACATCGCCATCGTCGCGAAGGACCGCGCAAGTGTAGACGCTTTCTACCACGCCGCCTTAGCAGCCGGCGGCAGAGACAATGGGCCGCCGGGTCTGCGTCCGCAGTATCATCCGAATTATTACGGCGCGTTCGTGCTCGATCCCGATGGGCACAATATCGAAGCCGTCTGCCATGCGCCGGCGTGAAAAGGGAGCGCCGCCGTGAGATCTGCATGGACAGTATCGGTGGTTCTCGCGATGGCCGCCGCAACACTCGCCTACGCAGCACCGGCGCCCGCAACATCTACGCCTGATTTTTCCGGCCTTTTCTTCCGCATAGGCGATCTGTGGTTCGATCCGTCCGACGAGGGCGGCGGCACGCCGGTGCAACGGCTCGATGTCGACAACCCCGACGCGGCCGAAATCTGGGCGGGGGATTGGACCAATCCGATCCTGCAACCTTGGGCCCGTGACATCGTCAAAAAGAACGCCGAATCCGAAATGCGTCTTCAGCATGTCTACACGGCGGACGATACATGTTGGCCCTCCGGCGTGCCACAAGCGGTCAATCTGCTCGACAACGTGCAGTTTCTGCAAAGCAAGGACCGCGTCACCATTCTGTATCAGCGCAATCATCAAGTCCGCCGTATTTGGCTTAACCGGCCACATTCACGAACCGTTAAACCGTCCTGGTACGGAGAATCCGTCGGCCGCTATGAAGACGGCGCGCTGGTCGTCGATACGATCGGCCTGAAGACGCACAAGATGTCCGTGGTGGATGCGTTCGGAACGCCGCATACGGAGCAGCTTCACGTCGTTGAACGCTATCTGCCGTACACCACGCCGTTCGGCAAACGCATCCATGTCACGGTAGAGGTGAACGATCCCGGCGCCTTCACCGCGCCCTGGAATGGCACGGCCGAATATCAGCAGGACAAGGACACCACGCAGATCGATGAATTGGTCTGCGCCGAAAACAACCGCGACTTCGCCGAAGGTTCGACCTTCGGAACGATTCCGCAGGCCGCACGGCGGGATTTTTAAATCTCGAAAATCCCTACGCGCCAGAACCTTGATTCAGATCAACGCGCCGCAAAGAAAGAAATCGCGAAGTTTTGAGCGGCTGCCCTTCTTTGGGCCACATTCTCGCTTATGTCTTTGTCATGGCCGGAGCAAATCCGTGCCGAAAGATGGAGGAAAGTCATGAGAATTAATGCGGTGTGCATGGGCGTGGCGGCATTGGGTTTGTCCGCGACGGCGGCTCTGGCACACCATTCGTTTGCCATGTTCGATGCGGATAAAACCGTGAAAATCGAAGGCACGATTAAGGAATTCCAATGGACCAATCCGCATAGCTGGATTCTGATGACCGTGCCGAATGCGCAAGGCGCTCAGGAACAGTGGGCCATCGAAATGGGCGCGCCCGGCGGCCTCGCCCGTCAGGGGTGGGTGCCCAAGACGCTGACGCCCGGCATGAAGGTCACGGCGGTCATTCATCCGCTTAAGGATGGTACGCATGGCGGACAGTTTATGGCGGTGACGCTTCCCGACGGCAGCACGAAGGGCAATGCGAACGCGGCAGCCGGCGCCAACGCAGGCGGTTAAAGCCGACGGCATGTCATTCGGGGGAACCGTGATCCGAGCCCACGGCTCCCCCGAATTTGACGGTTAGTTTCACAGTTCCAGATCGAGCTGCGTGGCGGCCGTATCGGGCTCGCGTCGTGAGTGTTATTGTCGCCTTCGCCAATGTTTTCCTGGGAGGGTGTTCATGCGCGGAATAGCTCTGTTCGTTGCGGGTCTTGTCGTCGGTGGCGTTGCGGTTCATGCCGCGGTTGCCCAAAGCAACCTGACCCCGAATAAGGGCATTACCGGGATGAACCATGTGGGCATCATCGTGCCCGACCTCGACAAAGCCGTTGCATATTACACCAAGACGCTCGGCTTTCCCGAAGCCTTCCGTTCCAAGAACGACAAGGGCGAAACGGCACTTGTCTATGTCCAAATCAGCCAGAACACCTTTGTCGAATTGCAGCCGGCCAACGGTCGGCCGACCGGCATCAGCCATTTTGGCGTTGTCGTCGACAGCACCAAAGACGCCGTCGCCATATTCCGCGGCCGCGGGGCCACAGTGGCCGACGTGAATGTGAGCCCGACCAAGGCGGTTCTGTCCAACGTCACCGATCCGTTCGGCAACCGCATGGAACTGGCTCAACTGCCGCCCGAGTCGATGCATTATCAGGCGATGCAGCGCTGGAAATAGGCCCGGGCTGTTCAGCTGACGCTGCCGTCACGATAGCGGACTTGAATGCGCAGACCGCGCCTCATCTTGCGGAGCCTGTGATTCCCTGCGATAGCGCAGTGTTCGCGTCGCGTGCTCAAGGAGAGACTCTGTGAAGGCCACCCAACAAATCGTGTTTGCCGCCTTTGGCCTCGCCCTGAGCGGGTGCGCCGCAACCAAGCTGGACAACAGCCCGCAAGAGATCGCCCTGTCCGTGATGCCCGCGATGGCAAATTGCGAAGCGTATCAGACGGGTATTGCGGTCGGCCGCTACGATGCTACACGCGGCGCCATCACGGTTCCCAAGAGCCCCGGCCGTACGGACATCGTCTGCACCGCGCCGGGCTACAAGGACAAGCGCGTCAGCATTGCACCCGGCGAGTCGGCGACCGGTTACCACCGGTACCTGACCGATTTTGGCTTTGTGGAATTGCTCCCCTACCCGGCGACGTTGGACATCGCGCTTGAACCGGTGGGACAGCAGGGCAAGCCCTCCTAAGCGATTGGCCTGAAGCGCCAGTTGAGCCACATCAAACCTTTGCCGGCGATAGTGCCTATTCTTGGCCGCATGGTTAGGCATACGATTCTCCCAGCACTTCTCGGTGTGACGCTTCTCTGCACATTTCCGGCCTTCGCGGCGGGAAATGTCAGGACTGGGCGAGCGCTGGTGCAGATGAACTGCTCCACGTGCCACGCCGTGGGAAGAACCGGGCGAAGCCCTTACGAACGCGCCCCGCCCTTTCGCACCCTGCATGAGAGATACGACGTGTCGGGGCTTGCGGAGGCTTTAGCCGAAGGGATTGTCGTCGGCCATACCGGTGCGCGTCAGATGCCGCGCTTCGTGCTGGAGCCCGATCAGATCGAAGATGTCATTGCGTATTTGAAATCGTTGGAGCCGCCGCAAACGCCTGCAAAGAAGTGAACAGGTCCTGATTGGCGATCACGCGCGGCACCTTGTGCTGGCCGCCAAGCTGGCCGCGCGATTTCATCCACGCCTCGAATGTTCCACGTGGGACGGCTTTCAGCAGGGGCGGATCAAGACCGAAGCCGCCGAAGCGGTGCGCGCGGTAATCGTCGTTGCACTGCGATAGCACAGTGTCGATTTCATCCAGGAAGCGCTTGCTCTGAGCCGCATCGGGAGTGGCGCCGATGAACTCCACCACGTAGAGGTGGCCACCCCGGCTCCGCGAAGCGTCGGGAAACACCGAGCCGACGGAAAAATCGGCTATGGCTGCGCCAATGGCTTTGGCGGCCGCACCTACGGCGTCTTCGATTTCCTCGCCGGTGAGATGTTCACCGAAAGCGGACAGCGAATAGGACGTGCGTCCGGTCACCAAAAGGCGCGGTGGCTTGCGGTCGACGAAACGCACGGTGTCGCCAAGCACATAGCCGAACAGCCCCGCGCAACTCGAAACCACAATGGCGTAATCGACGCCAAGCTCGATATTGCCCACCCAGTGACGGGTTGGTTTGGCGTTGCCCAATTCGCTCAACGGCACGAACTCGAAGAAATTGCCGTTATCCGCGGCGAGCCTCATTCCTTCGCCGGGGCAGCGATCCGCCGAGGCAATAAAGCCTTCGCTGGCGGCGTACACCTCACGGGTTTCCGCGTGACTGCCTTCGAGCAACGCTTCGAATTGCGGGCGATAGGGTGCGAAATTCACGCCGCCATGCGTGACCATTTCCAGGTGGGGAAAAAACGCGCGCAAGTTTCGGGGCCGCTCAGGCTGCAACGCGAAAAGACGCTCGAAGAACAGCAGCACCCAACTGGGCGTGCCGGCGACGGAACGGATATCTTCTTTCAGCACGCCATGAGCCAGAACGTCGATCTTCTTTTCCCAGTCCGCGATCAGCGCCACTTCGCGCGGTGGATAGACGAACGGGCGGCTCCAGGCGGAAAGCCGCGCCGCGACAATGCCCGATAGATCGCCCGCATAGATGCCAGGCGCCAATTCGGTCAGGTCGGTGCTGCCGCCCAACATAAAATTCTTTCCGCCCAGAAGTTTCGTATGCGGACGATTGCGCACATGGTGGACGAGCATGTCCTTGGCGCCGTTGCTGTTGGATTTGTTCATATCGTCCGAGACGGGGATGTATTTCGTGGTCCCACTGGTCGTGCCCGAACTCAGCGCGAAATAAGAAATGGTCCCCGGCCATGTGCAATCGGTGAGCCGTGGAAAGGTAGGCTGCCAATAATCGCGCCACATATCCTCGTAGCGGCGCAAGGGAACGCGCGCCTGGAAATCCGCAACAGTACGGATCGTCGCGAAATCATGATCGCGGCCGAAACGCGTGTTCGCCGCGCAGCGCACCAATTTGAGAAGCTGCTGTTCTTGCGCCTCCACCGCGTTTTCGCGGTCCAGCTCAGCGCCGCGCTTGCGGGCATAGAGCTTCAGGAAAGGCGTGCCGTCGATCATGGTGTCAGCATCGTCTTATGGGCGAATGTCCGCCAGACGGTGATCGTCCAATCGGCGCTACCGCGTCCCACGTTCGCGCCGCTTGCGATCATCCGGCGCCGAACTGATGGCGGCTTTGGCGAGTTCCATCAGCTCGGCCGCGGCGGCATCGGCGGCTTGCGTTTCGATCAAGCGATAGCGTGCGATGATGGTTTTTCCGAGCTCGGTCAATTTCGCGCCGCCCCCCTTCGCGCCCCCGGTTGCTGTGCTGATGACAGGCGATCCGAACGTATCTTCCACCGCCTGAAGAAGAAGCCAGGCGTGGCGGTAGCTCATGTTCATCGCCGCGGCAGCGCCGCGGATCGAACCCTGTTCTTCGATCAACTCGAGCAAACGTGCTTTGCCGGGGCCGAATGCTTCGGCGCCTTCAAAATCGATTCGGATGGAAAGCCGCGTCATAGCGGGATGTTGCAAACCTGAGCACCGTTCGTCCAGAGCACTTGTTGCGCTTTTACACGCGTGATATTTCAGCAAATATCACAAGAGGTGTCGTATGTTCCGGCTTTGGCTGAGAGTCGCCATCATAGCGTTGCTCGTCTGCGTGCCCGGGTTTGCCGGCGCCCGCGAAACCGGCGGCATCACGGTGTTTGCGGCGGCCTCGCTGACCGAGGTCATGCAAGACATCGGCAAGGCCTATGAGGCAGCAAACCACAAGCATGTGGCGTTCTCGTTCGCTGGGTCCATGATTCTGGCCCGCCAGATCGAGGCAAGCACCGGCGTGGACGTGTTTATCGCCGCCGATAGCGAGTCGATGAACTATCTCGACGGCAAGGGGCTGATCGCCAAAAGCAGCCGCGTCAATCTGTTGGGCAACCGGCTGGTGCTGATCGCGCCTTCGGGCTCAAAGACCGCGCTCAACATCGGGCCGGGATTTGCTTTGGCCAAGGCGCTTTTGGGCGGCCGTCTGGCCGTCGCGAATACCGATGCCGTTCCGGCCGGGCGATACGCCAAGGGGGCGCTGACGTCGCTTCGTGTGTGGGACAGCGTTCAGGGGCGCTTGGCGCAGGGTGAGGACGTTCGAGCAACCCTTGCCTATGTCGCCCGTGGCGAGGCCCCTCTCGGGATTGTTTACGCTACCGACGCGCGGGCCGAACCCAAGGTAAGGGTGGTTGGCACATTTCCGGAAAACACGCACCCGCCCATCTTCTATCCGGCGGCGCTGACCAAAGAGGCAGCGGCGGACGCCAGCGCGTTTCTCGCCTACCTGAAAAGTCCCTCAGCCCGCACGATCATGGAACGCGCAGGCTTCGCCGTTCTTGCCCGCTAAAAATCCGCTTTGGCGGCGACGGGGATCGGCTCCAACTTGTGGCCGAAGGGGTTGGCATCGCCATCCTCGGCGCAGATGGATTCTTCATATGCGAGATTTGTCCGGCGCCATTCCTGACGCAGCGTCAGCGGCGCGTTGAATGTGTCGGGATCTTCTACCGTGATGATTGCACTTAACTTGTTGCCGTCTTTGGCAATTGTGAAGCGTTCGACCGTGTGAAGCTTATCGGTGTGCGGCGTGCCGAAATTGTCGATGTTATGGTACGTGCCGCCCTTGATGCCGATGGTGTCGACCACCAGCGTATCGCCGTTTTCGTAGTGGCCGATAGATTCGCCGAACCAGGTCGGTTTCACATCGGCGGAATGCTTATCGGTGAGCTTTACACGGCGAACGGTATTGTTCCGCTGCCACATGATGATCACTTCATTCGGCTTCTGCAGAAAATAGATCGGCTCCAGGAACAGGTTCTGTCCAGGAACGCCACCGGGCCAACAGCGCGATTGCGCGTTGAATCCAAGAGTTCTTTTGCCGCTCAAAAGATCCTGATTGCGTTCTTCCAACTGCTTAGCAGCCCAGGGTTTGAGCACAGGGTCCTGAGCATTGGTGATCGCGACCTGAAAATCGCCGCCAACGAACAGGCCGCCGTTCTGAATCTGGCTGTTATAGGGATATTTCGGATCGGTCAGGATCGGCCCGTGCGCCACGCCGGGAGGAGGCGGCAAAATGTAATCCCAGAAATTCTCCTGCCACGACATATCGCGCGCCGGCGTGAAGTTCGGAATCGTCTCGTTTGGCGCCGATGACGCGGGCAATGCCGCCGCGGCCATAAGCCCCGCGAAGGCAGCACACCTCAAAACCGTCCGTGTACGATTAATATTTGACATGGCGACTCCGTTTTCAATTCCGCAGCGCAAAGGTCACTAAGGTATGGCCGGAGATGACCGATACATATTGCTTGCCGTCGACCTGAAAGGTGATCGGCGCCATGACGATAGAACCGCCGAGATTGGTCTTCCACAGCTCTTTGCCGGTCTTGGCGTCCAAGGCGTAAAAATAGCCTTCCCGGCCGCCCGTGAACAATAGGTCGGAGGCCGTCGTCAACATGCCGGCATCGGTCACGTCATATTGCGGGAAGGTCCAGACACGTTTTCCGGTGTGCGGGTCCATGGCGACGGTGGCGCCGCTGCCGACTTCGCTGGTCCAGTTGTTGATCGGCCCGCGCCGCCCGATGCCGATGGTTGGCGCGCCCGGCGCGGGCGCGACCACCGTGTAGCCGCCAGCCAAGTAATTGCGGCCGGGTTGATATTCCTGTTCCTCTTTGCGGTAGACGGTCGCGTAATTCTCCCACACCGAGAAATAGAACAGCCCTGTACGCGGACTGTAGGACGGCGGATACCAATTGGTGCCGCCCTGATTGCCCGGCCAAGTCGGCATCCCCGGCGGCTGCGGCGTTTGAATCGGCCGGCCATTGCTATCGAGACCGCTGGCCCAATTTACTTTCACGAAGGGCTGGCCGAGAAGGAATTTTCCGGTGACGCGGTCCAGCACATAGAAATAGCCGTTCCGGTTCGCCCACATCATCACCTTTGCGGGCCTGCCCTGCCATTGCATATCGGCAAGAACCGGCACTTGCGTCGAGTCGTAGTCGTAACCGTCATTCGGCGTGAATTGGAAATGCCACTTCAGTTTGCCGCTATCGGGATCGAGCGCGACCACAGAGTCCGCATACAGATTATCGCCCGGACGCTGATCGGGATTCCAATCCGGCCCTGGATTGCCGATACCCCAATAGACGAGATTCAAATCCGGATCGTAGGAGCCGGTAACCCATACCGAGGCGCCGCCGTTCTTCCAATCATCGCCGTTCCAGGATTCATGGCCGGGCTCGCCGGGGCCTGGAATCGTGTTGAAGCGCCACGCCTCTTTTCCCGTCTTGACGTCATAGGCCGCGATGAAGCCGCGAATGCCGAACTCGCCGCCGCCCACGCCCACCATGACTTTGTCTTTCATCACCAGTGGGGCCATGGTGATGGAGTAACCAAGCTTCGGATCGCCGACGGCAATATTCCACAGCGGACGGCCGCTCTTGGCGTCTACGGCAATCAGGTGCGCGTCCAGCGTGCCCATGTACAAAGTGTCGCCGTGGATCGCGAGGCCGCGATTATTGGCGCCGCAGCACACGCGCGCGTCGGGTGAATTGTTGTAGCGGTAGAGCCAGAACAGCTTGCCCGTTTTGGCGTCGATGGCCATCACATCGTTGGGCCGTTCGGTGAGATACATGATGCCGTTGACGACCAGCGGATTGGATTCCCAGGCGCCGAACACCTGATCCTGCACCACCCATTTCTGTTCGAGGGTCGCCACATTGGCGGGTGTGATCTGGTTGAGCGTGCTGTAGCGCTTGCTGTCGTACCCGCCGCCATAGGTGAGCCAGTTCTGCGGTTCGCGCGCGGCATTGATGATGCGGTCCGGGCCAACTTGCGCAGCCGCGGATGACAGACCGCACAAAGCGGCAAAAGCGAGCACATATCGCACCGAGGCGCGCATCGTCATCCCTTCAGCGACATGAGGTAAGCGACAAGGTCGGCGATGTCCGTGTCCGTCAGCTTGCCGGCGAACGACGGCATGGCGGAGGTCTTGACGATTTCGTATTCGCGGATGGCCGATTTTTCGAGCGAGACCAGCCGTTCCTGCTGATCGATAAGCTGCACGGTATAGGTGTCTTCGTTGATCCGGCGGCCGCGAATGGTGCGCCCGTCGGACGTCAGGATGCAGACTGTCCGGTTGATCGGCAGTATAGCGGCGTTGGGATCGACCAATGAGCGCTGGATAGCAGCGGGCTGGCGGACCGAACCGATGTCACTGAGGTCGGGCGCCGTACGGGCGCCGTTGCCGTTGACGCGGTGGCACGTGGCGCACCCATTGGCGTTGTAAACCGCCAGGCCGTGAGACGCATCGCCCACTTTGAACGGAGCCCCGGTTCGATCGAAACCGGAGCGAATAAATGCCACCAAGCCGTTCAATTCCGCGGGCTGAAAGCGAAAGGGCGGCATCCCCGCTGCGGCGACACCATTGGTGATCGTATTGCGGATGTCGTCATCGGAGGAAGCGCGGCGAAATTGGTTGCGCGGCAGATTCACGCCGTTGATGCCATCGCCGTTCTGGCCGTGGCAGATCGCGCATTGCAGCCCATAGAGCCGGTCGCCCGCCTGAATGTCCGCGGCGTTGTATTGCCGTCCCTGCCCTTGCGCGGATGCCGACATACTGAGGATGAAGCAGGCAAGCGCAGCCACGCCGATGAAAGCACTGGCTTGACCGAACTTGCCCATTTCAGCCCTCCCGGCAAAAGGCGATTATTTTTGCCAGTCGTAGAGCGGCTTGCCCTTATCGACGGAATGAACGGTGAAGAGGATCAATTGTCCCGGACCGATAACCTTGAAGCCGCCATGCACCGCATCGCGCAAATTCAGGATCGGCGCGCCCGTGGCCATCATCGTCGGCTGCTGTCCGGGTATTTGGATCATTGCACCCTGCACGACATAACCGGCTTCGACGCCGTGATGCAGATGGCGTGGGAATTCATCGCCCGCGTTGAATGTGCTGACGGAGCTGACGACTTCCATGTTCTGTGCGCCGGACAAATCCACGCGGCGAAGTTCTTTACGCTGCGGCAAATCCTGGGCCGTGGCGGCGACGGAGAAAGCAACGGCAAACGCCGTTGCGGCAAACAACAATCCGGATTGAACCAATTTCATGACTGTTTCCCTCTGTGCTCAAACTGTTGCATCGGTATGTAACCGCATGTCATGGCCCGCATTTGCGGGCCATGACATGCGTGGTGGTTTTTAGAAGTCCGGAGTCTTCGCCTCCGGCATGGGATATTCCTGCAGATTGAAAAATGTCTCGAAGGCCGTGTTGTTCTCGGCGCAGATCGATTCCAGGATCGTGCCGCGGTCGACTTTCTGCCAGCGCACGGTCCCGGACCAGGGCTGATTGAACGTACCCGGATCATCGACCGTGACGGTAGCTTCCAGCCCTTTGCCGCCTTCGGTCAGCTTGAACCGCTCCACCACATGCATGTCCTTCGTGTGGGGCGTGCGCCAGTTGTCTACGAAATCGAATTCGTGCTTGTCGAGGAAGCCAACTGTGTCCACGACCAGTTCGCCGTTTTCATAATGGCCGACGGACTCGCCGAACCAGGACGGCTTTACAGTGCGCGAATGCGGCACGTTCAAATAGATGCGTCGGACTTCCTGCTGGCGCTGCCAGATGATCCACACTTCTTTGGGCGTCTGGACAAAGAAGATCGGCTCGGCAGGGAACAGCAATTGCCCCGGCGTCCCGCCCGGCCAACAGCGCGACTGGGATGAGAAGGCGCGGTGGCCGTCCAGCACATCCTTATTGTACTTGCGCATAACCTCTTTCGCCCACGGCTTGAGGTTCGCATTCTCCGCGTCGGACATGCGCTCCATCACGCCGCGCTGGTTTCCCTCACCCAATTGCGGATAGGCCGGATCGAACGCGATGGGCGCCACTTTTCCGGGAATAGGCCGGAAATTGATGCCGCCCTGCAACAGCCAGCCCGATTCGATAAAGCTGAAATTCGGGATGGATTTGTCCTGCGCCCTCGAGCCCGCCACCAGCCCCGCCGTGACGAACGCGGCCAACGCCGCCGCACATAGCAATCGGGTCTTCAACATCGCCTATTCCCCCCTTGCCAGTCTCGCGCGATTCAACGCGCTGCCAGCTTTTGGCATCATAGCAGGCAGAAAGACCCCAAAGAAGCCGCCCCTCAAAGGCAGACCGCCCCCTTACGCCATCTGCTTGCGCATCAGTGCCGCTCCGGCGGCCAGGGCGTTCAGCTTGGCGGCGGCGACGTCGCGCGGCAAGGGAGCAAGCCCGCAATTGCTGCAGCCCAGAATGCGGCTGGGACTTGCATATTGCGTGGCGGCTTTGAGCACGGAGGCAACCTCTTCCGGCGTCTCGACGCGGTTGGTCGCAACGTCGATGGCGCCGACCATGATCTGCTTGTCGGACAGGAGTGAGATCAAAGACATGGGAACCTTGGACCCGGCGCATTCCAGCGACACCATTTCGATGCGGCTGTTGTTGATGGCCGGAAATATCTCCTCATACTGCCGCCATTCGGAGCCAAGGGTCTCTTTCCATTTGATGTTGGCGTCGATGCCATAGCCGTAGCAGATGTGGACGGCGGTCTTGCAGGTGAGTCCCCTGACCGCTTCTTCCAGCGCCGCGATGCCCCATTCCTTCACATCGTCCATGAAGACATTGAACGCGGGCTCATCGAGTTGAATAACATCCACGCCGAGCGCTTCCAGCTCGCGCGCTTCTTCGTTGAGCAGTTTGGCGAACGCCATCGCCAAGTCGGCACGGCGGCCGTAATGAGCGTCCGCAATCGTGTCGCAAATAGTCATCGGGCCCGGCAGCTCGATCTTCAGCCCACGCCGCGTGTGTGCGCGGGCAAAGCGCATATCGTCGGTGTGCACCGGCCCCTTGCGTTTGACCACACCGGTGACCGTCGGGACATCGACTTCATAGCGGTTGTTGCGGATTCCCATCCGCGTCTTCTTGGCCCAGTCGATTCCGTCCACGCGCTCCAGAAAGCCGTGCACGAAATGGATTCGTGACTGCTCGCCGTCGGTGACGATATCGATGCCGGCGTCTTCCTGCTCTTTCAGCCACACCAGAGTGGCGTCGCGTTTTCCGCTGATCAGCTCCTCGCCTTGCAGACGCCACGGCGCCCACAGCTTCTCCGGTTCGGCCAGCCAGGACGGCTTCGGCAAACTTCCCGCAATCGTCGTCTGAAACACGATAGGCCTCCCGGAATTTTTTGTTCTGAGAGAAGACTAGCGCGAAAGGTGCGGCCCGGCGATGCCCACCCACACGGAGGTGGTCCCAATACGCAAACCCGCCGCGAAGCCAGCGCCCAATTAGGCGCTACCCGCGATTGCACGGCATGATGCGAACGGGGTCGGGCGGATTGGTGTCGAAGTCCGCCCCCTTGTCGTCGATGATCGTGATCGATTGCTCGAACTGGATGGCGGCAAAGTCGCCGACCGGCGCGTTCGCCTCGGTGATGACCAAGTGATGGTCCGCCATATAGACGGAGGCCCGGTGCTGACGGTTGTTGGGCTGGAAGATGTTCAGCTGGCGTCCGGGGAAACCGGGATCGTACTCGCCGCTCTCCGCAAAGCGCACCTCGCCGAGTTTGCGCAAGGTCTGCGCCGCAAAGTCGATGCTCGCTTCGTCCACGGCAGAGCCGTTCGGGAAACGCACGACCGTTACGCTGTACCGGCTGCCATCGCGTTCGAGATAGAATTGCCGCGCCGGCAGGCTTGCGCCCGTGCGCGTGGCGTATGAAATGTCCCGCATCATCGGCCGCGCGCCGCCGGGGAAGATGACCGCAAAGCGGTTCTGGCAGGAGATATAGAACTGCTCCGATGTGTCTTCCGGTTTTTGCTGTCCTTGGGCGGCCGAAGCCAAGCCGAGAAAACCTAAAGCCGCAACGCACATCACCTGTCTAAACATCGTTTTCTCCCCTTGGCCGTCGCACAGAATAGACTAACGGAAAGAAGCGTGGCGGGCCTCAAAAGAATGTGTAGCATGCCGCCTTTCGCGCAAGACCCGTGCATCGGCACGGCGCAGAGGGAAACGGCGATGACATTGCGAATGGCCATAGGTTTTGTATCCGCCGCGGTGCTGTTGTCCGCGCCTGTGCTGGCGCAGGAGGGTCCCGCCCTCTTCAACACCTATTGCGCCATCTGCCATGAAGGCAACGCCAACACGCAGGCTCCCAGCCGCGACGTTCTGGGCCGCATGAGCCCGGAGCAAATCCTGCAAGCGCTCGAAAAGGGCGCCATGAAAGGGCAGGCCGCCGAGCGCAGCCGGGCCCAGCGCCGCGCGCTTGCCGAATACCTCTCGGGCAAGCCGCTAGGGAACGCGCCGGGATTAATTTCCGCCTCGGCGTCCTGCAGCAATGCCGGCGCCACCACGGCGGCTTCGCTGACCGTGCCGATGTGGAACGGCTGGGGCGCAGGCCCTTCGAATGCGCGCTTTCAGCCGGCGGACGCCGCCGGCTTGACGGCGGGCGACGTGCCGCGTCTTAAATTGAAATGGGCATTCGGCCTGCCGGGCGCGAGTTCGGGCGGCACGCAGCCGGTCGTCGCCGGCGGGCGCATGTATGTCGGCGATGCCGAAGGCGATCTGTTCGCGCTTGACGCCAAAAGCGGCTGCATCCTATGGCGCACCGAAGTGGAAGCTGGGATTCGCAGCGCCATCGTCCTGGGCGAACGCAGCGGCGGCGGGCTCACCGCCTATTTCGGCGATCAGGCGGCGAACATGTACGCAGCCGACGCCGCCACGGGAAATATCTTGTGGAAGGTTAGAGTCGACGACCATCCGCAAGCAGCAATTACCGCCGCATCGGCGCTTTATGCGGGACGGCTTTATGTACCGGTGTCTTCGCGCGAAGAGGCCAAGGTCGCCGACCCGCGCTATCCCTGCTGCGTCTTTCGCGGCAGCGTTCTCGCGCTCGATGCGGCGACCGGCAAGCGGATTTGGAAAACCTACACCATCGATGAGCTGCCCCGCCCCGGGGCGAAGAACAGTGCCGGTATAACCATCGTGGGTCCGTCGGGCGCGCCGGTGTGGAACACCCCGACCGTCGATCCGTCGCGCAATGTTCTCTATATCGGAACGGGCAACAATTACTCGCCGCCTTCGACAGCCAATTCCGATGCTGTGCTGGCGCTGGATTTGGCCTCAGGCAAAATCAAATGGCGCCGCCAGCAAACCGAGAACGACATCTGGAACGGGACCTGCCGCAGGCCGGACCGCGAAGCCGCCGCGTGTCCAGACGCGGAAGCGCCCGATGTCGATTTCTCTGTTTCTCCCGTGCTCGTCAACGCAGGCGGGCGATCCATGCTGGTGGTGGGGAACAAGTCCGGCATGGTCTGGGCCTTCGATCCGGACCAGCAGGGAAAAACCATCTGGCAGCAGCAGACCGGCAAGGGCAGCAGCGGCGGCGGCATTTTGTGGGGGCTCGCGGTGGACAGCGAGCGCGTTTATGCGCCGAACGGATTTTTCGATGCGAAAACGCCCGATGCTTCCGGCGGAATGGCCGCGTTGAATTTGAGCGACGGCCGCTTGCTTTGGAGCACACCCAATCCCGCATGCGGCGACCGCAAGCTGTGCAAACCGAGCCACGCCGCTGCCGTCACCGCCATTCCGGGCGCGGTATTCTCCGGCACCATGGACGGCCAGTTCTATGCCTATGCGGCGGACAGCGGGAAAATCCTCTGGCAGTTCAATTCGGTGCAAGACTTCACAACGGTCAACAGCATCAAAGCCAATGGCGGATCGATGAGCAATGCGGGCGCGACCGTCGTGGGTGGAATGCTGTACGTGCAGTCCGGCTATTCGCACCACGGCGCGATCATCCCCGGCAACGTCCTGCTCGCCTTCGCGCCGGAGTAGGCGGCGGAACGTTACGGTACGTTGCTCCTCGAGGCGGGCCACGGCGGGCGTCTGTCGTCGAGCACCGTTCGTCCGCCATAGGAATCGGACCGCGCGCGTTCCTCTGCTATGAGGCGCTCAAACGACGGCCCGCTGGCGACGCGTTCCAGACGTCTGGCTTCGTCATCGAGCCGCTGAAGCGCCGCGAGTTCCTCCGTTGCGCCGAGCTTCGCTTTCTGAACGGCGGATTTCAGTACACGGATGGTTTCGTCGTAAACGCGCAGCGGCACGGGAAAAGGATGGCCGTCCTTGCCGCCATGCGCGAACGAAAACCGCGCCGGATCGTCGAACCGGCATGGCGTTCCATGGACAACCTCAGCCACCAGGGCGAGCGCCTTCACCGTGCGCGCGCCCACGCCGGGCGTCAGCAACAGTTCGGCGAAGTCCTTGGGCGCCGCCGCGTTGGCCGCAGCGAGATTGCCATGCAGCCGCCGCATGAAGACATCGTTGGGCCTGACATCGTGATGCGACAGCATAAGAAGGTGGGGCAGCATCGCTTGCGGATTTCCCAACAAATTCTGCTGTGAATCGCAGCCCTCGATGGCGCTGAATTCCCGCACGATGCCGTCCGGTCCCACCGTTCCGAGCAGGTCCAATTGTTTGGACCGCGACGCCGATGCCCGGTGATCGGTGAGGTTGATGATGTTGCCTTGTGACGGCCCATCGATGGCGCTGTGCGGCGCATCGACAAAATTCTTCAGCCCCTCGGACAGCCAGTGATAGCGGCGCGCCTGTTTGGTATCGGCGTTCATGCCCTGCTGGACGACAACCCAGCGGCCCTCATCGCTGACGATGAAGCCGTGTAGATAAAGCTGAAACCCATCTTGTAGTGCCGCACTGTCAACCTTTGCGACCAAGCGGCTTGCGGTGGCCAGTGAGGCGCCGTCGAAACCGGTGCGCTCACCGATCGCCATGAGTTCGTGCGGGGTTTGACGAGAATATTTCCCGCGCCCGCCACACACATGGATACCCAGTTCATTCTCCAGCGGCGCAAGGCCGCGCTTCAGCGCGCCGATGACACTCGTCGTGATACCGGACGAGTGCCAGTCCATACCCATGACGGCGCCGAACGACTGGAACCAAAAGGGATGGGACAGCCGCCGCAGTAGTTCGTCGCGCCCGTAATGATGCACGATGGCTTCGCTGACGACCGCGCCCAACCGGGCCATGCGCGTCGCCAGCCACGGCGGCACCCGCCCGCCATGCAACGGCAAATCGGCGGTGCCGGCCCTTTGCGCCACGACTCAGTCCCTGAACTAACGAGGAACAGAATAGGAACGAGAAGCCTTCGCGTCCAGCCCATGAGCGAAAATTTCTATGTGGCCTGGAGCCTAACGGTTCAGCTCTGGCGTCGTGTCGGGCGGTTTGCGGTGATGCGTCGCCTGCTCGTAGGCGTAGGCCAGACGCAGCAGCACTGGCTCGCTGTACGGACGGCCCAAAAAGGTGATGCCGACGGGCAGACGGTCGCTGGTGAATCCGGACGGCACGGTCATGGTGGATACGAAGACCAGGAAGGTGTTGATCGACGGAATCCCTTTCTGGCTGACGAACGGCGGCTTGATGCCGTCCTCAATCTTTGTCGGCTGATGTTCGACGGTTTTATGGACGATCGCGTCGAGCCGGTTGTCGGACATCACCTTCATCAGATTTGTCATCAGCCGCGCGCGCGCCTTCAGATATTCGCCGAACTTCGCCGGATCGGTCGGCTGAAACGGCGCCGTCCACAGCGTGCGTTTGTTGGCCGGAAACGCCTGCTCCACGAGTGGCGAATTGGCGATGTCCTGCCGGCCTTTGAACGGACTGTTCGGATTGCGCCCGAGATAAAGACGGAGCGCCTCATCCGAAGCGGTGGTGTCGGCGGCGCGTTTGGCGAGCAAAGGCAGCAGATCGGGAATGACAATGGGATCGACAATCGTGGCGCCCGCCGCTTTCAACTCGGCAATGTTCTTCTCGAAAACCGCATCGACCTTTTTGAAGTCATCCGAGCCGGGCTCGCTCATAAACCCAAACGGCTCGCGCAAGATGCCGATGCGCGCCCCTTTCAGGCCGTCGGCACGTAGGTAGCGGGTATAGCTTCCCTGCTTCTGTCCGTCGCCGAGCGCGGTCTGTGGGTCTTCGGGATCGTACGCCACCATCACGTCAAGTAGTTGGGCCAAGTCCCGCACATTGCGCGCCATCGGCCCCATCGCGGCGAAGTCGGTGGGATAGCCGTCCCACATGCCGCTTCTGCTGACCAATCCCGAGGTCGGACGCATGGTGACAAGATCGTTCCACCCGCCGGGACGCCGGATAGAGGCAAGCGTTTCTTCCCCCAGCGCCAGTGTGGCGAAGTTCGCAGCCAATGCCGCCCCTGAACCGCCCGACGAGCCGCCCGCCGTACGGTCCAACCCATAAGGGTTGCGCGTCACGCCGAACATCGAGCCATAGGTGTCGCCGATGGCGAACTCGGACAACGTCGTCTTGCCGATGATGATCGCCCCCGCTTTTCTAAGCCGGTCCACCACGAAGGCGTCTTTCGTCGGACGGTAATCCCGAAAGATCGTGCTGCCCATCGTCGTGGGCAGAGCGGCGACGTCGATCTCATCTTTGACGAGAACCGGAATGCCGTGCAGCGGGCCGACCGGGCCGGACGCCCTAAAGGCCGCGTCCAGCTTGTCCGCGTCGGCCAGCGCGTTGGGGTTCAGCGTGATAATCGAATTTATGTTTGGGCCGCCTTTGTCGTACGCGTTGATGCGATCCAGGTAAGCCTGCACCAATTGGTGCGCCGTTAAGCGTCCGGCTTTATAGGCGGCGTGAATCTGGTCGATCGTCGTTTCCACAATCGGGAAAGGACGCGCATTCGCCGCGGCTGCCTGGCTCGCCACCGGGTTCAGCAACAGCGAAACCGACATAAGGAAGCTGACGAAATAAGTCCGTGAATTGGTCATAAGCCGCACCTCTCCTGGCAATCATGGGCCATTTCGTGAAGACGATCCATAACGGGATCGAATACGGCCTGAAGCCGCTTCCCGTCTACAGGGTGAAACAGCGCCCTGATTTTGTGCTATAAGCGACCGTCGGCGGGTCCATTACCAACAACACACCGCCACACCAGACTTAGGCTCGGTCACAGGGAGAGTGTGATGTTCAGAACCGGCTTGCTTTGCAGCACAGCGTTGATTGCGTCACTGGCAATGAATGTAGGCGCCGCGCGCGCGGACGGTTTTGCGGGCCGCATCGAAGGCGTGGTGAAAAGCGCGTCGGGGCAGGCGCTCCCGGGCGCTTATGTCAAACTGACCAATGTCCAGCGGCGCCTGACCTTTATGGCGGTGACGCAAGCGCAAGGCCATTACGCGCTCGGAAATCTGCCGCCCGGAAATTACAACGTGCAAGGAGTCGGCAACGGCTTTGAAAGCAAGTACACGCCGGTTTCATTGACGGAAGCTAAGCCTGCAACCGCGGATTTGTCGCTGACGGACAAACAAGGACCGGTCGTCGCGAATGGGTGGATTCGCACTCCCGGCCGCGTGGCGGGCAACGAACTGGATTCCGAATTGGCCCCACCGAAGCTTCCGGAAGGCCCAGGCAAAGCGATCATCGAAGCCAAATGCAATCAGTGCCATTACCTGCATCGGCTGACGCAGGAGAGATGGTCCCACGCCAATTGGGAACAGAAAATCACCTGGATGCGCGAACGCATTAAGGAGCGCGGCGTGATCGACCTGACCGATCAGGAGCAGAAGACTGTCGTCGATTATCTCGCCAAGAATTACTCGGTCGATGCACCCCGCGCCGCGCCGAACGGCCGCTTATCCAGGACGCTGCTGAGCGGCGAGGCGGCCAAATATATCGCGGTGGATTTCGCGGGCCCCAATCCCGACGCGGCCTTCCATGACGTGACAATCGATGCGCGCGGCGTTGCCTGGCTTAACGAGTTGAATGTTTACG
The DNA here is from genome assembly GCA_947473475.1 of Alphaproteobacteria bacterium. Lineage (GTDB taxonomy): Bacteria > Pseudomonadota > Alphaproteobacteria > Micropepsales > Micropepsaceae > CAIYRG01. The sequence goes on from CANJBZ010000015.1 coordinate 62,941, forward strand.
CGCTTGCGAAATTCGATCCCAGGACCTTCACCTTAAGCGAAATCAAACCGCCCGTTCTTGGCGTGACGCCGGGGACGCTGGCCCATATGGGACCGCCCGCGCGCGGTGCGGGCGATTCCCTCTGGATGGCCGACATCGGCGGAACGCGCCGCTGGCTGGAGTTCGACACCAAAACGCAGAAGTTCAATTCGGTTCTCGTACCAGCCGATTTCAAAGGCCCGATCAGCGGCAATTTCATGCGCGCGGACCCCAACGGCAAAATGGTCTGGACGACCGCCGGCGACCGCATCGTCGGACTGAACATCGAAACCAAGCAGTTCACCGCCTATCCGATCCCGACGAAGAACCCCGGCGCTTACGGCATGGATGTCGCGGGCGATGGGCGCGTCTGGTTCGCCGAGCGTGAAGCCAACAAGATCGGCCGTCTCGACCCGAAGACCGGCAAGATCGATGAGTTCCCAACGCCCGGCAAAGACATTCCCCGCCGGATGGGCACAGATTGGGACGGCAATCTGTGGGCCGGCTTCCACGAAACCGGCAAGCTGGTGAAGATCGACCAGAAGACCGGCAAGATGACATTCTTCGAACCGCCCACGAAAGGCAGCGGCGCTTATATCCCCCGCCCCGATCCCCGGACAAAGATGATCTGGCTGGTGGAGCAGACAGCCGACAAAATCGCCCGCTTCGATCCCAAGACGGAAACCTGGACGGAATTCGCGCTGCCCATCGCGGAATCCGACGCTCGGCGAATCGAACTGGACCCGACCAACCCAAACCGCATCTGGTGGTCCGGCGATACGTCCACCCACATGGGCTACATCGAGCTGGTGAACAATTAAGCGCAAAAAAAATGGCGGAGAGCGTGAGCTCTCCGCCATTTGCACTTCGCCGAGATGCGAGGCTTAGGCCTTCGCGCCGCGGGCGTATTGGTTGAACCACTCGATCGTGCGGGTCCAAGCCTGTTGCGCCGCTACTTTGTTGTAGCGTTCCGGCGTGGCGTCGTTGAAGAAGCCATGCACGGAGTTCGGATAGATGTGGCCTTCGTAACGGACGTTGTTTTTCTTCAACTCCGCTTCCTGGGCCGGATAGGCTTCCGACAGCATCTTATCGAGCGCGCCGTGATGGACGAGAACGGCCGCCTTCACTTTGGGCATGTCCATCGGATTGGGCGCCGCGCCGTAGAACGGAGCAACCGCCGCCATATCGGCGCCTAAAATGGCCGACAAATTGTTGGTCATGCTGCCGCCGAAGCAGAAGCCGGTGCAGGCGATCTGGCCGTTGCAAAGCGGGTGGGCCTTCAGCCAACGCGCCGCTGCAACAAAGTCCTGTGTCCGCTTGGCGGCATCGAGCTTCGCGAAAAGCTGACCGCCCTTATAGTCGTCACCCGGATAGCCGCCCATCGTCGAAAGCGCATCCGGCGCAAACGCGATGAAGTTCTCCAGGGCGAACCGGCGCGCCACATCTTCCGTGTGCGGATTAAGCCCGCGGTTTTCGTGAATGACGATGACGCCCGGCAATTTCGTCGGCATCGCATCGCGGCTGTCCTGGCTGTCGGGGCGAACGAAATAGCCCTTCATGTAGCCATTGCCGTTCGGCGACTGAATTGTTTCGTAGGTCGCTTTGATGCGGTCGTCGTCCTTGCGGACCTGCTGGCCGAGCGCATAGTTCGGCATCAAAGCTTCGATGAGCGCCGTCGCGGTCAAACCGCCGACCGCGTACCGCGTGATACCGTCAAAAAAACCACGGCGATCGATCTGGCCGTGAATGAACCGCGAATACAGTTCGACTGCTTCCGCGGGAATTTTCTTCCGATCCGTCACTTGCTGTTCCATAGAATCCTCCCTTTGGGCGGCGGGAGCCTAGCATTGGTCGTGCCACATCTAAAGCCCAGCCACGCAGGGCTTTGGCGCGACACACAGGCGTGATAGCGCGCCGGACTTGCACAGAAAAAAAGGCAGCGCCGACCAAGGAGGGCTGCGGCAGAGCCCCCTACGCAGCGCCCGCCTGCTTTTGCCGCCGGGGAAGCTTCCAGCCGGGGCGGACGAAGTGGCAGGTGTAGCCGTTCGGATACCGCTGCAGGTAATCCTGGTGCTCGCGCTCGGCCTCCCAGAACGGACCGGCGGGCGCCACCTCAGTCACAACCCTGCCGGGCCAGAGACCCGAGGCATTGACGTCGGCGATCGTCTCTTCGGCTTCCCGCTTCTGCGCCTCGCTGGTGAAATAGATGGCCGAGCGATAGCTCGCGCCCATGTCGTTGCCCTGACGGTTCATGGTCGTCGGGTCGTGGATTTGAAAAAAGAACTCCAACAAATCGCGAAAGCTGGTCTTGGACGGATCAAAGATGACCTCGATCGCTTCCGCGTGCCGGCCATGGTTCCGGTAGGTCGCGTTGGGCACCTCGCCGCCCGTGTAGCCGACGCGGGTTGAGTGCACGCCCGGCATCCTGCGGAACAGCTCCTGCATGCCCCAGAAACAGCCGCCGGCCAGTACGGCGCGTTCATCGCTCATCGAACGTCCTCCACTTGATCCAGGTATTCGCCGTAGCCTTGGGCTTCCATGTCATCGCGATGCACGAAGCGCAAGGAGGCGGAATTGATGCAGTAGCGTAGCCCGCCGCGATCGCGCGGCCCATCCGGGAAAACGTGCCCGAGGTGGCTGTCGCCATGCGACGAGCGCACCTCCGTACGCATCATTCCGTGGGACGAATCGTGCAGCTCGCGCACATTGGCGATGGGCTTGGTGAAGCTCGGCCAGCCGCAGCCGGATTCGTATTTATCCGATGACGCGAACAGCGGCTCGCCTGAAACGATGTCGACATAGATGCCCGGTTGCTTGTTATGCAGATATTCGCCGGTGCCGGGGCGTTCGGTGCCGCTCTGCTGGGTGACGCGGTATTGCTCCGGCGTCAGCTTGGCGATGATGTCCGGCGATTTCGAATATTCGGGCATGGGATCACTCCAGAATGCGGTCTATGCCCATGTGAGGTCGTGATTGCGTAAAGGCAAGTCCCGGTAGCGCTTTCCGGTGATCTGGAACACGGCATCGCAAACGGCCGATTGGATCGACGTGGCGCGGTCGTGGCCCATGCCGTCCAGCCAGTGGCCGGATTTGAAGAAGCGGATGTTGATCTCCGGCGGGTCTTCATGGATGCGCGACAGCGGGAAACGGTCGAAGTTGTTTTCAACGACGTGGCCGTCTTCGACATTGCACTCCTGGTGCATCACATCGTTGTAGAACCAGACGATCTGGCCTTCGATCTGCTTCTTGACGGACAGCGGATTGACCAGCCCAAAGCCTTCGTCATGGGCGACATCGACCCGCTCCAGGCGGACCTTCCCGTCCTTGCTGATGGAAACGGTATGCACCATGGCGCTCAGCGTAGCGTGACTGCCAGTCTCGGCGCCGCGTTCCTCGAAACCGATGGCCCGCGCCCACCCCTTTGGCAGCGGCTTACCCCAGCCGGACATTTCGGCAGCCATGTCGAGCGCCCTGATGATATCGGCCTTGTAGGGAAGGTTCGTGCGCGCCACCAACTCCCGCCGGTAGAGATACGGGTCCTTGCCTGCAGCATGAGCCAGTTCGTCCATGAAGCTTTCGCGGTAGAAATGCTGCGCCGGCGCGCCCACACCGCGCCGCGTACCCACCGGCACGTGAATGCGTGCGCTGTGATAGGAGAAGCGGTAATTGGGCGCGAAATAGCGCGCGGCGACATCGAACGCCGCCGTCGTGCCCGGCGCCTCGGCGTCGGTTGCCGTCCGCACCTCCATCGCAACGGGCCAGCCGTCGGCATCGAGCGCCGCCTTCAGCCGCGCGACGCCGATGGAACGGTAGGTCGTGTTGATGAAGTCTTCCTCGCGCGTCCACAGCAAATGGATCGGCGTGCCGCGATTCTGATTGGCGATATAGATCGCCTGCTCCGCCTGCGGGCCGTTGCCGTTGCGCCCGTAGCCGCCGCCGAGATGGCACAGATGGATATAGACATTGCTTTCGGGAATGCCGGTGATTTGCGATGCCGAGTAGCGCGTTTCCTGCGGACTCTGGTCGCCGAGCCAGACGTCGACACGGTTGTCGCCGACAAGCACGGTGGCGTTCCCCGGCTCCATGCGCGCACGCGGAAGATACGGCACGGTATAGGTCGCTTCGACAATTTTCGCGGCGCGTGAGAACGCAGCATCGCAATCACCGGTGTTCACGCCGACCTTGCCGGGCTTATCCAAGGAGGCAAGCAGTTCCGCGCGGATATTGGCGGTGTTCCGCACCGCATTTTGCGGCGGCATGTCCCAGGCAATAGGCATCTTCTCAACTGCCGTTTTCGCCTGATACCAGCTATCGGCAATCACCGCGACGCCACCGCCGAAAATCCGTCCACGGATCAAAGCGGGATTGGGAATGGGAAAGGCGACCGCCGAAATGACGCCCGGCTCCTTGCGGATGCGCTCGAAATCGTAGATCTTCACCGTTCCGCCATAGACCGGGCACGATTTGATCGCCGCCCATTTCATGCCGGGCAGGTTTATGTCGATGCCGTAAACGGCTTTGCCGGTGACTTTGATAGGAACGTCAAGGTTCTTCTGTTCGGTCCCCATCAGCGTCCATTCGGACGGCGGCTTGATGCGGATATTTTCCGGATTGGGGTGCGGGGTGTGGGCGGCAAGCGAAGCCACCTTGCCATAGGTGGTGGTTCGCCCCGTCAGGCCATGGGTGATGACGCTGTTCTTAGATGTCACCTGCTCTACCGGAACGCCCCACATCTTGGCGGCGGCAAGGAGAAGCCGCTCACGCGCTTCTGCCCCGGCAAGCTGGAGATAATAACGGCCATCCTTGACGGAGGCGGCGGCATTCGTCCGCATACGGCGATACAGTGTGTCGGGAATTCCGGTGACGCCCCTGCGGTTGCGATCGCCGAATTCCGGTTCACCGCCGCCATTGGGGTCTTGCGCGCCGTTTCCCGGCGCTTTCAGCGTCCAAGCCGGCGCCATTTCGCGCCCGTCACGATTGGCGGAGGCATATTGCGGCCGGACCTTGCTCCAATCGCATTGTAGCTCATCGGCCACGATCATCGCGTTGGATGTCCAAACGCCCTGCCCCAGTTCGGTCTGCGCGATGCGCACCGTCACGGTTTCGTCCGGTGCAACGACGACCCAGGCGTTGACCTCGTCCATGCCCGGCTCGACGGCCCATGCGGCGCCTTCCGGGTGAATGATCTGCGCCTCGGCACGCGACGGCACCCAGAAGCCAACAACGAGCGCACCCGTTGTGGTGGCGGCCGTGGAAAGAAAGTCGCGACGGGAAATATCCAGATCGCTCATATCTTCCCTCCTGCGGCGGTTACTTTGGCCGCGGCGAGATGAATCGCCTGCCGGATGCGATGGTAGGTGCTGCAGCGGCAGGCATTGGTGATTTCGGCATCTATGTCGGCATCGGTTGGTTTGGGGTGACGCTTCAAAAGCGCCACCACGCTCATGATCATGCCGGACTGGCAGTAGCCGCATTGCGGCACATCCAGCTCCACCCAGGCGGCTTGCACGGGGTGGGAGCCGTCGGTCGATAGCCCCTCGATGGTCGTAACGGTCTTACCCGCAGCGGCGGAAACCGGAAGGCTACACGAGCGGACGGGCCGCCCATCAACGTGCAGCGTGCAGGCACCGCATTGGGCGATACCGCAACTGAACTTCGTTCCGGTCAGCTTCAACGTATCGCGTACGACCCACAGCAGAGGCGTATCGGGCGATACGTCGACCGAATGCCGAACTCCATTGACGGTCAGGTCAATCGCCATAGCGTCCCTCCATTGCTCGTATCCCGCCCGGCGCGGTTCAGGGAAGATCCATGCCCTTGCGCTTCAGCACGTCTTGCGCCGCCGGTGACTTCAAGAAAGTCACCAACGCACGCGCCGTCGCCGCATCCTTTGCCTTCGCGCCGATACCGGCGGAATAGGGAATTTGCTTCTGCAGGGCGGGTGGGAGCTCGCCGATTACTTCGACACCTGCGACTGGCCTTAGTTCGGCGACTTGCTGAATACCGATTTCCGCTTCGCCGGCTGCGATGGCCGCGCCAACCGGACGGCCTTGCACAATGACCGCCTTGGGCTTGATCGCGTCGGTGACGCCGAGCTTCTGCATCACGGTCTGGAAATGCAGGCCGCTGGCGCCTTGGCTGTAGCCGACTGTCTTGGCCGCAAGCAGCGCCGCTTTCAGCTTGTCGGGTGTACTGACGTCCGGCTTCGGCGCACCTGCCTTAACGCCGATCCCGACTTTGGAAATCATCAGCTGCGTTTTGCCGTTGCCCGCCACGTCGCCTTTGGTTGCGAGGTCATCGACGACTTCGCTGTTCGTGATGACAACGTCTGCCGCGCCCGATTTCAAATCCGCCGAAATTTCCGGCGTGCCTTTCGAGGCGAATTTCACCTTGTTGCCGGTCGCCTTTTCGAACATTGGCAGCAACGTGCCCATCACATCGGGCAGCGGCCCGCCGCCCGCGACGACGGTGATTTCAGCAGCCCGCGCTGGAGCTCCGGCCAGCAACACGCCCACGACTGCAATACCGGCCAATTTCGACCAAGGCTTCATGATGACATTCCTCCGCTTCCCGGTCTTGAGGATAGCCGGTTAGTCTTCAGGCCGCTATTTCAGTTCGAATTCGACAAATTCGACGAGGGTCGTGCCGGTGTTCTTGATTGTCCGGGTTTGCCCCGCGTCCTGCCAGATGTAATCGCCCTCATAGGGCGCCATGCCGCGATCTGCCGATTCGGGAACCGCTTCGGCCATCACGCCGCCATGCACATACACCCGAAGTCCTGGCGCATTCTGCGTGATTTCGCCCGTCGCCTCACCCGGTTTCAGCGCCACGCGCCACGCCCTGAGGCGCGCATTGTCCATGATCTGCGTGTAGCCCTTGACGCCCGAGCGATCCGACACGGTGTTCCCCGCCGGCCCGGGCTTTTTGAAGATGAAGGAGATGTTGTGGAACGGCGTCGGCCCGACATTTGTGGCTTTGTGGGTGCGCTGGCCGTTCTTCGTGACGTCGGTGAATGTCGCACGCCCCGGCTCGCCATCGCCGCCCGTCCCAGGCTTGCTGACTTCGTTAGACCCGAAATTCTGGTTGGTCTGAGAGGCGGGCGTCAGGTTCACCGACACCGAGTCCGCATAATGAATGTGGTAGCCCGTGTTGCGTCCGGGCGGAATATTGACGTTCAACAGGAAGATATAGTCGTTCTGAAACACCGGAATGTGGAACGGCGCTTTGTCCATCGGCACCGGCTTGTCTTCGAGCTGGGCCGAAACGGGCTGCACCAGCATGCAAGCGAGCGCGGCAAGCGAAGCGGATAGAAAAGGCCTCATGTATCTCCCCGGTAGCTATTGTTGGGTGCCATAATACATCATCCTGCGCGGGATGGAGAATCGCAGCGGCCGTCCAGAAAAAGTGGTCCCCACGACAGCGCGCGCGAGATTTTCCGTGCGCAAATTCTTCGTCTCCCTGGGACCGGGAATCATAACCGGCGCGGCGGACGACGACCCGTCCGGCATTACCACCTATTCCATCGCCGGCGCGCAGCTCGGCACCTCGCTGCTTTGGACCGCCTGGGGCACATGGCCGATGATGGCGGGCGTGCAAATGATGTGCGCCCGTATCGGCATGGTGACGGGGCGCGGTCTGGCCGGCGCTTTGGCACAAAAATTTCCCAGATGGGTCTTGCTGATCGCCTGCACCGCATTGCTATTTGCGAACACCATCAATGTCGCATCCGATCTTTCCGGCATGGCCGACGCGGCGGAAGTGCTAACCGGCGTCAGTTCGCACATCTTTGTCGTGATCTTCGGCGCGGCCATCACGGTGGCGATCATACGTTTCCGCTATCACCAGATCGCATCCATTCTCAAATGGCTGGTGCTTTCGCTGTTCTCCTACGTGCTGGTCGCGTTCCTGGTCAGCCCTGATTGGCGGCAAGTCGCCCATGACACGCTCATCCCTTCCTGGCCGCGCGGTAAGGAAGGGTGGGAAACCTTGGTCGCCATATTGGGAACGGGCATAAGCCCCTACCTTTTCTTCTGGCAATCGGCGCAAGAGGTCGAAGAAGAAAAAGCCAAAGGACGCCGTCTTCTCAGGCAACGCGCGGGCGCCACCCGCGCGGAGCTTCTCGACAGAGCCGTGGATATCGGCGTGGGACGTTTCTGTCCAATATCGCCATGTTTTTCATTATTCTGACCACCGCGGCAACGCTGCACGCGCACGGCCTTACCGAGATCACCTCATCGAAAGAGGCGGCTGAAGCCTTGCGGCCTCTCGCGGGGGATTTTGCGACCGCCGTTTACGCGGTTGGCATCGTAGCGGTGGGGTTCCTTGCCATTCCAACTTTGGCAGGCTCCGCGGCCTATGCATTCGCGGAGGTCTTGGATTGGTCCAGCGGCCTTGACCAGAAGCTCTTTCAGGCGCGCGCGTTTTACGGTGCTATCAGCGGCTCGGTGCTGTTCGGCGTCGCGGCCGACTTTCTGGATATAAACCCGATTACGGCTCTGTTCTGGACCGCCATCATCAACGGGGTGCTGGCCCCTTTTCTGCTTGTCGGCGTTTTGCTGACGGCGCGCGATAAGACAATCATGGTCGGGCAGCCAAGTTCGGTCTTGAGCCAGATTGTTGTCGCGGCGACGGCCTTGATCATATTTTCAGCTGCTATCGCCATGATCGTTGTTTAACATTGGATCGTGCTGATCCGGCCGCGAAATGCGGCTATAAAGGCGCCTCGCACCAACTGAGGAGCAAGATGATGCTGCCAGACAGCAACCGGCGAACAATCTGCATGATGATGACGGGCGCGGTGCTTTCTTTGCCGGCCGCAAGTCTTGCCGCACCGGCCACGGGGGCAACCCAGACTCTTCCTCCGGGCGTACACCGGTTGACGCTCCCGCGCACGAATGGCGCGCCCGTCCATTACGCTATTTCCATTCCAGCCGATTACGCGCCGGGCAAGGCAGTACCGCTTGTTCTTGCGCTGCACTTCGGCGTGGGCCAGGGAAGCGCGGACGGCGCGGGCAATGACGTTTTGGAAATTCTGGTTGGGCCGGGGCTGGCGGAGCTTGGGGCAATCATCGTTGCGCCCGATTCCGTCAAAGGCAATTGGAGCACCCCCGAGAACGAGAAAGCCGTCAACGAACTGCTCGACACGGTGCTCGCGCATTACAGCATCGATACGAAGAGAATCGTCGTCACCGGCTACAGCATGGGCGGCGCGGGCTCATGGTCGTTCGGCGAGAAGTTTCCGCAGCGATTCAGCGCGGCCATCCCCATTGCCGGCACACCGCCGCAATCCGCCGCCGGGTGGAAATTGCCGGTTCTCGCGATCCATTCCCGCAACGATCAGGTGGCGCCGTTCGCCCCGACCGAAGCGCGCATTGCGCAACTGCAACAGGCCGGCGTGAACGCCAAGCTGATCCTGCTGAGCGGCATCACGCATTACCAGACGGACCGCTTTCAGGAGCCGTTACGGCAGGCGGTCCCATGGCTGCACGACGTTTGGAAATAAGCCTGTTTCAGCCGCGAAGCTTGCTTTCCAGGTGACGGAAGAACGGCGCGGTATCGAGCGCGCTTCCGCCCGCGGCATTCGCCACGATCTGTTCGGCGTCAAGCCGGTGGCCGATGCGATGGACATTGGTGCGCAGCCATTCCAGCAAATGGTGGAATTCGCCGCGCCCGATTTCCGCGTCTACATCGTGGGTGCGCGCATAGGCTTCCATCAACTGCGCGCTGTAGATGCTTCCCAGCGTGTAGGACGGGAAATAGCCGAACGATCCGAGCGCCCAATGAACATCCTGCAGCACGCCCTCAAAGTCGGAGGACGCCGTCACGCCGATCAAAGCGGCGCTGCGTTCGTTCCATGCGCCCGGCAAATCGCGGACGGAGAGAGCCCCTGACAGCAGCGCGATTTCCAGCTCGTATCTGAGAATGATGTGGAGATGATAGGACATCTCATCCGCGCTGACGCGATTGACGCCCGGTTTGACCACGTTGGCCGCGCGGAACATCGCGTCCCCGTCCAGCCCCTTGAGCGAATCCGGGAAGGCGTCGCGCAATTGCGGGAAGGCAAAGCGCCAGAAAGCGCGGCTACGCCCGATATGATTTTCCCAAAGCCGCGCCTGACATTCGTGAAGGCCCATGCTGGGCGCTTCACCCAGCAGAGAAGCGCGGTCGGCAGGATTAAAGCCCTGATCGTAGAGCGCGTGCCCGCCTTCATGCAGCGCCGCCAAGACCGTAGAAAAAATATTGCTCTCATCGACACGAATCGTCAGGCGGACATCGTTGACGCCTGCGGAAAGCGTAAACGGATGCGTCGAGCGGTCAAGACGCCCGCGCTCGAACTGAAAGCCGACAGCGGGAAGAAGCCAGCGGCAGAATTCTTCCTGCCCGGCGTCGGCAAAGGTTCGCCCTTTCAGCAGGTGTGCGTTTGAAGCGGTTACGGCCGACACCTCGCGCACCAACGGCACCAGACGGCGGCGGATGTCATCCAGCACCGGGGTCAACCGCGCCCGCGTCATATGCGGCTCATTTTCATCGAGCAGCGCGTCGTAATGATCGCCCGCGCCGGCCAAAGCTGCCGCCTTGTCGCGCAGCAGCCCCAACAATTCGTCGAAGGGACGGGCGAAAATGTCGAAATCGTTGCGTTCCCGAGCTTCTTCCCAAGCGCCAAGCGTTTGGGAGCGGACATTGGCGAGATTGCGGACAAGGTCCTGCGGCAGCGCCACGGCCTGCTGACGCAACCGGCGCAGCAATTGAATTTCGCGCGGCCAGTCGCCGGTCGCGCCGCCATTGGCCGAAACCTGTTCGATCAAATCGCCAAGGCCGTTTCCCGTTAGAAGCGCATGACGAAGCCCTTCCAGGGTGGCCAATTGCTCGCCCCGCTCCTCGCGGCCCATGACGGGCAGCATGGTTTCTTCATCCCAGCCGAGCAGCGCGATGGTGTGATCCAGATGCCCAAGCTCGCGGATTTGCGCGCGCAGTTCGGATTCGGCCCCGGCGGAACGGTTCACGCTGCGGGTCGGGGTCGCGAGTTCTGACGGAGCTTCCGCTTCCAGAATGGCCGCCAGCCCGCCACGCTGGGCGACGTTGACCACCTGCTTTTGCGACACGCGGCACATGGTGCCGAGGCCGTTCTCGGTCGCCGCAAAACCCATGACGGCATAGAACGGCTCGGCAAAGACGCGGCCGTCCGCACCGGCAACCGGAAATTCGTGAACCGGAAGCCGCGCCGCCAGTTGCAGTACCGATGAGTTTTCCGGGTCTTCGTAAAGAGCCGCGGCGTCGTCCAGCATGCGGTCCCAATCGGCCTGGCTCGCCGCCGCACCAATCACGACGCCGTTCCCGCCGTAAGAACGGTTCGGCTTCAAGACCAGCAGCTCGCGATTGTTGCGCGCATAGCGCAGAAGATCGCCCTCGCGGCGGTCCGGTAAACTCGTGCTGCGGTCGCCGATAAGGCGCGTCCACAACACGTGCCGCCGGAACAGTCTGAGATCATCGGCGCTGAAATAGTCCTCGGCAATCGTCGGATCGGTCAGTATCTCGAACGCGCTCTTGTGGTCGAACTCGCCGACCATCGAAGACACAATCCGGTTCTGCCGGAACAACAGCCGCATGGCTTCCAGCGGCTCGCCGATTTCCTGTTCGTATTCGACGAGTTCAAGGACGCCAAAGTCGCGATAGGCGACATCGATTTGCGTGTCTTCATAATAGACCTCTTCGCCTACGACTCTCAATTCGCGCGGGTCGGCATGCACGATGGTGAGGCCATGCTTCCCGGTCAGATAGGCCGCGAGTGCGTCCTGCTCGCTGGGGCCGTCGTGGACGTATTTGGCGTCGATAAAACACAGCCGGCAGTTTTCGCGGCCAATCGTGCGCGCGTGGTCAATCAAAAGCTGCATGAACAGATCGCGCTGATCGCGCGGCAGGTTCACGTTCAGCTCGGGATTGTTGGCGAACAGCGTGGGGACGACATCGCGAAGCACAAGCGCTTCGGCAATCGGCGCGAAATGGATTCCGCCGACGCCCGTCATGTTCGGTTCCATGAACTTCAGCGAATCCTGCCAGCCCGCCCCGGTGAAATCGCAAACCGCATCCAAGCGGCTGTAGACCGAATTGAACCGGTCATGCGCGGGCGTCCATGTGCTGCGGAACCACGCATCCTCGTCCTTGGTGATCGCAAGAAGACGCCGCACGCGCTCGTCCTTCAAGTAGAAGCCCGGAGCGCGCTTTAAGTTTTCAATGAGCTGCCAGCAGACGTGATGCACATAGGAAAGCTGTTCCGGCATCACGAGCAGCGGACGCAGCATGATGCGAACCGCCTCCTCGACGCCCTCGTGCTCGTAAATCATGCGGCTCGACCACGCATCGGCACGCAGCCGGTCGGCGAGGCGCGCCAGCATAAGGTCGGGAATATGGTGGGAGGCGGCGCGGACGCGGCTTTCCAGCGCGGCGCCGGAAAGGCCCAAAATTTCAGCAGGACTAAGGAGGTGTCGCATGAAGCGCAACGTAGCACGGCGACCCGAATTGGGCGCAAGCCGCAATCGGGCGCCCGCGGCGTACCCGGCCGAAAGCACCTGTTGCAAGCTCCCGAATCCGCTTCCGGTTTAGCCCCCTGCCCGCTCGTTCATACGCCGCAAGCGTTGGCTGATGAGACGAATCACGTTCAGTGCAAAACGCGGTGTCTGCTGCACCAGGAACAGAAACCGCTTTTCGTCGAATTTCGCCAGCCTGCAGTCGGTGACGGCCGACACTGTAGCGCTGCGCGGGCCATGATCGACCAGAGCCATTTCGCCCACCATCGCGCCAGCCGACACCGTCTGGAGCACGGCATTGCCCTCGCCAATGCGAAGCTCGCCTTCGAGCAGCACATAGCCGTATTGAGCGACATCGCCCTTTTGAAACAGCCTCTCGCCGCTCTTAAGAACGACGATGTCGTCATCGCGAGCGAACAGGCCCGTAAAATTCGGTTCCGTATCGGTCAAGCATTTACCCCTAAGGATATAAACCAAACTTCAGCAGAAGGAAGTTGCGTGAGCAGATTGTTCCGCGCAAAGCCATGGAGCAGCGGCGGACTTAACGAGGGTTTCTACACCCGAAGCTCGACGTTTCCTGATCCCCCAGATCCGCATCGTCATTGGATAACATGTCGCCCGCACCATTTGCATCGAGGCTGAACACATAATGCACGACGTTCTGCGAGGCGTCGAAGACCATCAGATCGATCAGCCCCCCCAAATCCGTCCCCATCACCTCGACTCCGGCGGCGCGCAAACTGTGCTCGCCACTCTGGCGCCAGCCAACGATCAAGTCGAAGCCGTTTTCGTCGCGCGTCAGAGCGATCGCGTTGCCGGCGAATGGTTTGATCTGTGCCGACGATGCCGCAAGAAGATGAGCAAGCTGAAAATCGCCCCCGGACGCGGCCGCCGGTAAGACTGCGCTGCGTGCCGTGCAGACGGTCATAACCTCGGATGCGGTTGCCACGGACGGCATAAGGAATAAAGACGCCGCAGCAAGGATGGGCATCGCCGTTTTGAGGGTTGCCCGGGCAATGCCGAACATCTTGGAAATCCTATGAAAAATTAGAAACTTCCCAAGTCTCGGAAAGCCATGCCTCCTCCTTAGACAGCTTTCATAACAGTTTGATGACACACACCGTAAACGGCGTGACGCATTTGGTCCGGCCGGATTTTTTGGTGGGAAAGGCCGAAAAACCGGCTGTCACCATTGATTCTTGCAATTGACCCCAAAGTTTTGCTTTCGCGGCTTAAAGGATTGGCGAATCTCTTCCGGCCGCCATGTCCTTGATCTCTTTCGATCTTCATCCAGGAAGCGAATCGCTTCGGAGGCCTGGCCGCCCGGACGGGCGGCATCTCGTACAAGGGACGTGTACGGATATTCTGGCGGGGATCGGCAGTAGGGTTATCGACAGGAACTGCGTCCTGAAAGACACACACAGCCACGCGGCGGCAGAAACCAGTCGATCGTCACATAACGCATACCGAACTGTCACACAAACTACATGGAAGCTTTATAGCTTCCGCGCCATCGAAACGATCACATGCTGAGAAACGCCTTTGCAACATGTGCTGGCAGATCTTCGCGTTTGACGGGTGATTGAGTTTGCCCACACCACTGGCAATCCGCAACCTGAAGGGGGATTCATTGAAGACGTACCTATTACAAGGCACGGCCCTAGCCGTGCTCGCATGCATGATGACGCAACCCACTCGCGCCGCCGACTTGGCGGCTGAGAACGTTGTCGTCTCGAACCAACTCGAAAACGTCGTCGTGACGCCCGCTAAGAGCGCGAAAGCCGGCGAGCGGCCGGTCGTCCTTGCTCAGGCCACTGCGCAGCAGCCGATTGTGGTGGCACAAGCTGCAACGGGTGCTCCGGCTTCGCAGCCGGTTCAATTGGCGCAGGCGAATACGACGGTACCGGAAATGGTCGTCGTCACCGCCACACGGCGCGAGACCTTTCTGCAAGACACGCCTATTGCCATCTCGGCGATCAGTGTCGATCAGTTGCAGCAGCAGCACGCTGTAAGTCTTATCGATCTGGCGAACGGCTCGCTGCCTTATCTACGTGTCGCCACCTTTGAAGCCCGCCAATCGGCACTGACCATCGGCATTCGCGGCATCGTGCCGTTCGACGCCAACCAGACAGCGCGCGACCAGGGCGTCGGCGTCTATCTGGATGGCGTCTATCTCGGACGCCAGCAAGGTCTGAATACCGCGCTGTTGGACATCGAGCGCGTCGAAGTGCTGCGCGGACCGCAAGGCACGCTGTTCGGACGGAACACGGAAGGCGGCGCCCTCAGCATCATCACCCGTGGCCCCTCAGGCGTGTTCGGCGCGCGGGTCGAAGCGGGCATCGGTAATTATGGCGAACACGACGCGGCATTTCACTTGGACCTGCCGAAATACGCCGACGTCGCCGTGAAGTTCGACGCCATCCTTCAGCACCAGGGCGCAACGGTAAGCAATCCATTGTCCGGGCAATATGGCTGGAACTACGCCAACCGCTATGGCGGCCGCCTTGCGGCCCGCTGGACGCCGATGGAGAATTTCACCGCCGACTTTGCCGTCGACAGCAGCGTCGATGAAAACACGCCGTTCTACAGCCAGCTGATCAATTACAACCCGCGTAACAAGACCGTCGGCGTCTACGATCTGACCACCAACCGCCTGGTTGCGCCGGGCAGCGCGGTTGGAGCAGCAACCTGCTCGACCTGCATTGCGCCGCTTTCACCGCTGGTTCAGGTCCATGCGGATCGTCAAAAAGAAGCGGAAATCGGCGTGCCGCAGCAGCCGAGCATCGATAAGACCGATGGCTTCATGGCGACGCTCAATTACGAGTTCTCGGACGCGTTGACCCTGCGCTCGGTAACGGCGTGGCGCGGCGTGTCCACGCATCAGTGGGATAACTCCGGCGGCGCGCACCGCACCATCTACGCGCCGAACGCCAATTTCAGCCGCTACAGTCTTTCCTTCCTGAAGCAACATCAATTCAGCGAGGAATTGCAGGCGGTCGGCAGCATCCCGACTCTCGATTACACGGGCGGCCTCTATTACTTCATCGAACACGCGTTTGAAGAGGCCGCTACGCCGAGCACGAACAAATGGAATGCGACCGGCACGGCCTACACGATCAACAGCGAGGTCGCCGCTCCTCCTCTTGCCTCCGGAAACCAGGGCTGGGATTTCCCGAATTCCTGGTTTGTCCAGCGGGCCAGCCGAGCGAAAGCGGAAAGTTATTCAGCCTTCGGTCAAGCCACCTGGACACCGGCAAGTCTTGAGGCGCTGCACATCACAGGCGGCGCGCGGTGGACGCACGACAAACGTGATGGTCTTCTCTTCACCGTTGCCGGCAAGCCAACCAATTTCGGCTTCACCTTCAAGAGCGATCGCGTCGATCCGATGGCTACTGTGGCTTACGACGTGTCACAGGACATTAATGTCTACGCGACCTATGCCACCGGCTTCCGGGCCGGCGGCGCCAACGACCGCTCGCAGACCTTCACGGCGTTCGGACCTGAAGAGGTCAAATCCTATGAAATTGGCGCGAAGACCGAATGGTTCGATCACCGCGTTCGTTTGAATGTCGCCGGGTACCTTATGGATCGTACCGGCACGCAGACCGATTTCGACAATGTCGATACCAACCCAACCAGCCCGACGTTCAATCTTCACACGGAAGAAACCCGCAATGCTGCCGGCACCTCACACATCAAGGGCGTCGAAGCGGACGTGACCGTCAGGGTTGCTGAAGGATTGACGGTAAGCGCGTCCTATGCGCGAACCGACGTTGAGATCCCGCTGACGCAGAATCCGTTCCTGGGCAATGCGCTCTTCCCGGTGGTTGTCGTGTTCACGCCACCCAACGCCGCTTCAGCTGCCATCGACTATGATCTGCCGCTTGGAAGCGGGGCTATGAGCGCGCGTTTCCACCTGGATGCCGCCTATAGCGATGCCATGTACAGCTTCCAGGCAGAGCCGACCGTGAAGACGGACTCAAGCTTCATCGTCAACGGCCGAATCAGCCTCGCCGACATTCCTCTGGGCTCGTTCCAGAACATGACGGTGTCGCTCTGGGGCCGCAACCTGTTCAACGAAACGCATATCTATCGCCGGTCCGCGGCCAATGCCGCCGTGCTGGGCGATTACGCGAACTTCAACCCGCCGCGTACGTTCGGCCTTCAGGGCGAAATCCGCTTCTAAGCCGATGCAAACGAAAATGGCGTGGCGCCTTTCGGCGCCACGCCATTTTTTTGTCTTCAGACGTGCCAGCCTTTATTTGCTGCTCAGAAGAGCCAAGCCCCGTTGTGCCAGCATCGCCATCGGCGTTCCGTCATGGCCGGACAGCGTGGCAACCCGATCCTGATCGCGCTTCAGAATATCGCGGTAGAGGGCAGCGGCTTCGTCCTTGCGTCCGGTCTGGGCATAGACCCAGGCCAAATTCAGCTGGCGCGACAGATTGCCCGGATCCTGTTGCAAACCAGCCTTCAATTGCTGCTCGGCCGTCGCCCAATCGTGGTTCTTGATTGCATCGGTGCCGAGATCGCCGGCCGCACGTGCTCCCTGCGCGAACATCATCGCAGACGCCATCGCCACAGATATAACCCAAGCTTTCTTCACCGCCATCACAGGTCTCCTGAATTCCTATCCCAGACGCTAAGGATACATCAGTTCCGTCATATTAGTGTAAAAAATCGCAGGTATGATTTCACCACGGTTATTGTCACACAACTGTCACGAAGACGTCATATTGCGACCTGGCCGCGCCGCACGGCGTTGGCTCATCCAACCGCAGCAAGCTCGATCGAAAAGACGCCAAGTTGATGCCAGCTAGCGCCCCAAGCCGATGGCGATGCTGTTATGATTCGCGGGCGGACTCTGCGGGGACGATTATGCCGGGACAACGATACGCGCCCGTTTTCGCAATTGGCGCGCTGCTGCTCCTTTTGGCCGGAACCAGCTGGAGCGTTCACCGCGGCGCATTCTTTGAACTCGACCGCAGTACGATTGTGCATGTGCGCGAGCTGCTGGACTTGGCCGGCCAAGGCTGGATGGCAGAAACCGCCCGCAACGTGACATCGCTCGGAAGCGTCGTCGTGGTCCTGCTGATCGCCGGCGCCTTTATCGGATACCTGCTCATCAAGAGCGACCGCTTCTCGGCGGCCGCGGTCGCTGTCGCTGTCGCCGGCGGGCAGGTGTCAAACGATCTGTTGAAGATGGTGTTCGATCGGCCCCGCCCCGATCTCGCACTTCGGTCGGTGCAGGTCTACACATCGAGCTTCCCGAGCGGCCATGCGGCATTGTCCGCTGCAGCGTATTTGACCATGGCAGCTCTCATCGCCCGCCACTTGCCGTTGTGCCTGACGAAACTTTACGTCATGTCAGCCGCGATTTTCCTGGTGTTCTTGATCGGACTCAGCCGGATTTACCTGGGCGTCCACTATCCGACCGATGTTTTGGCCGGCTGGTGCCTGGGCGGCGTATGGGCGTTGATGTGCGGAGAAGCCGGCTCGCGAATGCAACGCTATCACGCACCGAACCGGCGGGGAAACCCGTGAGAGTCATGGCTTTGCTGAATGCGCGCGCGGGCGCAATCCAGCGCAATCCGAACGGCAATATCAGCGAGGCCGTTGTCGCGGCGTTCGAGCGGCGGGGCATCGCTGCCGAAGCAAAACTCCTTCACGGCAGTGACCTTTCTGCTGCGGCCGAAGCTGCCGTACAGCAGGCGCGTGCCGGAAAGATCGATGCCATCGTCGTAGGCGGTGGTGACGGAACGATCGGCACGGTCGCCGCGGCCGCTGTCGACACGAAGATTCCGCTGGGCGTTCTGCCGCTCGGCACGCTCAATCACTTCGCGCGCGATTTGGGAATTCCGCTCGACCTTGAAGGCGCCGTCGCGGTGATCGCGGCTGCGACATGCCGCGCCGTCGATGTGGCGGACGTGAATGGCCGCATCTTCCTCAACAATTCGTCCATCGCGTATACCCCTATATGGTGCTGGAGCGGGACAAGCGCAGGCGTCACGATGGCCTGGGGAAATGGCCCGCAATGATCTGGGCGGCCTTGAAAGTATTGTGGTTGTTTCCGCTGAGGCGTTTTCGCGTCCGCGCTGCCCGTCGTGCGGAAAGCTGCAAGACGCCGTGCCTTTTTGTCGGGAACAACCAATACCGCCTGGACCTGTTGGGGCTTGGCCGCCGCGAAAGGCTGGATGGGGGCGAATTGTGGCTTTACATCGCCCGCCAGCAGACGCGGCTTTCTCTGATCTGGTTTACGTTTCGCGCTCTCATGGGCCTGACCAATCCGAAACGCGACCTCATTTGCTTTTCTGCGCTGAACGCGGAGATCGGCTCAAGAAGGAAAAGTCTCAGCGTGGCCACGGACGGTGAGGTCAACTGGATGCATCCGCCGCTGAAATACCGCAGCCGCCCCGCGGCATTGTACGTTTTCACGCCCGCCGGGCAACAAGTCCAAGACGCCTGACATGCGGAGGATCGCTCATATCTCCGACCTCCATTTCGGCCGCCACGATGCCCACAGGCTCCTCCAAGGTGTCGTTCGATCCGCGCCAGATCAAGGCGAGCGAATTGACGGCGCTCATAGCCGCCCTTCAGCCGAAAGGAAGTGGCTGAGCCACCGCTTCCGATTCTGCAAATTAGAGCTGGGGCCGGCGGCTATTTCTGCCGCGCGGCGGCGACGGCTTTGGGAAAATCGATTTCGGCGGACGGGCCGGTCAACAGATGGTTGCCGACGATGAAGGCCGGCGTCTGGAACACCCGTATTCCGCGCGCGAGATTGAAGGTCGCGATGATCTCGTCGGCAATCTCCGGCGCCTGCATGTCTTTCTTCAGCCGCGCCACGTCCAGACCGACGTCCTTGGCGATGTCAAACACCGTCGACTCCTGCAACTGCCCTTTGAACGTCATGAGGGCCTGATGATACGGCTCGTATTTGCCCTGCTTCATCGAAGCAAGCGCCGCTTTGGTAGCGACCAGCGATTCCGGGGTAAGAATGGGGAATTCCTTCACCACCAGCTTGACCCGCTTGTCGTCCTTCAAAAGCTTTTCCAGCCGCGGCTCGGCAGCTTTGCAGAAGGGGCAGGCGTAATCGGTGAACTCCACGATCGCGACATCGGCTTGCGCGCTGCCGATCACCGGCGTCATGGGATCGTTCAACAAGGCGGGCTTCCCGGCGATCAGACGGTCTTGCGCTTTGCTCTGGTCTGCTTCGAGCTTGCTCACATACGCTTTGACGGCTTGATCCGCGCTCGAGGGTTGCGCGTCCGCAGCCCGCACCGCGACACCGGCCACAACGGCCAGAATCGTGCCGGCCACCAAGACCGCGACAGGCGCTTTCAGCATCACCTAATTCTCCAGCATAGTCGGAGAGAACATATCAAAGGGTAAGACCGGGTCAACGCTTCGCCACAGCTTGCTTAAACTGCACGCCTGCATTGCCTAACCAATCGGCTACTTCATCCGAAGCGAGAGAGCGACATGAGCGAATTTGACCGCTGGGAAACCCGGTACAGCGTTCCAGACTATATCTTCGGCGAAGAACCGAATTATTTCCTCACCTCCTGCAAGAGCCTGTTGCCTAAATCGGGGCGCGCATTGGCGGTTGCCGACGGCGAAGCGCGGAACGGCGTTTGGCTGGCCGAGCAAGGCTTGGATGTGCTCTCGATCGATTTCTCGCCTTCGGCGCAGCAAAAGGCCGCAGCTCTCGCCAAAAAGCGCGGTGTCAGCATCACGCTTCAAAAGGCCGATGTTCACAGCTGGCCCTATCCGGAATCCGAATTCGACGTGGTGTGCGAGATTTTCACCCAATTCAGTTCGCCCGCTCAACGTGCGCAAAAATGGGACGGCATGAAGCGCGCGCTGAAGCCCGGCGGACTCCTGATTTTGCAAGGTTACACGCCCAAGCAGCTGCAATACGGGACCGGCGGACCCAAAGAGTTGGAAAATCTCTACACACGCGAATTGCTGTTGGCCAATTTTGGCGCTTTCGAGCAGCTCCGAATCACCGACGAAGAATTGGAAATGCACGAAGGGACGTCCCATGGCGGCATGTCCGCCGTCATCGGTCTGACCGGAATCAATCCAGCCGTCTAAACCCCAGAGCTGCTTTATGGTTGCGGATGCTGCGGCGGCTTCTGCGTGCCTTCATTTGCTATCGCCTGATCTAAATCAAAGCCAATCGCGCCCATAGGGTTAAACACCCGCCCAGACGAACTGGGCCGAAGGTTTGACCAATCCCCAATCGACGCCTGCGCCGCCTTCAATGGCTGACGAGCAGCGCACGTAGGTTCGGCTGTTGCCGACAAAGGGGCCGCAAGATTTTCCACGGTAAATGTGACCCATGCCCTGCTGTGTTTTGATCGCGCTCTTTAGCCAGCCCTTCGTGCTGCTTGCCGGATTCATGTCGCGTGTGCTTGCGAAGATCGGGATCGCACCGGAAGGCTTCGCACAAAATATACGCGAATGGCGTTGGCTTGGAATCACAGGCGCTGTTGCTATCGAGATCGTGCTCGCGTCGGCCGCCGCCCCTTACGTCATGGCGATGTCGGCCCAAGGCGCTGATGATTTAAGTCGCACCGTGCTGAATATCTGCTCACTCAGCAGCGCGAACGCGAGCGCGAAAATACCGATTAGCAATTTGTTTACTTCCGCTTACGGGAAACGCCGTATTGCCGGTGAAAATGAAAGCGCCTACCGCAGTCAATGACTGGAACAATGCGCATTTCTCGTCTGCCGAGATGCCGGTCACGCCTTTTGGAATGCATAGAGAGTAAGCCATGACAGCAATTGCCGTCCGGAAATCTCACCCCGTCGATTTCATCATCGTTTCCGCGATTTGGGGCCTCGCGCTGGTCGCATCGATCATTGAGATCGTGCGTTCGCCGGATCCGTTGATGGTGATTCAGGCTTGGACGTTCGCAGCGTGCATCGTGAGCGCCGGCGCCTAGTATTTCAGTTATTACGCGCGCGGTGCTTCGGCGCTACAGCAGAGCCCCTATGAAAACGACATCGTCAAAGCGGGCGTTGTCGCCTCGATGTTCTGGGGCATCGCGGGCATGCTGGTCGGATTGATCATCGCGTTGCAGCTCGCCTTTCCGAACCTGTTCTACTTCCCCGGCCTGCCCTTCACGAATTTCGGACGCCTGAGACCGCTGCATACGTCTGCCGTGATTTTCGCGTTTGGCGGCAATGTGCTTATCGCGACATCGTTCTATGTGGTTCAGCGCAGGTGCAGGGCGCGGCTGTTCGGCGGCGCGCTAAGCTGGCTGGTCTTCTGGGGCTACAACACCTTCATCGTCTTGGCCGGCACAGGCTATTTGCTTGGCGTCACCCAAGGCCGCGAATATGCGGAGCCGGAATGGTATGCCGACATCTGGCTGACCATCGTTTGGGTTTCCTACCTGATCGTCTTCCTCGGCACGGTGTGGAAACGCAAGGAACCGCACATCTATGTCGCGAACTGGTTCTACCTCGCGTTCATAACGACCGTTGCCATGCTGCATCTGGTCAACAATCTGACGATGCCGATTTCGCTTCTCCAGACCAAGAGCTACTCGGCGTTCTCCGGCGTTCAGGATGCGTTGACGCAGTGGTGGTACGGCCACAATGCGGTCGGCTTCTTTCTCACCGCCGGATTTCTTGCGCTGATGTATTACTTCATACCCAAGCGCGTGAACCGGCCGATCTATTCCTATCGCCTGTCCATCGTCCATTTCTGGACATTGATCTTCATCTACATCTGGGCCGGCCCGCATCATCTGCTTTACACCGCGCTCCCGGACTGGGCGCAGACGCTCGGTATGACGTTTTCAATCCTGCTGTGGATGCCCTCTTGGGGCGGCATGATCAACGGACTGATGACGCTATCGAGTGCGTGGGACAAATTGCGGACCGATCCGGTTTTGCGAATGCTGGTCGTGTCGGTCGCGTTCTACGGCATGGCGACATTCGAAGGCCCGGTGATGTCGATCAAGACCGTCAACGCGCTGTCGCACTACACCAATTGGACGATCGGGCATGTCCATTCAGGCGCGCTCGGCTGGGTCGGCTATGTGAGCTTCGGCGCCCTGTACTGCCTCGTCCCGTGGCTGTGGAAGAAGGAGCGTCTTTATTCCAACGCCCTTGTTGAATGGCACTTCTGGATTTCGACGCTGGGCATCGTCCTCTACATCACCTCGCTGTGGGTCGCCGGCATCATGCAGGGCCTGATGTGGCGCGCGTATAACGATTACGAGATCCGGCTCACGATGCGTATCTGATGAAGCCGCTGCGCTTGTCGGCGTTGCTGGATTGCTTGCAGCAGGCGCTCGCGCTGCAATGGCGTTATGGCCCCGCACAACCCGTCCCAAGCGCCTTCGATCTTACCGGCCTTGGGCCAGATCAGTTTCCGGCAAAGTCCGATCTGACCCGTTTGGGTGAACTCGGCCGGATCGGACATGTGCGCGGCATTCTCGCCAAGCTCGATGAAGTCAGCACGACACGGCCCGCGGCGGCGCCTGCGCTGAGCTATCTGCGGCGGCTGGCCGAAAATTGCGATCTTGAAACCTATGTGACCACGATTGAGGCGCTTGCTGCCCATGAGCGCTGATCCACAAAGCCATCCCACCATCATGGCCGTCGACGACGCGCCGGAAACGCTGAGTCTGTTGTCGGACGTGCTGGAAAACGCCGGCATGACAACGCTGGTCGTGCGCAGCGGCACCAGCGCGCTTTCCCTGCTGGCGCAGGTAAAGCCCGATATCATCCTGATGGATGCGGTCATGCCGAAGATGGACGGCTTTGAGACCTGCCGCCGCATCAAGGCTATGCGTGAGTTTGCGCATATTCCCGTCATCTTCATGACCGGCCTCAGCGACACCGAACATGTGGTGATGGGCTTCGAAAGCGGCGGTGTCGACTACATCACCAAACCCATTGTCCCCAATGAGTTGTTGGCGCGCATTCGTGTTCATCTTGCTAACTCGCGGCTGACGCAAAGCGCGCGCATCGCTTTAGACCGTTCCGGCACACCGCTCGTTGCGGCAGACGAAACAGGCCATATCATCTGGATTACTCCGGAGGCGTCGAAACTTCTCGGCAGCGGCACGGAAGATCAGCGTACAAATGATTCACAATGGCGCGCCGGAATGGTTCCATTTCTTGCACGTATCATTGCCCAGAAGCAGGATAAGGCGACGCTGGAGACTGCGGCCGGTCTTTCGCTGACGGCGACGTTCATTGGCGAGGCGGGACCTGGCGAATACCTCATCGGCTTCAACGACGGCAGCTCGGCGACGGAAGAAGACGTTCTGCGGGAACGTTTCGAACTGACGGGCCGCGAGGCCGAAGTGCTTCGCTGGATCGCCCAGGGAAAATCGAACCGGGATATTGGCGCCATTCTCACCTGCAGCCCGCGCACGGTGAACAAACATCTGGAGCAGATTTACCAAAAGCTTCAGGTTGAAAATCGCACAGCCGCTGCCACGCTTGCTTTGCGGGCAATGGCGCGGAGTTAGCGCAAGGCGGCGAAGTGGACACCGTTTCGCCGCTGGATGCAGCGGCGAAACCTAAGGTTTGCGCCCTCCACCCCCAACGTGATTTTCGCGGGAAGGCTGGGTACCTATCGCAACTACAACATGGATGAGGCCGTAGGACAGGAACTTTCGATCTGGCGGCGCTTGCAAGCGGCCGAACAAGAGGGTACCGGCGTCATAACGGCCACATGAGATACGTCTGACGGCCATATGAGATACCAAGACAAATGGCGGCAGCGACCATCGGATCGGCTTCACCCAAACTTGCATGGATAGGAAAAGCCCCTAGCGTCCCGTACTTTATGACCGAAACCGGCGATAGCTGGACGCCTGTCGGACACAATGATTCCATCACTTGGCCCGGACTGAGCGGGCTTCTTGGCATGAAAGATGCCGCGTCAGCCGATGCCTATCTTGCGATGCTCGCGCGCAATGGCATCAATTGCATCCGGTTGATGCTGGAGCACGCGGAAACGCCGGAAGGCCATTTTGAGAACCCGGTTGGAGTCTTCGTCCCGCAGATGGTCGAATTATGGGACCGTCTCTTTGCCATGTGCCAAAGGCACGGCATTCATGTCCTGTTGACGCCGTTCGATACGTTCTGGTCCAGGATCAATTGGAACGATCACCCCTACAACACACGCAATGGCGGGCCGCTCGATTCGCCTTCACGGCTTCTGATCTGTGGAGACACCCGCAAAGCCATAAAACAGCGTCTGACCTTTGCCTCCGAACGCTGGGGCGGTACGGGTACGATTTTCGCGTGGGACCTGTGGAACGAAATTCATCCGGCACAGGCTGAAGAAAACATCGAAGGGTTTTCCTCCTTTATCCACGATCTTAGTCATGAGCTTCGCGAGTTGGAGACGCGGCTTTATGGGCACGCGCACCTTCAGACCGTGTCTCTGTTCGGCCCTGAGATCTGGCGACAGCCGAAACTCGATTTGGCCGAGCCGATTTTCCGCCATCCTGATCTCGACTTTGCAACCATCCATATTTACCCGGAGGGGGCGGTCGACGATCCCACCGGCACGGTCGCGCCCGCTGTTGACATGGGAAAGATCGTCGCGGACTCCATTCTACAGATCCACGACGAGCGGCCCATTCTCGACACAGAGCATGGGCCCCACCGCTTCAAAGATCGCCATATATCGCCGCCTGAACGCTTCGACGATGAGCATTTCCGACATATGCAATGGGCCCATCTCGCCGCCGGGGGCGCGGGCGGCGGCATGCGCTGGCCGAACCGGCATCCGCACCTTTTGACGCCGGGCATGCATGGCGCGCAACTCGCGCTGGCAAAGTTTCTTCCGCTGATAGAATGGACGCGCTTCCGTCGGAAAAGCATCAGCGAACATATTGGTCTCTCGAATCCAGCAGTCCGTGCCGTTTCCTGCGCCGACGAACAGCAGGCCCTATTGTGGCTCGTGCGCACGGACTCGCTTGGCAAAAGCGGCGCTTTGAAAACGCGGGCCGCACCCCTTCCGGTTACGGTCACCGTGCCCGGTCTTATGCCGGGGGTGTACCAATTGACCGCCTGGGATACGCGCGAAGGACAGCCCTTGGCCGCCTGGCTTTCCCATGTGCAAGAGGGACCGTTGTCCTTCGGGCTGGAGCTTGCGACCGATCTTGCCGTGGCGGTCCACCGGCGAAATTAGGCACCCCTTCCAACACGCGTAACGTCAGGAAGCAGGAGTCTCTTATGGGCCGATTGCAAGACAAAGTAGCGAGCATCGGGCTGGGTGGGTTCGGCAGTCGTCTGCATCGGGCAAGTCTGCCTTGCAGGCCTTGAACCGGACTGGTTTTGTCGTTCCAATAAGACCGTGTCCGGCTCTCAGCCGGTTTCAGACGAGGTGGAATGCAATGCGGATGTCGTCCCTGCTGTCGGACCGGCCCTCAGCCGTCGAGCGCGCATACGAATTGGCAAGAGACGGCTCCTGCGCGTCCGTGTTCGAGATCAGGAAGCAGATGAAGATAGAAGGCTATGCGATTAGGGAACTTACGGCCGCTCCAAGCCTGACACGATCCCTCGGCAAACTTTGCGCCACTCATGCGGGCGGTACGCAAGTCACAGCGTCCATTTCGGGGAAATAAAGCCGCCCGCCTTCGCGTGCTTTGTGCGAGCGCGATGGAACCACATTGCCATTGCGGCGTTTCTTCTCGCCATTGAATCGAGCGGAGAATTCGACAATGGGTGTGAGACGCATACAGCCCGGAAGAAGATAAAACGGCAGGCTCATAAAGAAAGCAGAATGGCGCGAGCGCGTGCTTTGTGCGACCAGCTTCCGTGTGGCTTCCCAGTCCCCAGATGCACTTCACTTTTTTCCATGATCCAATTTGGCTATGCGCGGATCATGGAGCATGACGTCGAAATCGAGCATCACACGCCCACCAATAAGCGCATCGGTATCTTGCGCGCGTGCACAAGAAGTCGAGGCTGGGTCCTTCACGGCGAATGGGAGTAGCCTCTTATGCCCCATTTCACGCGATACAGCCGTCGCATGATGTGACGGGCCGCTTGACACCAAACGGCCGCTCCTTGCTCACGAATCGGTTCCCGGAGAGATGCCGATTGCCACCGTGTAAAATCGTCGCTGTTGGACACACAGCGCAAGTGCCCCATGCACGTATTTTCCCTTAATATGCTGGAGAGTTCACACGATTAAGGTTTCAGTTTGTTGTATTCGCAAGTCAGCGCCCAGGACGGCAACCATTCATACGCTAGGGCGTGTCGTCATTTAAGCCAAACGATAGCGCAAACCAAATGCAGTCCTGCGAGAAAGTTTCGCGCGGTTTTCTCGTATCGGGTAGCGATGCCTCGAAAATGCTTGATGATGCAGAAGAAACGCTCGACGAGATTGCGTTCGCA